>JAZRYR010000036.1:0-39838 GCA_045600845.1 Lachnospiraceae bacterium | reverse complement strand
TGAAACAATTTAACCGCTTTACATCGTGGACAATGCGTCCGTCCATCATTTCCATGGTGCTTTTCAGGTTTCTTCTTTTCACGTGTAGGTTTTGGTTTTTTGCGTCCGCCATTAACTTGCTCTAATTCCGAGTCTTCTAAATTTTCTAAATTAAGATTTTTATCAAAATTATCATTCATGTGTTTTCTTCTCCTTTTAGTGTTCTTTATATATTATTATACGATATATTTATGTATGAGGACAATGAAAAAACGTTGAAAAAGGGAGCTCCCAATTTAAGAACTGCCATTTTGTGACAGATATACAACGTATTTATCAACACCGTAAAAAAGAAACTCTACTGCATAACAACGCAATAGGGTTTATTTTGTAAATAATAAATAAATTTAAATATATTATTTAGAATTGCCAAATCATAACCGTATTAGGTTTTTCCCAAAACTTAACTGTTATTCTCTTTTGAGTACAATTCGCTGAAATTGATAATGCCGTAGTCCAAATATTTGAATTGTCTCTTAAAGGTTTCTCGTTTCCTTTATGGTATTCTTCCAGCATATCTTTGATTCCTGAATATTTATAGTAATCAATTAACCCCTTTTGAAGTTCTTCAAAATTAGCATCATCTGACACCCAATACAGACCACTTCTGTTTAAATATTCCTGATACAAATTAGCTTTTTCTTCATCACCTTCTAAGCCCTGACCAGCTTTAATTCTAACTGATGCATCTTTATAGCTTTTTACAAGTTTAGCCTCTTCAGTTGGGTTTTCAGCATATATATCAACATATTTGCCTTCTTCATTAACAGGGATTAATTTCACATTATCGCTTCTCCAATCAAGAGAAGGCTCGCCATCCTTATTTAAGAATTGAACATGACCGTTTGCAGCTCTTTTTGCATATTCGACATTGAGGATTTCATTCCTCCACATTATTTCTTCCATTAAATCAGTCATTTCTTCTTCGGTCTGAACCTGATCAATACGTTCAATGCCAAATTGAAGTCTTCCGTAACCGGATTGTCCTTCGGAAAGAACGTTCCATTTAGGAGTTATATAATAGTTTCCCTGGCCATGCTGATATGGAAGATACATTACTTCGTTACGGGCAATTTCTATTAAACCGTATTCTCCGGTAGCATCACCAATCATAAAACAGAGGTTCCAACCTGATGCTACTGATTCATCAAGCATGGTGTATACATCAATATCGTTACGAATATAATTTAAAGCCTCATCAACGGTAGCACAGTTTGCAGCAACAACAAATGGAAGTGAGATTGTGCAAATCCGGTTAGGAGAATCCGGATTAGTTCCACTACATATCATATAATCTTCATAAGCTCTCATATTGTACTCGATATAGAGACCTTTTTCATTGAAGGAATCAGATGCAAGCAAAGGCAGCGCGTTATAATATTCTTCATCAATTTTACCTTTTTTAAGGAGCTCTGCGTATTTATCTCCTTCTAAAAATAATTCATCATAAGTAAAATTTATAGTTTTATACTTAAAACCATCAACCGGATTTACGTGAGTAACATAGCACGGGAACTGTGAAACAGTTAAATCGAGATTTCTGCCAATTAAAACATCCCCGTTTTTTGCCCTTGTTCCTAATGCAGAGCAACCACCGCTTTGAAAGAAGAAACGTCAAACATCAAAGTGAAATAACCGAAATTTTTTGTAGATAAACTGTTATCTTTATTGTAAGATAGAATTGGTTTTTTCTACATGTGTATAGTTAGAATAATATGTAGATTAAAGGTTATTTTTACATAAAATAATGTGACATAAGAGAGGTTTAATGATGAAAAAGAAAATTTTGTCTATTTTAACGACGGCCCTGCTTGCTGTATTTTTATTATTGGTTTTCAATACACCAGCAAAAGCTGAGCCAGCAACGGGCATTATAACGGAATGGGAGTATGATGATTTTGCTGGAGAGATTATGTTAACAAAATACAACGGATCAGGCGAAGACGTAGTTGTTCCCGCGCTTCAGGATTTTATTGAACAAGGTGTTACAACTGCAACATCTGTTCATATTGATTATGACGTAATCCATGCAGCATGCAAAGATGCAACAAGTTTCGTGGTATCTGAGAACGGCGATAAAGTTATTTATGAAAGCGTAACAATGAAAGAATTGTTCTCATTTCCTAAGTCTACAAAAGCAGATGATATAAGAGGAAAAATGCTAGGAGAACTCAAGCCGAACGATCTTTTCGATAATGCACTTGAAAAAGTAGACATAAGCAATCTTGATACGTCAAAAGTAGAAGATATGTCAGACATGTTCATGGGTGCATTTGTATTAGAAGAAATAAATCTGGATGGAATTGATACATCAAACGTTACTAACATGTCAGGCATGTTTTCATTCTGCGCTGATCTGGAAAAACTTTACATGAGCGGAATTGATACATCAAACGTAGAATATATGCAATTTATGTTCAGCGATTGTGGATCACTTACCTCATTAGACGTAAGTAATTTCAAGACAGACGCAGTCATTGATGCAGAAGGAATGTTTGCAGGCTGCAGCAGCCTTACAAGCCTTACCCTTGGAAAGAACTTTACAATGAAAAACGTAATTTCAATCAGAAAAATGTTCATGTTCCTCGACAGCTTAGAGACACTGGACGTTAGCATGTTAGATACATCCAATGTTATGTTTATGCTTGGACTTTTTGCTAACAGCCCAAAACTTAAATCACTTGATCTGACAAACTTTAATACAGAAAATGCTGATGAAATGGAATCAATGTTTGAAGGCTGCGAAGCCCTCACAGAGATTGACCTCACTTCATTCACTATAGACAAGACGGACAACTTGGAGGATATGTGTCTTAACAGCGGACTTAAGCGCATTTACTACTCAGCAAAAGCGGGAGACCTTCCTTCAAGAAATGAAGAGATGGTATTTAACGGCGAGTTCATCCTTGTACAGGACAACCCGCCAACAGGTGACAGAAACGATTTATTCATCTACGGCGCAATGTTCGCACTTGCATTGGCAGCAACTGGAATTGCAATAGGAATAAGAAAAAGAGCAAAATAGTTTCAATCTAAATGACCAAACAAGACGGAGGGGAAGTCCTGTAAAAGCGAGTGTGTATTTAAGAGGACTCCCCCTCCGATTTACATTTCCGCTTTTTCTCCTTTAGAAATGTCCTTTTAAACAATACGTTCTGTGCCAATTGATGCACCATTTACAATAAGGATACAATTCTTTACTATTTACAAGAAACGGTGTTATGTCCGTATTATAAAAGTCACAACACTTTTCTTCTACCGATTGTGGAGTTGGTTTTAGTTTTGGTTCTCTTTTTTTCCATGGAATTATTTCTCCCCCACTAACTTGTTCCAATTCCGAGTCTTCTGCGTTTTCAATATTTAGATTTTTATCATTATTATCGTTCATGTGTTTTCTTCTCCATTTAGTGTTCTCTATATATTATTATATGATATATTTATGTATGAGGACAATGAAAAACTGTTTGAAAAAGGCAGCTCTCAATTTAAGAACTGCCTTAAAGTTATAATATCATTTAAGATTTTTATTTGGTTTGTTTCTTTATTTTTTCTCTCACTTCGATGAAAATTCAAAATCGAATTTTCGAGGAAGTGAGGGTGTTACGTGACAAAGTATAATTCAAACCTTCTTTCTTCTATTATATATAGAAGTTAAATTATTGCAATCTTAACATCTTTTTGTGCCATCTAAGAATTCATCTTCTGTCTTTGAAGGTTATTTTCTTTTATATCCATATATACAAGATTCGTATTCTATATATTGGTTCGATGTAACGTTAAACAGTATAAAAACATTGTAACGCTTACCCTAACATCATTAATATTTAAAAACAGCTCTAAATTCTACGCTTCAAGACATGGGACTTACCCGTCTTGCAGAACCACCGCATTTACAGATGACATAGCTTGTATTTCCTCTTTGGAAGAAAGATTTTCCACATTTCTGGCATCGATACATATTAATAACTAACATTTCACCTCCGCCCGCATCTTCAAGTTCTTCATCAGTCAGCTCAATGAATTTATTATTCGGAGTTTCAACTTCCTCTTTAAGTTTTTGTAACTCTTTATTTTCTTCCATGATTTCTTCTCCTTTTTGTGTTCTCTGTATATTATTATACGATATATTTATGTATTAGGACAATGAAAATAGTTTGAAAAAGGCAGCTCCCAATTTTGAGAGTTGCCTTAAAATTATAATATCATTTAAGATTTTTATTTATTTGTTCTCTTTATTTTTTCTCTCACTTCGATGAAAATTCAAAATCGAATTTTCGAGGAATTTATGTTGTTATCGAACAATTTTCACGCTTTTTCAAAAACTGTCTTCATGCATTTATATGTCATGTAGCAGTCGAATTTAGAAACTGTTTCATAAGGAGCATGCATGGATAAAACAGGAACGCCTGCATCGATGGTGTCGATGTTTCTGTTTGCCATGTAAAGAGCTACGGTTCCGCCGCCGCCCTGCTCGTTTTTACCCATTTGGGTCATCTGCCATACAACGCCGGCATCATTCATCAGTTTTCTTAATTTTCCAACTACTTCTGCGGAGGCATCGGAAGCACCGCCTTTTCCGCCATGGCCGGTATATTTGCAGAAAGCTACACCATAGTTGATCTTAGAGTCGTTGCGTTTTTCAAATACTTCTGCATAGTTTGGATCATAAGCCGCGGTAACATCAGCACTTACACAGAATGAATTTGCGAAGCAGTCTTTCATATCTACCTTCTGGCCTTTGCAAAGGTCTCCCATGAACCATTCAAAAGCTTCGGACTGCATGCCGGTAACGCCTACAGAACCGATTTCTTCTTTATCTGCGAAGATGCAGACGCCGGTCTTCTTCAGGTTCTTTGCATCGAAAAGGCCTGCCATTTCTGCATAAGCACATACTCTGTCGTCATGTCCGTAAGCAGAAATTAAGCTTCGGTCAAAGCCGATATCTCTAGCTTTTCCAGCTGGAACAACTTCTAATTCTGCAGAAATAAAGTCTTCTTCTTCGATACCATATTTCTCATTGAGAATCTTTAAGATGCCCATTTTAACACGTTCGGACTCATCTTTTCCGCCGATTGGACGGGATCCTACTAAAACGTTCAGAATCTCAGAAGGAACTGCTTTATCTAAAGGCTCATTGTCGGTAGGTTTTCTTAAATGTGGAAGAAGGTCTTCGATAATGAACTGTGGATCGTTTTCATCAGCGCCGATGTTAACGTCAACAACAGAACCATCTCTTAAAACAACAACACCATAAAGCTCTAAGTTTCTAGCTAACCACTGGTATTTACGAACGCCGCCGTAATGATGTGTCTTTAAGTAAGCCATTTCACCATCTTCATAGAGTGGGCTTGGTTTCAGGTCCAGACGAGGAGCATCGGTATGAGCTGCAGTAAGGTTAATGCCCTTATCCAGTTTCTCGGTTCCGATAACTGCCAGCATAATTGCTTTGCCTCTGTTATTAAAATAAACTTTATCGCCGGCTTTCAGCTTCATGCCTGCTTTGTAAGCCTTAAAGCCTTTCTTTTCTGCCAGCTCGATGCAATAGTTTACGCAAAGTCTTTCGGTCTTTCCGTGATTCAGGAAATCCTTATAGTCTTCGCAGTAAGCTTCCATTTTCTTCTCTTCTGCAGCTGTTAATGAATCATAACCGTTGCCTGGTTTGTAAAATAACTTTTCTTTTAAATCTTCTTTCTTTGCAGCCATGATATGCCTCCTGATTATTATTATTAATAGTAGTATATCAAAAATAATTCATTAAAACAATGCAGCTTATTTATATGGCACACAAGAGAATAATTCCTTATTAAGAAACAGTAAGCCGTCATACCATAAAAAAGCTGCCCTGCAAATGCAGAGCAGCTTTAAGTTATTTAACTAAATACAGATAATCAAAGATTACTGAATGTCAGCATACATGAAGAACCAGTAGCCATATGGTGAATGCCATGCGCCAGAGATCTTGTTGCTCATCAGATAGAAGTCAGCGTAGTATGCAACTGGGATGCAAGCAGCTTCTTCCATAAGGATATCTTCTGCAGCATGAAGAGCTGTTCTACGAACGTCAGGATCAATTGTGGATCTGGAGATTTCCATCTGCTCATCGTATGCAGCGTTATTGAATTTACCATCGTTGTTTCCGTTTGTGCTGTAGAGTAAGTCTAACATGTTGGAAGGATCATCATAGTCGCCAACCCAGCCGTTACGTGAGATTTCATAATCGCCGTTACGTCTCATTGGTGTGAATGAACCCCATTCAACAACATCAACCTTAAGGTCAACGCCTAACTCTGCCCAAGCCTGCTGTAAGTATTCAGCAACAACCTTGTGGTATCCAGCATCGTTTGTTGAATAAGTAATCTGTGGAAGGCCAGCGCCATCTGGGTAACCAGCTTCTGCTAATAACTGTTTAGCTTCTGCTAAGTTAGCTTCGTAATCTTCACTGATGTATGGTTTCTCATAGAATTCAACACCATCGATTACCCAGCCAGGTCCCATGAAGTTGTAAGCTGGAAGGTATGTGCCCTGCATTAATGTGTTAGCAACATACTCTCTGTCGATTGCAAGGCTTAATGCTTTACGAACTTTTGCGTTGTCGAAAGGAGCCTTAGCATCGTTTAAGGAAATGTAGTATGTACCGATCATTGGATCGATGTAGAACTCGTCAGAATCTTTTAATGAAGGAATTTCTTCTGTAGGAACATCCTTGATCATAAGAACTTCGCCGCTCTGGTATGCACTGTAAGAAGCGTTAGCATCTTCAATGAGGTTGAAACGGATTCCGTCAAGTTTGATGGAAGCTGCGTCTCTGTAGTTAGGGTTCTTCTTAGCTAAGATATGAGAACCTGGTACCCACTCTGCAATGTAGAAAGGTCCGTTAGAAATAAATGTCTCTGCTGAAACTGCCCATGCATCACCATTAGCTTCGATAGTAGCTTTCTGAACTGGGCTTAATGTAGCAAATGCTGCTAATGATCCGAAGAATGGACATGGTGTAGCGAGCTGAACTACTAATGTCTTAGCATCAACTGCTTTTACATTAAGAGCATCAAGGTCGCCTTCGATAGCCTTGTCAAATCCTTCTACCATTCCTAAAACAGTCTCTGCATATGGAGCTGCTGTCATAGGATCGCAAACTCTCTTCCAGCTGTATACGAAGTCTTCAGCTGTAAGATCTGTTCCGTCTGACCATTTAAGACCATCTCTTAAATGGAATGTCCATGTAAGACCATCTTCTGATGTCTCCCATGATTCAGCCTGTCCTGGCTGTAATTTAGCGTCCTGATCAACGATAAGAAGACCTTCGAAAAGGTGAAGAATCATGTTACCGCCATCAACAGCGCTGTTAAGAGCAGGATCGATTGTTTCTGGATCAGGTCCAATCTGAACAGAAAGAATCTTTTCGCCTGCTGGCTGTTCGCTTCCGCTGCCTGCTGGCTGTGGATTATTGCTTCCACAAGCTACGAGACCGAAAACAACAGCCGCTGCGAGTACAATCGCAAGCACTTTCTTTGTCATTTTTGTTTCCTCCTAATTGTGTTAAAAAAATTTTTATAAAAACTTTTTATTATAACCTCCGAAAAGGTTGTAATCGTTTAGTTGCACTTGTCCAGATTATGACAAGCTGCAAAATGTCCAGGTTCTACTTCCTTGAACTCCGGTTTTTCAAGAGCGCACTGTTCCGTAGCATATTTGCATCTGGTACGGAATCTGCATCCGGAAGGAGGGTTTACCGGGCTAGGCACATCACCTTCCAGAATAATTCTCTTGCTGGCTCTGGCTAACTTTGGATCCGCAATAGGGATTGCAGAAATCAAACTCTGTGTATATGGATGAATCGGATGCTGGGTAATTTCAAAACTATCCGCAAGTTCAACCATAGTTCCCAGATACATAACGCCGATACGGTTGGAAATATGTTTTACGGCAGAAAGGTCATGGGCAATAAATAAGTAAGTTAAGCCCAGATCATTCTGAAGGTCCTCAAACATATTCAGAACCTGTGCCTGAATCGAAACGTCCAATGCAGAAATCGGCTCATCGCATACGATGAATTCCGGTTTAACTGCCAAAGCTCTTGCAATACCGACACGCTGTCTCTGTCCACCGGAGAACTCATGAGGATAACGGTTTGCATGCTCTGAGTTCAATCCAACTCTTTCCAGCATTTCGATAACCATATCATAACGCTCTTTTTTATTCGCTGCCAGATGATGGGTATCAATCGCTTCCCCTACAATATCACCAACGGTCATACGTGGGTCAAGGCTGGCATAAGGATCCTGGAAAACAATCTGCATTCTCTTACGATAAGGAAGCATTTTTGCAAATTCTTTCTTCTCTACGTCGAAAATAACATCTCCATCATATTCAAAACGTCCACCAGTCGGCTCATAAAGTCTTAAAAGAGCTCTTCCTGTGGTGGTTTTTCCACAGCCGGACTCACCTACCAAGCCTAAGGTCTCACCCTTATTGATTGTAAATGAAACATCATCTACAGCCTGAACGAACTTTTTATTTTTTCCAAAGCCACCTGCAGGAAAGTACTGTTTCAAGTGTTCTACCTTGATAAAATCGTCACTCATGATACTCTCCTTTCTCAAACTCTTCTTTCTGGTTCAGCCAGCACTGTGTAATATGGCTTCCTTCAAACTGTGTTACCGGAGGCATTTCTCTTAAGCAAATCTGCATACAAGCCTCACATCTAGGTGCAAACGGGCATCCTGGAGGAGGATTTAAAAGATCGACCGGAGAGCCCTCAATCGGAACCAGTCGTTCGTGTTCCTTGGCATCAATATGCGGAATGGAACGGATCAGGCCTTTGGTATACATATGCTTTGGCTCATAGAAAATTTGGTCCGTAGTTCCATATTCAACAATCTTGCCGGCATACATAACGGCAATATTATCACAGATACTTGCTACTACTCCCAAATCATGGGTAATCATGATAATCGCCATACCCAGTTTTTCTTTCAGTTCCATCATCAGCTCTAAGATCTGAGCCTGAATGGTAACATCCAAGGCGGTTGTCGGTTCATCGGCAATCAAAAGCTTTGGTTCACAAGCCAGCGCAATGGCAATCATGACTCTCTGTCTCATACCACCGGAAAGCTCATGCGGATACTGTTTCAGACGTTTATCCGGTTCGTTGATACCAACCAGTTCTAACAGTTCTTTGGCACGTGCCTTTGCTTCCTGTTTGTTCTTACCAGTATGAAGACGGATTACTTCTACAATCTGATTTCCTATGGTATATACAGGATTTAAGCTGGTCATAGGATCCTGGAAAATAATAGATACTTCATTACCGCGGATTTTTCTCATTTCTTTTTCCGTCATGGTTTCCACCTGATGGTTATTGAATTGAAGAGTTCCGCCAATAATACGTCCAGGATAAGCAGTCAGTCCCATAAGGGAATAAGCCGTAACAGACTTACCGGAGCCGGACTCACCTACGATACCTAAAACTTCACCTTCTTTTAAATGAATAGATACATCGCTTAAAGCCTTAACTTCTCCTGCCGGAGTGAAGAAGGAAAGGCGCTCATGCTGAATATCGACTAAATATTTTTCGTCCATTTTTTCGCCTTTCTCAATCTTTCAGTTTAGGATCAAATGCATCACGAAGACCATCGCCTAAAAGGTTAAAACTTAAAATTACTAAACAGATAACGATCGCAGGAATGAAGAGCAAATGTGGATTTGTTCCGATACCATTGATTGCATCACTAGCCAAGCTTCCTAAAGATGGGAGCGGAACTGCAACACCCATACCCAGGAAGCTTAAGAAGCTCTCTGTGAAGATGGAGGATGGAATCTGCAGTGTTGTAGTAACGATCAAGGTACCGATACAGTTGGTAAGCAGATGCTTTTTAATAATTTTCCCTCTGCCTACGCCTAATGCTCTGGCTGCTGTTACATATTCGCTTTCCTTTAATGTAAGAATCTGGCTTCGTACCATACGTGCCATACCAACCCAGTACAATAATGCGAAAACGATGAAAATACTGATAAGGTTCGGGCCTACTCTGCCGATCCAGGTAAATCCCGGAGTTGTTGCCAGATTATTTAATGGGGCCTTTAAAGCAAAGGACAACAATACGATAAGAAGTATATCCGGTATCGTATAGATGATATCGACAATTCTCATCATTATGATGTCGACCCAGCCTCCGAAAAAAGCGGCAATGGATCCATAAAGAGAACCGATAACCAAAATAATGGCAGTGGCAACAATACCTACTAACAGGGAAATTCTTGTTCCGACCATAACACGGATCGCATAGTCACGGCCCATTTTGTCCGTACCGAAAATATGTGGGAATACTTTTTCTCCCGCATCAATCCGTGCCTGCTCTTCTACGGAATATTTAAAAGGTTTTAAGTTGTTTGCATTTTTGTACTGTACTTCATACTTATATGGATAAAACAGCGGAACAATAAATGCAAAAATCATAATAAGAATAATTACAATCGCACTGACAACTGCAACTTTATTTCTCATCAGACGGCGGAAACCGTCTTTCCAGAAGCTTACGCTTTCACGCATAACAACCTGGCTGGCTTTCTGCGCATCAGAAGCAGGAGCGAAATCTTCCGGATTAAGTCTGATATGAGCACTTAATGGGTTTTTAGTCATTTCTCTCCTCCTCCCTATTTAAGATTAATTCTTGGGTCGATCAGTTTATATACAATATCGACAATAACATTCATTACAATAATTAAAACTGCAAGGAAAATAGTTGTACCCATGATCAATGTATAATCACGTCCCTGAATAGCACCGATGAATTCGCCGCCCAATCCAGGAATGACAAAAATTTTCTCTACAACGAAACTACCTGTAATCGTATACGCAAGCATAGGTCCTACGTAAGTTACTACTGGCAGAATAGCATTTCTTAAAGCGTGCTTAAATAACTGAGCCTTTCCAGAAAGACCTTTTGCCTTAGCTGTACGCATATAGTCCTGTCCTAAAACGTCGAGCATGGAAGATCTCATCAGTCTCATAATGTATGCAGTTGGGTAAAACGCCAACGCAATTACCGGCATTATATAATGGGCTGGAGTGGAAAGCCCCATTGTTGGGAGCCACTTTAATCTAACACCGAAAATAAACAGAAGGAACGTACACAACACGAAACTCGGAACGGCAATACCCAACGTGGATACAACGCTGACTATGCTGTCCATGATCTTCCCTCGATTTATCGCAGCTATACAACCTAGCAATGAGCCGAAAATTAATGCGACTAAGACGGATATTCCTCCGACCTTTGCAGACACAGGGAATTTCATTCCAATAATATCAGCTACTGTTCTTCCTCTTTGTTTCAGACTGTCTCCAAAATCGCCATGAAGGGCATCCCCTATGTAAGTAAAATACTGCTGGATCAAAGGTTTATCCAGACCATACTTTGCCTCTAATGCTGCGGTTGCCTGTGGGCTGATTGCCTTTTCAGAAAGGAATGGACCTCCAGGAACAGCATTCATCAGGAAAAATGTAAGGGTTGCTACTGCCCATATGGTAACGATTGCGAGAACAATCCTCTTTACCAAATACTTAATCATTTTTCTGCTCCTTAGTATAGTACGTAAACAGACAAACCTATGCCCACTTTTCCAGCATAGATTCATCTACATACATAGGCTATTTTAATTGTTTTGGAGTTTTTGTGCAACTTGTTTTTTCTATTTTATGTAGTCTTGAACAAAATTGACAAAAAGACCTGGAACTTTCTATGACATTATGAACTTGACATATTATGGACATAAAAAATAAAGGGAACCTGATTATCAGATTCCCTTTTATTATTAACCTGTTTTCTTTTAGTTATTTTCCGCCTGCCATTTTGCTATTTCCTCTTCTGTTCCATGAACATAATGAGTACCGCTGATGTGGGTTAAAGTTCCCTTATCGTAGTCAATTCCGCTGGTAGCATAATCATAAGCTAAGGAAATCCTTGCCTTTTCGGTTCGCGGGTTCGGGCTCGGTATTGCAGAAAGTAAACTTCTGGTATACGGATGAAGCGGATTTGAGAAAATCTCATCGGTAGTACCAGTCTCAAGCATCCGGCCTAAATGAAGAACACCGATGCGATCCGAAATATATTTTACCATGGAAAGGTCATGAGCAATAAATAAATAGGCGGAACCGGTTTCTTCCTGAATATCCTTCATCAAGTTAACTACCTGGGCCTGAATGGAAACATCCAACGCGGAAATACATTCATCTGCGATGATAAGGTCCGGGTTCATGATTAAAGCTCTTGCGATACCAACTCTCTGTCGCTGTCCGCCGGAGAACTGATATGGGTAACGGTCATAATGCTCTTTTGCCAGACCAACCTTTGCAAGAATCCGGTCAATCTGTTCTTTTCTTTCTTCTTTCGAAGCAAAGCTATGATGAATATCCAGACCTTCTCCGATAATATCGCCGATCTTCTTTCTAGGATTCAGGGATGCCATAGGGTCCTGGAAGATCATCTGCATCTTTGTACGCAATTCTGCTCTTGCTTCTTTATTTAACTTTCCGGAAATATCGATACCATTAAAAGTTATTTTTCCATCTGTCGGATCATATAAGCGGATAATCCCACGTCCGATTGTCGTTTTTCCGGAGCCGGATTCTCCTACCAGACCATAGGTTTCCCCGGGGTAGATTTCAAAACTAACATCGTCAACAGCTTTCACCGTAAACTTTGAACTCATTTTGAAATACTGTTTCATATGCTCAACTTTTAAAATCGGCTCTGCATCACAATTCGCTGCCATCTGCATTCGCCTCCTTTAACATACGGTCAATTCTTCTCCTTAACTCTTCCGGCATTTCAATCTTCGGAGCTCTCGGGTCGAGCAGCCAAGTAGCTGCATAATGGGTTTCAGAAACTTTAAACATTGGCGGTTCTGCCAATTTATCCACTTTCAGGGCGTACTGGTTACGAGGTGCAAAAGCATCTCCTTTTACTTCGTGAAGAAGGTTTGGCGGAGAACCTGGAATGGTATAAAGTCTTGCATCATCGGTTTCCAGATCTGGCATTGCCGAAAGAAGGCCCCAGGTATAAGGATGTTTCGGGTCATAGAAGATTTCTTCAATATTACCTACTTCTACAATTTTTCCTGCGTACATAACATTTACATAATCCGCAACTTTTGCAACAACACCTAAGTCATGGGTAATATAAATAACGGAAATGCCACGTTCTTTCTGAAGTTTTTTGATCAATTCCAGAATTTTTGCCTGGATGGTAACATCCAATGCCGTTGTAGGTTCATCACAGATCAACAGTTCCGGATTACAGGAAATGGCAATCGCAATGACTACCCTTTGTCGCATACCGCCGGAAAGCTGGTGTGGATACTGTTTCATTCTCTTTTCCGGATTGGTGATACCTACTTCGGTAAGAAGTTCGATGGCCCGTTTATTGGCATCGGACTCTTTCATATTCATATGCATTTTCATGCCTTCGGTCAACTGCTTACCGATGGTCATTGTCGGGTCAAGACTTGTCATCGGATCCTGAAAAACCATGGCAATATGCTTACCATTAATATTCTTTCGAATCCATTTCCGGTCTTTCTTTAAAATATCTACCGTAGCCAGTTCATTAAATTCATTGTAGTAAGTATATTCGATTTCGCCGGAATTAATGATGGCATTCCCTGCAAGAATCCCCATAACGGTCTTCATAACAACCGATTTTCCGGAGCCGGATTCTCCTACAACTGCTACAGTTTCACCACGTTCTAAATCAATGTTTACTCCACGGATTGCGTGAACCATACCTGCATTTGTCTTAAAGGTAAGGTCTAAGTTTTTTATATTGAGAATTTTATCTGCCACTTAACCCCCTCCTTTACATATCTTCAATTCTAGGCGCCAGAGCTTCACGAATACCGTCGCCTACAAAGTTGAATGCAAGCATTAACAATGCCAGAACAATAACCGGAGGTAAAATCTGATATGGCAAAGTTGTAATGTTATTAAATCCATCTTCAATCAGGGAACCGATAGAACACTGCGGAAGAACAATACCTACACCAACAAAGGAGAGGAATGCTTCCGTAAAGATTGCTGTCGGAATAGAAAACATAACCTGGGTAATAATCGGTCCGATTGTATTTGGAAGAACATCCTTGAAAATAATACGGAAATTCTTTGCTCCAAGAGTTCTGCTGGCCATAATATATTCCTGCTCTTTGATCTTGAGCATTTCTGCTCTGGCAATCTTACTCATTCCGATCCATTCTGTGAGTAAAAGAGCTACAATAACCAGCCATATTCCTTTCGGCATAAACGTCGCAAGAACACCTACAATAACCAGACGCGGAATGCTGTTTGCGACTTCAACAAACCGCTGCATGCAGATATCCGTTGCACCTCCGAAATATCCCGATATAAGTCCAAAGCTCATTCCTATGAGCATATCTATGACAATTGTAATTACTGCAATCAATAAGGAAATCCGTGCACCATACCATACTCTGGTCCATAAATCACGTCCGAGAGAATCCGTACCGAAAATAAATGTATGCTCTGCGAAATTGTCGGTATACTCTTCTCCGGTAAATAATTTATGGAGCCAAGGAACATGGGGTTTCATACTTCTTGCCGCGATTTCCTGACCTTCTATATTTTTGGATACAATTTCCGTATATCCATACTTGTTGAATGTTGGACCGACCAACGCCAAGATGACAATCAATACAATGATAGCCAATCCAATAACCGCTCTTGTGTTACGGAAAAATCTTGTAATAACGCCCTTCCAGAATCCTTGGGAGGCATAGTTTCTGTCTGTTGTAATATCATTGCTGACATCAAGCACAAAGTCCTCATCCTTTGGAATATAAGCCTCCGCAACAGCCACATTAAGGGACGCTTTCAAATTCTTTTTCTTCATATCGTTCATCCCTCCTTAGTGCTTGACACACGGATTCTCGGATCCAGCAAGCCATATACAATATCCAGTATCAACATAATTCCGATGTATAAAGCAGAATAAATGATTCCGAGAGCAAGAACATAGTTATAATCAATTCCCTCTCCCGCAATGGAGTCAACCATCAGCTTTCCAAGTCCGTTAATACCATAGATTTTTTCTACGACCAATGCGCCGGTTAATAAGTCAACAATTAACGGAGCGATTACGGTAACGATCGGAATGAGCGCATTTCTTAAAATATGTTTGGTAACAAGTTTTGTTCCTACCATTCCCTTTGCTTCGGCAAGCAGTACATAATCGCTGTCCATAACCTCAACCATTTCGTTTCTGGTAAAACGAGCTACCGTTGACATGGAAAACAGCGATAAGGAAAAGGCCGGCAACAAGGAAGACACAAAAAACCGACTGTTGTCAAAAAAGAACGGAAGTAATGGAATCTTGTAGGCAAAGAAGTACTGCAGGAAAATCATAAATACATAGGATGGCACACAAACACCTATAATGGAAAGTACCGTACAGAATACATCCCAGAATCTTCCTCTGTTCAACGCTGCAGCGATTCCCAGAATCAAACCGATCAATACACCAAAGCATATTGATATGCCGCCAATACGAAACGAATTACTGATACATTTTGGTAAAACAGTCGCAATAGGAGCACCGTTATAAAGAGAGGAACCTTTTCCAAAGCTTCCCTTTACAATAACGGTCTTCATATATTCACCAAATTGCACCAATATTGGCTTATCAAGCCCCATCTCAGCACGTTTTGCTGCAATCGCCTCTGCACTCATTCTCTCAGATGGGAACGGGTTTCCCGGCATGATCCGGACAAGCAAAAACAGTACAAACGTAATGATCAAAAGCGTAATAACAGCCATTATTACTCTTTTAATAATATATTTTGACATTTTTGTATTCCTTAAAGTGCGTTTTTTAGGTTACTTCGTATTTTTGTTTTTATGAATATATCAGAGTGACCATATTTCAGATCACTCTGATAATCAAAAACTTTTTGTTTAATTACTGTTTCTTAAAAAACGTTTATTAAACTATCTAGCAAGTGTAGCGTTCTTGTATACTCTGTTCAGAGCTACTGGGTGGAATTCAACACCTTCCAGTAATCCGGAAATAACGTTTGCATTTGCTTTTGTGTAAAGAGGTGCAATAACAGCTTCACTCATGACGATCTTTTCACCATCATATAATGCTGCCCAACGAGCATCATAATCTGTTACGTAAGCGCCTACAGTACAATCTTTGATAATCTGGTCATATTCTGCATTGCTCCAGAAACCATAGTTGTTAGCATTGTTTGTTACCCACATTCCCATGTATGTCATAGGATCTGCGTAGTCAGGACCCCAACGAGTAAGAGCTACTTCGTAGTTGTCATTCTGCATCTTGTCAAGACGCTCTGCCTTTGTCATAGGAGCAAGTGTGATAGAAACGCCTGGAAGGTTTGTTTCGATCTGCTCTTTGATAGCCTGAGCAACTTTTGTAACTTCATCACCTTCGTTGTTACCGAAGATCATTGTGAATGCAAATGTATCAACGCCTAATTCCTGTTTAGCTTTTGCAAAGTAATCCTGAGCTTTTGCTACATCATAAGAACAGAACTCTTTGAATTTCTCCTGATCGCCGGAGAAGTCTTCACCAGTTGTAGAAGAAGCTGCGAACTGAGGAGGAACTGCTGTATATGTAGCAAGGGAACCATCCATTACATAGTTGTTAACTAATGCTTCTCTGTCAATGGCATTTGAGAATGCAAGACGAAGGTTTGCGTTTGCAAGGTATCCGTTTGCATTGTTTGCTGTCTGGCTGAATGTTAAGTACCACATATATCCAGCACCAGTTACTTTAAGGTTGTTCTGGATAGATCCGGATTCTTTAACAGCTGCAACCTGGTCACCACTTACGGTAACGAGGTCTAAGTTTCCGCTCTGGAATGCGGTTAATGCGTTGTCAGAAGATCCAACTACCTGGTAGTTGATTCCGTCTAACTGAACCTTAGCTGCATCATAGTAGTCAGGGTTCTTTACTACTAAAAGGTTTGCTGTACCCGGTGTGTAATCTGCAAGTTTAAATGCACCGCAGGAAAGGAATGAATCCGGGCCAGTTCCATACATACCATCTTCTAAGCCTTCATAGAAAGCCTGGTTGATTGGATAGAATGTTGGGAAGTACATCAGTGATGGGAAGAAGGATACAGGAACTTCCAGCTGTACTTCTAATGTTTTTTCATCAACAGCTTTAACGCCTAATGTTGTAGGGTCAGCCTCTCCTCCAAGGATAGCATCTGCATTCTTTACAGCACCTACATCAGAGCTGAACATATAGTTATACTCTACGTTAGCTGTCATAGCAAGCTGCCAAGCAAATACGAAATCGTTTGCTGTTACAGCTTCACCGTTGGACCATTTTGCATCACGAAGGTGGAAAGTATAGGTGCATCCATCTTCTGATACATCCCAGCTCTCTGCTAAAGCAGGAATAGCTGCGCCTTCTGCATCCATCTGTGTTAAGCCATCAATACAGTCAGCAATTACTTCAAAAGAATCACCGTCTGTTGCAAGGTTGGTATCCAGTGACATAACGTTTGTGCCCAACATAACGTTAGCAATTTTATTGCCAGCTTCTGTAGAGCCACTTCCACTTGCACTGCCGCCATCAGCTGGCTTGCTGCCGCCACATGCACAAAGGCCTGCAACTAATACCAGTGAAAGTACTGCGATCAACATCACTTTAACTTTCTTCATAGTTTTTTCCTCCTAATATAATTTTTCATAACCACTTTGTCGCTCTGCTAAAATAACGCAACAAAGAAGAAAAAATACGTGCAATAATTCTATAATTTATTGCACGCATTGTCAACATAATATAAAACAGTCCGTAAAGTCTTCTTTGACAAAAATTCAAGGTTTTGCAGGACATTTCTTATTCTTCTACCATTCCTCTTCTTCCCAATCCTCTTCCTCCGCATACTCTTCCTCCGCATACTCTTCTTCGGTTTCCGGAACCGGTTCCGGCACTGTTTCCGGAACAATGTTCAGATTAAAGAGGTTATTGTTATTAATTATAAAATAAACTTTCCCTTTATAAAGCAACTGGCTCGGAGAATTAAAGACGATGGTATTCTGGGTGGAATCTGGCATAATAAAGGTAATGGTCAGACTGCTGTCCGTTCCCGTTGTTCCGGATTTATCTTCGTCAGCTATTTTAACTTCTCTCAAAGTGTCAAATACCGTTTTTATTACCCCTGGATCAGTTATTTCTGCCTTTCCATTATTCCCCTTCGTTACTTCCATTTTCACCGGCATATTGGTTTCAAAATTGTCTTTCAATGACGTCCAGACAGGGTCGTTGAAAAAAGTAAACAGATCCGAATTTGGAATTGGCAGTTGCTCTGTTATTTCATCTTCCTTAGAAATACCTGCGTTAATGGTTCCGGTTTCTTCAAACTGTTTTGATAATTCCTTCCAGTGGATTTTGCAGTAAAAATGTCCGTCAATTGCCGGATATTTTTTGCTGTCAATCTGAGCCTCATTCTGGCAGTCATATTCTAAGTTATATTCACAGCGTGGAATTTCATCCTTATACTCCAGAAATAAGGATGTCACCGAAACCGCAAAACAGAATAGCCAGCCCAGACCAATTCCTATAATAGCCTTTTTCGGCGTGACTTTTCGTTTTAGATACCGGTTCAGATCAAGTTTCTTGTCGAGTTTTCTCTTTCTAAGGAATTTACATACTGCGTTGCTGAGAAGATATCCTAATACTGCTGCAACAGAACCAATGATCCAGCCGCCAATAACATCGGTTGGATAATGAACCATCAGATAAGCTCTGGAAACGCCAGTCAAAAATGCGCCTAAAGGGAATATCCATGCAATTTTACCTTTTTTTGCACGAATATGACAAATCATTAAACCAATGGCAAGTTCTGTAGCTCCGGTGGTATGTCCGGAAGGAAAGCAATAATCCGCTTCACAGAGTCTTCCGGCTCCAATGTACCACTGCATGAACCCAGGATGTCCCTGAAGCAAATTATAAGGTCTTACTCTCAGGAAAAGTGGTTTTATAATAAAATTGGTTAAGATTGTTCCTATGCAAACAGAAAAGCAAATCGTCAGACCTACTCTTCTGGTTCTACGGAAACAGCATAAAACCACACCTAACAATCCAAACAGAATGCCATAGGTGGTTGAACCCAAGGCTGTAAATAATTTTGCAAGAAGAGTAAAGAAATCGTTCTGGATTCCTCCAAGGAAAGCCAGGATCGTCCAGTCAAATCCACTGAAAACCCGGTTAAAAATATCTCCTATAGTTTCTGCTGCCAATAAAAAGTTCACTATTTCCTCCTTTTTCTGTCATTTCTTCTTCCGGTTCAAAATCAAAGCCATTCCAGATTGGTTTTCCGGTATATTCCAACAGTTCTTCTTTGTTTAAAGCTCTTATAGCGCCATTTGCCAAAGCTTCCATTTCAAAATCACCTGCCAGAATAATAGGCAAAAGCACGGTATACGAGATCTGTCCATTGGTCCCCGTTCTCAATACGTTCCGTAATCGCCCGCATATGATCGGTTCCCAAAAGGCCTAAAAGTCCGCCGGTTTTGGATACTTTCGCCATCATTTCCTCTTGCGTATATTTTCCGGAATAACACATTTTGATTACCGGAAGTAACGGCACATAACCGGAATATAACATCTCGTATTCCCCCACAATAATGCGAATCTTATGTATTTTACCAAAACATAGCCCCTATGAAAAGGGGCTATCCACATCATTCCTTAAAATATTACTTTAAAAAAGGGAGTTTTTTGTTGATCTGACCAGTCAGATAATAGAGCGAAATTCCATAAAACTTAGCAAATGCCACAAGCATTTCAATGGTAACTGCCCGTTTTCCCTGCTCATAGTATGAATAACTCCGCTCGCTGATTCCCATGGCCGCGGCAACTTCTCTCTGAGTGAGATTGTTCGACTCTCTCAGATCTTTCAGTCGCTCATAATAGGTTTTTGCAATGGCGGTGTTATCTCTGGCTTGCATTTTTATACTTTCGATTTCTTTTTTTTAATTATATGCAAGCCTTACTTTTTACACGTCGTTTTAGAACAATCTGTTCCGAAGTTTATCTGATAAAAGCCTTCTCCAATTTGTCAATAATTTCAGAAGCAACCGTTTTATCTGCCGAAACCCCAAAGTAATATTTGATTTTAGGCTCCGTTCCGGATGGGCGGACACAGACCCAGGCGCCATCCATCTGAAAATACAAGACATTGGACTTCGGAAGCCCCGTCTGTTCCGGCAGGTTATAATCAAGCATCTTCTCAACTTTATACCCACCGATTTCCTTCGGGGGATCTGCCCTCATTTCTGACATGGTATGGGAGATCTCTTCCAGACCATTTATCCCTTTTTTTGTTATGGATACGGTCTTTTCTTCTTCATATCCGTATTTATCATACATTTCGCAGACAGCATCCCACAGTGTCATATCTTCATACTTGTAGTATGCACACATTTCGCAAAGAACTAACGCCGCAACACAGGCATCCTTATCCCTGGCATAATCGCCGACCAGATATCCATAACTTTCTTCATAAGCCAGAATACAGGTTCCTTCCTTGGTCACTTCGCTCTTAAACATTTCTGCGCCGATATTTTTAAATCCGGTAAGGACTTCTTTTACGGCTACATTGTAAGCCTTTGCAATCCGGTCAAAAAGCTTACCGGATACAATAGACCGGATAACATATCCATCCTTTGGAATTTTCCCCTGCGCCTTTAACCGTCCCAATTCGTATTCACAGATCAGACTACCGATAACGTTTCCGGTCAATTCATGGTAATGGCCTTCCTCGTCTCGTACATGAACACCAATCCGGTCAGAATCCGGGTCGGTAGCGATAATAAGGTCTGCGTTCTTTTTCTGTCCCAGTTCATCTACCAGATGGAAGGCAGAAGGCATTTCCGGATTTGGAAACTCTACGGTCGGAAAATCTCCATCTGGTTTTTCCTGTTCTTTTACTATATGTAAGTCCATTATCCCAAACCGGTGTAAAAGCTCCGGAATAATTTTGATTCCGGCTCCATGAAGCGGTGTATATGCGACAGTAATATCTTTCGCCATCTGTTTCATTAAGGAAGGTTCCCTCACCTGACCAGAAACCTTATCCATATATGCTTCATCGACCTGTCTTCCGATCGCAACATATCTTCCCAGACTCAGGGCTTCTTCCTTGCCCATCATTTTCGGATTGGTGAAATTCTGCACATTGTTTACACAAGCAGTAATTCCCTCATCATGAGGATCTGTTATCTGGGCTCCATCTGCCCAATAGACTTTATAACCATTGTATTCCGCCGGATTATGACTGGCTGTAATATTAATACCTGCAACACAACCTAAATGGCGTACTGCAAAAGACAGCTCCGGGGTAGGCCGAAGGCTCTCAAATACATAAGTCCGGATTCCGTTGGCATTCAGAACAGATGCCGCGATATCCGAAAACTCCGCCGAATGGTGACGACTGTCGTAGGCAATTACTACACATGGAACCGTTTCCGAGGCGCAGCCTGTGCATTTACTGCAGTCATGGCCGGACTCTTCGCACATTTCCTCTTCTTTTTCTTCTCTGTGTTTCAACAATATCTCAAAAAAGGCATGGATATAATCCGCCAGGCCCTGGGTTGCCTTAGCAACCGTATATTTATTCATACGATTGGTCCCTGCTCCCATGATGCCCCGAAGACCGGCTGTACCAAATTCCAGTTCCTTATAAAAACGGTCTTCTATTTCCGTTTCATTATCTGCAATACTCTTTAATTCTTCTTTTGTTTCATCATCAATAAAAGGGTCCTGCAACCACTGGTTATATTTCTCCATGTAAGCTTTTTCCATTATTATTCCCCTTTCTTGCTGTCCAACTGTATAAGCTTCAACAATTCCTCTTTCGTATTGATTTCAGGTCTTAGAATGACTGCCTCTAATAATTTTTCCAGTTCCTTACCTAAAGCCTCCCCCTGGGCAATTCCCGTTTCCATTATATCTCGCCCATTTACGGCAAGCTGTGCCAGCGAATAGGGCTCATTTTTATTTTGGACATCCTCAGCCATTTCCTTTATGACATGGATTAACAGAATCTCTCTTTCCTTCTCCTCACACTTAAATACCCCTTCTTTATATGCCAGGGTCAATCCAAAGACGGAATTTCCCATCCGGTTTAATGCTTTTTTTACTGAAACCCGGTCCGCATCCAAAGTTTCCTCTTTATAACGGAGAATGGCAGAAACCAGATTTCTGGTCTTATTATCATATTTCATCGCCCTTAAAGCGTTTCTGGCTTCCTCGTAGGATAGGTTCTTAAGAAAAACGGCTAAGAGAAGATACTTCCTGCTTTCTTTATCTTCTTTGAATTTTCCCATCAAAGTAAAAGCAAGTTTTTCATCAAAGAACCTGCATTTTTCTTCAAATCCCGGAACGACATAATTTCCCATGCCCAATTCGAAAAAACGGCTGACCATATCCGGGTTCCGGCTCAGGAGCGTTTTTTCAAATTCCACTCGAATGCGTTCCATACTTACATTCGCTAAATTTGCAGAATGCCTCTGGATAGCCTCATAAGTCTTCTCTTCAATATGAAAGGAAAGCTGGGCTGCAAAACGGATTGCCCGCATGATGCGAAGGGCATCTTCGGAAAATCTTTCATCCGGATTTCCTACGGCCTTGATCAAGGAATTATTCAGATCGTTTATACCACCAAACAAATCCACAACGCCATTTTCTTCGTTATAAGCAAAGGCATTAATTGTGAAGTCCCGGCGTTTTAGATCTTCTACTAACGAACGTGTAAACGCTACCTTTTCCGGATGTCTTCCGTCTTTATATTCTCCATCGATCCGATAGGTCGTTACTTCATAACCGGTTCCATTTCGTATTACCATGACGGTTCCATGCTGGATTCCCGTATCCACGGTATTACAAAACAGGCTCTTCACTTCAAAAGGAAGAGCCGATGTTGTTATGTCCCAATCTTCCGGTACCCTTCCTAAAAGGCAATCACGTACGCATCCGCCTACGCAATAACCTTCATAGCCGGCTTCTCTTAAAGTCTTAAGAATCCATCCGGCTTCTTCCGGCACCTTTATTGTCAGGTTTTCAAGATTATACATATCAGATATTCGTTTGTTATAAATCTTTTTTAATAAGCTTTGCCCCAGTAAACAAGGGCTTTTGCAGGTTTCCCGCAGCATACACAGGTTTCTGCAATTCTTTCCTGTTGGAATGGCATACAACGGGAAGTTGCTGTGGTATCATCTTTAATCTTGAGTTCGCATGCTTCTTCCCCGCACCACATAGCTTTTACAAAACCAGGCTTATTTTCAATAATGTCTTTGAATTCCTCATAAGTCTTAGCTTCAAAAGTATGGGTATCTCTGTGAACTCTCGCTCTTTCCAGCATATCTTCCTGCATCGTTTCCATGATTTTCGGAAGTTTTACAGCAACTTCATCAATGGCAACTTCCAACTTTTCACGAGTATCTCTTCGGCAGATTACGACACGGCCAGCTTCAATATCCTTTGGTCCGATTTCGATACGGGTAGGGATACCTTTGATTTCCTGCTCGCTGAATTTCCATCCAGGGCTCTTGTCCGAGTCATCCAGTCTTGCACGGATTCCTGCAGCTTTAAGAGCATCCAGAATTTCTCCGGCTTTTTCCAGAACGCCTTCTTTATGCTGAGCGATTGGAATAACCATGGTCTGAACCGGAGCGATTCTTGGAGGAAGAACTAAACCAGAGTCGTCGCCATGAACCATAATCAGAGCACCGATGGTTCTGGTGGAAAGTCCCCAAGAAGTCTGGTGAACATATTTCACTTTGTTATCTTTATCCGTAAAAGTCATATCGAAAGCTTTTGCAAAACCATCTCCAAAGTTATGGCTGGTACCGCTCTGGAGAGCTTTTCCATCATGCATCAAAGCTTCGATGGTATAAGTAGCTTCTGCTCCGGCAAATTTTTCTTTGTCGGTTTTCTGTCCCTTAATCATCGGAATTGCAAGATATTTCTCGCAGAAATCTGCGTAGATATTCAGCATCAAAACCGTTCTTTCTTCTGCTTCTTCTGCAGTAGCATGAATGGTATGGCCTTCCTGCCATAAGAATTCCGAAGAACGAAGGAATGGGCGAGTGGTCTTTTCCCATCTTACAACGCTGCACCACTGGTTATACAGCTTTGGCAAATCCCGGTAAGACTGAACAATGTTGGAATAAAGGTCGCAGAATAAAGTCTCAGAAGTTGGACGAACAACTAATTTTTCTTCCAGTTCTTCCTGACCGCCTACGGTAACCCATGCACATTCCGGAGCGAACCCTTCTACATGGTCTTTTTCTTTATTTAACAGGCTCTCTGGAATAAATAAAGGCATATATACGTTTTCTACGCCAGTCTCTTTGAACATCGCGTCCAGATTCTTCTGAATATTTTCCCAGATTGCATATCCGTTCGGGAGAATCATCATACAGCCCTTAACGGAGGAATATCTCATAAGTTCGGCTTTTTTAACAACGTCCGTATACCATTGCGCAAAGTCCTCACTCATTGAAGTAATGTCTTCAACTAATTTTTTATCTTTTGCCATAATCTAGTCCTTTCTGGCATGAGGTGTCAGCAAAGCTGAGGTCGTCCTGATGCCTGTTCCGATTCTCGGAACGTTTCCTCTTCGTCATACGATAATTGAATCAAGTTCTTCCCAAGGAAGGTTCAGGTCGTTTCTTCCAAAAGCGCCATAGGCTGCGGTCTGTTTGTATATAGGTCTTCTTAAATCCAGCATCTTAATAATGCCGGATGGTCTTAAGTCGTAGTTGTTCCGGATGATTTCGATCAGTTCTTCATCCGAAACTTTTCCTGTTCCGAAGGTATCTACCATAATGGAAGTAGGTTCTGCAACTCCAATCGCATAAGACAGCTGGATTTCGCACTTATCTGCCAGACCTGCTGCAACCAGATTCTTGGCTACATAGCGTGCTGCGTAAGCAGCACTCCGGTCAACCTTTGTACAGTCTTTTCCGCTGAATGCACCGCCACCGTGTCTTCCATATCCGCCGTAAGTATCCACGATAATCTTACGCCCGGTAAGACCGGAGTCTCCATTCGGTCCGCCTACAATAAACTGGCCTGTCGGATTGATGTAATACTTCGTATTTTCGTCCACCATCTCCGCTGGAATAACTATATCAATTAATTTTTCTTTAATGTCTTTGCGAAGCTGTTCCTGGGTAACCTCTGGTGTATGCTGGGTAGAACATACAACAGCCTCTACACGGAACGGATTTCCGTTTTCATCATACTCTACCGTAACCTGAGCTTTTCCATCAGGTCGTAAATATGGAAGGGTGCCTTCTTTTCTTAAGGTGGCAAGTTTCTTCGTAATCTTATGCGCCAGACTGATTGCAAATGGCATAAAATCATCGGACTCATTGGTCGCATAGCCAAACATCATTCCCTGATCGCCGGCACCATTGTTTTCATTGTCTTCATGTGCCTCGTCTCTTGTTTCAAGAGCCTTATTAACGCCCATGGCAATATCCGGGGATTGTTTATCCAGGCGGATAATCACTTCACAGGTATCCGCATCAAAGCCGATAGATTCGTCGGTATATCCGATTTCTCTTACGGTATCTCTTACTACTTTCTCATAATCCACCACTGCCGTAGTCGTTACTTCTCCCATTACCAGTACGAAATTTGTTGTAACACAAGTTTCGCAAGCAACTCTTGCAAAAGGATCCTGTTTTAATATTTCATCCAGGACTGCATCACTGACCTGATCGCAGATTTTATCCGGATGTCCCTCCGTTACGGACTCTGATGTAAATAATCTTTTTTCCATATGTTCTCCTACTATATTCTGTCCGCACAAAGCGGATTGAAAGTCTAACCTACTCTATATTTTCGTTGTCTTCGTCTTCTATTTCCATTTTCGTAATATCAGCGCCTAAAGCCTTAAGTTTTTCGTCAAAGCATTCATATCCACGCTGTATATATTCAATGCCATCTATCACAGAAGTTCCCTCTGCAGATAAGGCTGCCAGAACTAAAGCCGCGCCGGCCCGTAAATCGGGAGCATTGATGTGAGCTCCGGTTAATTTTTTAACGCCGGTAATAATGGCAGTATTGTTATTTTCAACTTTAATACGGGCACCCATTTTTCCCAGTTCCCGAACATATAAAAACCGGTTTTCGAAAATGCTTTCCGTTACCGTGGAGATTCCGGAAGCTAAAGCCAGCGCAACTGCAATCTGAGGTTGCATATCCGTTGGATATCCCGGATAAGGGAGCGTTTTCACATGGGTTGGTAACAGTTTTTCACCACATTTTACAAAAACAGCTTCGTCATACTCTTCTACTTCGCATCCAATATCAATCAGTTTGGATGTAATCGATTCCAAATGTTTTGGAATTACATTTGTTACCGTAACATTCCCTTTCGTGATGGCTGCGGCTAGCATAAACGTTCCTGCCTCAATCTGATCCGGAATAACGGTATATTCGGTCTTATGGAGTCTTTCCACACCGCGGATACGGATGACATCCGTTCCTGCTCCACGGATATTGGCTCCCATGGAGTTCAACATATTCGCAAGATCTACAACATGTGGCTCCTTTGCAGGGTTTTCAATAATCGTATTTCCTTTTGCCAGAACAGCGGCCAGCATTACATTGATAGTGGCACCTACGGTTACCATATCAAAATAAATATGACTTCCTTTCAGTTCCTCCGCCGTCGCATTTATCTGCCGATTCGTAATCTGGACCTTTGCGCCTAAAGCCTTAAATCCTTTAATATGCTGGTCTATCGGTCGGGCTCCGATCTCACATCCTCCCGGCATGGCAACTTCCGCATCATGGAAACGGCCTAACAAAGCTCCCAGGAGATAGTAAGAAGCCCGGATTTTACTGATATAATCATAATTCAGCTGATGCGAGTTTACCGTAGCCCCGGTAATACGGACCTTATGAGGGTCGATTCTCTCAACTTCTGCGCCGATCTGACGGATTGCATCCAAAAGAACATTAATATCACTTACGTCGGGAAGGTTATTGATTACAACCGGTTCCTCCGTAAGAATTGCAGCCGGAATCAAGGCCAGGGCTGCATTTTTTGCTCCATATATTTCAACTTCTCCATTTAAAGGAGAGCCTCCATTTACAATATATCGTTCCATCGTTTCCGCCTAAAAACAAATTCCCCATAAACCCGGACAGCAAAAAGTCCGAGTTAGACCTAACTCGAACTCTTATTATACCTATAAAGGAAAGGATTGTAAAGTTTTTGATAAGGTGCAGAACCAGGAAATGGAATCGTTTCTCCCCAGCGTTTTTCATCACTCATCCGGATAATAATCCTGACCTTCTCCTTCCAGATAAACGAAAGGATCAATTGGTACTCCATCCTGAATTATTTCAAAGTGACAGTGGTTTCCGGTAGAGTTTCCCGTAGAACCGGCATAACCGATAACTTCAAAACGTTGAACATATTGTCCCACTTCGCAAGCGGTTTCACTCATATGGGCATATCTGGTTACCAGATGATCATCATGACGGATTAAAACATGATTTCCATATCCCTCATCGCTATGAACAACGGCTTCCACATAACCCGGCGCACTGGCATAGATTGGTTCTCCATAGCTGCAAGCATAATCATTACCGGAATGTAAGGAACCCCAGCGATAACCAAACCCAGACGAAATAAAACAATTGTCCATAGGAACAACAAACTCTGGACTTGGAAGGACGCCGGTCCGTATAATTGCAGCCGTCGGTTCGGAATAAACCGTCTGCTGAATAATACTTCTTCCTTTTTCCGATCCATTCACATAGGAAATATAGGCAGTTACATTTCTGCTTCCGGAAGTACCTTCATATTCTACGACAGACTGTCCTTCGTACATTCCCGCATCTTCAATATATTGAATCGGCAGATTATACTCTTCATCATAATTCTCCAACGTTGTAGTACATACACCGATGGCGCTACCCTCTTTCAATGCTTTCTCTACGGCAGCATCTCCGGAGAATACAATACTTTTATCCGTGTAAACCTGGCTGATCTGCAGGGAATCAACAAAAGAAATCTTTTTTATTGTGTGAAGCAACGCATCCGCAGCAGTCTTTGGCAGACCTTCCTGTTCCATCAACTCCGCGATACGCTCTTCCATTTGAGAAGAATTCACCATCTCATAAGTTAATTCGGTATAATCATCCTTCTGTTTAGAAATCAGATTTACCGTATACTCATTCTCTTTATCATATTGCGCTTCTAAGGCACGAAGGATCATCGTAGCCGTCAGGGCATCATTCGCCGTTATGGAATAATCTCCTGCTGCCAGACGAATTCCTTGAACATAGTTCAGATCAGTGTACTCTTTTAACCGTTCATAGATTGTGTCAGAAAGTTCTTCCGGTTTATCCGTCCTTCCAAATGCTTTTCTTTCCGGTTCAATGGTAAATTTAGAATCCAGATAAACAATGGAATCTGCTTCTTTGCTCAGTCTTTTTCTGGCATCGAATAAAGCAGTCTCCGCAGCGTCCTTACTATTGCTCGCACCAACAATAACTCCATCAATTCTCACAACATAGTAATTTGCCTGAGATGCAAAGCTCCCAACAGAGTTAAATAAAAACAGCATAAGAAGACAGCAAAGAAATGCTGAAACAGCAAAAGTCAGTTTTACTCTTTTGTGATACTTCGTGATTTTCTTCATATGCCACCAAAAATTAATTCTTCACGCAAAAACACGTTGCAAAGATTTGCATTTGTAATTATTTTGTAATAATTACGTAATATTTTAGCAAATTTTTCGCAACGTGTAAAGTCTTGTTTTATGTATTCTTTGTGTTTTTCAGCAAAAATTATTCAGCTTTTTCTTCCGGTTGTTCGCTGGTACAATGAGGACAACGTGTAGCATCGATTGCAATCTCGCTCTTGCAGAACGGACAGATCTTAGTTGTAGGAGCTGCCGGTGTTTCCGGTTTTTTCTTTTTCATGTTTTCCCCTGCTTTTCTTATACTATTGAAGCCTTTCACAACCAGAAACAGTACAAATGCAATAATGATGAAGTTGATGATGGCCATGATAAAAGCACCATAACGTAATTCTGCACCATTAATGTTTGCTACTAATTCGGAAAAATCCATTTTGAAAATTGTACCAATCAAAGGATTGATAATGTCGTCCGTCAAGGATGATACAATTGCGGAAAATGCGCCGCCGACGATAACGCCAACTGCCATATCCATTACATTTCCTTTGCTGATGAATTCTTTAAATTCGCCAAAAAACTTTTTCATTTCTTTTCTTCCTTTTTTCTATTATTTATTCAACTTTGGTATAATCCCATGTTCCTTCTGATTCCGTTTGCGGATCAGTAACAACCTTCGTTAAAGTCAACGTGTTTCCTGAAATCGTATAGGTGAACTTTTTATCTTTATACAAGCCGGAGGTAAAGGTTATATACAATTCTCCATCTATTGCTGTATAAGTAAAATCTTCTTCCCAGAAAACATCCATTCCGGTTCCATCCTCGTTAAAGGTATAACCGGAATCCCAATAAGATTCTTTCCATGTTCCAACGATTTCCGGATCGTTTGGAATGGTTTCCACTTCTTCTTCTTTTTTCTTTCCACAAGCTGCAAAACATGAAATGCAAAGAACTGCACAAAGAATTATAAGTAATATCTTTTTCATTCAATTTCCTTTCAGGTCAAAAGCTGAAGCTATTTCGATTCTGTTTCTTCGGGCACCTCTACCACTTCTTTCTGGTAGAACATTGTAAGAGCATCCTCCGCCGTTCTTGTCATCTGAATGATATCGCCCTCAATATAATAATTATAGGAAGTATCATCACAAGTAACATCATCATAATCAATATAGATAACGCCATCTTCGGTTACATACTTAAATGTAACATCCCAGAACAGATCGGTTCCTTTGCCATCTTCCTCAAAAACATATCCGGAAGGTATTCCCAGATCTTCCAAAGAAGGGGTTCCATCCTCCGTAATCTGGTTCCACGTGCCAAACAGATTTTCATCCAGAACGGCATTTTCTGTAGGACCTTTTTCTCCACAAGCAGTAAGCCCCAGGCTAAAAAGAAGAGCACAAACAAATGTTGATATTTTTTTAATATTTTTACTGTTTTTGGTATTGGTTAGCACTGCTGCCTTCTTCCGTTAATGTTAATATATCGCCACTGATGGAATAAGTGTACTTATACTCACCCCATCCTTCATCACAATCGATTACCAGGTTTCCATTTCCGGAGGTGTAGGTGAATTCTACATCCATAAGTCCCCATTTTCCGGAGCCGTCGCTATTAAAGGTCCAATAATCACCCAATTGCTGTTCTTCTGGAATTCCGTACTCATTCCAGGTTCCTACTAAAGCAGAATCAAGAGAAACTTTCTGTTCGGATTCCACAGGTTCCACCGTGCCACTGCCTTCGGTTTTCTTATCCCCGCATCCGCAAAGACAAGCCAGGCTCAGCATGCACACCAGAGTTATTGCTATAAGTTTTTTCATCTAGTACTCCTCTACTATTATTGATAACTGTAAAATTATAATATATTCTTTTCAAAAAAACAACTTTGGTCAATCGTCCTGTCCGGAGTCATCAATTAAAATAAATGTCATACCATACTAAAAAAGTATAAATTACCCAGACTTTTCTCCAGAGGTCGGAATTTCCACCGATATATTCGTCCCAGATTTTTTCCACTTCTTCCTTATGGAAGAACTTCTCTGCATCTGCTCCATGAAGTTTTTCGTATACGTCCTTATTATAGGCAGAATCCGCCATCCAATGACGGATTGGAACCACAAAGCCCAGCTTTTTCCGGAAAGCGACTTCCTCCGGAATCACCTTGGTAGCCGCCGTACGAAAAGCAACTTTATTCTGTTCTGCATTTACTTTGTATTCCGATGGCATGCGGGAAGCGATATCAAACACCCTTACATCGGTAAGAGGCATCCGGATTTCCATGCCTGCCGCTTCGCTCATTTTATCCACATTAAGATAAATATCGCCCTCCAGCCAGATCTGAATGTCTACGTCCTGCATCTTCGTTAACGGATCAGCGCCCTCATTCTCTTTATAGATTTCTTCTACCAGATGGATTGGAAGCAAACCCTCTTTATAATTCTTAAGAAGATCTTTCTTTTCTTCTTCTTTCATAATGTTCGTATTACCCACATAGAAAGTCTTTAGATTTTCTCCATAGCGTTCCGCATTCCGGTACATATTGTAACCACCAAAAAATTCATCGGATCCCTCTCCGGAATAACAGAGTTTTGTATGTGCCGCAGTGGCCTTACATCCTAACGCAAAGGCAATGGCAGAAGCATCCCCTAAAGGCTGCTCCATATTTTCCATAACCCAAGGTACTATTTTGAAATACTCTTCTGGAGTTACTCTGCAACGGTTTAAATTTACCCCCAGGTAATCTGCCGTAACTTTGGCCAAAGGAGATTCATCAAAACGCTCGTCATCATATCCAACCGTATCTGCATTTTTTGCATCGCTGACCGCCAGCACATAAGAAGAATCTACTCCGCCGGAAAGGAAAGATTCTGCGATTTCTTCCGGTTCTTTCACTTCGGTCATAATATGTGTCACCGTGTCATGGATTTCGTCCGCCCATTCTTCCAGACTCTTGCTGTTGTCCGGATGAAATTCCGGGCGGAAATAGCGTTTGATTTCCAGCTGTCCATCTTTAAAGGAAAGGGTACGGCCCGGTAAGAGCTTCTTTACCCCCTTAAAGAACGTATCTTCTCCCGCAACATAAGTAAGCGTTATATAAATCTGGAGCATTTCTTCGTTCAGTTCTTTCACAAAGCCATCCTGATTCATGATCTGACGAATAAAAGTGCCATATAAAAGCCGTCCGTCTTCCGTAACATAGTAATAGAAAGGTTTTGCACCAAACTGGTCCCTGCATGCAAAAATATCACCAGTCTCTTCGTCCTCCAGTGCAAAAGCAAACATTCCATAAATATGGTCTGCCATTCGGTCTCCCCACTTTTCAAAAGCAGCAGTTAATATTTCTTTTTCTCTGGATTCTCTGTCGTATGACAAATCTATATTCAGTTCACCACAAAGTTCTTTCCAGTTACGGATATGTCCTCTATATTCCTTAATCTGATACATTCTCGTGCTCCTTAACATTTTTCAAAGATCCTTGAATTAAGGACCTTTATGATTTTACGATATTTTTTATTCTGTTTCAATGTAAACTCTTCATCTCACAAACTATTCACATTTTAGGATTTCTTCCACCATTTTCCTATCAGAATCGGCACATATTCGGTTCCATATTTTGCCGGAAAATAAGTAACCAGCAGACAGAGGATGGAAGTCATTATAGTCAGATACCAGGATTGGCACAGAACTGGAAAAAAGGTTTTAAAAATAGTCAGCAGAAAGGCGTGATATCCCAGATAGAACATGGAATTCTTTCCCACCGTATTGATCAGACGGCTTTTTTTCAAAAGGATCATGGACAATAAAGTAAATCCTAAAATACTGGCAAGTGCTGCCGGAAGAAAACAATAGATTTTTCCGTAAAAACTACCGTTCATGCTTACTCTTCCATTCATCGCCTGAAGCAGGGATCCGGTCAGGAGAAGGACTGCCATAAGAACCCATTTCCATATCATTTTCAAAGATTCGATTTTTTCCGTCAGATTATTTTTAAAATAATATCCTGCCCAGAAAAACAAAACGGCAAAAAATGCCACATCCAGATGCCACCATAAACCGCCAAAGATCCGAACCCTGGAATATCCCCATCCCAAGGCTGCAACAATCAGACTGGCAATACAAAGACCCAGCTCACTTTTCATAAGCCGGTCCAGACAATAAAAGAGCAGTTCGGTGAGAAACAATGTCAAAAGGAACCAACTTTGGATACATGGAGCATTTTCTCCGTCTCCTGTCAGCATCCCAAACAGCATTCGTTTTATGGAAAGGTTATTGTAAATGTGGATGGTCAGATGAAGAAGATACTTTATCAAACATACAAACACATTAATTGCAACATAAGGAAGTAAAAAAGAAACCGCTTTTTTCTTCAGAAATTTCCCGAAACTCATACTGGTCCGTTTGTAAGTCAGACCGCTGATAAAAAAGAAAAGCGGCATATGAAAAGAATAAACATAATTTCTTAAAGGATGAGCACGGTCAAGAAAGGCATGGCCTAAAATCACCAGCCACATCGCAATTCCTCGTAATGCATCGATCCATTCAATCCTCTTTTTCATATACGTATCATAACACAAAGACGAAAAAAAGGGTCATCGCTTTTCCTGTGTTTTATGATATAATTTTTATATGATACGCTTAAACAACAAATGGGAATTTACATATAACTGGTCGGAAGATTTTATGAAAGGCTTTCTGGACGGAGAGTCTGTTCGTCTTCCTCATAATGTAGGGAATATCCCGCTTCACTATGCCAGCCCGTCAGCTTATGAGACGGTCTGCGGCTATCGTCATGATATTGATGTCCCGAAAGAAATCATCGGACAGAAGGTATTTCTTCAGTTTGACGGAGCGGCTCATATTGCCGAAGTATTTCTCAACAACGAGTCCGTAGGCACTCATTACTGTGGCTATACTCCGTTTCGTATAGATATTTCCGATACGCTCCGTGCCGGTAAAAATACCATTGCGGTCAAATTAGACTGCACGGAAAATCCGGACATTCCACCTTTCGGAAATGTGATTGACTATCTGACCTACGGTGGAATCTATCGTGATGTCTGGCTAGACATCCGTCCAAACACTTACATTGAAAATGTATATGTGTCCACCATCGATTCTCATAATATCCACATTGATGTTACGACGGTCGGTGAACCGCTTTTAATGGATGTTGAAATTTATGATTCGGATGGAAGTTTGATTGCAACGGAAAAGAACTGCCCAAAATCTTCGGATATCTATATTTCCAGGCCACATTGCTGGTCTCCGGACCACCCTTACCTTTATAAATGCATCGTTACAATCAGCAGTGAAGATGGGGAGGATTATTATGAGACGGCTTTTGGTATCCGTACGATAGAGTTTAAAGGGGATGGCTTCTATCTGAACGGAGAAAAATTATTCCTCCGCGGTCTGAACCGTCACCAGAGTTACCCTTACATCGGTTATGCTGCAACGGAAAGCCTTCAACGAACGGATGCCAGAATTTTGAAAAAGGAGCTTTGTGTAAATGCAGTAAGGACTTCCCATTATCCTCAAAGTCCCTATTTCATTGAAGAATGCGATCGTTTAGGTCTCTGTGTTTTTATGGAAATTCCAGGTTGGCAGCATATCGGCGATGCCAAATGGAAAAAGCATGCCCTGGAAAATATACAGGAAATGATCCTACAATACCGCAATCATCCTTCCATTATTGTCTGGGGCGTAAGAATCAATGAAAGTCCGGATGACGATCCGTTTTATAAAGAAGCCAATAAGCTGGCCCATCAGCTGGACGCTTACCGGCCTACCAGTGGGGTCCGCTGTATCCGGAACAGTCATCTTTTAGAAGATGTTTACGCTTATAATGACTTTTCTCACGACGGAAGCAACTTTGGTTGTCTTCCGAAAAAGAAAATTCTGGAGGATACTTCAAAGCCTTTACTGATTACGGAAAGTAACGGTCATATGTTCCCGACAAAAGCTTTTGATGATGGTTCCCACCGCCAGGAACAGGCATTACGTCATGCCCGGGTGTTAGATTCTGCCATGACCACTCCTGGAATTTCCGGTGTGTTCCAATGGTGTATGTTTGATTACGCAACCCATTCCGACTTCGGTTCCGGCGATTGCACCTGTTATCATGGTGTTTTAGATTCTTTCCGTAATCCAAAACCTGCCGCCTATTTTTACCAAAGTCAGGGCGAAAATACTCCGGTGCTTTCCATCGGTTCTACCTTTGAAATCGGTGACTATCCGGCCGGTATCAAGGGAAGTATTTATGCGTTTACCAATGCGGACGAAGTAAAACTTTACAAAAATAACAATTATATCCAAACCTTCCGGTCACAGGATTGGGATTCCCTGATTCATGGTCCGGTTGAAATCAATGATACCATCGGTGGACTATTAGAAGCAAATGAAGGCTACAGTCCGCAAAAAGCGGAAATGGTACGAAAGTGTCTTCTAGCTGCAGAACGCTACAATTCTGCAAAACTACCTTTCATGGAAAAAATCCGTTTTTCCTGGATGAAAGCCCGTTGTTCAATGGACGACAAGGAATTTACCAGACTCTATGGGAAATATATCGGAAACTGGGAGAATATTGCTACCAAATGGCGTTTTGATGCAATAAAAGATGGTTCTGTCGTAAAAAGCGTAACCTGCTCGTCGGGTGGCAAGCTCCATATTGAGGCAACTTCATCCAGCTGTGAACTGACCGAAGGTTCCTGTTATGATATGACCCTGGTGCGCATCCGTATTCTGGATGAAAACAATAATGTTGCCAATTATGCTCAGATTCCGGTTGCCTTTGCCACGGAAGGGGTCATTGATATTGTGGGTCCGATGGTAGCTACCGCAGAGGGCGGTATGTGTGGAACGATTGTAAAAACTACCGGTTGGGACGGACACGGAAAACTGATTATCTATACCGAAAGCGGTATGGAAACATCTTTAGAATTTACAGTTACAATTGCAGAAGGATAAACAAGAAAAAGGCAAATTAAGATTAATCGCGCTAAGCTGGGATTTTGCGAAATTCTATCCCGACAAAACGGAATAGTTTGGATGCAATTATCCCTGCAAACTGAGATTTGTCTCGCAGGCATGGGTCCGGCAAATTGGGAGTTGATTTGCACCAAGTTTTACCAAAATCAAAGATTCATACCTACTAAAACATCAATTTTTAATTTAGGTGGTACAAAATTATTCCTGAGTTGAAAAATGTACCTACTAAAATGCCCTTTTTCATTCTTGGTGGTACAGAATTATTCTTGAATCGAAAAATGTACCTACTAAAATGCCCTTTTTCATTCTTGGTGGTACGAAATTATTCCTGAGTCGAAAAAGTGTACCACCTAAAATGCCATTTTATATTCTAGGTGGTACAAAATTATTTCTAAGTCAAAAAATGTACCTACTAAAACGCCATTTTTCATTCTTGGTGGTACAAAATTATTCCTGAGTCGAAAATCGTACTTATCAGAGAGCCAAATTCCGGTTTGCCGGGATAATGTCTGCGAGACAAATTTAAATTTTACATGGTAATAACATCCATACAAATTCCAATTTCTTGCGTTCTCAGAGCATGAAAACTCCGACTCTTCATAAAACATAATCATTCGACATTTATTTCAACGTAAACTCATAGGGTTTGGAATAGTCCTCCTGTGACCATACCGAAAGCTTCTGCTGAGCAATATCATAGACCGATGTATGCCATGTGATCCAATCCCCCTGTGGGTTGGTGCGGTCACGGTGTTCGTACATCTCTTGTTGTGCTGCCGCAACGCTGAGGAAATCCTCCCGAGAGCTATGAATCGTCAGACTGTCTCCGGAATGCTCGGTGAGCCATAGCTCGTCCTTGCTCTGCGAATACACCGTGGTTGCTTTCACATTTTCCATGAGCTTTGCCATTCCCTCAAAGGAAGCGCCTTCCTCATAGTGCGAGCGGATATACGCCCAACGTTCTACACCGAGGGCACGTTCGTTCAGGAGTGGCACATTTGTGAATTCTACTCCTCCGACCGTCTGCTTTTTCTGAATAGGACCATAGTTTAAGTAGAAATTGGTCATAAAGTGGAATTGATTTTTGCTGACTGCCAGTCGGCCGTCGATTATCTCCACAATATAGGTGTCGTTTTCATCGGCAATCATCCAGTGCAGTCCATATTTTCCAAAACCGCCGATGATATCTGCCTGCTCCAGCAAGGAAACGGCATGTTTTGCAGACTCGGCATGATCCAGCACATAACGCACCACATAACGCCCGTCGATTAACTTGCCGCCTTCGTTCGTTCCACTCATGTCATCAATACCATCCGCAAGTACCACATGGACACTTGCCAACACGCCATTTTCATTAATTCCATCGTTAGTGATGGTCGGAATGCGCATCAGTTCATCCTCTGTCATTTCTGAACAATTCGTGCCAATATACGGATTGGCAGAAAGACCGATGCTGGCAAAACGCTCCTCCGAGGCATTCATGCGGACGATGAACTCGGGACAGTCGCAATAGTTCATGTCCAGATTGCGTCCGAAAAAGTTACCGTTTCTTACCGTGGAGCAACCACCTTTTATCTCTATTGGTTCAATATCTCCTGCAATCTCGGGCACAAAGTCGTAATACTCAATATAGTAAAGATAATCGCCCAGCTTTTCCGGTATGGAATAGGCTGGTTTGTCGATTTTCCCGCATCCAGCCAGAAAAATGGCAGATAGTGAGAGAATGCAGCCACCTATTAAAAAAATCTTACGTTTTGTAAACATTTATAAGCTCCCATATTATCTTAATCTTCGAGAGAATAACTTCTTTCTCCTCCGGATGCTAAGCGGTTTCTTGTTCCTAACTTTATCCCCGTAACACCTGTCAGATTTACGGCTGAGTTATGCAATTGATTCTGCCGGATCCTGCCTGTTCTGAATAGAGGGATTCCGGAATCACGCCATTCAGATCATTTTTTATATATGCTTCAATCACCTCATGGTCAATCCCGATGCAAGTACACCCATCCGCCGTCTTATTAATTATATCTTTATTCGCTGTTAATAAGTAATATTCCGAACTGGTAACAGAATACTCTCGGCTTACATCTATCGATTCCTGCCCTATCATGACATTTTTTATCCGTTTACCGCCATTCTCTGTCCACGGAACAGAAGTATCGACGGTAAAGGTTATACCGGATACAGCGGGACTGCACATTGTATATTTCGGACAATTTCTCAAATTGAAGTCGAGTATGTCCATAATCTGCTGGCCACTTAAAGTTGTTGTGTATATTTTACTGTTCCATGGATATAAATTATAAATGTCCAGTTTCGTTACCTTTCCAGGAAATACTCCTACTCTCACGCTGTCGAGATTTACAAACGCAATATCTGTTTTTCCGGCCGCACGAAACGCATCTGCAATAAAATCCGTGGAATTATATTCAATGCAATCTACATACTGAGGAAATTTGACCGGATCATAAACGCACAGTGTGCATTCGGAGCTTCCAATCTCCACTCTGTATGGTTCCATTATTCTATTGCACTTATTAACGGTTTCTTTGCACTTATCCCGAATCTTCACAGCACTCTCTGGCATGCTTTCCGCCATTTCTGATTCTAAATCAGATGCTGTTTTTAATTCAAAATCATAACATATATCTTTTTCCTTACAATCCAGAACAAGCTCTCCCATATATTGGAAGTTGGTGCCTGTTTCATAAACAGGAATGCTTTCTCCATTTGTATTACGATAGTATAAGATTGATTCTTTTGCGTCGTTTACAACATGATCATGGGCATTAAGGTAAACATCAATCCCGGCAGTTTTCTCTATGATTTCTTTTGCGTTTTTCCCGGTATGTCCGATAGCGATGATGAAATCTGCCCCATCAGATTCAGCATCTGCTATGGCCTTTTTTACTTTCTCTATATAAGCATCTGCCGTTTTCTCACATTCTATTCCGATCAAAGAAATCCGGTGCGTCCCAACATCTATGATTTTATATGGTTCGTGTATAAATGCGTTTTCATATTTGTCTTTACCCGGATAATTACAGGATATCCACTCAAAATCAGCATTGCCCGCGTTCTCTATAAATGCATCCATATCATAGTCATAATCATGATTTCCCGGAACCGCATAATCATATCCGGCCGCATTCATAAGACGGATTATATTCGCCCCTTTATCTTCCGCACCTGCCGGATTCCCCTGAACAAAATCTCCACCGTCAACAAGGATCGTATTCCCCTCGTTACATTTTAAGGTTTCCTTGTAGGCCCCTATCAGCGGATAGTTTTCGTAGCTGCAGTGAATATCATTCGTATACAATATGGTCAATCTGACATCCTTATTATCCGGTCGAACGGAGCATGCACAAAAAATGCCTGCTATGAACATCAGACACACAATAATCCAACAACATTTAGAACAATTCTTATATAATTTCTTCGCTATTGCACAAGCTGGCACACATACTGCGCCGCTAGCTTGTTCTAAGTTTTTATCCTTTAGTTTTTTATCCATGTTTCCGGCTCTTTTACCATAAATAATTTTTATTCTATTTGATTCGATTGCATACGGATCAACGCATGGCGCAGAGGTTCTACTCTGTAGTTGTGAACAGCAATACCTTTGGATGCAAAGTAGTCAACAAAGCTCTCCACAATGAATTCCGATTTATCCTTTCTTTCATTTCTTCTTCACAGCAGAAAGTTCCTCACTGCTTTGCCGCATTTTTTATGAACTCATTGAATTCATCTGTATAAATCTCCATCACGCCCAGCAGCTTATTTCAGTCCCGTTCAAAGTGACATCCAAAGCGAAAGAGGGAATGTCACTTAATTTATTTTCCAGTATCCACCCTTGTTTGCGCCGATTCTTTCGAGTTTTCCGATTTCTTTCAAGGACTTAATGACTTCACCAACACGGGTAGTTCCCAGCTGACAGAAAACTGCAAGTTCTTTCATTGTAAATGTCGGATTCTCCTTGATTGCCATCAGTATCTTCATCTGAGCAGGGGATAAGCCGTTTACATCTACCTGTTTCATTGACGGTGTGAACGCAAAGGGAATCGTAACAACGATATGATTTTCATTTATACT
>JAZRYR010000035.1:0-21127 GCA_045600845.1 Lachnospiraceae bacterium | reverse complement strand
TCTAAAGCAAGCGTAATTGGCTTTGTTAAAACGCCTCGAACGGTTGGAAAATATCTCCAAAACAAATTGTTTGATAGTCCTCCTGCCATCAAAAACAAACCGCAAAAAAGCAGAAATGCCAAAACGCCTTTGTCCCGCTCTTCCCACCGATAGATAGAGTACGCCGTCCGGTGTTTTGATCCATAACCCCGGCTTTTCATACTATCTGCAGTTTCGATCGCGTTTTCCAGGCTCCAGGTAATGACAATAGAAAAGCAGGTAATGGCATTGCGGATTCTTTTCACCAACGGCCCCGTGGAAGTATCTCTTCCCAGAGTTTTCTGGACATCTCGTACCACATCAAACTGCTCTTTAAATCGTGGAACAAATCGTAACGTCATCGACAGAATTAAAGACAATGCTGGAATAATTCTTCCAAAAAGATAAACGAATTTGTCGGAGGTTACGATTTCAGAAAAGCAAGCAAACCAAAGCAAAATACTGACCATCATCATTCCGGCAAAGAATCCATAGATAATGCTTTCCAGCGTCAGCGGATTTCCCGTAGGAAGATAGCAAAGAATTGTAACTCCTTCATGAGAAAATGCAGGGTTAATAATTATCGTTAATAAAAAAACGGGTAACATGCCACGGAGCAAAAGCTTTATCGCTTTTGCTCCTTTCAGCATTATATAGTACACTATGGCGCATGCTACCGACACCACCAAACATACGGGTTGCATCGATAACATGGAGAAGGCAAGTAAAATGCCAAAGTACAGAAAGTTAATCACCGGATGATAACTTCCGAATGCATCTTTATTGGCCATAAAAGAGTCTCCTAATTTCCAACAGCGTAACCGCCGCCTACGTCCGCACCTAAATCACAGGTGTATCTCCATTCAACGTAATCCCCATCTGCCAGCTGATATCTGGAACATCCATAATTTGGATACCACCAGTTCACGCGGTACATCCAGCCAGAGCCGGAACCACAATCAAACTCATATAGATTTCCAATACCCTCCACATAGGCACTGTTATACATTGGGGTCCAGGAGGCCTCCATGTGAATACCATAATAATTACAGGTTCTCTGTAAAACATCGAATACAGATTCGCCATCATAAAACTCTACGGTTACCGGATATAAGATGTATCCATCTCCCGGAACACAATCTAATTTGGATGGTTCCAACATATCCAAATTATTCAGAATTGTGGAGCATTCAATGGAAATGGTGCAATAGTGAGCTACCGGAATGGGTTCAGCCGTGGCTTCCGTTTCTTTTTCAGATGGTTCTACCGGAAGAGGTTTTCCCTCTGGGACAGGATCCGTAAGATAGGCATCCTGTCCCGTCTGGGTTCCATCAGAAAGTGCTCTGCCGGATTCATCCGTAGCATTTCCTGTTTTTGCATCTGTCGAATTCGATGTTCCGTCTTTTTTTGTTTCCGATTGTTGCTTCAGCGGCAGAACCTTATAGGTTCCAGTTTTCTGAACTGCCATATTCAGAACAGATGCCTTTTCCCCAGTAATGGATACGTTAGCAATTGCAGTCTTATCGGTCTGGTCTGCAAAGAATAATTGCGCATTCTCAGCGGTCCAAAGATTTGCAGAGTGAATTGCTAAGGTTGCACCAAAATTCAAATCCTCCTCGGAAGAGAGTTTAAAACTTAAACTATCTACTTTATCTTCTAAAATCTCTATTGCCAGATTTGTATCTTTCGGCTCTTCAATATCTTTTCCGAATACCGTCCATTCATATTCGATTTTGTTGTTTTTTCCCTTAAAAACAATGACCTTGTTTTCATCTTTTAATGCCTGAAAAACAGATTTGGATATGATTCCGTTTTCCGGAATCTCCATACTGTCTTCCAAGGAAGCTGGGACTTCATCAATTCCACAGCTGCAAAGGGAAATTACACACAAAATTCCTATCAATAATGCCGCGATTATTTTTTTCATAACAATCTTCTTTCTAAAATTTACTTATTATTTCCAGCTTTTTTCTTTAAAATCAGAGCAACTGCACTCAGAACCATCGCACCAGCCATCAGAATCATCCATCCAGTTACACTATCAGTATCTCCTGTGCCCGGGACTTTTGAAGTCTTGTTTTCCGGAGTCTTGTTTTCTTCTGGGTTCTCTGCAGTAACCGCAAAGGATACTTTCGCAGATCCATCCGTAGAACGGATTTCCAGAGAATGATTTCCTGCACTTAAAGACTTCGTATAATCTTCTTTCAAAGTTACGATGGTTGATCCTTCTTTTACGGTGTAATTTTTAGCATCAATAATTGTTTCATCCACCAGAACTGCTTCAAATTTGCTGAAGTCTGCTTCACTGCGGAAGGTTGCAGCTTCTCCTGCTTTTACTTCCTGTTTTGCCCCGTCTACGATTTTATATTCTTTCTTTTCCGTCAGTTTGTCGTATTCAGCTCTTGCTTTTTCCAGTACAGCTTTCTTTGTTACGAGAGCTTTCTGATCATCCGTAAGCTTTCCATAAGCTTCTTCTGCTGTCTCGATAGCATCTTTGCTGTCAACGGTAACCTCTCCGATTTCGTCAATTAATTCATCTACCTTTTCTGCAGCTGCCTGGTCTTCCGCTTTCTTATTCTCTTCCCAATCAAAAACGTCGGTCATATCGTAGAGAGAATTCTTTCCGTTCAGCATACGGTCATAAGCTACTAAGGCGTAGAAGCCCTGCTCGGTTGCCATCTGGTTGTATTCTCCACCTTCATATCCGTCAGTCGTAGTAAGAACATGTGCAAAACCGCCGTCTTTCAAAGCAAATCTTAAAAGCCCATCCAGACCGGAATTTCCATTTTTTACAAAACGTGAATCCTTTACAGAATCAATACCTAATGCTGCTAATGCTGTCAGAATCTGTGCAGAAGATTCGCTATTGTCAGAACCCCAGCTTACAAATCCGCCAGTGCTCTGCTGCGACTCAGAAATTGCTTCTAAGGCTTTGTCTACCGCATCCTTTACATCTTTGTTGCTGTTGTAGTAAGGTGCTAATGCCTGGATTGCCATGCCCGTCATATCTGGATCTGCTTTTGTTCCGCTTAAAGCCCATCCACCATTCGCCAGCGCCTTTGAAAGAATTTCTTCTATAAGGGCTTCTCTGGTTACATCGCCTTCTACTTCTGGATAATTTCCGCAATCTAAAGCAATCAGTGCCCAGATTGGTCCGTTGATGCCCTGTCTTTTCAGATATTTCATCTCATTGAGACCTTCAAAAAGATCTACGCCTTCGAAATCTTTTGCATTTATACCCATAGAAGTAAGAGCAACGATAAGTCTTGAATTTTCGGTGGATTTATTCTTATCCAGTCTCTTTGTCTCTGGATTCATGTTGTCTTCGATATATTCAGCTACTTCTTCCAGATACTCTTCCGATACTTCTTCACCATTTCTGGCTAAACCGATTACCATCCAGTCTCCACCGATAGATCCGGTTCCTGGTGTTCCCATCTCCTTCAGCACTTCATTTGTAGCATCCAGAACTTCTTTATAGTCTTTCTTTTCCGCTGGTTTTTCCTCAAGGTCAAAGCGGTAAGTTCTGCTGTATTTCGAATCAACATATGAAGTTACTTTAATTTCAAAAGCATCTGCATCGGTAATATCCAGATTCTCTAAGGTCCAGTATCTGTTTGGATTGTTTGGCTGGCCTTTTTCCAGAATCGTAATTGGGTCACCAACAGGTTTTCCGTCTTTTTGTTTTGTAAGAACTACCTCGTCGGACATATCCGCAGCTGTGGAAGTGTTGTAAATCTGAATCAGCTGTTCTCCGTTCAGAGTTACTTTTTCTGCATCATCTGTCATAAGGACATAATCTGTGGTTGAGGTATTTAATGCTGGCGTCAGTTCTGGTTTGCTTCCCTCTGCACTTACACTAAGATTTTTGATTACTGGATGAACATACTTCTGGTTTGTGCTTCCTGGGAATACCAGATAGTTGTAAACCACTGGAGCACCAAGACTTGCATCTAATGGAGCAATTTCAACCTGAAGATTTAAAATCTTATCTGCATCTAATGCAAAATCCTTAATTTCTGTAGAAACACCGCTGAACAGAGTTTTCTCGTTTACTTCTTCTCCGTCATACCAGTATTTCAGTTTAATTGTGTTGTTGTAATCTGTTGCTGTAACTTTCGCGATCAAAGGCCAGTCTTTCATCTGGGCTGTTGTCTTGGTCCAGTTCTTGGTATCGTTCTTAACAGCATTCCAGTTAAACGCATTGGTATAAGTATTTAATCCACCAACAACGCTGATGCCCGTAATCTTTGTTGCGTCCTCGTAAGAAGCTGGTTCTTCACTGTCAATAACAGTAAAACTGATATCTGGTAAGGAACCGAAGCTTCCGAATTTTTCAGATGCATTCATGTTTGTAGGAACACCTGCATCTGTTACACCACGGTGCTCGCCAAAGTCGCTTCCCATAGAAGAAAGACTGATATAACCCTTCAGGTTGTTTTCTCCTGCAAAATGAGCAACGAAAGTAATGTCATTATTTACGGAGAAATCATACTGAGTTCCCTTGCTGGTAAGTAATGCGGTGTCGTTTAACATATAAGCAGTTTTTCCAGTTCCCAAATATCCAGGGTTATAAATTCCGCTGAATTTTGGAATTGGCATCTGCAGCTTATCGAAAGAAATGGTTACACTATCACCCGTCTTAATTTCCGGTGCGTCATTTACTTTCGATTCTTTTGTTGTATTGTTTGTTATTGTATAGTTGATTTTCTTAGCACGGACGACCTGGTAATCAGTGCCTTTTGCTGTGGTAACTGCAACAATGTTGGTTCCTGCAGTAACTGGTACTTCATAGCTTCCGTCTCCAGATGGGCTTATGCTCTGTTCTGCGCCCAAAGTTGTACCTACAGAATTTCTAACAGTTACCTTTTGTACGGTTTCTTCTGGCTGGAAAGCGAAAACGCCTGCATCACCGTTATAATAAATGGTATCGAATTCTGCGTCCCAATCACCATCTTCTGTAATTGGATTCCAGGTAATGTTCTCATCATCACCAACGGTAACTACGAAAATTCCGTATCTTTCCGGATCGGTTGCTCCGAAAGTTGAAATCGTGGTTGTGTCTGGGAATGCACCGAATACATCCAATGCATCATAATAAGCAGCTACAATTGCTGTGCCCTTTTTCAGAGCTTTGATATTTACCCAGTTGTCTTTTGCATTTCCATTGCAGCTTACACCATCTTCATTTGCTGTTACCGGAGTCATACGGATTACGTCGTCACCGGAAAGAATCTCGTAATGGAAATCTGGCTCTAACATAATGTTTGCAGTCTGGGAATTTACAATCTGCCAAGCACCACGGAAAGCACGAAGTTTAAAGGTATCGCCCACATTCATGCTCAGTTTGTTCTGAGAATTAATATTTAAAAGAATTCCCTGGTCATCATAATTTAATGAGCTGGTTGTGGATTTTGGATTTCTTCCCATCGGGAATTCCACCGTAACATTGCTTCCATCTGCCAAGAAACCAGCCTGAGTGATTTCACCGGCTTTTGATACACGATACTGGTAATTGCTATGTGCAGTTTTTCCTTTGAAAAGGTAAGTTACAGTTCCATCGCCATTATCTTTAATGGCATCCATACTTCCATCACCAAGAACAGGTGCAACTTCTTTTACTACATAGTTCTTTGTCTGAGAATAGAACTTTGTTGTTGCATCTTTTGGAACCGTTACTTTAATCATCTTGTACTGAGTGGCGGAAATCGTCTGAGACTTTGTTGCAGAAACATTCGTTGCAACGCTTACAGCAGAAACAGTACCTTTGTAATAATCATCCTTTTTGCTTTCGCCTAATTCATAGTCCCAAGTATAAGAAGTATTTGCAGCAGTACCAGTCCAAAGAAGATATGGGGTATAAACCTTACTGCTGCTGATATAAGCATCACCGGCAACCATATCATTCTTCTGAGGGTCCTGCATTTTTGTGATGACATAATCGCCAACCTCTGTGAAAGCATTGCTGTTTACATAGAAGTTTGTACGGCAAAGGATAAATGACTTATTTGTATCACTTACCGTAATAACGCCACCGCCGATATTGGTTTCCCCATCTACGCCACGATATGCATAAGTTCCCTCTGGAACAGTTAAATCATACTGATGATATTTTCCCTGAGTGCCTTTATCAGTAATCCACTTCTTTGGCAATTCATTCGTTGCAGTTGCATCCGTATAAAAAGTTACAGCAGCTGTCGTTGGAACAACCTGAACGGTAACGTCTGTTAATTCCGGTTCTGGTTCCGGAACAGTTACTTCATAATTAAATTTATAGATTACGGCTTCTTCTGAGATTCCCATTGAAGGCCAGGAAGTATCTGCAGAAACTACAGAAAAACTTTCATTTCCTGCCACAGGAATCATCTCGCCACGTTTATAACCACTAGCTTTTACATCTGGTTCTCCAGAATAAGTTCTTACCTGGAATAATTTACATGCAGCTGTTGGAACAACAGTCAGATATGCGGTTCCTTCAGGAAGCGTTAACTTATATTCTTTTGTATCTTTATCAAAAGCTTTATCCCATGTGATATCCCCCAAAGCTTTCTGCTCTGAATCATAAGCTTTTACCTCTACTGCCTGAACTCTGGTGTCTGTACCATATAAAGGACCTCCAATATCTTCACCACAATCCATGGTAAACATGATGCGGATTTCATCTCCTGCGGAAAGAGTACCGTCTTTAACCGTAAAACCGCCAAATCCTACATCGGTGAACCAGTCATTTAAAGTGCCCATCCAGCCGGACATAACGCTTCCGTCGAAAGCCGTTAATCCATTTATACTGTCAATATAGTTGCTTTCCGCGCCGGTCTGCTCATATCCTTTTTCTTTTAAAGCAGTCACGATGCAGCTCATCATAGTTGAATCTTCATCGATAACTACCCATTCATCCAAAAGCGTCCCAGACCAGGCTGGTTCCGAATCATCGTCCGAATCATCCGCACTAGTAAACGTTGTGTTTTCCACAATAACTCTTACCTGCTGTTTCGATGCATCCCTCGGTGCAGCCAGAACCGTACCTGGAACCATCGTTAAGAGCATGGCAAAAGCAATCATTGTTGTAAAACACTTCGCAAACAATGTTTTTGCTTTTCTTCTCATAATTTTCCTCCTTGTTTATGTATTTCCTCATAAACCAAAGTACTCTTACAATAAAAAAACTCTAAAACGCCCTTGGGGGAAAGGCATTTTAGAGCTTCCGGTTTTCCGGTCGGCTTTTTCGTATGTATCTTTGATTATTATTGGCTTACTATTCCACTGTGAATCTTTTTGATTTCCGATTCATCATTATTGCGAACTTACAGCTGGACAGATTTTTTTATTTCTTCCACCCGTACGGGTTTTGAGTTATTAATCACAATTCTCAGCTCTCCGTAATTAATGTTGCGCATAATGTCAATTACTTTTTGTTCTTGCTCCGAAAGCAGAACTACTTTCTTTTTTTCTTCCATTTTTTCTCCCTGATAATAAAATTGGCGGCATTCCTGCCGCATCAAAAAAATGAAAAAGTGCGGAAAACCCGCACCTAAAAAACACTTAAGCTTCCGGTGACGGCAGAAACTTTTGACTATCCCGGACGACCTGACTTAACTTCTTAAAAGTATCACAGTGACCCACTCGCGGAGCTTCTCACTCCATTCCTCCTTTACCTTTTGGCAGTGGATAATCAATTCCTATTCAATTCGTTTTGTATGTTAACACAATCCTTTTTTCAAGTCAAATTTGTTTTCTGACAATCTTCAGGGTCTCCTACTCTTCTGCCCAGCTGGCAAAAACATTCTTTAATGCTGGATACAGCATATGATATTCCTGATAACGTTTCTCGTATAAAGCTGCCAGTTCTGCATCTGGTTCAATGGTCTTTGTAACCTTTACCATAGCGTCACATGCTGCATCGATGCTCTCGTATTCGCCTGCTGCCACCATAGCCAGCATTGCTGCGCCGAAGCCTGGACCCTGCTCTGTCTGAAGAATATCCAGCTTAATGTTCAGAACTGCTGCAATGATTTTTCTCCAAAGTTCGCTCTTTGCTCCACCGCCGCATAAGTTACTGCGCTCAATATTTAATCCAAGCGCTTTTGCAGATTCAATGCTGTCACGAAGTGCGAATGCAACTCCTTCAAAAACGGCCTGGGTCAGTTCTTCTCTCTTGGTGTCCATGGTCATTCCGATGAAAGCTGCTCTGGCGTTCGCGTCATTGATCGGGCTTCTCTCTCCCATCAGATATGGCAGGAAGTAAATATGGTTTTTGCCCAACATGGTCTCATCAATTTTCGCCTGTTCGCCGTTGTAATCTTCTGTTCCGAAAATGTCTTCCATAAGCCACATATTGCAGCTTGCGCAGGAAAGCATGCATCCCATGAGATGATATTTTCCGTTGGCATGGGCAAAGGAGTGAAGGCTGTTATTGTCATCTACACTGAACTGATTCTGGGAAATGAATACAGTTCCGGAAGTTCCTAAGGAGATATTACAGTTTCCTTCTTTTACAGTTCCTGTTCCGATAGCTGCAGCTGCATTATCACCAGCACCTGCGATCACAAATACATCTTCTTTTAATCCAAGTTCTGCTGCCACTTCCGGAAGAAGGGTTCCGACTTTGTCTGCAGATTCAAAAATCTTCGGCATCTGAGCCTCAGTCAGAGAACATATCTCCAGCATTTCTTTGGACCAGCATTTATGTTCCACATCTAATAAAAGCAGACCGGATGCATCGGAAACGTCCGTGCAATGTACGCCGGTAAGAATGTAGTTAATATAGTCTTTTGGAAGCATGACCTTTTCGATTTTTTCGAAAATTTCCGGTTCATTTTCTTTTACCCAAAGAACCTTCGGGGCGGTAAATCCGGCGAAAGCAATATTACCGGTGTACTGGCTTAACTTGCCTTTACCGATTTCTCCGTTTAAGAACTGAACCTGTTTTTCCGTTCTTCCATCGTTCCATAAAATAGCCGGACGAAGGACCTTGTCTTCTTTATCCAGAATTACGAGACCATGCATCTGTCCACCCAAGCCGATTCCTGCAACCAGGCTCTTATCTACGCCTGCGGTCAGCTCTTTAACGCCTGCGAAAACATTGATTACCCAATTTCCCGGAGCCTGCTCGCTCCACCCTGGATTTGGATAATCACATGGATATTCTTTCGATACTTCATTTACAAGGTTGCCTTTTTCATCCACTAACAGAAGTTTTACAGATGATGTTCCCAGATCGATTCCTATGTACAGCATTTTATTCTCCTCGTCGCTTAAGCAGGTCCCTTCGGGACTGCATTGCGGTCGTCGCATGGCCTCGTGCAAGCACGGGCACATTCTCCTCGTCACTTAAGCAGGTCCCTTCGGGACTGCATTGCGGTCGTCGCATGGCCTCGTGCAAGCACGATGCACTTTCCTCGTCGCCTAAACAAAGCGCGCCTGCCCCAATAGGCAGGCGCTTGTTTCTTGCAAATTATAAGCTTAACATTACCTGATTGATTACAGACTCTAAATATTCCTGTTCGCCGCTGATGTTGGTTGTAACATCACCCATCTTCTCAGCGTATGCTGCTAAGGATTCAAAGTCTTCCTTGCCATCGATGATGCTCTTGCCGATACCTGTGTTCCAGCTTGCATATCTGTTTGCTACGAACTCGTCGATGCGGCCATCTTCGATCAGCTTGTCAGCGATTAAATAACCTAATGCAAAAGTATCCATTCCAATGATATGGCCGATTGCGTTATCTTCTAAGCGGTAAGAACCTCTGCGCTGTTTTGCGTCGAAGTTTAATCCGCCATTGGTGAATCCGCCGTTCTTAATTACTTCGTACATACCTAAGGTTGCTGTGTAGATGTTTGTTGGGAACTGGTCGGTATCCCATCCTAACAGCTCGTCGCCCTGGTTTGCATCGATAGAACCAAACATACCGTTCACTCTTGCAACACGAAGTTCATGCTGGAAAGTATGTCCTGCTAAGGTTGCATGGTTTGCTTCGATGTTCATTTTGAATCTGTCGGTCAGATCATATTTTCTTAAGAAGCCGATTGCTGTTGCAGCATCGAAATCATACTGATGTTTTGTAGGCTCCTTTGGCTTTGGCTCGATATAGAAATCACCCTTGAAGCCGATCTTGTCTGCATAATCACATGCCATATGAAGAAGGCGGGCCATATTGTCCAGTTCCAGACCCATGTCTGTATTTAATAAGGTTTCATAGCCTTCTCTGCCGCCCCAGAATACGTATCCGTTGGCACCGAATTTTACGGTCAGTTCCATAGCTTTCTTAATCTGAGCTGCTACGAAAGCGAATACATCAGCGTTTGGAGCTGTGCCAGCACCGTGCATATAACGTGGGTTATTGAAGCAGTTTGCAGTTCCCCATAAGCAGTTGATTCCGAATTCTTTCTGCTTATCTACGATAATGTCAGAAATAACATCCAGTCTTTCATTGCTTTCTGCGATGGTTGCTCCTTCTGGAGCTAAATCTCTGTCATGGAAGCAGAAATACTTGATGCCTAATTTATTCATCATTTCGAAGCCAGCATCAACTTTTGCTTTAGCCAGATCCATTGGATCATTTGTGCCAAAGGATTTGTCCATGGTTCCAACGCCGAACATATCTGTTCCATCAGCGCCAAGAGTATGCCACCAAGCCATAGCAAATTTCAGCTGTTCTTCTAAGGTCTTTCCTCTTACGATTTTCTTTGGATCGTAATATTTATACGCAAATTTGTTTTTACTATCCGGTCCTTCATATTTTACTTCCGGAACATTTTCAAAAAATTCTCCCATTGTCCTTCTCCTTTATTTTTTCTTTCCGGTACCTTCTACGCTGTACCCGAATTTTCCAACTTTTTCACCAAGTTTGGAGTACTCTCCATGATTATACGCAATCAGGTTCATCTTGTCCATATTGCATAAGCCTTTTTCATCCATGTATTTTCCATCAACGGAAACTGCAGTAACTTCTGCAAGAAACATGTCATGACTTCCCAATTCCAGAACCTGTTTTACTTTGCACTCTAAGCTTACCGGACATTCCTCGATGCTTGGGCAGGCAACTGTTTTTGAAGCAACGGCTGTCAGGTTCATCTCCTTAAATTTATCAAAATCCCTTCCGGATTTTACGCCGCACCAATCCATGGCCTTGGCAGTGTCTTCATTTACCAGATTGATAACAAATTCCTTTGTGTCCGAAATAATGGAATGGGAAAATCTTTCCTTGCGGACGGAAATGCTTACCATAACAGGATCCGAACATACCGTTCCTACCCATGCTAAGGTAATGATATTCGGTATTTCTCCCTCTCTGCCACAGCTGACCATAACTGCAGGGAGCGGATATAACATATTACCCGGTTTCCAATACTCTCTTGCCATAATGCCTCCTGAAAATCTATTTCCAATTATTTTTCAAAATTAATACTTTCTACTTCTACCTTAAACTGTGCTTTTAATTTCTTTAAGGTTTCCGGGTCTTCCAGGCGTTCTGGTCCATTTCTGCGGATAGATTCCAGATTTAACAGGAATGCAAACCAATGAGCCTGACCGCTGACATCATATACATCACTCTTTTCTAAAGCGGTAATGGTAAACGGAGCAAGCATAGGAACGTTGATAATGCTTTCACTGGTTACAATGTACTCTTCTCCGAAAAGGGTCAGTTTTACTTTCCCTTCACGAACATAGAACTGTTCTCTCTGGCTATGATATTTATAGCTCATGGAAAAGCCCGGTTCCATCTGGGCCAGAACTAATTCACAAACACCAGCATTTTCACATCTGCGGGTGATTGGCTTAACGGTTACACCATCAAAATTGAAAACAGCCAGAGGGCGGTCCGGATGACGGACAGCACTCATTTCTTCGGTTGGGATTTCCTCATAAACAGGAGCCTCACATGGAATGAAATCGGTGCCAGCTCTTGCTTTCGCCTGAATAAATTCCGGGTCCCTACTTGCTTCACCTAAAAGATTGGACGTATAGCCATTTTTTACGCCGTTCTTGAAGGAGTCCATATCATGAAGGAAGCCTCTCCATTTAACATCCTCTTCTGTAGCCATGGAATGAAGCTGGCCCGGCTGAAGCTGGATAATGTCGCCTTTTTTTACCAGGCAGCATTTTCCATCTACAAACAGATGCATTAAACCGCTGTCAACGAAAAAGGTTTCAAAGCCAAATTCATGGGTGTGGCACATACGGAATGCCTCGTCAATGGTTACTCCGGTAGGCATTTTACACATGATAGTGTCGCACATATTGTAACGGCCATGCTCGCCTTCTGCGTCTAAAGCGACGCTCATTACTTCTTCCCGCTCTCCATTGGCATGATATCTGGTAACATAGCGGATTCCATTGTTTTCTCTGTCTTTCAGATCGATTACATAATCATAACCATAAGGTGTATTCATTACATTACTCATATTTTTTTCTCCTTAAGTTTTATTTATGCTCTTTATCGGCTATTTCGCCGATTTTTTTCAGCTTTTCGATAACCAGTAGTATTCCTGCCGAGAAAAGCGGTCCAACCGAGAATATGGCGATTGCAGCGAGATATCCAATGCCTTCGATCAAAGCTCCTAACCCGACCGGGAGAATTAAAGAACCGATTACAATGCCAAAAATAATTGTTGAGCTGGCGGACGCACTTCTTTCCGGAAAAACATCGGTACTCAACAGCACAAATCCCGGAAGTACTGCTCCGCAGCATAAACCGATAATAAAAATTAAAATGCAAATAAGCACAAATGGCATTTTGATAAAAATTACCAGCAGGATGATCACCATATACACAATCATGGAAATATAGTGAAATTTCTGAATGGACAGTTTCTTGTAAATCATTGGAGAAATTAACCGGATGACCAAAATTCCCAAGAAATACATGGTAATGGTCAGATTACCCTGGCTTAAATCCATCTCTCTTTCCACTAAGAAAAATCGTGGAAGCCAGGACGTAATTCCCGTATGAAGGCACATATAGCAGAGAGTCATTAATGTAAAAAGCCATGCCTTCGGGTCTTTGAAAATTTCGGCAGGATTCTGTTTGGAATGACTCTTTAATGCAGCTGCATCCTCATAAGGTGTGTCTTTTGTAACGCTTTTCTTGAATATGGCAAAAAAGACCACTAATGCCAAAGACAGAATGCCCACCAGTAAATATGGATTCGCAAAAGTTTTTGGCCGGGTTTCTGTTACCATTCCATTTACAACGAGAGGAATCAGCATCGCCCCCGTGCTGTAAAAAGCATGGACATAAGGCAGGAAGTCCTGTTTCCTCTCCTGAAAAACATCGGTAACAACACTGTTGATCAGCAGATCGATAAAAATGTATCCGACTCCACCAAGCAAAGAAAAGATTAACAGAATCACAAACATTCCGCTGGCTTCCGAGAACTTTGGAATCAATCCGATCAGTACCGATGCGATACCCATTAACAGAATTCCAGTAAAAAGTCCGGTGATCTTATTAATCCGTTCTCCAAACAGACCCAAAACAATCGTAACCACAAGACTGCCTACAGCCTGCAACGTCATTACGGTTCCCAGTTTGGCCTCACTGACTCCGAAAAAGGCCATCATTGCGGTCGTATTGGCACTGAATAAAGTAAAGAAAGCACCGTACAATAAAAACAGCAGGAAACAGATAATCAATAAAATTATCCGGTTTGATGCCAATTTTGCTTTCGTTGATTTACCCATAGTATTGTTTCTTTCTTCTTTCGAATACTGCCCTGGATTTCCCAGGGCAGTCATGAATGTTTCCAATAAAACCTATATTACATTAAATTTTTGCTTTTTCTGCCAGATTATTGGCTTCATGTAATTTCTTTGCCTTAACACGGTCACGAATGACTGGAACCAAAATCTGAATCAATACGGCGATAAGTAGAATGATTCCCTTGATGGTATCATTGATAAGCGCATCCACACCGAGGGAAGCGATAATCTTATCAATAATGGTATAACTCATTGCACCAAAGAGAACGCCAACAAGCTTTCCTTTACCGCCGCTCATGCTGATGCCACCGATAACTACTGCAGCAATTGCGTACATTTCATTGCTCTTTCCAAGTGTTGCAGGGTCAACGGAACCATTCATAGCCAGCCACAGGAAAGCACTGATTCCAACTAAAACGCCGGTGATAACATAAACAGAAACACGAACCCAGTCAACATTGATACCGGCAAGTCCGGCACCTTTTTCATTGCTTCCTAAAGCGTAAATGCTTTTTCCATATTTCGTTTTTGTTGCAATAAATACCATGATGATTGTAACCAGAATAAGAATCAGCCCAGCAACAGGAATGGTTGCTATTTTTGCCTGGCCAAATCCGTAAAATGCATCGTAATTATCACCAGTTAAATGATAAATGGAAGCACCGGTTGTACGGAGTTTATACTGGGATATGGACCGGAAAATCATCATTGTTGCCAGTGTAACGATAAACGCAGGCATGTGAGCCTTTCCTATCAATATACCATTTAAGAATCCGCAGAGGCCGCCAAAAGCCAAGCAGAACAGCAAGGTTAAGAGAATACTATCCGTAGCATTAAATACAACTACTGCAAATCCTCCAACCAGTGAAAGCATAGAACCAATGGAAAGGTCGATTCCTCCTGTAATGATTACAAGTCCCATACCGAATGCCATCGTACCAACAACTGCAGAGTGTCTTAAAATATTAACGATTCCGCTCCATGTCGTTGCACCGCGATTGATGATTAAGTAACCGATAAGAATTACAAGCATAATCAGTACGAAACTGTATCCTGAAAGCACGGATCCTATGTTTGATTTCTTCTGGGAAGAAGTTGAAACTTTATCTGACATTTTTTACTGTTCTCCCTTCATCTGTTTAGCATTTGTCGCATATAACATAACATTTTCTTCTGTTAATTCTTCTCTTGGAATCTCTGCGTGGATCGTACCTCTGAAAAATACGATGCACCGGTCAGCGATCTTCTGTATTTCCGGAATTTCCAGGGTATTAACCAAAATCGTTTTCCCGGATTCGGCAAGACTTACAATAAGTTTATAAATCTCTGCTTTTGCACCAACGTCGATACCCTGAGTCGGGTTATCCATCAAAAGAATATCCGCCTTGGTAGTAAGCCATCTTCCAAGAATAACCTTTTGCTGGTTTCCACCGGAAAGAGACGTAATAAGATCATTGCAATCATTCGCTTTAATATTCAGAAGCTGCTTCATCTCATTGTATTGCGCTACTTCCTTGCGTTTGCCGATAATAAGATGTTTGCTTAAGGTTCTTTCTGATATCGCATTGTTATCAAGCAATGAGAAGTCCGGAATAATAGAATTTTCTTTTCGGTTTGCCGGAATCATTCCGACCTTATCAACCATGGCCTTGTGGATGGAATGGTTTTTCAGCGTTTTTCCATTGATTGTAATAGTTCCTTTCTCAATTGCAATAGCGCCAAAAATCGCCTGCATTGTTTCCGAAACACCGGAACCTTTCAGTCCGGTAAGACCAACGATTTCTCCTCTTCTTATTGAAAGATTAACATCGTGGAAGCCTTCACCCGAAATATGGTTTGTCTCAAGAACAACCTCGCCCAGTTCGCGCTCTCTGTAAATACTCTGGTCAGCATCATAGTTGTTACCTACCATAAGTCTTGCAACTGCTTCCGGTGTAGTATCCTTAATGTTTCCTTCCTCTATAAATTCTCCATTTCTAAGGATCGTATAACGATCTGCAATGGTAAAAATCTCGTTCATTTTATGTGAGATGAAAATAAAGGCTTTGCCCTGTTCTTTTAATCTGCGCACAATTGAAAATAAATGATCAATCTCTGCATTATTCAGAGCGGTTGTCGGCTCATCCAGAATAAACAGTTTTGCCTGTGCATGCAGAGCTTTTGCAATTTCTAAAAGCTGTTTCTTACTTGTTTCCAGTTCGGAAACAAGGGCAGTCGGATTGATTTCAACTCCTAAGGAATCAAACAATTCTTCTGTCTGTTTTATCATTGCTTTTTTATCTAGTGTATGGAATTTCGTCAGCAATTCTTTTCTTAAAAATATATTTTCATATACCTTTAAATCATTAAACAGATTCAATTCCTGATGAACAAAAGCTATGCCGACTTTTTCTGAGTTCTGGATCGTAATATCTTTCATCGGAACTCCATCAAAGACAACATGGCCACTGTCACAAGGAACAACACCTGTCATAACATTCATAAGGGTCGATTTTCCTGCACCATTTTCACCAAGCAGCGCATGTACTTCACCCTCTTTCACATCAAAGTCCACATGGGATAAAACTGTAATCCCTGAAAAAGCTTTGCTGATATCTGTCATTTCTAACAAACTCATAGTTTTCTCCAAAATGTACACTTAGGCTGTGCACGTCCTTTTTAATATGAAAAACTGGATCTGCGGGTGCTGAGGCACCCGCAAGACCATCAAACAATTACAATTTACTATTCTAATTATTTAGAAACAGGATCACCAAATCCCTGATACTGGTCAACATTTTCTTTGTCAACTACTTCTACAGGAACAACGTGGTCTTTAGCAACCTGTCCACCTTCGATGTATGTAATCATATCATCAACAGCGATCTTAATCATAGCTGGGTCATATGTTACGTCGAAGCAATCTGCAAGTGCGCCAAATTCTGCGGAGTAATCGTTTTTGTGGATTCCTTTGAATACACTGTAAACTTCGTTAAGTCCTGATGAAGAACCGATTGTGATGCCAGCGCCTAAGAAAGCAGCTTTCTTTTCAGCATCAAGTTCTGTTCCATGAAGAGCTTCGAAGATACCCATGATGATTTCAGAGTCATGTGTGAAGATCCATTTTGTATTCTGGATGTCTCCAACTGTCTGAGCTTCCATCCAGCTTACGAATAATTCTTTAGCTTTTGAACGGCTCCATCCAGTGTAGTCTGTTGAAGAAACGTTAGCGATGTCAGCGTCTGTCCAGCCAGCTTCTTTCAGAGTTGTGTAGAAACCATCGTTTCTCATTTCAGGAACGGATGAGTTATCACCAGGCATAATAAGAACTTTATTGCCAGCCTGCATGCCATCTGCTAAGAATCTCTTTGCTGTTTCAGCACCGATTCCATAGTTGTCGCCCTTAACATTAGCAACTGCTTTGTCTTCTGCTGCTGCAATGATACGGTCAAACATGATGAAAGGAATTCCGCTGTCAGCAAGTTTAAGAACTGTAGCTTCTAATGTGTTATCCTGTGGAAGAATAACAACATGAGTAGCTGTCTTGTTTTCGATGATGTCTTCTACCTGCTGAATCTGGTCGTTAGCATCAGCTGATGTTGTAACTTTTACAGTATATCCAGCTGCTGTAAGTTCAGCTGCTTTTTCTTCTGCATAAGTCATAACAGCTCCTGTCCAACCATGGTCTGCATTCGGAACAAGGATTGTAATTTTAGCATCTGCTGCTGGAGCTGGTGCTACGCCTGAACCAGAGGCTACACCTGAACCTGCTGGAGCTGGTTCTGGAGTACTTCCGCCACATGCAGCTAAGATACCTACTGACAGAGCCAGTACGCATACAACTGCGAGAATACGTTTTTTCATAATGTTTCCTCCTTAAATAATATTATTTAGTTATGAAAAAATATATGTAATAATGCCGTCGCATTAATACGCAACTTAAATCTCAACCCATGCAGCATTCTGAGCATCACTCTTGATAACTGCTGCAATGAATCTTACGCCATCAACACCATAATCAATGTCCGGATAATCTAAATCATCGCCGGATGGCTGCTGGCCGTTAACAAGTTTTAATAAAGAATCGCAATATGCTCTATATGTGTTTGCAAATGCAATCATCAGTCCTTCTGGATGTCCGGAAGGAATATGACCTCTTCTTTCTGCAAGACCAGTTACGGAATTTGTACCTCTATTGTAAATCTGGGTAGGCTCTCCGCGAAGAGTAACTTTCAGCTGCTCTGGGTTTTCCTGTTCCCATTCAATTGCACCTTCGGTACCGAAAATTCTTACAACTAAGCCGTTATAATGTCCGCAGCAGATCTGAGAGCAGGTAAAGATACCATGCGCCCCATTTTCAAGTTCCACTAACATGTTGGCATTCAGATCCAGCTCTGCACCAAACCGATCTAACTTAGCAGCTACTTTCGTTGTTTTTAAGCCGGTCATATATCTTACGATTGCTTCGATATGAGTTCCGATATCACCTACACAGTTGGTTGCACCTGATTTTTCCGGGTCCATTCTCCAAACAGAAAGTTTAGACTGTGCGCTCTGGGTATTGCTTGCTTCATCAATCAGCCAATCCTGAAGATACTCTGCATTTACATTGATAACTTCACCGATTTTTCCTGCAGCAATGAGTTCTTTCGCAAACTTAACCATTGCATATCCAGGATAAGTGTAAGTAACTGCAAACAGTAAACCTTTTTCTTTTGCCAGTTTCTGAAGTTCTTCCGCTTCTTCAACTTTGAAGCAAAGAGGTTTCTCACAAACAACATGGAATCCTCCTTCAAGACAAGCCTTGGCAGCTTCATAATGATATCTGTTTGGTGTACAGATTACTACGAAGTCCATCTTATCTTCACGCTGGCTTTCCTTTGCAATCATTTCTTTATAATCAGCGTAAACTCTGTCTTTATCTAACTCATAAAAATCAGCGGTTTCTCCATTGCGCTCTGCGTCAGATGAAAAGCATCCTGCAACTAAATTTGCAGACTCTTCAATAGCAATAGCCCTTCTGTGAACATGGCCGATGAAAGCGCCCATAGTTCCACCAATCTGTCCATAACGAAGTTTTGTTCTTCCCATAAAAAACCTCCTTAGTTTGCAATAGCGGAATCAAATGCGAATGTAGATGGTGCAAAGTCAACCTTTTTAACAAATGCAGCTGCTTCTGTTGCACCGTATACTCTTTCCATACCGGAATCTTCCCATTCTACGGAAAGAGGTCCCTGATAATCGCAATCATTCAGAGCACGGATAATTTCTTCGAAGTTAACATCGCCGTGTCCAAGTGAACGGAAGTTCCAGCCTCTTCTTGAATCGCCAAAGTCAATGTGTGATCCCATAAGGCCGCTTCTGCCATCTAATGTAACAGCAGCGTCTTTCATATGTACATGGTAAACCTTATCGCTGAAATCTCTTAAGAATAATTCTGGTTTAATTCCCTGCCAGAGAAGGTGGCTTGGGTCGAAGTTCAGACCGAAGCATGGATAATCTGCCATCTTCTTAAGAAGTCTTTCTGTGGAATAATAATCAAATGCGATTTCTCCCGGATGAACTTCGAGAGCAAAAAGAATGTCGTTCTTAACGAACTCATCTAAGATAGGAGCCCAAAGATCATGAATCTGCTGAAATCCTGCTTCAACCATATCTTCTGTTGTCTGTGGGAATGAATACATGTATTTCCAGATTGGAGAACCTGTGAATCCGGTAACTACCTTACAGCCTAATTTTTTTGCAGCAACCGGAGCATATTTCATATACTCAATCGCCCATGCACGGATTGCATCTTTCTGGTCTGCAAGCTCTGCAGGTGCAAAATTGTTAAGTCTTGGATCATCATAATCACCAACACACTGTCCGATAATGTGAGTAGCAAGTGCATAACATTCAAGGTCATACTTTGCAAGAAGAGCCTTTACCTGCTCAACATACTCATCATCTTCTACTGCCTTTTTAAGGTCCAGATGATTTCCCCAGCAAGCAAGTTCTACGCCTTCGTAGCCCATCTCTTTTGCAAGGCGAAACATCTCTTCCATTTCCAGATCTGCCCACTGACAGGTCATTAATGTAACTAATCTTGACATAATTTCCTTCTCCTTTGTTTTTTATTGCTCAAGTCTTAACCCGTTAAAGTACCCGATAAAAATATCGTTCCCGGCAAAAAAAAGTTCTCGATTCCATCGCCGGAAAACGCATAAAAAGCACATTTTCACACATCCATATTAGGGGGGATTCCTTGTTTTGTCAAATGAAAAAAAAGTGCCAAAAATCCCCCTTTTTTCTGTACAATATGCTAGAATCCCAGATGAAAGGATTCTTCGAAAAATGATGGATTTTTACAAAGATTTAGAGCCCCTTTTTCAATATGACCCACTGGTACTTAAAACCACTTCCAAGAAAGAATACCTGGACATCGCAGCCGCCTTCTGGCAGTCTTATTCCCAAGCTTTTGAAGCATTTGGTGAATCCGCTTTAGCTTCCGGCCAGCCTTTGGAGGAAGCGATTGCTGCCATGACCTCCTTCATTCTGGAGTTAGCAAAGGCTCATCTCCCAAAATCCTTTTTTAAAGGTAAAAAAACAATGCAGAACATGGACGATGCCTTGTTCATGGTTACTTATGTTCTTCCGGCGCTCAATTCCTACAATAATCCAGTCATCGGTGTCAGTCCTTCCAATTTAACCGAAGGCTCAGATGCCGAAAAAATAAGCGAATGCTTCAAACAATTAGCATCCTCGCTTTCCACAGGCTGGGCAGAAACTTTCAAAGGAAAACCTCTAGGCATTGCAACTACGTTAGAAATTGCAAATGCCTATGGAGAACATATTTTAAGAAAAAGTTTCGCTCAGATCCGAAAAAATAAAAGGATTTAAGAGTTGAAAAAGGGCTAACTCTTGAAAAACTGTCAGAAGCGATTGGCATTTCTTCATCTGCTCTCAGTAACTATGAAAATGATGATTTCAAGGACATCAGCCATTACAGCATCATTGTCCTTGCTAAATTCTATAATGTTTCTACAGACTATCTTTTAGGCCTTACCGAAAACCGTTTTCAGCAACTTACACCTATTGAAGAGCTGCATTTAGATGATACTGCTATTGAAAAACTGAAGTCCGGACGTTTCAATAACAGGTTGTTCAGCGAAATGATATGTAATCCAGCCTTTGATGATTTCATGGCAGATGCTGAGATTTATGTTGATGGCATTGCCAGCATGCAGGTTCAGAACCTGAATGCTCTGGTTGATATTGTACGAGCGGAAATAATAAAGAAGTATAATCCAGCTGATAATGACCACGATATGCATACTCTTACTGCATCACATATTAATGAAACCGAATATTTCACCGTCCGCATCCATGAAGATACTAACAAGCTGTTTGCAGATATTAAAGAAAAACATAAGCATGATTCAACCAGTG
>JAZRYR010000034.1:0-41710 GCA_045600845.1 Lachnospiraceae bacterium | reverse complement strand
AGGTTTTACCGAAGAGGAACTGGAGAAAATTAACTGGAACAATGCCAACGAAGTATTCAAATTAGGTCTGTAATATACGAATTCTCAAATTCAATTATTATTGGTTGACCGTGCCTTAATTCTATAAAGCACGGTCTTTTTATTATTACAAATAGCAGAAAGCTTGTACCTTCTTTTGATTCAAACTTATAAATGAATCATCTTGAGAAACTAGAATTTGTATGGATGTTATTACTTTGTAAAATCAGAATTTGAGGAATTTTTCGGTAAATAAGCCATTTGGAAGACTTGCTCTGAAAAAAACAGCAATAAAAATTCGGTTTGGCATGATATAACCATGAAAAAAACGGTTTATTTCTATAATTTCGCAGGATTTTGTTCAAAAACCGTCTTATTTCATTGCAATCCATGATGTTTACATGAAAAATAAGGAGAAATCCGTCGACGATTCATGCCAAAACGAAAAAATCTTGTCAATTTTTAAAATAATATTTATTTGGAGGAAATTTTTTCACTAATTCCTGTTTGGAGGGATAGAATTTTGCTAATTTCTGATTTTTCGAGTTAATACCATCTCAACAACTCCCAGTTTATCAGGACAATAACGAAACAAAAATCTATTTTGAGAAGAATAATCCTTACCATCAATTTGATACTGTAACTTTCGTGTGGCATAAAAACGCCCTGGTGTAATGAAAAAAAACATTACACCAGGGCAATATGTTTTATTGGTTATCAAGTCATTTAATATAGGATGCTGCTTCTGCACTACATAATTGTGCCACCCACAATAAACTATCTATTTTTCATTTACAGTGTTTCAAAAAATGTTGTATCTTCTAATGGTTTTTTATCGGAATGTTTGTCCGATGGCTGTGCATCTTCTGCCGGATAGCCCATTACCAAAGCACCTACTGCTTCGTAATTATCCGGAAGATTAAACTCTTCTTTTGCCTTTGCCGGATCAAAGAACATGATCCAGGTAGAACCAATTCCTAATTCTTCTGCTTCCAGCATAATATGAGTGAGCACGATAGAACCGTCTACATCTGCACTGTCTTTTCCGTCAAAAGGCCGTTTCCAGGTTGAATTCTTGTCCGCACAAACAAGAATAACTAAAGTAGCCCCATAAGAACATGGAGAACATTTACTCCATTTTCCCAGGGCTTCTTCACTTTGAAGAACAAGCACCTTCTGTGGCTGGTTATTACAAGCCGTCGGTGCAATCTGTGCTGCTCTTAAAATCTTATCTAATTTGTCTTTTTCGACCTTCTGTTCGGAGAAGTTGCGAACAGAATATCTTTTCTCTGCAAGCTGTAAAAATTCCATGAGTCTCCTCCTTAATTTTTTTTTATTTATTATTTTTATGCTTCCGGAATACTGCAGACATCCACCCATTTAATATAACCGGAAACCTTTTCCAATTCTTCAAGGGTCAGTTTTACCGCACTGTTAGCACTTCCACAAGCTGGATAAACAACCTCAAAGCGCTTTAAGGATTCATCCAAATATACTTCTACTCCGTCCTTAATTCCAAACGGACAAACGCCACCAACATCATGGCCAATCAGGTCGTGTACTTCGTCGAAGCTCAGCATTTTTGCTTTTGTATGGAAACATTCTTTATACTTAGAATTGCTTACTTTCGCGTCTCCTGCACAAAGAATCATAACCGGTTTATCCTCCACTTTGAACGTAAGGGATTTGGCAATTTTCTCCGGCTCCGTTCCTACTGCTTTTGCTGCCAGTTCTACAGTTGCACTGGATACTTCAAAAACCATGACACGGTCTCCATATCCTAAATCCTCAATATATTTTTTCGCTGTTTCCAGAGCCATTACTCTTCCTCCTCACGTTCTTCGGTTTTATTTTTTTCTGTTACCGTTTCCACCTCTGCCACAGATTCTTCCGTTTTCTCTATGGTATAAGTTTCCCATTTGGAGGCATCTTTCTTTTCTTCTCCATGAGTCTCGGCATATTTTTCACTTTTCTTCGCCTTGCGTTCTGAAATTCTGTTTTTCGCATAGGTAACCGTCCCCGGTTTTCCTTCCGTAAGGATCAGTTCAAAATTCGGCGTCCAGGTTCCTTTCCTCAACCGAATTCGATTTATGATCAGCAAAGCCAGGGACGCTGCGGTTAAAGCTATGGAAAGGAGCTGAGATACTGCAATATTGGAATGACCAATGTATAAAGAATCCGTTCTTAATCCTTCAATCCATGCACGTCCCAAAGCATAGCCCCCCAGGTACCATAACAAAACTTCTCCATTATATTTCTGGTATTTACGGAAAACCAGAATCAGTACAAATACCATAATGCACCATAGGGATTCATAAAGAAACGTCGGTGCGACCTGAATATACGGAGTTCCGTCAACGGTAACCATGTTCTGCTTCATCAGATCCGTAACCACACCACTGGCCTCGTCATATTTAATCTGCATGGCGAACAAAGAATCTGTAAATTCCCCATATGCTTCCCGGTTAAAAAAGTTGCCCCAACGTCCAAGAGCCTGCGCTAAAACGATTCCTGGAGCTACTGTATCCAATACCCTTAAGATACTGATTTTCTTGATTTTAGCTGCTACAAAAGCGGCAGCAAAACCACCAATGATTGCGCCATAAATAGCCAGTCCACCTCCGCGAAGGTTAAAAATCTGGTCTGGATTGGCAATATAATAATCCAGGCTGAACAGAATATAATAAATTCGGGAGCCGATAATACCGAAAACAATAGCAGCTATGGCAATATCAATGTAATCATCGGTGCACTGGTTCGTCTTTTTTGCATAAGAAACAGACAGCCAGATGCCGATAATCATTCCAATGGCGATAATCAATCCATAAAAAGCTATACTGAAATTACCTATTTTTATCTGAGAAGGAAAGTAACCTAATTTAATTCCTAGGTGAGGAAAAATAATACTGGCTACCCCTTTTGTACCATCTAATAACATTATTCAATCCTCTTTATTGGTTTTACACATTAAACCGGAATACGATGATATCGTCGTCCTGAACCACATAGTCTTTTCCTTCCATGCGAATCAGACCTTTTTCACGGGCTGCATTGTAGGAACCTAAATTGATCAGGTCATGATAGTTGACAACTTCCGCTTTAATAAAGCCTCTTTCGAAGTCGGTATGAATTTTTCCAGCCGCCTGCGGAGCCTTCATGCCCTTGGTAATGGTCCATGCGCGGACTTCTTTTTCGCCAGCCGTCAAAAAGCTGGTCAGACCTAAAATGGAATAGCTTGCCTTAACTAATTTATCCAGACAAGACTCGGAAAGCCCCATATCTTCTAAGAATAACTGTTTTTCTTCATCATCTAACTCGGATAATTCTGCTTCCATCTTTGCGGAAACTACGAAAACTTCGGAATTTTCGACCGCAGCATATTCTCTGACTTTTCCAACATGTTCATTGGAGGCTCCATCATCCACCAGATCATCTTCCGAAACATTCGCTGCATAAATCACCGGTTTATCTGTCAAAAGATTAAAGGTAGACATCATTTCTTTTTCATCATCATTTAATTCTAAGGATTTTGCTAATTGTCCCCGCTCTAAATGAGTCTTAATCTTTTCGCAAAGCGTAACTTCAGCTGCCAGAGCTTTGTCATTTCTGGCACCCCTGGAAGCCTTTGCAATTCTTCTTTCTAAGATTTCAATGTCTGAGAAGATCAACTCCAGATTTATGGTTTCAATGTCCCGGAGTGGGTCTACACTTCCGTCAACATGAACTACATTTCCGTCTTCAAAACAACGTACTACATGAACGATGGCATCTACCTCACGGATATTGGCAAGGAACTGGTTTCCTAAGCCTTCTCCTTTCGATGCACCTTTAACTAAACCTGCTATATCCACGAATTCTACTGTTGCAGGAGTGATTTTCTGTGAATTATAAAAGTCTCCTAATACCTGAAGTCTTTTATCCGGTACAAAAGCAATTCCGATATTGGAATCAATGGTGCAGAACGGGTAATTTGCGCTTTCTGCTCCAGCCTTCGTCAAGGCGTTAAATAGAGTACTTTTTCCAACATTTGGAAGACCTACGATACCTAATTTCATTTTATGTAAACCTCCTTAAGGCTTTATTTTGAATTTGCTTCTATTATAACGCAAAGCTGTTTTTATACAAACTGCTTTCTCTCCCATCAAGACGGAATCTTCCCATATCGCTCCGCCATTTCCTTCACTTCTCTTTTTGCTTCCACTTTCGGAACAATAATACGGAACAAAACTCCATGGATCAGGAAGAAGGCTGCTGCTACAAGCAGTACGAATCTCCACATCGGCCAGGTAATTGGCACCAGAGAGAATAATCCCGGCACAACTAAAATAGCGCCCGCGGACAAAGCAATCAACAAAATCAACATGACCCATTTCCATTTGTTCATCTTTCCGGAAATGTCGAAAATGACAATTAATCCTACTATCAATGCCGTATAGGTCGCCATGGTGGAAATCTGTGCCATATCTGCCAGAAATAGTTTTCCTGCAAAGAAATCCACACTGATAATTGCCAATAAGGTAAGAATTCCTGTCGGCAGTGCCATCTTAAATACATTCCATAGAAAATGATTTTTAATTCTGTTGTTGTTCGGTTCCAGAGCCAGCAAGAAAGATGGAATACCGATCGTAATTCCGCCAATTAAGGTTACCTGTATATTTTCAAATGGATAAGCAATACTGGTTACAAATACGAAAATAATGGCCAGAATTACCGCATAAGTAGTTTTGGTAAGATAGAGAGCCGCGGATCGCTGCAGGTTATTGATAGATTTTCTTCCTTCTCCTAAAACTAACGGCAAAGATGCAAAGTTGGAATCCATCAGGACCATATTCGCAACATTTCTCGCTGCATCCGATCCGCTCTGCATTGCAATGCTGCAGTCAGCTTCTTTTAATGCAAGAACGTCATTGGCGCCATCGCCCGTCATGGCAACCGTGTGTCCATGAGACTTTAATGCCTTAACGATATCCAGCTTCTGGTATGGTGTTACCCTTCCAAAAATAGTGTATTTTTCTACTGCCTGCTCGATTTCTTCATACGAAGTCAATGCCGTAGCATCGATGAAACGGTCCGCATGGTCCAGTCCTGCTTCTGCAGCAACTTTCGATACAGTAACCGGATCATCGCCGGAAATAACCTTCAGCAGAACATCCTGTTTCTTAAAATAATTTAAGGTTTCCGTTGCATCTTCTCTTACTTTATCGCCGATTACGATAAATCCACATGGTTCTATATCCCTTGGCAGGAATTTTCCGGATTCCGACTCCGCCCCTGTTTCATCTATTGGCATTCCTTTGCTTTTTGCAAACATTACGACACGTTTGGCGTTTTTGGTATAATTTTCCACAATCGGCTCAAAATCAGCCGCTTTTTCCGGAAGAATGAATTCGGAAGCACCTAAAATAAATGAACCTTGTCCCAAAACAGAAAGAAGACTCCACTTTTTATCCGATGAGAAAGGAAGGGTAATATTCTCATTCTGAATTTCCAACTGTTCCTTTCCGATTCCAAAGAAGCTCCGGATTGCATTCAGAGTTGTATTTTCATCATCAATAGACCGTGCGAACCGTTTTATGTCATCACAGATAGGGCTATCCTCTTTGTTAATTTCATTTCCATGAATGTCCAGAATGGTTTCCACCTTCATGCTACCTTCTGTAATGGTACCGGTTTTATCCAGACATAGCACATCGACTCTGGCCAGATTTTCTACGCTGTATAAATCCTGCACTAAAGTATGATGAACCGAAAGTCTTACGACACTTACCGCCAGAACCATTGTAACGATCAGGACCAGACCTCCCGGAACCATAGCGGAAACGGCGGCAACGGTATGTATCATTGCCTCCGTAAAGCTCTGCTGTACATGGAAGAAATTATTCCACACAAAAAGACCTGCTAACGGGATAATCAGAATCGCAAGAACCCGAACGATGGATTTCACTGATTTCATGATCACTGAATTGGATTTTTTCAGGTATTTTGCACCCAGAGTGATTTTATTTACAAAGTTTTCTTCTCCGATATGCTCTACTTCTGCCAAAACTTTTCCGGAAATTAAAAAACTTCCGGATAACAGATGGTCGCCAGCTTTTTTATCGATCGGTGTACTTTCACCAGTTATCAGACTTTCATTCACCTGACATTCCCCATCTAATACAACGGCATCCGCACAGATCTGATACCCGTTCTTCAGCTGCATGATATCCCCTAATAGAATATCCTTTACCGGTATTTCCTTTAATTCACCGCTTCTTAATACATGTGCTTTCGGAGCGGACAATAAAGAAAGCTTCTCTATTGTCCTTTTTGCACGGATCTCCTGTATGCATCCCAGGGCAAAATTCCAGATAACAACAAGGAAAAACAAGGCGTTCTTCCAAGAGCCAACAATAATAATGCAGGTTACTAAAATAACATTAACAAGATTAAATAAGGAAAACAGATTGTCTTTTACAATCTGTTTGTAAGATTTCGTTTTAACATCCAGGTCGCCATTGACCAGCCCCTGTTTGATTTTTTCTTCAACCTGCTCCGCCGATAACCCCTGCGTCATTTTTATATTCAGTTCTTCATTTCTGGGTTCCATCATTTAAGGTTGATTCCTTCTTTTCGTTTATTTTTATTTCTACGAGGAGTATTTTCGTTTTATCGACTTTTTTGGCTGTCAAAATACAGTTCTGTACCCTAACCCATTCTCCTTCTTCCGGAATACGTTCCAGCTGTTCTATCAAAAGTCCTCCGATGGAGTCATAGTCTTCCGATTCAAATTCTGTTCCAATTTCCTCGTTTACATCATCCAGGCTTAATTGTCCCTGAACTTCGTAAGTATTTCCATCCGTTTTAACGATTTCCAGGTCTTCATCGTCGTCATATTCGTCCTTGATATCACCGACAATTTCCTCTAAAAGGTCTTCCAAGGTGATAATTCCGGTCGTGTCGCCATATTCGTCAAGAACAAACATAAAGCTGGCTCTTTCCTTTTTCATTTCCACAAGAAGTTCCGACAAATGCTTGCCCTCATAGGTATATCCAGCTTCCCGTAGAAGCTTTTGAATACTAAATTCTTCCGGCTTAAGATTAATCAGATCCTTCACATTAATCAGACCGGCATAGCTGTCACTCTCTTCCTCATAGACCGGAAATCGTGTAAAATGGCTTTCCTTAAACACTTCGATTACTTCATCATAATCCGAATCAATGTTGATGGATGTTACATGGATTTTCGGAACCATAATCTCTTTTACCGTGGTATCCGTAAAGTCGTATACATTGTTGATAATGTCTTTTTCTTCGTTGGTGGTAACGCCTTCTTCATGACTGACTTCTACGATGGAACGGATTTCATTTTCTGTATAGGATTCCGGATGCTCATTCTTCTTTATTCCAAAAAGAACCAGCACACCTTTTGCCAGGAAGTTGATTGCAGCTGCAATAGGAGTGAATACAACCATCAGCACATGAATGATCGGAGCAAAAGCCAGACCTATTTTTTCTGCGCGATAGGTAGCCATGGTCTTCGGCGTGATTTCTCCAAAAATCAATACCAGAAGGGTTAAAATACCCGTTCCTACACTGACAAATGCAGAGCCTAAAAGCTTTTGTACGACAATGGTTGCCAATGCAGATGCCGTCAGATTTACGATATTGTTGCAGATCAAAATAACGCTGAGCATTTTGTCCTTGTTGTCTAAAACTTTTTCAAGGACTGTCGCGTTTTTAACATCCTCATCGACTAAGGATTTCAGTCGATGAGGAGTGATGGTTGTCAGTGCGGTTTCTGAAGATGAAAAGAATGCAGAAAGCACTAAAAGAATAACAATAATTATTATTTGAAAAGTAATCATTTAATTACGATATTAACAATTCTTCCCGGAACATAAATTTCTTTAACGATATTTCCAGTCATTTTGTCGCCCAAAGCCTCCTTCGCTTTGGTGATAGCATCTTCCTTACTGCAACCAGCAGGAATGGTGATTGTGACTTTGACTTTACCGTTGATCTGAACCCCAATTTCGATTTCATCGTCTTTGCAAAGTTCTTCGTCATAGGTTGGCCAGCCATATTTCGCATCAAATACGCTATCTTCATATCCGTATGCCTGCCACATTTCTTCTGCAACATGAGGTGCAAAAGGAGCTAATAACTTGATATAGCATTCGATAGTCTCTCTGTCGATTCCACCGCATGCTTTTGCCAGTTCGCCTAATTTGTTGTTATATTCCATAAAACCGCTGATAACGGTATTCAAGCTGAAGGATTCCAGTCTTTTTGTAATGTCACGGACCAGTTTATTGCGGAGTTTGATCATTTCCGGAGTAGCTTCTACGCCTGCTTCCAGACTGGACATAGCTAAGCTAAAGAATCTGCCTAAGAATCTGTATACGCCGTCAATACCTCTTTCATCCCATTCGCTGTCTAACTCTGGTGGGCCAACGAAAAGTTCGTAAATTCTCAAGGAATCGCATCCATAATCTCTTACCAGATCATCTGGAGAAACAACGTTTCCTTTAGATTTACTCATCTTGATACCGTTCTTACCGGTAATCATGCCCTGATTGAACAGCTTTTTAAATGGTTCATTGAAATCAACTACGCCAATGTCATTCAAGAATTTTGTATAGAATCTGGAGTAAAGCAGGTGAAGAACTGCATGCTCAACACCACCGATGTACATATCAACCGGAAGGTATTTATCTGCTTTCTCACGGTCTACTAATTTCTCTTTGTTGTGTGGATCCACGTATCTTAAGAAATACCAGGAAGAACCTGCCCACTGAGGCATCGTATTGGTTTCTCTCTTTGCAGGTTTTCCACAGCATGGACATGTAGTATTTACCCACTCGTCAATAGCTGCCAGTGGAGATTCACCGGTACCCGTCGGTTCATATTTTTCAACGTCCGGAAGAAGTAATGGTAACTGATCTTCTGGAACAGGAACGCATCCACAGTCCGGGCAATGAATAATAGGAATCGGCTCACCCCAGTAACGCTGACGGGAGAATACCCAGTCACGAAGCTTGTAGTTAACTTTCTTCTTTCCTAAGCCCCTGCTTTCAATTTCATCCGGAGCAGATTTCTTAAGTTCATCGGATTTTCTTCCATTCCATTCGCCGGAATTAATAACGATACCGGACTGCGTATAAGCTTTCTCTAAAGGATCAATTTCATTTCCATCCGGGCTGATAACCTGGATAATCGGAAGGTTGAATTTTGTTGCAAATTCAAAGTCTCTGTCGTCATGAGCAGGAACGCACATAATAGCACCGGTTCCGTAATCTGCCAGTACATAATCCGCTAACCAAATAGGAACTTTCGCACCATTCAGAGGATTGATCGCATATCTTCCGGTGAATACACCGGTTTTTTCTTTATCCTGAAGACGATCTACCGAAGATTTCATAGAGGTCTTAAAAATGTAATCGTCGACTTCTTTCTGTTTGTCTTCCGTTGCTAATTCCGAAGCACCGGCATATTCCGGAGCCAGAACCATGAAAGTCGCACCGTAAAGGGTATCCGGGCGAGTGGTATAAACCGTAATGGACTTATCGGTTCCGTCTACCTTAAAGTCAATTTCAGCACCAGTGGATTTTCCAATCCATTCCGTCTGCATCTTGATAACCTTCTCCGGCCAATCCAGTGTCTTTAAATCTTCAAGGAGTCTATCTGCGTAAGCAGTAATTTTCAGCATCCACTGTCTTAAGTTTTTCTTTGTAACTTCCGCGCCGCATCTTTCGCATTTGCCGTCTACAACCTCTTCGTTTGCAAGACCGGTCTTGCAGCTTGGGCACCAGTTAATCGGCATCTCTTTCTCATAAGCAAGGCCTTTTTTGAACATCTGAACAAAAATCCACTGTGTCCATTTGTAGAAGTCCGGGTCCGTGGTATTTACTTCACGATCCCAGTCATAAATGGCTGCGATCTGGTTCATCTGTCTCTTAATATTAGCGATGTTGTCTGCTGTAGTAATGGCTGGATGGATTCCCATCTTAATTGCATAGTTTTCTGCCGGAAGACCAAAAGCATCCCATCCCATCGGATGAATCAGATAATAGCCCTGCATTAATTTATAACGACTCCAGACATCACTAATTACATATCCTCTCCAATGACCTACATGAAGACCGGATCCGGATGGATATGGGAACATATCCAGACAGTAATATTTATCCTTCTTGCCATCGTCAACATTTACAGGTTTTTCTTCCCAAATGTCATGCCATTTCTTTTCAATTTCCTTGTGATTATACACTGCTTTCATTTTATGTTGCCTTTCTATACATCGTGGTTTCGCTACAGCCTATTCTGGCTTTCGCTTCTTCACTTTTTATTATTTTAATAAGTTTCCGATAAGACCTCTTACCAGTTTATTTGCTGCCGTTTTTCCTGCAGAAGTTAAGATACTGGAAGCAACTTTCCCTGCTTCTTTTTTCGCTTTTTCTCTTTCTTTTTTCTTTCTCTCTTCTTCTTTCAGTTTTTCTCTTTCTTCTTTGCGGATCTGTGCCAGTTCCTCTTTTGTCAGCTTCGGTTCTGCCTCAGCTTCTCTTTCTGCTGCTTCCGCAGCAGCCAGAGAAGGTTCTGCTGCCTGCTGCTGAGCTGCAAGCGCTGCGTCGCGCTCTGCCTGAACCGCCTGTACCAGAGACGGGCCATCTGCTAGAGTTGCTGACGTTGTCGCTGCAACTGCAGCAATTGGTGCGGTTCCCGGTGCATAGCCCTGATTTCTAGGTTTTCCACAATGCTGACAGAATAATCCAACATTTCCGGTCTGTCCACATCCACAATCCCATGGACCTTCCAATGGTGCCGGTTGTGGAGTAACTGCCGGCGCCGGAGCCGGAGCTGATGCACTCTGTGAAGCGCCTGCCACTTTTCCGGTCAAAAGTTCGTAAGCCGACTCCCGGTCTATCGCCTGGTTATATTTTGCAAACATATCGCTGGAAGTAATCAATTGCTGCAGCAATTCTTCTTCAATGGTTCCCATCTGGCTCTGCGGAGGAAGAATCTTCGAATTTTGAACCATGCTAGGAGCTCCTTTCTCGTCCAGGAAGGAAACCAAAGCCTCCCCTGTTCCTAACTGGGTAATAACTTCTTCGGTCTTAAACTCCGGATTCACCACAAAGCTCATAGCTGCTGCTCTTACGGCTTTCTGATCTGCAGGCGTGTAAGCTCTTAAGGCATGCTGAATTTTATTCCCCAGCTGGGAGAGAACGACATCCGGAATGTCCGTCGGGCTCTGGCTGATAAAATAAACGCCAACTCCTTTGGAGCGGACCAGTTTTACGACCTGCTCTACTTTATTCATTAACTCTTTCGAATCAATTTTAAATAATAAATGGGCCTCATCAAAGAAGAAAACAATCTTTGGTTTATCCGGGTCACCAACCTCTGGCAATCTCTCATATAATTCCGACAGCATCCAAAGCAGGAACGCTGCGTAAAGGTCTGGCTGCTGGAATAACTGCTCGCAATTTAATACGTTGATCATTCCTACTCCATTTTCGTCCGTCCGGATCCAGTCCATAATATCCAGTCCCGGCTCGCCAAAGAATTTGTCAGCCCCCTGAGTTTCCAACTGAAGAAGACCCCTCTGGATAGCTCCTATACTGGCTGTTGTAATGTTTCCATAAGCAGTTTTGTAATCGTTTGCATGATCGCCAACCGCCTGAACAAGCGCTCTTAAATCCTTTAAATCCAGAATCAGAAGTCCCTGATCATCGGCAATTTTGAAGATAATACTTAAAATGCCTTCCTGAACATCCGACAGACCCATTAACCGGGAAAGAAGCATCGGTCCCATTTCCGAAATAGTCGTCCGAACCGGAATACCTTTCTTTCCGAAAACATCCCAATAAGTTGTAGGATATCCTTTATATTGGAATCCAGCTTCTGCCAGACCGAACTTAGCAATACGCTTCTGCAGATCTTCGGAGTCAATCCCCGGCTGGCTCATACCAGTAAGGTCGCCCTTAATATCTGATAAAAACACGGACACACCTGCATCTGCAAAAGATTCCGCCATTACTTTAATGGTAATTGTCTTTCCGGTTCCCGTTGCTCCGGTTACCAGGCCATGTCGATTTGCCATCTTTGGCAATAAATATACAGGATTATCACTTTTCGCCATCCAGATTTTGTCATCAACAAACATAATTATTCCTCCGGTTTTTCGCCAATGCAGAAATTGATTACAAAACGATTCCTTTATATTTTCATAATAATTTTTTGTAACAAAAACAAACGCCTAATCGCGCCTTTTAATTGTATCACGAAATACTAGGGACAACAAGAAAAAAGGTGGTTTCCCACCTTTTTTTCACATTTCCTTTTCATAGAAATCCTTTCATTTTTGTCTACCCATTTTCTTAAAATGTGATAGAATAACAAGGCTATGAATTTACATGATTTTTACTATGATCTACCAAAAGAATTAATTGCTCAAGATCCTCTGGAAGACCGATCTTCTTCCAGGCTTCTTGTTATGGACCGAAAAACCGGAGAGCTGACTCACGATACCTTTAAAAATATCGTTGGGTATTTCAACAGCGGAGACTGCCTGGTTATCAATGATACAAAAGTTATTCCTGCCCGTCTTTATGGAGTAAGAGTTGACACTGGTGCAACCATTGAAATTCTTCTCCTTACCCGAAAAAGCGACACCGACTGGGAATGCCTGGTAAAACCCGGAAAAAAGGCCCGAAAGGGTTGTCGACTGGCTTTCGGCTTAACCAAGGACGCTGGTGAAGAGGAAACTGCTCCGCTCTATGGAGAAATCACCGATGTTTTAGAAGACGGAAACCGCATTATCCGTTTTGAGTATGAAGGGATTTTTGAGGAGATACTGGACCAATTGGGTACCATGCCTCTTCCGCCTTATATTACACATCAGCTAAAAGACCAGAACCGCTATCAGACGGTTTATGCAGAACATGATGGAAGCGCTGCCGCTCCTACCGCAGGTCTTCACTTTACAAAAGAGCTGTTAAAGGAAATCGAAGAAAAAGGCATCCGTATCGTTCATGTAACTTTGCATGTTGGGTTAGGTACTTTTCGTCCGGTAAAAGAAGAAAACATTCTGGATCACCAGATGCATTCTGAGTTTTACATTGTAACGGAAGAGGCAGCACAGGCCATTAATGAAACCAAAAAAAATAGAGGGCGGGTTATCTGTGTAGGCACTACCTCTACCCGGACTTTAGAATCTGTTGCTGCAGAAGACGGCACGATGACAGCGTCTTCCGGATGGACCGATATTTTCATCTATCCTGGCTATAAATTTAAAGTTACCGACTGCCTGATCACCAACTTCCACTTACCGGAATCTACTTTGGTCATGTTGGTCAGCGCCTTCTCCTCAAGAGAAAAAATCCTGCACGCATATGAAACTGCAGTGCAGGAAAAATACCGTTTTTTCAGTTTTGGCGATGCAATGTTCTTGAAATAATAGAATATTTAAAATAGGGTGTTTACTTCCGAAAGCATATCCGAGGAAATGGTCTTAGTCATACTAAGACCTTTTTTGATATCAATATCTTTTACCACTCCGTCCTTCACCGCCATAATACGGTTTACTATGCCCTTTTTCAGACATTCCACCGCTTTCACGCCCATTAAGGAGGCGATATTACGGTCGTAAGCCGTCGGACTTCCGCCCCTTTGGAGATAGCCTAAAACTGTTGGTCTGGTTTCGATTCCCGTTTTCTTTTCGATTTGTTTTGACATCTCAACTGCATCGCCTGCACCTTCTGCCACAACCACAATAAAGTGATGTTTTCCAATATTTCGTCCTTTCAACAGAACCTGACAAACATCCACATCAAAATCATAAGGTACTTCCGGCACCAGAACGCATTCTGCGCCACAGCCAATGCCAACGTTCAGGGCAATATATCCAGCATCTCTTCCCATGACCTCGATAACCGAACATCTCTCATGAGAAGACGCCGTTTCACGGATTTTGTCAATGGCAGAAATTGCCGTATTGGAAGCAGTATCAAAACCAATGGTTACTTCTGTGGATGCAACATCATTATCAATAGTTGCCGGAATACCGATAACTGCAACGCCTTGCTCAGATAAGTCGTTTGCTCCTCGAAAGGATCCGTCTCCACCAATGACAATCAGAGCCTCGATACCAAAAATATCCAGCATTTCTTTTGCCTTTGCTACGCCTTCCGGTGTAGCAAATTCTTTCGAACGGGCAGTCATCAGCACGGTTCCGCCTCTCTGGATGATTTCAGAAACATCCCTGGTATTCATTAGACTGATTTCGCCTTTCAGAAGACCATGATAGCCTCTTTTTATTCCATATACTTCATACCCGGCGGATATTCCCGCCCGGACAACGCTGCGGATTGCCGCATTCATCCCCGGCGCATCTCCACCACTGGTAAGAACTGCTATTTTTTTAATTTCTTTCATTTAGAATCTCCATAAATCTTCTGGTATTTTCTGCAGGATTTTTTAATACCGCACTTCCGGCTACAATAACATTTACCCCGGCATCCATTACTTCTCTCACATTGTCCAGATTGATTCCCCCGTCAATTTCCAGATCAATATCTAATCCGGATTCATCAATCAGCGACTTTAATTCTTTTGCTCGTTCCATAGAATTCTCAATAAATTTCTGCCCGCCAAAACCAGGCTCCACACTCATCAGAAGGATCATATCGCAAAGAGGAAGAAATTCTTTTACAACTGCAGTATCTGTCTTTGGCTTAATGGAAAGTCCGGTTTTAAGTCCGGCATCTTTTATTGCCTTTAAAGTAGCCGCAACATCTTCACAAGCTTCATAATGGATCGTTATAATGTCCGCTCCGCTCTCTTTAAACTCCGGAATATAGCGAATCGGCTCTTCAATCATCAGATGAACATCAAATACTTTTTTCGTTGCAGAACGGATGGATTTAATCACCGGCATACCAAAAGAAATGCTGGGAACAAATTTTCCATCCATAACATCAATATGAACATATTCTGCTCCATTGGAGCCGATTTCCTCCAGCTGAACTCCTAAGTTTTTAAAGTCTGCTGCCAGAATTGACGGTGACAAAATATACATTAGATTTCCTCCTGCTTTTAAAGGAAACGCATGCCCTTTCAGCACGCGTTTATCTTTTTAATATTTTTTCTGTGATTTGATTTCGCTATATATGGATTTATAGCTGTTATATCTGGACAGTGGAATCTTTCCTTCGTTTACAGCTTTTTCAATTGCGCAATCTCTCTCCTTAATATGGGAACAATTGGAATACTTGCACTGTCCTTTATATGGTTCAAACTCAGGGAAAGCATCCTGCAGGTTTTCTTTTGTATAATCATCCTCTTTTACAAGTAAAGAAGTGAAGCCCGGGGTATCAACAATCTGAATTTTTTTCTGAACCCAGTAAATCTCATTATGACGTGTCGTATGTTTTCCTCTTCCCAGCTTGCTGCTGAGATCGCCAATTGGTGCGATTTCTTCGTTTCCACCTGCTAAAGCATTTAACAGAGTGGATTTACCTACGCCGGAAGGTCCGGCCATTACCGTAATTTTATTTTTGAGTTGTTTATTCAGGAAGAAAAGATTTGAGAAGTATGCTGAAGCATTTTTAGCCCCGGCAGAAATAAAGAATAACTTGCATCCACAGTTTTTATAAGTTTTCTTCAATTCATCAATCTCATATCCTTTAACAAGGTCTTTTTTATTAAAGACGATGATGGTTTCAATATTCTGTCTTCTCATCTGAACCAGGAAGCGGTCAAGAATACTTAAGTTCGGATTTGGTGACTTTATTGCAAAAACAACCATCGCCTGATCAACATTGGCAACAGCCGGCCGTTCCAGCGCATTTTTACGGTCAAGAATTCTCGTCAGCACACCCGTTCTGTTGTATCCATCAATAACATCAAAGAAAACGTCATCGCCAACCAATGGTGTGATATCCTCGTTTCGGAAAGCCCCTTTTGCGGTACATTCCACAACTGCGTTCCCATCTGTTCTTACATAATAGAACCCTGATAAAATTTTGATGATTTTTCCTCTCATAAGTCCACCCTTTATAAATAAAATTTAATTAAAAATGAAATCTCTTATTAGTTCTCCTCGGTCGGCTCCGTCGGAGGCTCCGTCGGAGGCTCCGGCTCGGTCGGAGGCTCCGGCTCGGTCGGAGGATCCGGATCGGTCTCTGTCTGTTTTTCTTTTCCTACCGTAATGGTAATTGTCGTATTTTCCGGAACTTCTTTATTGGCTGCAATACTCTGATCGATTACATTTCCAATATCATTTACATTATCCGTTTCTTGTTCTACCACCTTAACAACAAGTTTTTTACTTTCCAGATGTGATTTTGCTTCTGCGCCATCCCACCCCAATACATCTGGGACAACGACATTCTTCACTTCTTTTCCACGACTGACAAATATTTCAATAACCGTATCCTTCGCAACTTCACTTCCTGCAACCGGATTGGTTCCAATTACTTTTCCGGTTTCTACATCATCACTATACTGCGTCGTGACTTTTGACTTTAAGCCAAGTTTTGTCAGGGCATCTTTTACCTCACTATCGGACTTTCCTTTATAATCATCCAATTTTACCGTTTCTTTTCCAGCACTGACCTGAAGCTTGATTTCTTTATTGGAAGGAACCATGGTTCCTGCACTTTCGGACTGTTTAATTACTTTTCCTTTTTCAACTTCTTTGCTGGCAACAGACTCCGTAATAACGTTGGTAAATCCTTTATCGGTTAATATTTTCTTAGCATCTTCGATGTTTTTTCCTTCTACATTCGGCATTTCAATGGATTCCGCAACAACACTTTCGGTTTCTTTTTCCTTACCGCTTCCTCCGCATCCACCTTTAACGGTTTTTCCTACTACAATAGCAAGAACAATAACAACGATAACGGCTGCTGCAATGCCGCAATAAAGAAGAATCTTATCCATCTTCTTTCTGGACGGATCTTTTCTTCTCGCCGGTTTTTCATCGTCTTCTTCATATTCTTCATAATCGATAAAGTCATTCTCTTCTACTTCATCGTATTCCTCGTTGTCTTCATACTCATCGTACTCGTCATATTCTTCATACTCATCATAAGAATCTTCATAGCCCTTATTGGAATTGCCGGTTTCATCTATCGGCTGGCTGTAACGGGTACTTCTCTGTCCGGAAGGTCTGGTGTTTCCATTTTTCAGCACCTGAGCAGCGGCACCACTCATCAGGATCGTAGCGGAATCTGCGGTTTCCGGTTCCAGGACCACAAAGTCCTCATTTGGAGAAATCAAAGCGGTTTTCAGGTCAGAAAGGAGAGAAGACATTTTCTGATATCTTCTTTCCGGCTTTTTCTGGGTGCATTTTTCAATAATGCGTACCACGCTGGTCGGTACATTATCGGTGACATCACTTACCAATGGAACGGTTTCCTGAATATGCTTCAGGGCAATGGACACGGTAGACTCACCATCAAAAGGTAACATTCCGGTAACCATCTCATAATATACAATACCAAAGGAATAAATATCACTACGGACATCCACCTGACTGCCACGGGCCTGTTCCGGTGAAATATAATGAACGGAGCCTAAAATATCATGGCTGATCGTGTTTGCCGTTGTCGTTCTTGCAATACCAAAATCGGTAACTTTGATTTTGCCTTCTCTGGAAATCAGCACATTCTGAGGCTTAATATCCCTATGGATAATATTCGCATTATGAGCAGCCTCAATGCCCTGGCCAATCTGAATTGCAATGCTGGTAGCTTCCTTGATTGGTAATCTTCCATTCCGGTCAATATACTGCTTCAAAGTAATGCCATCCACATACTCCATAACAATATAATAGATACCATCTACTTCATTAACATCATAAACACTTACAACATTCGGATGAAGCAGAGCCGCTGCCGACTGGGCCTCAATCTGGAATTTCTGAACAAAGGTCTTATCTTCACAGAATTCCTGTTTCAGGAATTTAATGGCCACATATCGGTTCAGCTTATGACATTTTGCTTTATATACTTCACTCATGCCACCAGAGCCGATTTTTTCAAGAATTTCGTATCGATCTTCTATAAATGAACCAACGCGTATCATATATTTCCACCTTTCAAATAGGTTACTCTCTTGTTATCAAAACTGCTGCAATGTTATCTTTTCCACCAGCATCATTTGCCAGTTGGATCAGCTTTTCCACTTTTGCCCGAAGGCTGTTATTGGAATTAACCACCTGTTTTATGGTATGTTCACTGACCATATTATACAGTCCATCCGAACACAACAAAATCGTCTCCCCATATTCCATCCGCACCTGAAAATAATCCGGATCTACCGTAGCTTCTGCTCCGATAGCTCGGGAGATGACGTTATTATTTTTATGAAACCGGGCCTCATCCTTCGAAATCTTACCTTCCCGGATCAGTTCGCCTACATAGGAATGATCCCACGTAATCTGGGTAATCTCATCGTTAATAATGTAAGCTCTGGAGTCTCCTACATTAAGGATATAAGCCGTATCATCCCGTACCGTAGCTGCAACTAAAGTCGTAGCCATCCCTTCATATCCCGGTTCCAGTCCTTTTCGGTAAATCAATTCATTCACTTTATTGACTGCCTCCCGGAAAATCGAAAGAGGCATTCTGGAAACGGATTCTTCTACCAGGTCAAAAAAGATCTCGGCCGTATTCTCCGAAGCAAATTCTCCAGCATTATGGCCGCCCAATCCATCACATACCACATATAAGTTATCCAGGTTTCCAATAGGTTCATCACATTCCAAAGAATAATCCTGATTGAATTTTCTGGCTTTTCCAATATCTGTATTACCGTACGACCTCAAGATTTCCTCCTTACAAGCTGCCCGCATGCGCCGCTGATGTCGCGACCCATTTCACGTCTTCTTGTTGCTGTTACATGTTCCGTCTCTAGTATCGCCTGAAATTTCTTAATATCTTTTTCCTTCGCGGCTCCATAGTTGTTTTCCGGCGTCGGATTTACCGGAATCAAGTTTACATGGGCGCCTTTCCCTTTCAGGAGCTCTGCCAGTTTCTTTGCATGTTCTGGTTTGTCATTAATACCGTCAATCAAACAATATTCAAAAGTGACCCTTCTGCCGGTTTCCTTAAAATAAATTTCACAGGCATCCAGAATCTCCTTAATTGAATATTTATTAGCTATTGGCATAATTCTCTTTCGGATTTCATCATTTGGTGCATGAAGCGAAAGCGCCAAAGTCACCTTTAGCTGTTCTTTACATAACCTTATTATAGCGGGCACAATCCCGCATGTGGATATTGTAATATTTCTCTGACTTATATGCAAGGCATTTTCATCACTCACAAGACGCACAAAATCTATCACATTGTCATAATTTACAAGGGGTTCTCCCATTCCCATAATAACGATATTAGATACTCTTTCCCCAATATCTTTCTGGATTTCATAAACCTGATCCAGAATTTCCGAAGCGGTCAGATTCCGGACGCATCCGTCAATAGTTGACGCACAGAAAGAACACCCCATGGCACAGCCCACCTGGGAAGAAACACAAACGCTGTTTCCATGTTTATACCGCATCATTACGCTCTCAATCAGATTTCCGTCATAAAGCTCGAACAGATATTTTTTCGTGCCGTCGATTTCTGAGGTCAGAACCTGTTTTTTTGTTATATTGCGGATTTCGCATTTTTCCTTCAATTCAGCCTTTAGTGAGCCGGGCAGATTGGTCATTTCCTCAAAACTGTTTACACATTTTTCATGAAGCCAGGAAAAAATCTGGTCTGCGCGGAATTTCGGCTGTCCCAATTCGGTCAGAAATGCTTTCAGCTCTTCATATTGCAAGGACTTAATATCAATCATTTTTTCCATTCTATTTTCTCTTCAGTATTGCGATATAAAAACCGTCACTCTTCTCTCTTCCTGGTAAAAAATGCTTTTCCTTTACCAGTTCAAACGGATAATTCTCTGTAAACCATCGGACATTTTCCGAATTTTCTCCCTGATTCACCGTGCAGGTACTGTAAATCAAAATCCCTTCTGTTTTCACATAGCTTTGTACTATGGAAAGGATGCTCTTTTGTAGCTGTTCCAGTTCTTTCAGGTCTTTTTCTTTTACCCGCCATTTAATGTCCGGCTTATTTCCAATAACACCCAGTCCGGAGCACGGAAGATCGGCAATTACCAAATCCGCTTTTTTTATCAGAGTCTCGTCCAGTTTCCGTGCATCCCATACTTGGCATTCCACATTATCCAGGCCCAGACGTTGGATATTTTCTTCTATCCATTTTGTTTTTGCATCAGTAAGGTCTCTGGAAAGAATTCTGGCTTCCGGAAATTTTTCCGCAAGATGGGTACTTTTTCCACCAGGGGCCGCACACACATCAAGAATCAATTTCGGTTTCTTTCCGGCAAAAACATTTTCTGCTTCTATGCCAATATTCATGGAGCTGATATCCTGGATAAATATCCAGCCGTTTTTATAAGCTTTCAGCTCCGTTAACTTTTCAAATCCATGAAGATATACGGCTTCGTTGATTTCCACATCTTCTTCCGCATTACAACCGTCCTTTTTCAAAGAATTCAAGATTTCTTCTTTTTCTGCTTTTCTCAGATTCAGCCGGGCAGATACGTTATTTTCCGGCTCCAGACAAGCATTAAAGAAACCTTCCGCAACCTCTTTTCCTTCCTGCTGAACCATTTTTTCGTAGAGCCATTTCGGAACACAGCTCTTCACATTCTCCGGAAGATTTTCCGGAATGCCTCCTCTTCGGATGTTTCTTAATACACCGTTTACAAAGCCAGTAAGGCCCCCAAAGCCTTTCTTTTTTGCCAACTGGACGGCTTCGTTAATTGCTGCATGATCCGGCACGGAATCCATATAAAACAATTGGTAAACGCTTAGTCTCAAGAGATTTTTGATGACCGGTTTCATTTTCTGGGTATTGGTCTTTGAGTAAGCATTTATAATATAGTCGATTAAAATCAGACGCTCTAAAACACCGGTAAAAAGGCGGGTAACAAAAGCCCGTTCCGAGCCATTCAAGTTCAGGGCAGAAAAGGTATCCTTCACAACAAGGTGACTGAAGCCCCCCTTCTCTAAGGTTTCCACCAACATCGTACATACGATCTCTCTTAAGTTTTTTTCGGTGTCCTTTGCCAACGTTCTTTACTCTCCCAATACGGTGCCCACTTCGATTTTCTTACCTCTTAAGAAATCTGCTATGGCCATTCTTTTTTTGCCTTCCATCTGAACTTCGTTTAGCTTAAGGCAGCCATCTCCGCATTTTACAATGAGCAGATTCTTTCCGGAAAAGATGACGGTTCCCGGTTTTTCTTCTCTCCGTAAGGAGCCGTCTTCCCCATGACATTCTTTCGCATGAGGACATTTCACGCCGGTATCTTTATGCTCGGAAGAATCCGGTATCACATCCACATCCCAAAGTTTAAAGGTTTTTCCTTCAAAAGAAGTGTATGCCGTAGGCCATGGATTTAAGGCTCTGGTCATCCGTTCGATTTCTACCGCCGGCTTCGTAAAATCAATCCAACCTGCTTCTTTGGAAATCTGCTTCATATAAGTATGCTCCGCTTCCTTCTGTGGCTGAGGAACAATCGTTCCGGCTTCTAGTCCTGCCATAACTTTCAAAAGCATTTCCGCACCTTTTGTTGCCGCCTTTTCTTCTAAAGTACTTACCGTTTCTTTCGGGTCTAAAGGAAATTCTTCCTGAGCCAGAATATCTCCGGCGTCTAATTGCTCCGCCATCTCCATAATGGTTACGCCGGTTACTTCATCCCCGTTCAGAATCGGCCCGATTAACGGACCCGCTCCCCGGTATTTTGGTAAAAGGGACGGATGTATATTAATGCAGCCGTATTTTCCCATTTCCAGCAACCGCTTTGGCAGTTTCTGTGCATAGGAAACTACAACAAAAATATCCGGATTTAACTGCTCCAGTTCATCCAGAACCTCTTCTGCGCCGATCATATCCGGCTGAAGTACCATAATGCCTGCATTTACTGCCGTTTCCTTTACCGGAGAAAACTTCACGGACCGTCCGCGGCCGCTGCCTCGGTCTGGCTGGGTTACTACTGCCAGAATCTTATGTTCCGATTCAATTAATGCTTTTAGAGACGGAACCGCAATATCGGAGGTACCAATAAAAACTATGTTCATCCATTATTCCTCTGCTGTTTCTAATTCTTCGTCATACTCTTCGTCTTCTTCCCCATCCGTCGGGACCTCAAAAATTTCGCCCTCCACTTTGTCGATGTATAGAATGCCTTCCATGTGGTCACATTCGTGACAGATTGCTCTTGCCAGAAGTCCCTCGGCTTCCAGTTCATAAGGCTCTAAATTCCGGTCAAAAGCCTGTAAGGTGATATGCATTGGTCTGGTAACCATACCGAATTTTCCTGGTACGGAAAGACATCCTTCATTATCCGTCTGGGTCTCTTCTTCCTGAGGAATAATGGTAGGATTAATAATGATCAAATCTTCGCCATTATTATGGATGAGAGGATTCACTTCCAGTTCATTTCCTTCTTCATCATAATCCGGCTCCGGAGCCTCTACGGTCACCACGCAGATTCTCTTTAAAATACCTACCTGAACGGCTGCCAGTCCTACGCCATTATAGGCATGTACATTCTCAATCAGGTCATCGATCAATTCTGCAGTTCTCGGCGTAATTTCCTTTACTTCCTTTGATTTTTTTCTTAATATCGGGTCCTCTTCATATCTCAAATTTCTTTCTGCCATTTTAATCCTCCTTACTTCCCATCATGGAAAAGTCAAACGTAATGCTTAATTGTTTCTCCGGATTCTCATCCATATATTGTTCGATAGTATCTTTAATATCGATTAAATCTTTATATCGGGCCGCTTTCAGATATATCATCTTGCGGTACTTATCACTGATTTTCGCAATCGGTGCCTGGCTTGGACCGATTTTCAAAATAGACATCGGCTTCATCCCGGCCCCTTCTTTTTCTTTTATTTTGTCTTCTATCACCTGATTGATTGCATGACACTTTCTCGTCAGGTAATTCTCATTTTCACATGCAAATAAGATGCCTAAAAGGTTCATTGCCGGCGGATAACCCAAAAGCCGCCGATAGGACATCTCATAGTCATAAAAGCCTTTATAGTCCTGTTCCGCGCCTAATTTCACCGCATAATTATCCGGAGAATAGGTCTGGATGACCACATCGCCTTTTTTACGGCCTCTGCCTGCCCGCCCGGCAGCCTGGGTCAGTAACTGGAAGGTCTTCTCTGCAGAAGAATAATCTCCGGAATACAAGGACAGATCTGCTGCCAGAATCCCCACTAAGGTAACATTGGCAAAATCATGGCCTTTTACAATCATCTGAGTTCCAATCAGAATATCTGCTTCATGATTGGCAAAAGCAGAAAGTATTTTTTCATGCCCCTGCTTTTCCCGAGTCGTATCGTAATCCATCCGCAAGGTCTTTGCTTCCGGATACAACCGGTTGATTTCTTCTTCCACTTTCTGTGTGCCGGAACCAAAAGTTCCGATATATTGCGAGCCACAGTTTGGACAGCTTTTTACCATTGAGGTCTCATAGCCACAATAATGACACATTAATTTACCGTTTTTGTGAAATTTTAAAGAAACATCACAATGCGGACATTTCATCGCTTCTCCGCATTTTCTGCAGGATACAAAGCTGGAATAGCCCCGTCGGTTAATGAACAGAATAATCTGTTCCTGTTTGGCCAGGCGGTCCCGGATCAATTCATCCAGTTTCCGGCTGATCATGGAGCGGTTTCCTCGCGTCAGTTCCTCCCTCAGATCCACAATTTCCACTTCCGGAAGAGTCGCGCCGGTTGCTCTATGTTCCAAATTATAGAGGGCATATTCCCCCTGTTTTGCCTTGTAATAGCTTTCTACGGAAGGAGTGGCAGAACCTAACACAACAAATCCACCACACATTCTGGCTCTTTCGATGGCGACTTCCCTGGAAATATATCTTGGGACATTTTCATTTTTGTAGGTGGCCTCATGCTCTTCATCGATAATGATCACGCCAAGATGAGCAAAAGGCGAAAAAAGTGCCGAACGTGGGCCGATAATAATATCCACCTGCCCCTGTTTTGCCTTCTCTAACTGATCATGTTTTTGGGCTGGAGTCAATTTGGAATTGATAACGGAAATCCGGTTTCCAAACTTCTTATAAAAACGCAAAACCGTCTGATAAGTCAGGGCAATTTCCGGAATCAGGACAATGGCCTGCTTTCCTTCCTTTACTACTTTATCGATAATATCGATGTATACTTCGGTTTTTCCGGATCCTGTAATTCCCCGAATCAGGGACGGTCTGGTATCACCTTCTAAGTACCGGTTCCAAATATCTTCCGAAACCGCTTTCTGCTCTGGATTCAGCTGAATGGTATATTCCTGCTTTTCTTTGATATCCAGGGCATCCCTTAAATTTTCCTTCACATCCACCTGAATCAGGCCTTCTTTTGTCAAGGAATTCAAGGTTGCCGCTGATATATTCAGTTTGTCTCTTACAATCTCATAAGGAAGGACTTTTTCGTTTTCAATCTCCTGTAACAGTCTTAATTTGGCTACACTTCTTTTATCTTTCCCGTACTTCTCAAGGGCGGCCTTTACGATTGCCTCTTCTGCTTTCAGGTAAATATATTTTTCCTGAACCGGATTGGCACTTTTCTTTACCGGCAAAACGGTCTTTAGGGCCTGATTCATGGTAGAGCCATAGTTGGTCTTAATGAAATATGCCAGGCTAATCATATCGCCGTCTGCCGAAGTAGAATTCTTCACCAGACTATCAATGGCTTTTAATTTGTTTTCATCAAAAACAGCTTTGTCTTTGATAGCAAGGACAAAGCCTGTAATAAGTTTGTTGCCTTTTCCAAAAGGGATATTTACCTGGCTGCCGACGGAGATGTCGTCTATCAGGCTGTCTGGAATCCGATATTCAAAAGGCCGGTCAACTTTTTCATGAGAGATGTCAACGATTACGTCAGCAAATTTACTCATACTGAAAACCTGTTTCTTCCAGAATCTCCTTAATAATTACACGTTCGTCAAAAGGAGTCTTCTTACCATTTTTGTCCTGGTAATCTTCATGACCTTTTCCCAGAAGAAGAATAATATCGCCTTCCTGGGCATTCAAAATACTGTATTTGATTGCCTCTTTCCGGTCTGGAATAACAATGTATTCCCCATCGGTTTTGCGGATTCCTGTAACAATATCAGCAATAATGTCTTCGCATTTTTCCAGGCGGGAATTATCTTCTGTCAGAATCGAAAAATCCGCATAGGTTCCACTGGTTTCTCCCATTTCAAATCTTCTTAATCTGGTACGGTTGCCACCGCAGCCGAAGAGACAGACAATTCGTTTTGGATGAAATGCTCTCATGGCTTTCAGAATCTGTTCCATAGACATGGCGTTATGAGCATAATCAATTATAACGGTGAATTTTGAAGAAACCTTTACCACTTCCATTCTTCCCTTTACATGAACATCCATTAACGCATCTTTTATGATTTCCGTATCAACGCCCAAAGCGTGGCAGACAATAATTGCTGCCAGGGCATTACTTACGGAGAACTCCCCAGGAGCGCTCACCTTAAAGGTATCATTAATCCTCCCCTTGGTATCAAAGGACATTCCAATAAAGCCATCCTCCCGTAAATAGCGGATATTTTCTGCCTTTAAATCGGATTCGGATCGGAAAGAAAAGGTAGAAACCTCGCAGGTAGCATTCTGAATCATAGACGGATACTGCCCATCGTCACAATTTAACAGGCCTTTCTTGCACTGCTGGAATAAAAGGCTCTTACAATAAACATATTCCGCAAAATCTTTATGTTCCGGTCCGCTGATGTGGTCGGGACTCATATTCGTAAATATCCCATAATCGAATTCGATACCCGCTACCCGGCTTAATTTTAAGGCCTGGCTGGATACTTCCATGACGCAGACATCACATCCATTCTCTACCATTTTGGCAAACAGTTTCTGAACATCGTAGGATTCTGGTGTGGTGATTTCTGTTTTTATAAATTCTCCACCCACATCAGCGCCAATGGTTCCGATGGTTCCGACCTTATGTCCGGCTTTTGTCAGAATGGTCTGTACGAAGCTGGTAACGCTGGTCTTTCCCTTCGTTCCCGTAATTCCAATGGTAGTCATTTTCTTAGCCGGATAATCAAAAAACTTCGCACTCATCAACGCTAAAGTTCTTCGGGTGTCCTCTACTTTAATCACCGTAATTCCTTCCGGGATTTCCACATCCTTCTGGATAATGATTGCGCCGGCACCCTTTTTTACAACATCCGGAATATAGTCATGGCCATCCGAATAGGCACCAATAAAACATAAGAAGGCACAGCCTTCCCTTGTTTTTCTGGAGTCAATGACCAGATCCGATATTTCCATATCTTCACAGCCGGCAATTACTTCATGATCAATATCTTTTAAAAGTTCTTTCAGATTATTCATTATATGTATTTTCCTTTGCCTGGAACATTTCTTCAAAAGCATAACTATCTACCAGAATTTCTCTCGGTTTTGCTCCGTTCGCCGGACCAATGGCCCCCATTTCCGTCAGCTGGTCAATAATCCTTGCGGCACGGTTAAATCCAATGCTGAATCTCCTTTGAAGCATGGAAGAAGAAGCTTTTCCCATCTCAATGCAGAGAATACCCGCTTCAAAAAGATAGTCGTCATACTTACTCTCTGAACTACTTTCCTCCAAGGTTTCCGAAACAGATGCTGGACCTGCATCCGGATTGTTCAGATATTTCTGGATTTCCTGATTTTCCGCAGCATAGTAATCTGTCGAATTATTTTCTTTCAGGAAGGTCGTTACTGCATCAACTTCCTTTTCCGAAACAAAGGCACCTTGAATACGGATTGGTTTTACTAAACCGTTTGGATGGAAAAGCATATCTCCATGTCCAATAAGTTCCTCTGCCCCCTTCATGTCCAAAATGATTCTGGATTCCAATCCGGAAGAAACTCTCAAGGCCGCCTTTGATGGAACATTGGCTTTAATCAGACCGGTAACTACATTGGCAGAAGGTCTCTGGGTCGCTATAATCAGATGAATACCGGCTGCACGGGCCAGCTGAGCCAGCCGTACAATCAGGCTTTCTACTTCTTTTGCTGCCGTCATCATTAAGTCGGCCAATTCATCTATGACGATGATGATCTGCTGCATCGTCTTCGGATTTTCCTCCTCTGGATTCAGCAGGCCTTTCTCAAACTTGTAATTATAACTCTTTATGTCATTTACACCGGAAAGCTGCATTCGGGTATAGCGGTTTGTCATTTCATTCACCGCCCAGCGTAAGGTACTGACCGCCTGACCGGCGTCAGTCACGACTTCCTTCATCATATGCGGAATTCCGTTAAAGGCATTAAACTCTACCCGTTTCGGGTCGATAATGATGATTCCCACTTCCGTCGGTTTCGCACGGAACAGAATTGTCATCAATAAAGATTTCGTAAATACGGATTTACCGGACCCTGTCGTACCTGCAACCAGGAGATGCGGCATGGCATCAATATCACTGACAACAACGTTTCCGCTGATATCCACTCCTGCTGCCACAGCAATTTTCGACTGATGGTCCATAAGGGCTTTATCTTCCAAAAGGTCTCTCATAAGAACCGTCAGGGAATTACTATTCGGAATCTCAATACCGATCGCAGCTCTTCCCGGAATCGGAGCCTCAATCCGAATGTCCGGAACCGCTAAATTCAGCTTCAGGTCATCCGCCAAAGCCGTAAATTTATTTACACGGATTCCCATTTCCGGCTGAAGTTCAAACCGAGTGACGGTAGGTCCAGCCTGCATATCAATAACCTTTGCATTTGCGCCAAACAAGCTGAGAATCGTTTCCAGATTCTCGGCCATTTTCTTAAGTTCTGTATTGGAAATTCCGGTATTTTTTCCTTTACTCTTGCTCAGCAAGCTGACCGGCGGATAAACATATCCATCTTCATCTACTTTCACATTCTTCAAAGCCGGCTTTGTCTTCTGCGTTCTTTCTTTCGTCTGCTGCGTCACTTTCGCTTTTTCTGCCGTCAGTTTTTCCTGACGCTCTTTTTCCTGACGCGCACGATCCCGGCGTTCTTTCTCCAGGCGTTCTCTCTCTGCCTCCATTCTGGCTGCCGCTATTTTTGCTTCTTCTGCAGCTGCCATTTCTTTTGCTTTCTTCGCAGCCTCAATTTCCGTCATATCGGTAACCTGAATCGTCTTCTTTGGTTCTTCTGGAACCGTTTCCTTATGAGACGGTTTCATATGGGTAATTTCATGGATTTCATCTCCATTGGCATGAGCTTTGATCAATCCCACATCCGTAATTCCTTTTGCCTTGACATTGGAGCGTAACGTCCTGGTAGATCCGTCCCTTAAAGGAACCGCTTTATTGTAACTTCTCTTTAAAGGCGTCTTTACATGTTTTTTCGAAGAAGCTTTCACAATACGGATGGTTACGCCTTCCTCCGATTTTCCTTCGTAAACAGTTTCTTCTTTTTTCGCTTTTGAACGTGTCACAACAATCTTGTCTGGCTCCTCGTCCTCATCTTCCTCTGTTCTGGTTTTGGTAAACAGCATTTTAATGCTTTCAAAAACTGGAACCTCGAAAATGAAAAGAAGGCAGATCAGCATCGCCAGAACCAGAATCACGATTGTTCCTGCTTTGCTGACTGCTTTAAACAAGCCTAAAGCTAAAAGGCCACCAAAAATACCGCCTCCGGTGAGTTTTTCGGCGCAGTCCGTAAAATATTTATCTACGGTTACCTCTGCAAAATTCTGGAAAGTCAGCAAATGGATAAATGCACAAAGACAAAGGAAGAAAACAATACAGCAGATAATCTTGCTGGTTTTCTTTTCGCTCCTCAGATAGATGAAAATAATCGCCAATGCACCCGCAACCGGGAAAACATAGGCCATTAAACCAAACAGACCAAACTCTGCATATTTTATCCAGCCTCCGACCGTTCCCAAAATACCGAAGGCGCACAGCTCTAACAGCAGGGCAATGGCTGCGATAATAATGATTTTAATCTCTTTATTTTCTTTTTTTGAACTCTTAAAATTTTTAGAATTTTTCGGTTTTGATTTATTCTTTTTCACCATAATAGTTTACTATTTCTATAAGTCTTATTCAACACTCTTTAAGGAGGTCGCCATGTCGATTTTCTTCAGTTTAAAATGTACGATAATATTCACAATAACGGTAAATCCGACCGCAATGAGAACACTCTTGATAAAGCTAGGGAAGAAAATCTGCCTTCCAAACATAACCAGGTCGACTTCTACGGTATTTATTACGTAATTGTTCAGTAATACACCACCTACGAGTCCCAAAGCGATTCCAATAATTGTAATTAAGATATTTTCACGGTAGATATACTGGCTCAGTTCAATATCATAAAAGCCCAATACTTTTAAAGTTGCCAGTTCTCTTCGTCTCTCACTGATATTAATATTGTTCAGGTTATAAAGGACAACAAAGGTCAGGGCTCCGGCACATACGATCAATACCAGGGTTATCACATCCATACTGTCCAACAAGTCCGAAAACTTATCAACCAAAACCGAGATGCTTTGAACTCCGCCTACGGCATCATACTTAAGAAATTCATTTCCGAATTCATCTGCGTCTATTGTTACCCCTTCATTGTTTACGATAGTTATGGAATTATAATCCGGCTTTTTTCCATACAGACTCTCATACATCTTCGGGGTCATGTAAACATAATGATATACATAATTTTCTGCAATTCCGCCAATGGTTACATCTTTCTTGTCTTTCTGGTTAGAGGAAATGTGAAGGATATCCCCTTCCTTAACACCTAAAACAGAGGCCATCTTTTCAGAAATAATAACTTCCCCGTCTTTCAGGGTCAGTTTTTCTTCCGTAATCCGGTTCTGCAGACGGACATTGTCTTCAAAGGCATGCAAATCTTCCGGGACAAAAATATAAGGGGAAAGTATTTCTTTGGAGTTATCGGACTCTGCGTCCAAAGACATCTGGTATGTGTAAAGATAACTTGCAAACCGACGGTCTTTATCCAATATATCCTGCAGTTCATCCTTATCTTTTTCCGAAGCATTCGCATCTATGGTGATCACTTCATCATAAAGACAAATCCGTCCATATTGGGCAAAAAGAATCGTATCTACCGAATCTTTTAATCCAAAGCCGACCAGCAAAAGGGCCGTGGACCCACAAATACCGAATAATGTCATGACCAAACGTTTTTTGTAACGTATGAAATTTCTTAAAGCATTCTTCCAGTTGAAACGTATTTTATTCCAGAGACCCGGAATACGCTCCAGCAATAACTTCTTGGTTTGTTTTGGTGCTACCGGCCGCATCAGACTTGCCGGAACTTCCATTAAGGACTTCATACAGGCAAGCAAGGTTGCAGAAAGAATGCACACCAAAGATGCTCCACTGGCAACCAGACTGTGTTCCAGACTATATGGGAAATAAAGCGTCTCAATGTTCGGATAAAGAATTTTATATTCATGAAGGATAATATACGGAAGTATTTTGCCCCCCAGCAAAGACCCTGCAATAGAGCCGAATACGGTAGCCAACAAAGCATAAATTACATACTTCATCATGATGGTTCCTTTCCCGTATCCTAAGGCCTTTAATGTACCGATCTGGGTCCGTTCCTCATCAATCATTCTTGTCATGGCCGTCAGACAAACCAAGGCAGCAACAATGAAGAAGATGACCGGAAATACTTTTCCAATATTTCCGATTCTTTCCGCATCGGAACCAAAGGAAGTATAATCTGTCAGATAGTTCCGGTCTAACACATACCATTCGGACTTTTCAATCTTTGCAATTTCTTTTTCCGCATCATCTAGTTTTTCTTCCGCGTCTTTTAATTCTTTTTCCCCATCATCGATTTCTTTTTTGGCATCTGCCAGCTCTTTCTCCCCTTTTTTTATTTCTTCGGCAGCAGCGTCCAGTTCCCTCTGTCCCGCATAGATCTGTCCCTGCTGATAATTCAGTTCCGCCTCTGCTGAATCCAGCTGTGCCTGATAATAGTCAATCTGCGCCTGTCCCTCGGCGATCTGAGCTCTGGCTTCCTCCGCATACTGATAAATCATTGCTTCATAGGCTTCAAAATCCAGATCGATTCCGGTAATGTCATAAATAAACTGCCGGATTCGGGCAATATCTTCCTTGGAAAGGTATTGGAGGATATAATTTTTAATAAATTCATATTCCGAAAGTTTTGAATTCAGATCATATTCCGCAACAGCTTTCTGTATCTGAAATTCTTGTTTCTTTTCTTCAAAAGCTTTCTTCTGGGCATTCAGCTCCTCCCATCCATTATTGATTTCAACCTGGCCCTGGGCGATTTGATTCTGACCATCTTCGTACTGAATTTTGGCATCTTCTAACTTCTTTTTTCCATCTTCGTACTCTTTTTTTCCGTCATCCAGTTTTTTCTTGCCATCATCAAATTCTTTTCTGGCTTTTTCCAGTTCGTTATTTGCTTCATCAATGACTTCGTTGTAGCGGATTTCATTCCGTTCATCCGCAATTTTCTCAATATTATCTTTTACACCTTTTATAAGGTTTTCGTACGTATCCGAATAGCACATCAAATCCTTTGCGCCTTGGACCAGTACATCCGCCTCGGTGAATACTTCCAGCTGAAATACTTCCGGACGTACAATTATCACACCCTCTACAGAACCGGAACCAATCGAAGAAGTCCCCATGGACATCGACACGTATTCTGAAGAAATGAAACTTCCGCAGATCGTGAATTTTGATGTGGAAATTACATCCTCAAGCGTGGTATCGTTACCGGAAACCAATTCAAGAGTATCTCCGATATGATAATTATTCGTCTTCAGACTGTAATCATCAACAATACATTCATCCTTCTTTACCGGCATCTTTCCGGATTTCAGCTTAACTTCATTAATGCCCTCTGTAGCTGCAATTACTTTTACTACATACTGAGAATCTTCTCCCTTACAAAGGAAATCCGAAGTATAATTCCCATAGGCTTTTTCCACCCCATCAACCTTTGATAAGGCTTCAATATCTCCTTTGGTTATTCCCAAAGTGGAGATTACGCGAATATCCGCCAGATTTGACTCATCATAAAAAGTATCCGCAGAAATCATCATATCCGGACTGCTGGACCGGATTCCTGTATAAAACGCAACGCCGAGAACAACAATAAGGAAAAGGGATATAAAACGTCCCTTGGATTTCTTTATTTCTCTGAATACATCTTTGTAAATTATTTTCAAAACAGTTTCATCCTTATTGCTTTCGTCACCATTCAATTTCATCGATAGAAACAGGCGTTGGATTTTCTTCCATCGTTTCTACCTTTCCGTTCTTTATATGGATTACTCTGTCAGCCATCGGTGCAATGGCCTGGTTATGGGTAATGACAATAACCGTCATTCCTTTTTGTCTGCACATATCCTGAAGAAGTTTTAATATGGTTTTACCGGTTTTATAATCCAAAGCGCCTGTCGGTTCATCACATAGCATCAGCTTTGGATTTTTTGCCAAAGCCCGGGCAATGGATACTCTCTGTTGTTCCCCGCCGGAAAGCTGGGCCGGAAAATTATTCAGACGTTCTCCCAAGCCTACCTCTTCCATAACCTGCTTTGCATCCAACGGATTCTGTCCAATCTGGTTCGCAAGTTCTACATTTTCCAATGCAGTAAAATTCGGAACCAGATTATAAAACTGAAAAACAAAACCGACATCAAAACGACGGTATTTTGTCAGCTGTTTGGATGAATATTTCGCGATATCCACTCCATCTACCAGAATTTCACCGGACGTGATGGTATCCATTCCGCCCAACATATTTAATACGGTCGTTTTTCCGGCGCCCGAAGGTCCGACGATGACTGCAAATTCGCCTTTTTCAATGTTAAAAGTAATCCCATCTACTGCTTTTAGAGACAGGCCGCCTTTACTTACGTATTCTTTTACAATGTTTTTGATTTCGATAAAACTCATGATTTTTTTCTCTCAAAAAAACTCTAATATCCCGCTTTTCTTGTATTATTTAATTATACCCTTTCTAGCCATTTATATCAATGTTCTAAGATGTTCTTTTAAATAACCAGAAAGCAAAAAATCCACGCCAAAGCGTGGATTTTTCTAAAAACGAAAAGTTTAATATTATTTTGCGTCTTTAATGCTGAAGGAAATTCTTCCCATCTTGTCAGGGCCCATACATTTTGCCTTAACAATATCGCCCAGAGTCAGAACGTCTTCTACCTGTTTGATTCTCTCTGGAGCAATCTTGGAAATATGAACCATTCCCTCTTTGCCAGGAGCAAACTCTAAGAATGCGCCGAAGTCTTTAATGGAAACTACGGTACCCTCATAAATTCTGCCTTCTTCAAAGTCCGATACGATGGTATCGATCATTTCACGTGCTTCTTCTAATTTATCTTTTTCTACGCCACAGATGGAAACCAGTCCGTCGTCATTAATATCGATCTTAACGCCGGTTCTTGCGATAATCTCGTTAATAACCTTGCCCTGTTTGCCGACAACTTCGCCGATCTTATCCGGGTCGATCTGCATGCTGATGATCTTAGGAGCATATTTGCCAACTTCTTTTCTAGGCTCTGCAATAACCGGAAGCATTACTTCATGAAGAATGTAAGTTCTGGCTTGTTTTGCTCTGGTGATAGCTTCTTCTACGATGGCTCTTGTAAGACCATGAATCTTAATATCCATCTGGATAGCGGTAATACCTACGTCCGTTCCGGCAACCTTGAAGTCCATGTCTCCAAAGAAGTCTTCCAGACCCTGAATATCGGTAAGTACTAAGTAATCCTCATCAGTTTCTCCAGTTACCAGACCGCAGGAGATTCCAGCTACCGGACGTTTAATCGGAACACCTGCTGCCATAAGACTTAAGGTAGATGCACATACCGATGCCTGACTGGTAGAACCATTCGATTCGAAAGTTTCGGATACCAGACGAAGAGCATATGGGAATTCCTGCTCGCTAGGGATTACCGGAAGTAAAGCTCTTTCTGCTAATGCACCATGGCCGATTTCACGACGTCCAGGGCTTCTGCTAGGTTTTGCTTCGCCTACCGAATATCCAGGGAAGTTGTACTGATGCATATATCTCTTGGATGTGGTATGAAGATCCAGACCATCTAATTTCTGAGCATCACTTAAAGGTCCTAAAGTAGTGGCAGTCATAATCTGAGTCTGTCCACGGGTGAACATACCGGAACCATGAGCTCTTGGAAGAAGGTCGATTTCTGCAGCCAGAGGACGAATCTGGTCAATAGCACGACCATCTGGACGTTTGTGGTCTTTCAAGATCATCTTGCGAACGGTCTTCTTCTGGTATGCATATAAAGCTTCATCGATCATTGGAAGCCAGTCTTCATGTTCATCTGCAAATTTTTCTTCCAGCATAGCGGTGATGGCAGCGATGTTGGCGTCACGAGTCTGCTTCTCATCTGCAAATACCGCTTTTTCCATTTCCTCGCCTGGAACTAACTCAACGATAGCGTCAGTTACTTCTTCTGGAATGATGTGCTGTTCATATTCGTGTTTTTCTTTACCAACTTCTGCAATGATCTGTGCGAAGAACTCGTTAACTTTCTTATTCAGTTCATGTGCAGCGAAGATGGCTTCAATCATTTTATCTTCCGGAACTTCTTTTGCACCAGCTTCAATCATGATAACTTTTTCTGGTGTGGAAGCTACGGTTAATGAAAGATCGGTTGCCAGTTTCTGTTCTTCATTTGGGTTAAATACTAATTCGCCATTTACTAAGCCTACCTGAGTCATAGCTACTGGGCCGTCAAATGGAATGTCGGAAATGCATGTTGCAAGAGCGCTGCCTAACATCGCGGTAAGTTCTGGTGAGCAGTCTGGATCTACACTCATTACTAAGTTATTTAATACTACATCGTTTCGGTAATCCTTCGGGAATAAAGGACGCATTGGACGGTCGATAACACGGCTTGTTAAGATTGCGTTATCCGAAGGACGTCCTTCTCGTCTTGTAAATCCTCCCGGGATTTTTCCAACAGAATACATTTTTTCTTCAAAGTCTACACTCAGTGGGAAGAAATCGATTCCATCACGAGGTCTCTCGGAAGCTGTAGCTGTTGAAAGTACAACTGTGTCACCATAATGCAGTAATACAGCGCCGTTTGCCTGAGCTGCCACACGGCCGATGTCTGCTCTTAAGGTTCTTCCTGCAAGTTCCATTTCGAATGATTTGAATTCTTTACTCATTTTTTCTCCTCCTTCTACTTCTGGGCGGAATGCCCGTTTCAAATTATTCCACGTCTACTTCTGGGCGGAATGCCCTGATTTCGCACCTATTTTCTCAAAAAAAACAGAGGAAAAAGGTGGCGGATAATATAACAATAGACTTTAAGGCGTACCCTAAAGTCTATTGGAACATTCTGATTATTTTCTGATTCCGAGTTTTTCGATTAACTGACGATAAGCGGCAATGTCTTTTTTCATCAGGTAGTCAAGAAGTCCTCTTCTCTTACCAACCATCTTAAGAAGTCCTCTTCTTGAGTGGTGGTCTTTTTTGTGTGTTTTTAAGTGCTCAGTAAGATCTTTGATTCTGTAAGAAAGGATAGCTACCTGTACTTCTGTAGAACCTGTGTCTGTAGGTGTTTTTCCAAATTCTTTGATAATCTGAGCTTTGATTTCTGGTGTAATCATAATAATTTTCCTCCTAGTTTTATGTATAACCGCCATTTTCTGGGAAGAGGTTGGAGTTTCCTACTTCTAAGAAAAGGCTAACAACTTGTGTATATTAACAACAAAACCTACTGTTGTCAATGACTTTTCCTTTATTTTTCAAGGTTATTATAGATTATGTAAAGGTCTTATTACACCGGAAAACTTTCATTCTCTGGTTGTAATATTAATGAATTCCGGAAGGTCTTTGGAGTACATGATTTTCTGGCCGGTATAAATTCCATAATAGCCGGACAAACGGTAACTGACTGCCGCAACAATCAGCATAAATGGAAGGCCTCCCAATCCAAAAAGTTCAAAGCTCAGCGCAATGCTTGCTATCGGGCAGTTAGTAACCCCGCAGAATACTCCGCATACACCCATAGCTGCTCCCACTGCTGCCGGGATACCGATTAACGGACTGAACACACATCCAAAAGCTGCTCCTACGAAAATCGTGGGAATAATTTCTCCACCTTTGTAACATGCCCCTAAGGTCAGAGCCGTTAGGATCATTTTTAGCAGGAAGGTATACCATTCTGCATTTCCACGAATTGCTTCGAAAATTACAGGAACGCCAGCTCCGTTGAAATTTCTGGTTCCGAGTAAAAGTGTAATCCCCATAACCAGAAGACCCCCTACAATGGTCCGGATATATGGATTTTTAAAAAACTTTTTATAATAATATTCGCTTTTATGAAGGATAAAAATGAACACTACGCTGATGACCGCACAGGCCAATCCCAAACCAACGGCTTTGATTCCATAAAGCCAAGTGAAGTCCGGAAATTCAACCAGAGGATAGTTTTCCGGAACATATCCAATCAGCTTCGCCATAAAACCCGCCGTCAAGGAAGCTACTGCACACGGCACAATGGCGGAATAATGAAGAATTCCAATACTTACGACTTCCATTGCAAAAATGGTAGCGGTAAGAGGAGTTCCAAACATTGCGGAGAAAGCCGCACTCATCCCACACATGGTCAGAATAATAACTTCCTTTTTATCGGCCTTGATAAGCCTTGCCAAAGAAGAACCTAAGCTTCCCCCGATTTGGAGGGCAGCTCCTTCCCTTCCCGCACTTCCGCCTAAAAGGTGGGTAATCGCCGTACTTACGGTAATCAATGGCGTCATTTTCAATGGCAGTTCTTCATTGGAAGAAATGGATTTTAAGACCCGGTTGGTTCCCCCCGGTTCCTTAACGCCCAGCAAATGATAAAATCCTACAATTGCCAGACCTCCGACTGGTAAAAGGAAAATCAGCCAGGAATGATCGTTCCGGAATCCGGTAGCCCAATCAATCAATAATGCAAAAATACAGGCGTAAGCACCTACCCCAGCGCCTATTACGAGGGCAAGCCCGAGATTTTTAAGGAAGTGAAGAAAGTCAAAACCTGCTTTTTTTAATTGTTCTTTACTAAATTCTGTTTCTATTGTTTCTTTTACTTCTAATGTTTCTATTGATGCTGGTGTCATTTTCTATCGTTTATCTGCTTTTTCCAGATATCTTTCTTAATTATTGAGGCAGAACGAAATCTTTCCCCATAGCTTTTTATACCGAAAAAAAGTCCGGTCATCCAAAAGCCACGCCTCATAGAATAGTCCTATTGTCTCATGGTTGCAAGTGATTTTCTTTTGTTTTACACAAAGTTTATCCAATCTCTTTACTTAATTCCGACCTTGCATTTAATCTTGCGCACATACACATTTTATTTAAACCTTATTTTACGGATTAGAGAAATAATTTCAGTTGTGTACCATTTATTTTCTCAGGTCGACAAAAAATCACGATTGTGTACCATGAGTTCCTCCCAGATTGACAAAAAAACTCGGTTGTGTACCACCCCTTTCCCATCAGTTGGTACATAACCATATTTTTTCGTCTTTGAGGAAACTATCGTTGGTACATAACCGTATTTTTTTCTCTATGTGACAATCTCTGACTGCTCTTTTTGGTACACAACCGTGATTTTTCATCTTAGTAGTAATTATCATTGGTACACAACCGTGATTTTTTATCTTGTCTATTGTCTCATATCAATTTTTTAGTATAAGCAATTTCTGCTATTAAAACATTTTTTTACATATCAGTAACAATAAAGAGCCGGTGCAGTTCATTTCCGGCTCCTTTAAAATAATCTATGAAATTTACAAATTATCTTATTTTTACACCAAAATATCTTTTATTTCTATTTGGGGATAAGAAAGCCCCAAAAAAGAGTAAATCAGAATTTTCCTACTCTGGTCAGCTTCTTCGGAAGCTTCGGCCTTTTTCCATCCACCTGGATAATAGCTTCTTCGTCACAGATGTCCACACACTTGCCACAATGCTCACACATATCCTGATCGATCATATGAATAAAGCCTTTCTTTCCTTCAATAGCAAGCTCATCACACTCATCGATACAATCCGTACAGCCCATACATTTATCCGGCAAAATAACATAGATTGCACCCTTTTGGTAACATACGCCGGCCGAGCATTGTTTTTTCTTTATATGTGCCTCAAACTCCTCCATAAATAAGGAGATCGCGTCAATCAAAGGCTGTGGCATATGCTGACCGTACGGACAGTAAGCGCCTACCTTAATCAGCTCGCCAATTTCCTTTATCAGCTCCAGATCTGCCGGTTTTGCCTTTCCTGCAACCATTTCTTCGCAAATTGTTTTATATTGCAGACTTCCTTCCCTGCAAAGAACACATTTTCCGCAGGAAAAATTCCACGCATTGCTTATATGCTTAATCATGAAATCTACGGTGCAGGAGGATTTGGGTAAGATCGTTACGCTGTCATATTCTTCCACCGTATATTCGAAAAGTTCTTCGGGACGAATAAGTTTTCCTTTTAGCCCACCGATTAACACCACTTTGGCTTCTGAAAGGTCCGCCAACTCACTGAGCTTGGTTCCAAAAGAGGTTTCCTTCACTTCTCCATTCACCGTAACTCCGGCATTCCGCTGGTCATATGTCCTCCAGGAATCTTTTTAGATTCCATTACAACCACATCATGACCTTTTTTATTCAAATAATAAGCCGCAGTAAGACCACAGGCCCGGCGCCGATAACAGCGACTTTCTTTCCCGTTCTTTCTGCCGTTTTTATATAGTTTTCTTTCCAGAACTTGTTTTCTTCATGTTCCGCCACGTAACGTTTCAGATTCCGGACAGAAACCGGGCTGTTCAGACCTTTTCTCTTACAGCCTTCTTCGCATCGATTGTTGCATACCAGTCCTAAAGCATGTGGGAATGGAACCTTCTCCCGGATGATGGCAACGGCCTTATCACAATCGTCTTCCTGAATTGCTCTTAAATAAGCCGGAATGTCAATAAGGGCAGGACATTCCGCCCGACAAGGAATCTGGGCAACCTCCTTCGGAAGGTCGTCCCGGAATACGCCAACTTTGTCTCTGATGGAACCTGTCGGGCACACTTCCACGCAGGCTCCGCAGAACCGGCAGTCCGCATCCTTTAAGGAATTCCCGTCGATAACCACTCTCATTCTGCCATCAACTTTCGCAAACTTCAGCGCTCCTACACCTCGAAGTACGCTACAAGCTCTCACGCATCTTCCACATAAGATACATCGATACATCTCATGGAGCATTAAAGGATTGGTTTCATCCCCGGCAGCACGGATTTTCAGCTCTCTTAAATTTCTTCCCGTATCCCCCACATACTGGGAGATGGAAGCTAACTGGCATTTTCCATATTTCGGACAGCCGGAACACTCACTCGGATGAGTTTTAAACATAAAATCGCAAGTAAGCTTGCGGATATTCTCCGCAAGCTCATCCTTGGTATTTATGACCATGCCTTCTTTAACTTTTACACTACAAGAAGTAATGATACCGTTCACGCCTTCTTGCTTTACAACGCAGAGACGGCATCCGCCGTTCGGTTTCAGGTTTTCATGGTAACATAGATGTGGAATATAAATTCCATTCTCCAAAGCCGCCTCTAAAACTGTTTAGTTTTCATCTGCTGAAATCTTACGGCCATCAATAATTAAATTAACATTTGCCATTTTTCTTAGTCTTCACAATATTCCGCTGCACCCTGACCAGCAAAACGTCCGGTGTTCAGGCAGTAGCCCATAGTATTTCCAGGTAACAGGAACATATAGCTATCGCCGTAGATGGTACATGTATCCGTTCCAGCTGCATAGAATCCAGGAATCACATTCCAGTCATCATCCAGAACTTCGCAGTTCTCGTTGATTTTAATTCCGCCTAAAGTACCATAGCCTGATGGACGGAATAATCCAGCATAGAAAGGCCCCTTCTTAATCGGTTTCATATATTTGGATGGTTTGTAGAACTGTTTGTCTTCACTCTCGCACATGTCGTTGTATTCTTCCACGGTCTCAAGGAAGTTCTCTACGTTAATACCACATTTCTCTGCTAATTCTTCCAAAGTATCCGTGATTACTACGTCTGGGTTGTTTGGATCATCTACAATATCCTGGCAAACCTGCTCGAAGTCATCAATATCGGATACATGATGAACAAAGTTTACAACATCCAGGCCTTTCTTCCTGTAGCCTTTGATGATACTGCTGTCGATGATGGAGAATCCGATGGCACCTTTTTGGATGGTAATGGCATTTCTTGTGAAGGTAGTATTCTGCATCTGCTCTTCGTTGATGAAACGTTTTCCATTGATATTAACCAACAGATTTGGCTGCATGAATACTACAGGAACGCTCTGTACGCCCATATCAGAGAACGGAAGAATATAGATTTTCTCTACGGTCATATCCGTTGTAGCAGCACCTGCTGTCATCGCCATCTTGATTCCTTCGCCCTTCAGGCCAGGAACTACGATATTGAACAGGTCTTTTCCGTAGGTAACGCCCATTCTCTCTTTCATGTACTTTGGTGAATCTCCAGCTCCGCCGGTAGCTACGATAACAGTCTTGCAGTCTACGTGAATGTCTTTCCCATTTTTATCCTGAGCGTTAACGCCACAGATCTTACCGGATTCGTCTCTTAAGATTTCTTTTGCAGGGGTTTCGTAGAATATTTCTGCTCCGTTTTCCTGCTCTTTATCCAGCATTGCTTTGTTCATAATAGCACCACCGTTCCGTCCGATACCGCCATTAACTGCTACAATGTGCCAGGTAGCTTCACTCTTTGGGAAATACTTATAAGCACCTGCGAATTCAACACCCATATCTTCCAGCCATTCAATAGTTCCTGCAGAAGCTTCAACTGCTGCTGCCAAGCCTGCAGGGCCTGTACCAATAATTACAACATCTGCCTGTAAATTTTTCTTTTTTATTTCCTCCTGAGGTCGCAACTTCGGCCTGATTCATTACTATCGGTAAACGTGTCCGTCGGTTTCAAATTTTGGTGGAATATAAGGAACCTGCAGCCAGGAATCATACGGTCCACCTGTATGGATAATATGTCTTCCATGATTATCCGTATCCCAGCTTAATGGCTCAAACCAGCCTTCACGAATATAGTTTCCAGCAATCTGGATTCTCAGTTTCTGTCCTTTGTACCAAAACCGGCTGGAAGGAACAATTGCGATATCCACTGGAACAACCTCGCCTGGTTTCAGTTTTTCTTCCTTCAGCTGAGCCTGTACCGGCCAATAAGGTTTCCCTTTTTGTTTATATTTTGCCATTTCTTCCGGCCAAAGCTCTCTACGGCTTACACGCATCTTGCCCCAAGCGCCTGGATGAGGCTCATTTAATGTCGTCCATGGCAGCCAGTTGCCCTGACTGTCTGCTTTCTGAATATTAATAAACATATCCATGTCATCATGTCCATCTGCCTCAACCCAGAGACGAAGCCACATATAACCGGTAAGCTCTGTATCCTCTTTGAATTCCATATCGAATTCTACGCGGTCGATGGTTCCATCCGCAGCGGTTTCACCAACATAAGATACGCTGGATTCTACTGCTACTGGTTCTTCCTGCATGGTCAGGTTTGCTGCATCCAGATAATATTTTCTGTATTC
>JAZRYR010000033.1:0-9057 GCA_045600845.1 Lachnospiraceae bacterium | reverse complement strand
GATGTTACTTATGGTTTCTATACGGTGTTTGCGCAGGTCAACAATGTGCCATATGTGCAGATCCCTTTAAAAGACGACTTTACTATTGATGTAAATGATTATATGGGAATCCATAAGACCATTTTTATCGCAAATCCAAATGCGCCCACAGGCATCACTTTAAGCAAGGAAGACATTGTGAGAATTGTGGAAAGCAATCCAGACAATGTAGTTATAATTGATGAAGCCTATGTGGATTTTGGCGGAGAAAGCTGTCTGGACTTAATTCATACCTATAAGAATCTTCTGGTAACCCAGACCTTTTCCAAATCTCGTTCCATGGCTGGCGCCCGTTTAGGGTTTGGCGCGGCCTGCAAAGAGCTCATTGCAGATTTAAATACCATTAAGTATTCTACTAACCCATACAATATTAACCGTATGACCATGGCTGCCGGAATTGGAGCCTTAGGTGATGAGGAATACTTTAAGAACAATTGTCAGACCATCATAGAGAACAGAAAATATACGGAAGAAGAACTGAAGAAATTAGGCTTTGAAATGACGGATTCCAAGACCAATTTTGTTTTTGCAAAGACTTCGAAAATGGGTGGTCAGGCGTTATATCTGGCCTTAAAAGAAAGAGGAATTCTGGTCCGTCATTTTGAAACAGAACGGTTGAAAGATTATAACCGTATCACCATCGGAAGTATGGAACAGATGCAGGAATTAATTGATGTATTGAAGGAGCTGTTGAAATGAGAAAAGCGGAAGTAAATCGAACAACGGCAGAAACGGACATTGTCCTCTCTTTGGAACTGGACGGAACCGGGAAAAGTGAAATTGATACGGGCTGTGGCTTTATGGACCATATGCTGACCTTGGTTGCTTCTCATGGCCGGTTTGACCTGAAAGTCACCTGTAAGGGAGATACCTACGTAGATTATCATCATTCCGTAGAGGACATCGGTATCGCTTTGGGGAAGGCCTTTAAAGATGCTTTGGGAGATAAGCGCGGGATTCACCGTTATGGGGACACCATTCTTCCTATGGATGAGGCTTTGATTCTTTCCGCAGTGGATTTTTCCGGAAGATCATATTTGGGTTTTGAAATGAATATCCCTACGGAAAAAGTAGGAGATTTTGATACGGAATTAGTAGAAGAGTTCTGGATGGGCTTTGTCCGCCAGGCAGAATGTGCGGTTCATTTCCGCCAGCTTTCCGGTAAAAATTCCCATCACATTATTGAAGGCGCCTATAAGTCCATCGGACGGAGCCTTCGTCAGGCAGTCGCCATTGACGCAGAATTTGCCGGTGAAATTCCATCTACAAAAGGAGTTCTGTAATGATAGCAATTATTGATTACGGTGTAGGAAATCTGTTTTCCTTAAAGAGCAGTTTTGCAGCCATCGGACAGGAAGCGGTTGTTACATCGGATAAAGAAGTGATAGAAAAAGCAGACCGGGTTCTTCTCCCGGGCGTAGGAGCCTTTGAAGATGCTGCGAAAAAATTAAAAGAGTCCGGCATGGCGGATGTCGTAAAGGAACAAGCAGCGAAAGGCAAGCCTTTAATGGGCATCTGCTTAGGCATGCAGCTGTTATTTGAAAAAAGCTATGAGTATGGCGAGCACGAAGGATTAGGCCTTTTAAAGGGTTCTATTTGCCCATTGGCTGAAGATATCCGCAAAGACTTAAAAGTGCCTCATATGGGCTGGAATGGCCTTGATTTTATGGGAGAGAAACATCCACTTTTCCAATATATTCAGGAAGGCGATCATGTTTACTTCGTTCATTCCTTCTACGCGAAATATTGTGAAGACAGCACCATTGCAACCGTGGAATATGATGTGGATGTTACGGCGGCGGTAGCCAAGGGCAATATTATGGGATGTCAGTTCCACCCGGAAAAGAGCGGAGAAACGGGTCTGGCAATCTTAAAGAGCTTTTGTGAAATGACAGCGGAAGAAGGTGCAGCATGTTAATTTTTCCGGCAATTGATTTATATGAAAAAGAAGCCGTAAGGCTTTACAAAGGGGACTATGCCCAGAAAACGGTTTACAGTCATCAGCCCGTCGATGTAGCTCTTGATTTTAAGGCAAAAGGAGCTTCTGCCATACATCTGGTGGATCTGGAAGGAGCAAAAGAAGGAACCACGCCGAATTTCGATGTAGTTGTGGATATTAAGAAAAGCAGCGGTTTGTTCTGTGAAATCGGTGGCGGAATCCGCAGCATGGAAGTTATAGAGAAATATATTGGCAGCGGTCTGGATCGGGTGATTTTAGGAACGGCAGCAGTTGCAGACCGAAATTTTGTAAAGGAATCGGTTGCAGCCTATGGGGAGAAAATCGCGGTAGGTATAGATATCAAAGACGGAGCCGTAGCGGTAAAAGGATGGACCGAAAGTTCCGGCATAGATGCCTTTGATTTCTGCAAAGAGATGGTTGGCATTGGTGTAAAAACTTTAATCTGTACCGATATTTCCAAAGACGGTGCCATGGTGGGAACGAATAGAGCTCTTTATCAGGAATTGGCAAAACGGTTTGAGGTTCAGATTGTAGCCTCCGGCGGTGTTTCTACGTTGGATGATGTAAAGGCTTTAAGAAGCTATGATCTTTACGGAGCAATTATCGGAAAGGCTTATTATACCGGCGCTATCGATCTGACCGAGGCCATTCGGCTGGCAGAAGATCCGGCGATATCAAAGAATAAATAGAAGGTTCAGAGGATAATAAATGATAACCAAAAGAATCATTCCGTGTCTGGATGTAAAAAATGGAAGAGTAGTAAAAGGAACAAATTTTGAAGGCTTAAAGGACGTGTCTTCTCCCATAGAACTGGCGAAATATTACAGCGCCAACGGGGCGGATGAGCTGGTCTTTTATGATATAACGGCATCAGCAGAAGGCAGGGAAATCTTTACCGATATTTTAGTGGAAACGGCAGCGAACGTGTTTATTCCACTGACTGTTGGAGGTGGCATTGACTCGGTAGATGATTTTGACCGGGTATTAAAATGTGGTGCAGACAAAGTCAGCGTTAATTCCGGAGCCATTCGAAATCCAGCTCTGGTGGAAGAGGCTGCAAAACTCTATGGCGACCAATGCGTTGTACTTTCCGTTGATGTGAAACGTGTGGATGGACAGTTCCGTGTCTTTGCCAAAGGTGGCAGAGAAGATACCGGAATGGAAGCCATCGAATGGATCAAACGCTGTGTTGGAAATGGAGCCGGAGAAGTTGTAGTAAATTCCATCGATACTGACGGTGTGAAGAAAGGTTTTGATTTGGAAATGCTACAGGCTGTATGTGAGGCAGTTTCCGTACCGGTCATCGCTTCTGGCGGAGCTGGCTGCATAGAAGATTTCATTACCTTGTTTAAGGCGTTGCCGAAGGTAGATGCGGGTTTGGCTGCTTCCATTTTCCATTTCGGCGAAGTAGCGATTAGCGATTTGAAAAAAGAAATGAAGAAGAATAATATTCCTTCCAGAGTATAGAAAGGTTGAAGATATATGATTAACATTGATGAATTAAAATTTGATGAGAAGGGCCTGATTCCGGCGATCGTTGTAGATTCTGTATCCAAACAGGTACTGACTCTTGCTTATATGAACAAGGAAAGCCTAAAGATTTCCATGGAGAAGGAACTGACCTGTTTCTGGAGCCGTTCCAGAAATGAACTGTGGCTGAAAGGCGAAACCAGCGGAAATTACCAGCACATCGTTTCCATTACCGCAGACTGCGATCAGGACGCTTTAGTCGTTGTTGTGGAGCCGGATGGACCTGCCTGCCATAAAGGAACCAAGTCCTGCTTCGACTATCCGGTATTTGAAAGCGACAAGCGGAAAGAATTTTCTTACGAAGATCTGATGGAACTGATTGAAGGAAGAAAGACGGAGAAAAAGGAAGGATCTTATACGACCTATCTGTTTGAAAAAGGTCTGGATAAGATTTTAAAGAAAGTCGGAGAGGAAAGTACTGAAGTTATTATCGCTGCAAAAGCAGAAGATAAAAAAGAAACCATCTACGAAATCGCAGACTTGGCTTACCATGTAATGGTTCTCATGATTGAAGCTGGCATCAGCCTGGAAGACATTCATAAAGAATTAGCTTCCCGTCATGTAATCGATAAAAAAGTAAAACAGGAAAAAATGACAGGGGATAATCAATGATTTTAAAAGATTATCATGTACATACATTATTCAGCGACGGAAAATATCCGGCAGAAGATATGGTCTTAGTCGCCATCGAAAAAGGAATGACGGAAATCGGTTTTTCGGATCATTCCTATACAAGCTTTGAGGCGGACTATTGCATGACTCCGGAAAAGGAAGGGGAATATCGAAAAACGATTCTGGCTTTGCGGGAGAAATATAAAGACCAGATTTCCATTAAGCTGGGAATTGAGCAGGATTATGAGTCCGATTATCCGGCAGAAGGTTATGATTATATTATTGGCTCCGTTCATTTCCTGAAATTGGGTGATGAAATGATTGCAGTGGATGATGGTCCGGAGAAATATCCGTATATGGCAGAGAAATATTTTCAGGGCGACTATTATGCCCTGGTGGAGAAGTTCTTTGAAACGGAAGCAGATGTAGTGAACCGGACGGGTGCGGATATTATCGGTCATTTCGATCTGATTTCCATCTATAATCAGGAAGAGCATTTCTTCGATGAGAATCACCCGCGATATGTGGCTGCATGGAAAAAGGCGGTAGATAAGTTATTGCAGACCGGCGCGGTTTTTGAAGTCAACTTTGGAGCGTATAACCGAGGAAGAAGAAATGTGCCTTATCCAAATCCGGACATTCAGGAGTACATTATCCAGAAAGGTGGAAAACTGATTCCGGACAGCGATGCTCATGTGGCAAGATTTTTATGCAGTGATTTTACGAAATTTCAATTCAATGAATAATTAGATAATTCTTTTAAAATAAATCGACAAGAAATTTTCGATTTGGTATAAATAAAAAAAATAGAAGTATCTAATAATTATAAGAAATTGAAATATATTACTAAACACGGCATTATTTAATGAATTTTAGAAAAAGATTTACATTTTTTTTTGTGAATTATGATAAAAAAAGCATTGGAGAAAAAATATTTCATACCAAATCGAACATTTTTTGCTGATTTGATTTAAAAACATAGAAAACCACCCGTTTGGGGTGGTTTTCTATTGTTTTTCATAATATATTTTTTTCTAATGAACTGAATTGTCTTTCTTCACAGCAGTCGCGATTACTTCTTCTATCGGCTGGCCGTTGGAATCTAAGATTTCGCCTTCGATTCGTTCAACGATTTCCGGTTCGGTCGCTTTTGGAGGTTCTTCAAAACCAGGCATGGTGAAGTTTGGAGCAGAAGCATCTGGCTCCGGAACAGGTTTTTCTGCTTCTTCTTTCGCCGCTTCCATCTTCTTAAAGTCATCTTCATCCAACAGACCGTCTCTCTTGATGGCAATGGTCATCGCTTCCATATCTACCGTCATATCCAGTTTATCATCATCAAACAGGTTAGAATACTGTTTATCTAAAGCTTTCTGTACATTTGCCAGGTAAGAGGTGATTTTTTCCGGCATATCGTCGGTACTTACTCCGCTGGCTTCTACACGGGCATATTTCGTGATTACTTCTCGTAATGTAGGCAGATAGTAATGGGTAAACTGGCGGGAAGAAGCAATTTTATCCGGACGCTCTTTTATGGTTACAAGAATCTTTTCTGCAGTCTTTGTTACATTTGTAAGGGAAGACCGGATGTCAAAATTTTTGATACGGGAAGACAACATCCGTACTTCCAGCAGATCTTCACGGCCTTTTCGTATGGTCTCGGACTGTTCTGGGTCCAGATGAGCCATATTGCTGGAGGTGGAAGTTGGAGATTCCTTTTTCTCTTTTTCATCTTTTTTTGTAGCTTTTCTTGCAATGAAAATAATCAGGGCAACAAAGAACGCAATTAAAATTACAACAATAATCAATGCCCAACGGAGAATGCTGAACACTTTAGGGGCAGCACCACGGGATACGATCAGACCGATGATGCAGGCAATGATTACGATTGCTGCGATGATTCCACCACTACTGGTTTGTTTTTTATTCATGATGTTTCCTCACAGAAATACCAAGCCCACGACAGTCTGTGAGCTGGAATAAAATAATTATTTGTTTTCAATATTGCGGATGTCCAGAAGTTTCTGTTTCAATTCCACTTCAATCTTTCCAAGCTCAAGCTCAGCATCTCTTCTCTTTAAGCGGCCTTCTTCCTGAATACGTACGACTTCGTCGAGCGACTCAATGAGCTGCTGGTTTGCAAATTTTACAGTGTCGATGCTGACAATGCCTTTTTCACTTTCCTGAGCAACTTCGATGGAGCCCTGTTTCAGAGTTTCTGCATTCTTCTCAATCAGCTTGTTAGTAAATTCATTAACTTCCTGCTCGGTCTTCATAGCTTCGCTTGCATGAGACATACTTAAAGCCAAAACCATCTGGTTCTTCCATAACGGGATGGTATTTGTAATAGTTGACTGGATCTTTTCTGTCATTAAAGTGTCGTTGTTCTGAACCAGACGAATCTGAGGAGCCATCTGCATGCTGATAGTCCGTGTAAGTTCCAGATCATGAAGCTTCTTATCGAAACGGTCGCAGAGAGCAGAGAAATCATTTGCTGCCTGGGCATCTTCTGCCAGACCGGATTCCTGAGCTTTTGCTTTCAGTTCCACTAAAGTAGTGCTCTGTTCTTCTGCTAATTTCTTTTTGCCTGCAAGGATGTACATCGTCAGTTCCTTGAAGTAGGAAAGGTTGGACTCATACATCTTGTCCAGCATAACGATGTCCGTTAATAATTCATTCTGATGATCCTGAAGAGAGCCGACGATTTTGTCAACATTACGTTCTGCAGTATCATATTTTGCAGCCAGGGTTTGAATGGAATTGGAAGTCTTTTTGAACAGTTTTGCAAAGAAGCCTTTTTCTTCGGCATCTATATCAAAGCCCTTTAATTCTGTAATAAGAGCAGCGACATCATTTCCAATTGCGCCAAGGTCTTTGGTTTTTACCCCTTCCAGAGCACTATCTGAAAATTCAGCAATTTTAGCCTGGGCAGCTGCTCCATACTGAAGAACAATATTCGAATCCTTAAGGTCAATTCTTGTTGAAAACTCATCTACCATCTGTTTTTCTTCTTCGGTAAGATTTACATCCTCAAGATATGCGCCACCATTTTCTGCTTCAACAACTGCATTTACTGCGTCTTCCACGATAGGGGATGAAACCGTAGATGGAGTAGCAGGTTCTAAATCTAAAGTTGGAACTTCGTTGCCAAGTTCAAGGGTGATTTTGTCTGACATAATTACCTCCCATTTGGTTAAAAAAATGCTGGATGATATAGGGCGTCTTTGGCCGTTCACACCTCAATTATACAATAGAAATTGTGATTAATAAATGAAATCCGAATCACATCTGGTGACGAACCGTTTCGTATTCATCACCGTTTCTCCAATAAGGACATTCTTTATAATTGCCCGATATTAAACGGGCTACGTCGTCTTCGTCCATGTTCACATCACAGACATAGTCGTCGTAGTATTCGTCATAAATGTAGAATGCACAGCTATCGCAATTACTCATAAACATATTGTATTATATTGTGGCGGGAATTTAAATAATTTCTTATAATGTTTTTTATAGGAAAAACAGCAGGGGTACGTTGGCTTCGAGGCCAGCTCGTGCCCGAAAGGAAAGCTCATGTTTAATATTGTATTGTTAGAACCGGAAATTCCGGCAAACACCGGAAACATTGGAAGAACCTGTCTATGTACAGGTAGCAGATTGCATCTGATTGAGCCTATGGGCTTTATTATCAACGATAAAAATCTGAAGCGGGCAGGGATGGATTACTGGAAAGACCTGGATGTTACCATCTACGACAGCTGGCGGGATTTTATCGAAAAGAATAAAGACAAAGTCGATATCTTTGGAAGCGGACAGCCTCTGAAGGGAGAAGCAGAATCTGGAAAAGCAAAATTATGGATGGCTACGACGAAAGCAAAGGTTACCCATGATCAGGCGCCTTTCAAAGATGGCGATTATATTATGTTCGGAAAAGAGAGTGCAGGAATTCCGGAAGAAATTCTTATGGAAAACAAAGACACTTGCATAAGGATTCCAATGGCGAAAGAGCAAAGAAGCCTGAATCTGTCAAATTCGGTTGCGGTTGTTTTGTATGAGGCTCTCCGCCAGAACAATTATCTGGATCTGGAGACCGAAGGCCAGCTACATCATCATACGTGGTAAAAAAACAAGATCGAAAAAACGGCGGGAATCCCCGCCACTTTTTTCTGTTATATGAAAGGATGTAATCCTTCCGTAATTTTAATGTTGGCCTTACTTCTTTAAAATTCCGCCGACTTTGATATAGGAAGGAGCCAGGTGGCCATCTTTGCCCCAGTAAATGCCTTCATTAAAATATCTCTTCAAAGTAATCTCAACATTTCCGCCAAGACTTTCGATGGAGTAGTTCATTTTATCCGGGAAGCGGCAAGGCTGACCGAATTTTCGTGCGCAGTTATCTTCTCCACAGACTCTGCAGGAACCGCTACCTAAAGTTTTTCCGTCTGGGAACTGTTCTAAAAGAACTGCTACTTCATCTTCAAATACTATGCTGGCTTGCCTTGTCAGCTGACCGCCGATCCGGATGATATCATCCAGCTCATAGGTCTTTTCTAAAAGTTCTGGTGGAGTAACGATTTTCTTTGCAATAATATGAAAAGTTTTAAACTGGTTCCAGTAATCTAATGGATTAAAATCATATGGAGGACAGCTCCATGTTTTCCCGTAATTCGGACATTTGCTGCAGCAATCTAAGAAGTAATCAATATCAACGCAATTCTCAACAAAATCCGAAATTTCGACTTCTTTTGCAAAAGATTGAATATTTGACTCCATAAGGATCTCCTATAAAAAGTCAAACAGTTTTCAAGCTGTCTGTCTGTATTTTTCTCGTATCATCAATTCTGGATTGAACTCTGTTTGTTCATTCAACATTGCAAATACGATTCTTGCTACTTTTCTGGTTAGAGCTATTATTGCTC
>JAZRYR010000032.1:0-3241 GCA_045600845.1 Lachnospiraceae bacterium | reverse complement strand
CGGCAGAAGATAAAAGAGTTTTGCGGAGAAAAAGGAGTGGTGCAGAGTTAGACAGAGATTAATCCTCCTCCGCTATATCCTGTGGCTTCCACGTCCACCCCCTCCCTCCGGCGCCCCGGACAACTCGTTTGCCACTTTATCTACCTCGCTTCCATCACTTATCGTCATAAGCCCGTGTTTTGTATTGAGCGTTCCGGTCTTTGTTGTTCCGTCGGCGAAAAAGAACGTGTAGGTTTTATCTCCGTTTGCTTTCATCATCTGTTTCTTCTAACCAGTCGCCTACAATCTCATCAGTAGAAGAAACACAGCCAGCTGTACAAAGAACTGCCCTTACTCATCAGCAGTATCAGGATTTTGCAGGGCAAAGATAACCTTTTGTGCCTCAATTTCTGCACGCAGCTGCTCTTCTGTCGGAAGATACAGCGTATATTTAGAAGCAAATAACTGTTCATTCCCGTGAAGAATAGAATATCTGGCTATATCCTCATCCGTATCAGAACACAGAACAATCCCCAGAGTCGGATTGTCGTCAGCACCTTTTCTCAGCTCATCATACATCCGCACATACATATCCATCTGTCCGACATCCTGATGTGTTATCTTCCCCGTCTTTAAATCGATTAAAACAAAACACTTCAGAATGTAATTATAGAAAACCAAATCAATAAAATAATCTTCCTTCTCCGTATGAATGTGCTGCTGACGTGCAACAAAGGCATACCCTTTCCCGAGTTCCATCAGAAATTTCTGCAGATTCGTAATAATACACTGTTCCAGCTTCGTTTCCGTAAGTGCCGCCTCATTCGAGAGACCAAGAAACTCAACAACCATCGGATTTTTAATAAATTCCAGTTTATCCTCCGGGGAAACTGCAGTCAGAACCTTCATCTCATCGACAACCGGCTGCTTACTTGGTGAATTCAGAAGACGATAATAATACTGTGTTTCAATATTTCGTTTAAGAGTTCGGACATTCCACCCCTGATTCAGTGCTTCGTTTTGATACCAGCGCCTTGCATCCATGTCTCCGACACGCATTAAAAGAAGATAATGAGTCCATGAAAGGACACGGGATGATTTTCCAATCAGTGATTGGAAAATCTCCGGATATTCCTTATAAAAGGTTAAACAGGAATACAAAGTTGATTTGGTAAACCCTTTTCCATACTCTTTTGTCAAAAACACAGAAAGATTTTTGATAAGCTCCAATCCGTATGTCTCTTCCCGTTTTTCCGATTTTAAAATTTCCTCAGCAATCCGTTTCCCAAGCAGCCAGTTACGTGCGAGAAGCAGTGTGTTCACTGCAGAATACACAGCCTTCTGTGAAATATCAACAATTAGTCTGGCATCTTCAAGAATATTATTTGTGCTGACAATCGAATGTAAGTTCTCCAGTTCATTCATGGGGCTTTCCTCAGAAAGTTAAGATAGACATTCAGACCGTGATGTTCTCATCTAATGTATTATTGAGCGGCAGAAGATAAAAGAGTTTTGCGGAGAAAAAGGAGCGGGGATTAATCCGTCACCGGATTTTTACCAGACCGGGTCAAGATCAATAATTCCGTTCGGATTTTCGAAAAGCAGACCGGGTCCTTTTACCAGTTCCATTCCGGCGATGGTCAGCAGTCCGTTTTCCGCGTCGAGTGTACAGACTTCTTTTCTGCCGTCAATGAACTGCAGTGAATAGGTGTTATCCTCATTTTTATTCCAGAAGAAGGAAATCTGGGATTTATCAACGGTTTTCTCATCTCCGACCATTGAGATATAATCACCGTCACCATTTCCATAGAAAACCACATAGGTAAATGTGTTTTCAGTCTCTGCGGAGTAGTCGCCCACGATTACATCATCCAAACCTCCGATACATCCAGCGGTGCAAAGAACAGCACAGAACAGAAGTACTGCAAATGTAGTGAGAATGTGTGTTTTTCTCATGATACTTAATAATAGTCAGGCAGATGAGATAAACAATTTGGTACAAATGTTGTCTGAACAGGAGATAGAGCCGATACTTATTGCCAATTTGTAAATGCTTAAATTATTGACATTTAGAAGAATGCAATGAACTAATTAATAATCAATAGAGTCACAGTAATATATAATAATGGATGTCTATTCCAAACTCGTTGAAGAACTCATCTCAAAATCCTATGATGATGAATGGTTTGATTTCAAGGTAAATCAGCGGGACACGCCGGAACCCGGAAGATATATCGCTGCATTATCAAACGCAGCTGCAGTCCGTGCGACGCTTGAGGGGTAAGTCCTCCAATGTCTTTTTTGGTTGCTGAAGAAGATCTGGATAAAGCAGCAGATACGCTTGCCAGAGCTTTTCTTCACTATCCTTATCCGGGCGGCGCTGTTTCCGGTGACGCGCGGCAGGCAAAAGCCCTTTCAATTATGTTTGATTTGGAAATAAAACGCATCTGCACATTTGCTGAGATTGTTTCTGAAAGCAGTGAATGCAATGGTGTTGCCGTCTGGTGCCGGATAAAAGAGATAAACAATGGTGTTTCTTTATCAAAACAGTTTCGCGCACTGATTTCCTGTATGAAACCGTCAGAGATGATAAAAACTGTACGCCGCTGTCTGAGTATTGAGCGTGAGAGAAAACGTCTGCATCTATCAGGCGATACGGTGTATCTCTATATTTTAGGTGTCGCACCAAAATCTCAGGGAAAAGGTGTGGGGTCAGCTCTTGTCCGCGAAAAACTTGCGCAGTGCGATAAAGAAGGCTGCACGGTTTATCTCGAAACCAACTCCGAGCATAATGTAGGATACTATGAATCGTTCGGGTTTTCGCTTGTTAAGAAGGTTGTAGAAGAGCATGGCAAATTTACGACATGGTATATGATTCGTGAGCCGTCGGTAAAGCAGTGAATAGAAATCTATTTGTAACTATTTACTTCCCTTATTTTTGAACATGGGTTATTACTTTTGTTGTAATTATTCAGCCCCTATTTTGAATAGGAATGTGTGCTATTTATTTTCAAATCCAAAAAACAAAAGGTAACTATTCACCCTCTTCTTCTTTGTGTTGGGTAATTCGGTTAGAAAGTATTTTCTGGATAAAAAAAACCGCGAATTCAACGCGAATCCCTTCCGCTCGCAAATCGCATTTTCCTTGCGTCAGGGCTAAAATTTGCTTATCGCAAATTTTTTCACGCCCTGACTGGGAAAATGCTGGCGAGCGGGTTTGTTAGATAAATATTTATATCGTCTCATCATATATTCAAACATG
>JAZRYR010000031.1:0-6347 GCA_045600845.1 Lachnospiraceae bacterium | reverse complement strand
ATTCTGGCATCTTCCCAGCCTTTTCCTTTGTACCAATCCATGACAAACATGTGGTCTGTAAATACTCTGCCAAAACCAAGCTTGCTTTCGTCTGTAGGTTTCTGAGCCGGATTAGGGTTCTTTTCAATTCTAATTTCCATACGATTACCTCCGCTTATTTTAGGGAATTCTCCCGCGTGTTTTATTTATTTTCAAAGACCAAGCCTTTTCGCTGCATCTTCTCTCATCTTATATTTCAAAACTTTTCCCGCTGCATTCATTGGGAACTCGCCCATTAATTCAATGTATTTCGGAACTTTATGACGAGCCAGACGGTCCGTAATATATTCACGAAGTTTCTCCTCCGTTAAGCCGCTTCCCTCTTTTGCGATGACGCAGGCCATAACTTCTTCTCCATAAGTCTTATCCGGAACACCGATTACCTGAACATCCTGAACATCTTCATGGGTGTAGATGAATTCCTCGATTTCCTTCGGATAAATATTTTCCCCACCACGAATGATCATGTCTTTCAGACGACCGGTGATCTTGTAATAGCCATTTTCGTCACAGCAAGCTAAGTCACCGGAGTGAAGCCATCCGTCGGCATCGATTGCAGCTGCCGTCGCATCCGGCATTTTGTAATAGCCCTTCATGGTGTTATAGCCTCTGGAGCAGAACTCTCCATTCTGTCCCGGAGGAAGTATTTCTCCCGTCTCCGGGTCAATAATCTTACACTGAATATGTGGGAACGCATTACCAACCGTATCACATCTCTTATCCAGCGGATCGGTCCAGGAAGACATGGTATTTCCAGGAGCGGACTCGGTCTGTCCATATACGGATACGATACCGGTCATATGCATTTCATCCTCTCTGGCCGCACGGCGCATGAGTTCCGGAGGACATCCGGCGCCAGCCATGATTCCCGTACGCATATGGGAGAAATCTGTCCTGCGGTAATCCGGATGATTAAACATTGCAATAAACATGGTCGGAACCCCGTTAAAGCAAGTGATCTTCTCCTGATTAATACAAGCCAGAGAACTCTTTGCAGAAAAATACGGAAGCGGACAAAGGGTGGTTCCATGGGTCATGGATGCGGTCATGGAAAGCACCATGCCGAAGCAATGGAACATCGGCACCTGAATCATCATACGGTCTGCTGTAGAAAGACCCAAACGGTCTCCAATACATTTTCCGTTATTTACTACGTTATAGTGGGTCAGCATAACTCCCTTCGGGAAGCCCGTAGTACCGGAGGTATACTGCATATTCACTACGTCATCCACCTTAACCTCTGCTGCCATTTTTGCCAGTTCCTGGGTAGAAACGTTTTCGCAACGGTCCATGGCTTCCTCAAAGGTTAAGCAGCCCGGCATAGAAAAGCCTACCGTAATTACATTTCTTAAAAACGGAAGAGCCTTGCAATGTAACGGTTTTCCAGGCTTCGAAGCTTTGATTTCCGGACAAAGTTCGTTAATGATTTCTTTGTAATTTGAGTCACGGCATTCATCAATCATAATCAGCGTATGGGTATCAGACTGCCGGAACAAATACTCTGCCTCATGAATTTTATAAGCCGTATTTACGGTTACCAGAACGGCACCGATTTTTGCTGCTGCCCAGAATGCAATATACCAGGCAGGAATGTTTGTTGCCCATACGGCAACTTTATATCCATGCTTCACGCCCAGACTCATCAGAGCACGGGCAAAGCGGTCTACATCTTCCTGAAACTCGCGATAGGTACGGGTGTAGTCCAAGGTCGTATAACGGAAGGCATACTGATCTGGAAATTCATAAGCCATACGGTCAAGAACCTGAGAAAACGTAAGAGAAACCAGCTCATCTTTTCTCCAAACATACTGACCACTTCCGTCATGGTTCAGATACAAGGTCGGCTTCTTGCCACGGGTATCGCCAAAACGGTTCATGTAGTTGCTGAAGAATGGCAGTACAATTCCCGGGTCCGTAATCTCGCTGATATATTCCGGTTTCCAAACCAGAGAAATAAATCCGTTATAGTCAACGGAGCCTAAGGCTCTCATTAAATCCTCCATTGGGAAAGTTCCTTCGCCTGGAAGATTATAGGTTCCGTCATCGTTCAGGTCTCTTAAATGAACATGCTTCACATAAGCGCCCAGATTCGTAATGGTATCCGACGGAGTTTCTTTTTGATCCCGGTAGGTGTGCTGGGAATCCCATAATACGGCAAGATTGTCACTTGCAAAATAGTTCATCAGACTACGCAGCTTGGCAGAATCCGCATAAAGCCCTTCGGTAGCAATCAGGAGCGTGATTCCCAATCGTTCTGCTTCCGGCAAAAGATTTTCCACGTTGGCATAAACCTGCTCTTCCACCTCGGTTTCTGCTTTCACAGAAACATAAGGGCTTTTCAAAGACGCCGCGATTTCCATGGTGTCCAAAATGGAATTACGAACCTCTTCCTCATCGGAACTAATATCCAAGGAGGTATCAATACATGGAACGGTCAGTTTATTGTTTCTTAAAAACCGGGACGTGGCCTGAATATTATATTCGTTTAAAGGACCGCCCTTTCCAACCAGCGCATCGTATTTATGCACGTTGTAAAGCTCCAGCCCTTCATATTTATTTTCTAAGGTAGTATCAATCAGTTCCTGCCAGGAAAGGTTATGCCACCCTCTTGTGGAGAAGGTAAGTCTCATTTTTCCTCCTCCTCGAAGACAATTTTATTTACTGCATTAATGTAAGCGTGAATACCGCTTCCGATAATGTCGGTAGAAATACCTCGACCGGAATAAAGCTTTCCGTCGGAACGAAGCCGTACTACCGTTTCACCCATGGCCTCATGTCCTTCGGTTACCGATTTAATCTGGAAATCGTCCAGCTCAAAGTGTCTTCCTAAGATCTGCTCGATGGCAAGGAAAGCGGCATCGATCGGACCATCGCCAAGGCAGACACTCTCTAAAACTTTACCGTCCTTGACTAATTTCATATGAGCACTTGCGGTGATTGCGTTACCGGAGTTGATAATAAAATTCTCGATCGAATAGGTTGCAGGAACCTGCATTGCAGCAGATGCGATGATGGCATCCAATTCCCTGGATCCTACCTGCTCTTTCTTTTCTGCAATATGCGCAAAGGCATTATAAACACGTACGGCATCTTCCTCGCTTAACTCGTAGCCTAACTGTTTTGCAGCCTGAGTAACTGCCGCCATATCATCCTTTGCCGTCAGGAATACGCCTTCTTCTTCCCGGACGCCAAAGTCAAACGGCGTACGGCCAGAACGGTTCGTTTCACAGATTTCATGAATCTGGGAAATAACCCGCTTCATCTCTGTGGTCTTAACGTTGGTAAATGCATTCAGGCTATCTCCTCTGGAAGAAAGAACGGCTACGATTTTGTCTAATTCAGTTGTCTTTGTACCGCCGGCACAGGTCTTGATTTCATCCGCTCCTGCACGGATGGCGGCTGCACAACTAGCGGTGGCCATGTAAAGATCATTGGCACAACGAACGCCCAAAGTTACATTCTCCGGTACCTTTGCACGAATGACCGAAATTTTTTCAAATACTTCATTTGGAAGCAGGCTTCCTTCTGCGTCACAGACTGTAATTACATTTGCCCCTGCTTCCAAAGCTACATCGATAGCTGTGAACAGAAAATCCTGCTCGCCACGGACGGCATCTTCTGCGATAAACTCTACATTTTCTGCATACTGTTTACAGGCACTTACGGAATCTTTAATCAGCTCTAATACTGCTGCCGGTTTTCTGCGGCAAATGTATTCCATCTGTACCGTACTTACAGGGATTACCACCTGCATTCGATAGGCAGGAGCATCCTTCACTGCTGCATATACTTTGGCTGCACTTTCCTTATCTTCCGGGTCCACAAGTACCGCGATACAAGCATTTTTTACCGCGGTAGAGATGGCCTTGATCAATAGGCTATCGGTCTTTTCATTTGCTATTGCCCCAGCTTCGATAACATCCACATGTAGGCGGTCTAACAGCTTCGCGAGCTCAATTTTCTCGCGGAAATTCAGGGCATTGCGCCCGGAATCAAGTGCTGTATTTAATGTAACGTCGCTGATATGGATGTTTTTCATTGGATTTTGCTCCTTATATTATTTTGTAAGGTAATGTTCAAAAGCTTGCATGTTCATGGCAAGGAATTTTTCCTTACGGCCGGAGAACATATGCTCGATTTCTCTACGGATGGTATCCGGTTCTACAACATGCGTCTCGTTCAGGATGGCACCCAGCATGATCATGTTGGCTGCTTTTTCATTTCCCAGCTCTGCAGCGATATCGTTTGCTGCAACTTTTACGGATTTTACATCGCTTCTGGAAGTATCAATACTAACCAGAGAACTGTTAATCATAATCAGTCCGTCCGGAACAACCATTGGCTCAAATTTAACAAGAGATGGCAGGTTCATGGCCACTAACATATCTGCATCGTTGATCAACGGACAGCTGATCGGCTTATCCGAAACAACAACGGTACAGTTTGCCGTACCACCACGCATTTCCGGTCCATAGGACGGAAGCCATGTTACTTCTTTTCCTTCTTCCATTGCAGCTTTTGCAATCATCTGGCCGATTGCTAAGGTTCCCTGACCGCCGCTACCGGCAAAAAACATTCTCATCTTCATAATCAAAAGCCCTCCGGAGTTCTAAAATTCTGGACTGGATAGTATTCTGCCATATCCGAAGCAACCCATTTCAGAGCATCTTCCGGTGACATTCCCCAGTTGGTAGGACATGCAGAAAGGAATTCGATAAAAGTGAAGCCAAGTTTTGCTTCCTGAATATCAAATGCTTTCTCAATAACTTTCTTTGCTTTTCTTACATTTGCCGGAGTATTTAAGATTACTCGTTCTACAAAAACAGCACCAGGAATGGTTGCCAGCATTTCGCAGACTCTTAAAGGAAGTCCTGCCTGCTCAACGGTACGTCCATCCACCGCAGTGGTAGCTCTCTGGCCAATCAATGTGGTTGGAGCCATCTGTCCACCAGTCATACCGTAAATCGCGTTGTTAATAAAGAAAGTTGTAAATTTCTCGCCTCTATGTGCTGCGTGAACGATTTCACCAGCACCGATGGAAGCTAAGTCACCATCGCCCTGATAAGTAAAAACAACTTTATCCGGGTGAACACGGCGGATACCGGTTGCAATGGCAGGAGCTCTTCCGTGAGTGGATTCACACATATCAATGTTCATGAAGTTATGGGCATTAATGGAGCATCCAATCGGAACAACACCGATGGTGCGTCCTAAATCTCCTCTTTCTTCCAGAACTTCCATGATAAGACGATGTGCAATACCATGAGAACATCCTGGACAATAACTTGTATCTACAGGGAGCATTCCCTTTGTTGGTTCAAATATAGTTTTCATTTCAGTTCCTCCAAATGTTTGATTGCTCTGTCAGCAATTTCAAGAGAGGACGGAACAATTCCGCCAGTACGGTTAATCAGTCTGACAGGGAAACGGCCGCTTACTGCTGCCTTAACGTCCTGAATCATCTGGCCCATGCTGAGCTCGGTTGAAATAACAACTTTTGTCTTAGGACCGATTTCTTCAAAGGCTTTCTCCGGGAATGGCCACAAGCTGATTGGACGAATCAATCCCGCTTTAATACCACGTTCTTCCAGAATTTCAATGGCTTCTGCGCATAAACGGGACATAGTTCCGAAAGCGACAAATACGATTTCCGCATCTTCCAGATTCATGGAGCTGTAACGAACCAGTTCCTTTTCTGCTTCTGCGTATTTCTCAAACATATGCTCAACATGAGACTCTAATACATCCGGTACCAGACGAAGAGAGAAAATAACGTTTCTTCCATCGTGATTATCGGTTCCGGTGATTGCCCATGGTTTCTTTTCACTGATCTGGTCTACCGGAGTAATTTCCTTTTGTGGAGGAAGTTCTACCGGTTCCATCATCTGACCGATCATACCATCTGCAAGAATGAGTACCGGGTTGCGGTATTTCTCGGCAATATCGAAGCTTTCATAAATCATGTCAACGCATTCCTGAATTCCGGAAGGAGCGAAAACCGGAATCTTCGCATCACCATTGTAACCGCCTCTGGTTGCCTGGAAATAGTCTGCCTGACCTGGCTGGATGCCGCCAACACCAGGGCCACCTCTGGATACATTCAGAGCAACGATTGGAACTTCCGTACTGCAGATAAATCCAAGACCTTCCTGCATTAAAGCAAGACCTGGAGAACTGGTGGAAATAAATACACGACCGCCGGCAGCTGCAGCACCATAAGCCATGTTCACAGCAGCCAGTTCGCTTTCTGCCTGTACAAATGCGCCGCCTGCCTTTGGCAGTTCATGGCTCATATACTCAGGAACTTC
>JAZRYR010000030.1:0-63475 GCA_045600845.1 Lachnospiraceae bacterium | reverse complement strand
TCGCATCTTTGAAATTTTATTAAGAAATTTCAGGGATGGTTTATACTGTTCAATTATCAATGTGCGCTCGCTGTCTTGCGCGACAGCTTGCTTATAATATCACCCGTCTTACCGATTGTCAACACTATTTTTTACTTTTTTTTTAAGTTTTTTCCCGGTGCAAAATAATAGTGGCATCCCAGGATTTTTACCTACTACATGTTGTGTTTTTTCTTTATTTTTCCTATATTTTATACATAAATTAAATAAGTATTTTTATTAAAAAAACTACTTTTTTCGGATTCTTTCAGGGTGTATAATTTTACTATATTAATTAGGAGATATTTCTATTTTGAAAGGGGGATACTATATGAAATACGAGCGTCCTAAATACCTTGATCCAAGCATCAAGACTTACTTCAGAAAAAGTGCATTCAGCAAAGCTGGTGGCTTTACCGTTCCAAATATTACTGACCGTCCGATTTCTATCAGAGAGAACTTCCGTCGTGCCATGATGCATGAGAATCCAGCGTGGGTTCCAAACTCAACTACAGACTTTAACTTTGCAATGCTTACTGTAGTTACCGGAATGCCGGAAGCTGATTGGACGTGGACAGAGCGTACCGAATACAAAGATTGGTTCGGAGTTGAATGGATGTATGTTCCGGAAGCTGGCGGTCCTATGTTGAAACCAAATACCCAGTTCCTGGATGACATTACCGAATGGAAAGAAAAAGTCGTATTTCCAAATCTGGACGAATACGATATTGAAGGTTGCTGCAAGAAATGGTTAGAGACCTGTGACCCGGAAAAGGTTTACCATGTAAATATCGGCCAGGGCTGTACGGAACGTTTAGTAGCTCTTCGTGGTGGTTATACCGATGCTATGTGCGACATGGCTCTGGAACCAGAAGCAGTTCGTGACTTCCTGGAAGCTTTCGTAGATTGGGAAATTAAACTGATTGATAAGCTTTGCGAATATCTGCCATTAGAATATGTAACTTATCATGATGACTGGGGAACCGAAAGAGATTCCTTCTTTAGCGAAGCTATGATGGATGCTATGGTTTATCCTCCAACAAAGAGACTCTTCGACCACATCCGTTCCAAAGGCGTTTTCATTGAACTTCACAGCTGTGGATGCATTAAACGTTTCGTTCCTTATATGATCGATCTTGGCGTAAGCATGATGCAGATTCAGGCCCGTGCCAACGACTTCAAAGCTTACAAAGCTCAGTACGGCGACAAAATCGGTATCGAAGTTGGTGTTATGCCTACTCCTGGTATGACAAAAGATGAAGCGGTTGCTAAGATTCATGAAATCGTGGATGACTTCTCCGCAGGCGGCGGAATGGTTTCTTCTTTTATGGCTGCAGACCCAGAACTTCTTTGGGATGGCACTATGGAGCTTTACTACTACAGCCGCGAGAAATATGAAGGCGAAGCTTAAAGGAATTTTCTTCTTATATGTATGAAAATCGCATAAATCAAAAAGGCGTTTGGAAATCCAAGCGCCTTTTCTTATGAATATCATATGATATTATTTTTTGTAGAATTCGCGTGATACTTCATGCATTACTTCATTAACCATATCTCTCTTCCAGATAGCTTTCTGATCGTTCGGATCTGGAATGATGAAAGAAGCCATGAAGCAGAAGCCGCCGCCTGGTGCGTAGGTGTTTGCTACGTCCCAAACGATTTCCCGAATCTGCTCTTCGTTTAAGTCCGCCTGGAAGGTGGAAGAAGAGTTGATGCAGCCTGCCATTACGAACTTGCTGCCGTATTTTTCCTTAATAGCTACTAAGTCGTTGCAGTTCTGAGCCGGGTTCCATACATTAACGCCAAGTACGTTAACCATATCGTCTACGAAGCATTCGCATTTTCCACAGTTATGGAAGCTTACGAACATATCTCTGTCATGAGCGATGTCGGATAATCTCTTATAATGTGGAAGTAAGAATTTGTCGTACATTTCAACGGAAATGAAAGGATTTCCCCATGCTGCGGTATCGTCTACTAAAGACATGATATCCGGCTGATAGTAATCGATAGAACGATTTACAACTTCTACATAGAAATCGCTTAAGTACTGGAATAATTCTTCGCATTCTTCTGGTTCTTCATATAATGCGCAAAGACCTTCGGTAAAGCCCATGAATGCCATTAAGTGCTGGAAGTAACCAGTTCCTGCTACGCCGTACTGTACTGCCTGTTTGGAACGGTCGATGTTTGCTTTCTCTAAATCTTTCTTTGCCATCTGCTCGAAATCGATTTCGTCAAGATTTGGAGCTTTGATTACATCACGCCATTTTGTAATATCGTCAAGAATGAAGTCCCATGTCTTAGGAATCATAGCGCCGCCAGCTTCTTTGCTGGTTACATGCTCAACGCCCCAGATATCCTTATGGTCTCCATTTGGGTCCATAGCTTTCATTAAGAAAGATGGTGATGCGCCAGCGGTTGCGCGTTCCCATTTGTAGGAAGGATCTGCTGCCATGTGCGGAATCCACTCAGGAACTTCGCCACGTAAACACATAAAATAGTTTTCTTTCTCTGTTAACTGTGCCATTGTTAACTCTCCTTATATTTTTTATTTGTAGAATTCTTTACTGATTTCAAACATTACTTTGTTGATGGTATCTTTCTTCCACTGCATGTATTTGTCTGTCTTATCATCGATCAGTAAGAATACCTGGAAGAAGAAGCCGCCGCCTGGAGCGTATTTGTTCGCTACGTCCCAAAGAATATCACGGATCTTTTCTTCGGTTAAATCGTCTGCTACGAATGTAGAAGAACCATTGATACATCCGGAAAGGATCAGTCTGTTACCGAATTTTGCTTTGATGCCAGCAAGGTCGTTGCAGTTCTGTGCAGGGTCCCATGCATTGATACCAACGGTGTTAACCATATCATCTAAGAAGATTTCGCATTTACCGCAGTTATGGTAAGTAATCGGAAGATCTCTTTCCTTAGCGTAATCCGTAAGTCTTGCATAACGAGGTACGAAGAATTTCTGGAACATGTTCAGGGATACGAAAGGATTTCCCCATGCTGCTGTATCATCGCCAATAGACATTACGTCTGGCTTGTATAAGTCGATAGTTTTTTCAATAACCTGGCAGTAGAAATCTGTTAAGTAATCGAAAAGTGCTTCACATTCTTCTGGTTCTTCCGACAGAGCGCAAAGGCCTTCTGTGAATCCCATGAATGCCATTAAGTTCTGGAAGATTCCGCCGCCGCCAGCGCCGTAGGTAACTGCCTGATTCTCGCGGTCTACCGGCATTCTTTCCCTATCTTTCTTTGCCATCATTTCCCAATCAATGCCTTCCAGTGATGGAGCTTTGATAACATCATGCCATTTTGTGATGTCGTCAAGGATGAAGTCCCATGTCTTAGGAATCATTCCGCCTGCTGCCTCTTTACTAGTGATGTATTCAACACCCCAAATATCTCTGTGATCGCCGTTTGGATCCATTGCTCTCATCATGAAAGACGGAGATGCTCCGCCAGTAGGTCCTTTGATTGCAGGGTCCATCGTAATAACCGGAATCCATTCCGGCTGTTCGCCTCTAATGCAACGCAAATAGTTCTCTTTTTCTGTTAACTGTGCCATAGTTTTTCTCCCTTCCTAATTTTAGGTATGAAATATCTTTTTCCTATGTTGAAATGTTACCATACGGACTGTTATAAGTAAATCAAAAAAGACCATCGGGTTTCCCCGACGGTCTGTAATGGAAATATTGTTTTTCAAATTATTTCTTGTAGAACTCGTGTCCAACTTCGTCCATAGCTTTGTTAACAGTGTTCTTTCTCCAAATATCGAATTCGTTTGTTTCATCCGGAATGATGAAGTGACTCTGGAAGAAGAAGCCGCCGCCTGGTGCGTACTGGTTTGCTACGTCCCAAACAATGTCATAAATCTTTTCTTCTGTTAAGTCTTTAACTTCGAAGGTTGTAGAACCGTTGATACATCCGGACATGATCAGGTTGTTACCGAATTTCTTCTTGATTGCTGCTAAGTCGTTGCAGTTCTGAGCTGGGTCCCAAACCTTAACACCAACGATGTTAACCATATCGTCCATGAAGCTTTCGCATTTGCCACAGTTATGATATGTAACGAAAAGACCTCTGTCTTTTGCATACTGTGTAAATCTAGCATAACGTGGAACGAAGAACTGCTGGAACATTTCTAATGATACGAAAGGATTTCCCCATGCAGCGGTATCGTCTGTAAGCTGGATTGCGTCTGGTTTGTAAAAATCAACCGTGTGATCCATAACTTCACAATAGAAATCTGTGATGTAATCGAACAGTGCTTCGCACTCTTCTGGTTCATCGAATAATGCGCAAAGGCCTTCTGTGAATCCCATGAATGCCATTAATGCCTGGAAAAGTCCTGAGCCACCTGCTGAATAAGTAACGATCTGGTTCTCACGGTCTGGTTTGAACATTTCAAGGTCTTTCTTTGCCATCATTTCCCAATCAAATCCGCTAAGATCTGGAGCTTTGATAACATCATGCCATTTTGTGATATCGTCTAATAAGAAGTCCCATGTTTTAGGGATCATTCCGCCTGCTGCTTCTTTACTTGTGATGTATTCAACACCCCAAATATCTTTGTGATCTCCACCTGGGAACATATGTGACATTAAGAATGATGGTGATGCTCCAGTGGTAGGTCCTTTAATTCCACGTTCCATAGTGATATGTGGAATCCATTCCGGCTGTTCGCCACGAACTGCCATTAAATAATTCTCGCGCTCTGTTAACTGTGCCATAGTAATTCTCCTTAATTATTTTTTGTAGAATTCTTTACTGATTTCATCCATAACGTTGAATACAGTATCTCTTCTCCAGATATCATACTGATTTGTTTCATCTGGAATAATGAAGCTTGCCTGGAAGAAGAAGCCGCCGCCTGGTGCGTATTTGTTAGCTACATCCCAAAGGATCTCACGGATTCTATCTTCTGTTAAGTCGTCAGCTACGAATGTAGAAGAACCGTTGATACATCCGGACATGATCAGTCTGTTGCCATATTTGTTCTTAAGAGCCATCAGGTCGTTGCAGTCCTGAGCTGGATCCCATACAGTAACGCCAACTTTTTCAATCATATCTGGCATGAAGCTTTCGCATTTACCGCAGTTATGATAAGTAACGAAAAGACCTCTGTCTTTTGCAAACTGTGTAAATCTGCTGTAACGAGGAACGAAATATTTCTGGAACATTGGAAGAGATACGAAAGGATTTCCCCATGCAGCTGTATCGTCTGTCAGCTGGATTGCATCTGGTTTGTAGTAATCGATGCAGTTTTCCATAACCTTGCAGTAGAAGTCTGTGAAGTAATCGAATAATGCTTCGCACTCTTCTGGTTCTTCGGATAATGCGCAAAGACCTTCTGTGAATCCCATGAATGCCATTAATGCCTGGAAGATACCTGTGCCGCCAGTCATGTAAACAACAACTTTGTTCTCACGGTCAACCTTGAACATTTCAAGATCTTTCTTTGCCATCTGTTCCCAGTCAATGCCTTCCAGTGATGGAGCTTTGATTACATCACGCCATTTTGTGATATCGTCTAATAAAAAGTCCCATGTCTTAGGAATCATAGCGCCGCCAGCTTCTGCACTGGTTACATATTCAACGCCCCAAATGTCCTTGTTGTCTCCGCCAGGTCTCATCTGTCCCATTAAGAAGGAAGGGGATGCCATGCATGTAGGTCCCTTACCGCTGCGGTCCATACGAATTACTGGAATCCATTCTGGCTGCTCGCCTCTAACGGCCATTAAATAGTTTTCTCTCTCTGTTAACTGTGCCATAGTTATTTCTCCTTATTTTTTTATGATTTTGATTAGCAAGGCCGCCGCTTCGGCGGCCCTGAAAAAGTACCGAACGAATTAGTTCTTTTTGTAAAACTCGTGGCTGATTTCTTCCATAACTTTGTTTACCGTATCTCTCTTCCAGATCATATGCTGATCGTTAGGATCCGGCATGATGAAGTGGCACTGGAATGCAAAGCCGCCGCCTGGTGCATACTTGTTTGCAACATCCCAGCAGATTTCACGAATCTGTTCTTCTGTGATGTTAGGATCTTCGAAAGTCTGGGAAGAGTTAATGCATCCGGTAAGAACTAACTTGTTACCGAATTTCTTCTTGATTGCTGCTAAGTCGTTGCAGTTCTGAGCTGGGTTCCATCCGCTGATGCCAACAACGTTTACCATGTCATCCATGAAGATTTCGCATTTACCGCAGTTATGAAGAGTTACAGGGATATCTCTGTCATGAGCATAGTCTGCCATTCTCTTATAACGAGGAACGAAATAATGCTGCATCATCTCTAATGAAACGAAAGGATTTCCCCATGCAGCGGTATCATCGGTGATACCCATGATGTCTGGTTTGTAAAGGTCGATTGTTTTCTCAATAACTTCACAGTAGAAATCGCATAAGTAATCGAAAAGAGCGTCACATTCTTCTGGTTCTTCGTATAATGCACAAAGGCCCTCTGTGAATCCCATGAATGCCATTAAGTGCTGGAAGTATCCAGTTCCGCCTACGCCATAAGAGCCAGCCTGGTTTACATAGTCACGGTTTGCAAGGTCTTTCTTTGCCATCTGTTCCCAATCAAATCCGCTGATATCCGGAACTTTGATTACATCGTGCCATTTTGTGATGTCATCTAATAAGAAATCCCATGTTCTTGGAAGCATACCACCAGCTGCTTCTTCGCTTGTAATATACTGTACGCCGAAGATGTCCTTGTGGTCTCCATCTGGATAATAATGTTTTCTTAACCATGAAACGGAAGCGTTTCCTGATGGGCCTTTTCTTGTAGGATCCATACTGATATGCGGAATCCATTCTGGCTGTTCGCCACGAAGAGCCATCAAATAGTTTTCTCTCTCTGTTAACTGTGCCATAGTTCTATCTCCTTAAATTATTTTTTTCGATAATAAGTCGTATAATTCTACCACATAGTAGATACTATATGAAATGCCCTTATACCACATTTATAATATATTACAAAAAGAGGCACCTTTACGGTGCCTCTTGGAAAAAATCAACAAATTATCAATTTTTGTAGAACCACTCAATTCCATTCCGGTGGAGTCGGTGCGCCAGACGTTCCATCTGGAGAGGTCATTTGGCCCAGCGGATTCTGGCCTCCCGGGCCTCCGAAGCCATCTGGAGGGGTTTGTCCACCTGGCATTCCGTCTGGAGGGGTCATACCTCCCGGGCCTCCCATTCCGCCATTTTCCGAGGTGCTTCCCCCATAAATAACTACTGCCTTTTCGTCAATATAGGTTCCTTCATCGGAGTCTAAAAGCTCATCACCCGGAGACTTGCTGGTTCCCGCAATCTGTCCGCCGTTAATCCGGATGAACCCGTTAGAGTCTATAACATCGCCCTCACTTCCAAGACTGGCAAAAATGGTCAGATGTCCATCATTCATGGTAAACACCGAAACATGGTCTTCATTCACATTAATTCCATCATCCTGCGAGAAGATGTTTACATAACCGCCATCAATGGTCATGTGAAGTTCCGAATCCAGACCTTCAAAGGTTGTGCTGGTGATATTCAAGATACCAGTGCCTTTTTCCTCTCCGGAAATCCTCATGGACTGGAAACTGTAAAAAGCTCCGTCCATTTTCCAAAGCTTTTTCTGTACCGTGCTTCCTTCCTTTTTATACTTTGATTTTAAAAGCCGATAGACATTGGCTCCGGTAAAATTATTCTCCGTTCCATCGGCAAGAATTATTTTAACTCCCGCATCGCTCAGGTCCGTTATGTCGCTGTAAGTTTCCTTTTCTTCCCAGGTGTTATCGCATTCGTAAACATCATGGAAAACAATGGCCGGCGCTACGGAGCAATTCACATCTGCTCCATTCAATATTACGGTAACTGCTGCAGAGGGATCCGCAAAGGCATCTTCTTCCTCGCCAAAATCAAACCACAGCTGTCCGTTGAAAGAGCCCTCAATAACATACTCTCCCGGCTCGGTTATATGAATGACCGGATTCTGATACGCTTCCTCTGCAGAATGCATCATTTCTTTTGGAAGTTCACTTCCCAAAACAGGTAAAGTACTGAATATAAAATCTTCCAAGCCTTCCGCTGTATATCTGGTCACCCATTCCTGATCATCGTCATAATTTTCAATTGCAAACTCCGATTCCGGGATTTCCGGATAGTAGATAATGTCATGAGCAATGTAGGCAGAAAGACCTTCCTCCGGCTCCGTTCCTTCATATTGTTCCCCTTCGAATGCCGGATTCACCTTCCAAGTATAGTCATATTCCGGTAAATCCGTTCCATCAAGGCTTGCACTAGTTCCTTTCAGTTCCAATATATGGGCATTAGAATGCCTTTCTGGAGACTTTTCAGAACTGCCTGAGAGATTATTTTCCGCAGAGTTGCCACATGCGGAAAGAAGAAGCGCTGCGGCCAGCCCAAGCGTAAGAAATAGAGAAATGTTTTTTTTCATGATTATGTCCTTCCCATCAAGTTTCTTCCTGCATAATATGAATCAAATTTGAAAAACAGGTGAACTATTTATCATGAATTTGTGAAAAATCAGCCGGTATGGTACATACCTCCTATTGTTTTTCGACAAAAAGCGCTCACCTTACGATGAGCGCCCCAAAGCATTATCTGCTTAATAGTAATTTGATTTTACATTAGTTTTCTTTTTTATATAGAAGAAATCCATATATTTCGAAGCGGTTTTATTTCTTATAAAAGCTCTCTGCACATTCTGCGATATATTTGTTTACCATATCTCTCTTCCAGATTGCTTCCTGATCATTCGGATCCGGAATGATGAAGGTTACCAAGAACGCGAAACCGCCGCCTGGTGCATAGTTGTTTGCAACGTCCCAAACGATGTCATGGATCTGATCTTCCGTCAGGTCGCCCATGAAAGTCTGGGAAGAGTTAATGCAGCCGGTAAGAACCAGTTTGCTGCCGAACTTTGCTTTGATTGCCGCTAAGTCGTTGCAGTTCTGCGCTGGATTCCATCCGTTAACACCAATTTCATTTACCATGTCATCCATGAAGATTTCGCATTTTCCACAATCATGGAAGGTAATAGGGATATTTCTTTCTTTTGCCAGAGAAGCCATTCTCTTATAGTGAGGCAGGAAGAATTCACGGTACATATCCAGAGACACGAAAGGATTTCCCCATGCTGCGTTGTCATCGCCCATCTGAAGGATGTCCGGTTTGTAGTAATCGATGGTCTTCACTGCAATGTCATAATAGAAATCGCTTAAGTACTGAAGCAGTTCTTTGCATTCTTCCGGTTCATCAAATAAAGCGCAAAGGCCCTCCGTAAATCCCATGAATGCCATCAGATCCAGGAAGAATCCGCTGTGGCAGCCATACTCTAATGCCGTTTCGTTACGGTTGATTTTTGCAAATTCAAGATCTTTCTTTGCCATCATCTCCCAGTCAACGCCGGAAAAATCCGGAGCTTTGATAACATCTCTCCACTTGGTAACGTCATCTAAAAGAAAGTCCCAAGTTTTTGGAAGCATGCCGCCGGCTGCCTCTTTGCTGGTAACATATTCTACACCCCAAATATCCTTGTGATCTCCCTTTGGATCAAACTGGCCATTTAAAATGGATGGTGAAGCGCCTGCGCTTGGACGCATTCTTCCGCTATCGGAATTGTCTGCTAATACAATGTGGGGAATCCACTCTGGGACTTCGCCAGCCAAGCATCTTAAATAGTTTTCTTTTTCTGTTAAACGTGCCATAATTCCTTCCTCCTAACAATTAATAATATATCTTATTTCCGTTTGTTTCGGAATATCTTGAACCGTCGGACGATTCCCCGGCAATTCCTCCAGAGATTTTTCTTCAGGTCGGAAATCGTTTCTACTTTATTCCCCCTTAAATCATCGTACAATTGATCCACAAATTCTTCCAGCTCCTCCGGGCTCATAGTATCGATAATATTGTTCAGATATTCGCTGATTTTTTCACTGGAAAAAGTTTTTTCTGTTTTATACACAAAATGTTTTCCATGTACCTTCCAGGTGAATGGGTGATGCTGCATCACGGAAACGCCGGTACTTTCAATGGTCAGATAACTGATTGTTCCCATAATTACTCCAATAATCGAAGATTCCGGAACAAAAGATAAAATTTTATTTTCTACATTCTGAAATTCCCTGGTGCCACTGAAATCACGGATAAATCCCGGTCCATCATTATTAAAAACATATTTTAACCGGTTCTGTATTTTTTCAGAAACATGGACTGCCGCCCATACAGCCAGATTTCCGCCCTTGGAATGACCGCCTAAATATATCTGCTTTTCCGGATATTTTTCTGCAATCTGTTCCACATAAGCCGTAGCCTCCAGCTGTGCCGGAGTTCCATCCGTAAAGGCCATATTCAGATTTTCTTTCCATCCCACCAAAGAATTATCCGTCCCGCGGAAGGCAACAAAAATGGAATCATCCTTAAACGGAAAGACCATCGCGCTGAATTGTTTTTCCAATTCTTCGGAATGCAATTCAATATAATCCGTGACCTGAACTTTTTTAAAACGCTTGTAGTCGGAAATCTTTTCGGCAAGTTTCAAGGTGTCCTCCCGCACCAGCTCCAGACCGCAGAACCGGTCTTGTTTCGGAAGCGTTCGGGTTATTGCATAAGCTTCTGCAAGACTTTGAGATTTTCCTTTCGCCCGTACATAATTCACATAAGAAAGACAGGAAAAAATAAGAGCATCGATTGCATTCAACTCGTTCTGCTCAAAAGGCAGATCACCGCGCCATTCTAAATAATCAAAAATATTCCCATCCATATTATTTTCCCTCTATTCCATCTATGGAGCAATTCTCTTTTATAATTTTATCACACTCTCAAACATAGAATATACTTTTTTTCACGGATGATAAAAACTATCGACAGTCCGGAATCGTTGTGCTACTATTCTTTTCAAATTAATAAAAGGACCTCGATATATTAATTAAAATGCTAAAATTTCTGATCATCTGTCCTATGGTTTTTCTGGAGGGTTTTGTCGATGCCATTGCTGGTGGCGGCGGGCTTATTTCTCTGCCCGCTTACCTGTTTGCCGGTCTCTTCAATATCGCCGGCAACTTTCTCGGAGCAAAGCTCTTTGAAACCAAAGGAGCAAAGTTTGTAAAGCCGATCATGATTGTTGTCATCGCCATTTACATCGTAAAACTGATTACGGAAATCTTTTAAAAAAGCGCCTGCTTGAGGCGCTTTTCTATCTTTCCTTTTTTATCTTACCACTACTATTTACTGCAAAAATTTATTACTCGTCTATAGTCTTCAATGGTATCTACTTCTGACCAGAAACAGCCTTCAGAATCTACCGTATATACAGGGCGTTCCCCCACGTAGGAATACAGCACATTTTCCCACCACAGATTATAGTTTTCGGATTTAATCTGCTCGCAGAGCCGATCCTTAAATAAGTTTACCCAACCATTTTTTATGACACCGATACCCACATACTCGCAGTTCCGTTCTTCTCTGGATAATTCTTTTCCGAATTTTTCAAGTAATCCGTCTTTTGTCCAAAAGAAATAATCCCCCTCATCCGCTCTGGAAAAATCAGATAAAAGAAAAACATCCTGTTTTGCATTCAAAATAATATCTAATAGGTCCTGAGTATAATACACGTCTGCGTTAGCCACAAGAATCTCGCTTTCATTGAATTCTTCTCTGGCAAACCATAAACTTCCGATACTATTCGTAACCGCATAAAATGGATTATAGTAAAAAGAAACCCCATATCCATCCAATGCTTTTTCAATGATCTCATTCTTGAAACCGGTTATAACAACAACATCTATGTTATTTTTTTTGAGAAGCTTCACCGTATGAACAATCAGTGGCTCTCCTCCCACGTCTACCATGCTTTTTGGTAATTGATTAATATCATTTATGATTCTGGTTCCTACGCCAGCTGCCAATAAAATTGCTTTCAATGTTCCTATATCCTTTCTATTATTATTCTAATATCCATTGCAGTTTTTCCAACAGATTATCATAGTCCGTCTCCGATAGATTACCCAGATGTCCTACACGAAGCTGGATTTCTTCCCATTCTCCTCCGGAAGGAGTCAATACAAGTCCATAGGTCTCCATCAATGTATGATATACTTTCTGCGCATTTTTCTCCGGAAAAATAACCGGGGTACAACAGTTGGAAAGCGGAATCTCCGGAATCCTCAAAGGAAGACTGCTTAGTTTTTTTCTAAAATATTCCGCCCGGGAAGCATGCAATGCAATTTCTTTTTCTATACCTTTTTCCATAATCTGTTTTAATCTCTGGTTCAATGCGATCATTGTTCCCACCGCGGAAGTAAATGGTGGCTGACCCCTCTTTTGATTTTCAATATAGGATGAAAAGTCAAAATAATAGGATGGGGTTCCCTTTGCGCAACGCTTTTGTGCTCTCTCTGAAATTGCCACAATAGCTACTCCCGGAGACAATGCAAGAGCCTTCTGGCTGGCAGTAATCAGAACATCTATTCCCTGTCGTTTCATATCCAAGGGATCTGCAAGATAGGCACTGACCGCATCTACGATAAATATCATATCATTCTTTCTGCAAAAATCACCCAGATAATTCAGATCATATTTTTGTCCGGTACTGGTCTCGCACGCATTGACAAGTAATGCCGTATATCCTTTTCCGGAAAACTTGTCAAATTTCTCCTTGGAAAAAGAATGGAGATGTGGAATATCGTAAGTATCTGTTTCAATCCCATATCTTCTTGTAATCTGTGCAAACCGATTTCCAAAACTTCCTCCATTTATTACCAGAACTTTGTCTTCAGGTTGTAAAACATTTTGAACGGTTGCATCCATCGCTCCGGTTCCGGAAGACGTCAATCCGATAAATTCTGTGTCATAAGAAGCATTGATCGATTTCAAAAAAAATTCTGCACTTTCTTTCATCAGCTCCCCAAATTTTTCCGTGCGGAAATACGGAAGCTGGCTTCCCTCAATTTTCAAAGTTTCCGGATACATCTGGACAGGTCCTACAGTAAAAAGGGTCATTTTTCTTTCCTCTAATTTTTCTTGCAGACTCTTTTTACAAGTCCTGCATAATATTTTAAGCAATCGCTCTTTACAAAAATCAAAGCCAAAAGGCCATTCGTGACCAGACAGCAGACCACTGCATCAATAAGTAAAAGGACGATACCCTCTGCGGAGAATAAGGAATTCAGAAATTTTACAACGCCATATGTCACAGAAGAAATAAGGACAAATACTCCCAGGTATCCTGCTGTTTCCAATGCATATTTTTTTATGCTTCTATCAAACAGAGTGGAATAGATAAATTTCGGATAGCTGAATCCCCAAAGGGTCAGAGAGCTGACAATCGTTCCTGCAAAAACACCGGCCAATCCGAATATCTTCAGTAAAACAATGGATGCTACAATATTCAAAACTGACTCGGCAATAGGTACAAAACGGTTTTCATAAAAAATACCGGCCGCATCCTGGAAGGAATTATACGAACCCCTCATCAGCAATTGAAAAAACTGAAGTGATAATGTAGCAATTACACCAAAGGGTAGCAAATATTCCGTGCCAAACCACAGACTTATAAACGGCTGAACCAGCACCAGCAGGGATGTGGCTACAAAGGAAGAAATCCAAAAATTCATAAACCGTATCCGTCGAAAAGTCTGAAAAATATATTCCTTTGATTCTGAAACCAACATATTGCCTATGCTAGGGGTCAATGCCGCTACCGCAGGAGTAAAAAGTTTTGACAGTGCATCAATAACCAGATAATAATTACTATAAAGCCCCGCCGTAGTTAAGTTGAAAAATACTGAAATTAATATATTATCGGTGCCATTGACTACAAAGGAGCCAATTTTATGAAAAACCAACGCTCCGGTTTTTTTTCGGATATCTGCTTTAATCTCCGGAGCCAGCGGCATAACATTTCTTTCTTTCAGGAAAGGATATTTTCGGTTTGCCAATATCGTGATGGCAATGTTTTCCAAAATCCGGAAAACGACTTTCGAGATCAGATATGCATAATAATCATGAGTAAAATAAAGCATCAGGAGTTGAGCCGTATTCATTCCCACAAGATAAATCATATGAATAATGCTGATGTAGTAGTTCTTCTGGTCGGCATAAAGAATTGCCCGCTTGTAACTCAGGAAATAGGATAGAGCGCTATCTGCCACGAAAATCAGGTAGATCAGCGTAGTATTGATATCCACTTCCGTTGTTTTTGCAATATATGGAAGGGCAGGAATCAGGCAAACTCCAAGAACGGCAATCACAAGCGCCACGATGTGGAATGCCTTCCGGTAAAACCTCATCAAAGAACGGATGGTTTCCGTGTCATTCTCTTTCAAAGGGCGGTACAGATGAAATACTACTGCTTCCCCAATTCCCAGATCCGCAATAGCGAGCAGACTGATCACATTATTAAAAAGGCCGTTTAATCCTGCATATTCCAGACCCAGGATCTGAATGAAAAGCTTTTGAGCAATCAAGCCGATCAAAATTGCCGACACACTGGCAAACATGGTAAATAGCACGTTTCTTGCAGATTTTTCCGTTCTTCCGGATTCTTTTTTCTGCAGATTTTCTGTCAGATACATCCGATCCTGCTCGTCCTTAATAATGGAAAGATTCTGTCCATAATAAGCAAAAATGAACAAGTAGAAGAAATAAACAAAAGCATATTGTTCCATGACAAACATGAGGAAAAACGCTCCCAGGAACATCGAAGTCCACTGAATCTGTTCATTCTTCCTGTTCTTGAATAGACGATATATAATGAAAACAAGAATTGCCAGGAAAAAAATCAGTCCAATAATTCCCGTTTTAAAAAGTATTTCCAGAAATTCATTATGAGTCGTTTCAACATTCAAATAAGTAAACGTCTGATAGCCATGTCCAATAACCGGGCTCTCTTTTATTGCTTGAAAAGCACTATCCCATACATCCGTTCTGTAGGTGAGGTCTATTCTTTTATTTAAAATATCTACGATCAACCACTCGAATAAGCTCTGCTTTCTAAGAATGACAAACAAGATATTCATGATCAACCCACATGCAGCATAAGTAATACTGTTAAATAAAATTGAAAAATTCCTAAGTTGTGGAATAGCGGAAAGAACAATCAGTGGAAGTAATATAAGCAGGGCAGTACGATTTTCCACTAAAAGTGTTGCAGCAAAAACCAATGCCTCTGCTGCAAAAAGAAGAAAACGTTTTTTACTGTCTTTCAGATACAGACTTGAATATATTGCGAAAAAGAACAGAAATGCAAGTTGATACATAATGTGTCCGCTTTTAAATCCCAAAAGCCAGCAAGAATTTGTATATACATGAAAATACATTCCATTTCTGAAGATCAGAACCGAAAGGAAATTGAGAACTGTCAGCGCTCCAAAAAAGAATATTTCCGCTTTCAGGAAACTACGCAGATCTTTAAAAATACCATAAATGACAAAAACACATAATAGCAAAGTGGAAAAGATATATTCCAAAGTCCGTTTTTCACCTGCTCCGTTTATTAAAGAAGCTAAAAACATTACGAAAAACAGTGCTAAAATCAACACAAAAAATGGTGGTATTTTTTTAATAAAACGATTTTTTAGAAATAAAAAGATGATTACTGCACCTGCAATAAGCTGGCATAAAGTATAAGCTTTGCCTGCCCAGCTGATTGTATCAACCAGATAATCAATCTGAAAAAACGGAATAGTTAAAAGGATAAAAAGAATAACTCTTCCCGTTCCGATTTTGTTCAATATTTTTTCGTTTTCTTTCATCTATATTTCCAGATTAACAATAGTAATTTCTTTCGGTATAAATTTGCTTTTTTGTTATCTCTTGCATTCGCATATTTTTTATATTTTTCCGTTCCGATTTCTTTCCAAGGTTCTTCCTGGTAAAGATGTTTTTCCAGATTCTTTTTTTCTTTGGCATTTCCATTCCATTTTGGTTTTTCTAAAAGACATTTGGAAATATAACGGAGAGAGTCCATGAGTATTCTGGTGTATCCGATATATTCCACCTCGTTCTCTGTATCGATCAACCGGCGGATAATCGCAAGAGGCTTTTCTATATCTAAGACAACATTCGGATTATATGCATTGGAAACGGATGCTTCATTTTCCAGATAATAATACCATTCCGTATCTACATATGCTACTTTCAAGCAGTCCAGCATTTTCAGATTCCATATAGCATCCTCATAAAACCGGATTCCTTGTGGGAATTCAATACCTTTTTCGACCATTACTTCCTTTTTTATAAACCGGCCGGCAATACCGCGGCTGATATAAATTCCATTTTCAAACCGGCAAGGCTCTCCAATGCACTCTGCTTTAGAAAGATGTTTTCTCTCTGTATCAAGAAAAACCGTTCTTTTTTTCAATTCTTCCGCTGAAAAAGCTTTTTTTCCATTACCGGCAATTTTTCGTTGAGATAGTTCTTCCTCTGTTCCATATAAAGTCCCGCCCCAAACGGCATCAACATCAATGCTTTCAAAAAGCGTCACGGCTTCTTCAAAGCATACCGGGCTTAAAAAGTCATCGCCATCCAGATAAGTGAGCAGCTCCCCTTTTGCTTGTATTGCTGCAAAATTTCTCGCAACCGACACCCCGGAAGGCTCTATTTCCAACAGACGGATTGCGGAATGTTCTTCTGCTGTTTTTCTCAGTTCCTCCACATAAGACGAATCACTACCATCATTTACCAGCAAAATCTCATAGTTCGTATAGGTCTGTTCCAACACACTGTCCAGAGCTCGTTTCAGAAGCTTCTGGTCCGGATTTTTCACCGGAAGGATTACGCTTATTTTCATTTCAGATAAGCCTCCATGTCATGGGAAATCCTCTCGTTTTCCGGTGGCAGCTGCATGTAATCACCAAAAATTCCTTTTAAATTTTTATCCCAATAAGCAGTACAACAGAGCTTATGACCTTCAAATTCCATTTCGATCAGGTCTTCGTATTCCTCAATGGTTAATGCCTGATACGGTCCATCACACCCCCATACGGAAAGACCGCATTCCGGCGTTGAACCGTATGGTATTTTTGATGCCATGTTTTTCAACATCCCGGCGATTCTTTTTCTACCGATAATGGCAGTGAGTGGTTTTATCAGGATCATTTTTAAAAATATTTTCAAGCCCGTTGAACCGTAACCGGTTTTCGCTGCGGCAGCCAGATTCAGTTTCGTAATAAAAAGGCATTTTTTATAATACTTTTTCTTTTCCTCCAGACTTTCCGGAAGTCCATCCATTGGGAAAATATCAATCCAAAGAGACTCTACATTTGACTCATTAAAATTATCTTCTTTGATTTTCGTTCTTGTATCAAAAACTTTCATAAAAGGGACATCCAGATTTCCATCTTCAAAGCAGGACATTTTCAGATAATCCGGCCAAAATCCAGGCTCTTTGTTCAGTTGGATCAACTTCTCATAATCCGGTCTTGGCATAGTAATATCGATATCATCATCCCATGGGATAAATCCTTTATGACGTACCGCCCCCAACATAGTTCCTGCAAATAAGGAATATTTCAGACCATGAGCACGAGCAATTTTATCAAAATCCAAAAGAATGGAAAGTTCTATTTGCTGAATCTCTTTCAGCGTCAATTTTTTCAATTCTGGGTTCTCCTTTTTCTATCATAAAAAATCCGTTTTAATTATGCCGATGCTGATACAGATTTCCTGCGAAAGACATCAGCGGATAGAAGTGACATAATAAAAAAATCAGGATTTTCCGAGAACGGACAATCGGAGCCCGTAACAGTTCTTTTTCATAAAGCTTCAGGTTATCCCTCAACTGTTTTTCCTGTTGGGCATATTTCTGTTTTCTTTCTTTGGAAGGGACCTCTGTTATCAACCGGAATAGTAAAGAAAAGTTTATTCTTTTATTATCGAGATCGGCATAACCTGCATCCGGTTCTTTATCCTTCGCCTCTTCGGCCACCATATCCCAGACCGTCAAAAGATCAAAATCTTTGTCTCCAAAAGAAGCAGTCGCGCTTTCCGGAGATTGAAAATAATAATAACCGACTTCATTCATTCGGGCAATTTTCTGTACATCCCGTAATGCCCGATATGTTCCAAGAACATCCTCTCCAATCCGGATGGATGGTGGATATAATGGATTCGGAAGAAACTTCTTTTTATAAATTTTCGCTACCGGATAATGAACGTACTCGTTACTTCCAATCCGAAAGAACACCCGTATATATTGCTCTCTGTCGCAAAGGGTATATCCTTCCTCACATAATGAATCTTCATCCTCAGGTCTGGCTTTTTGTTTGATATTACAGGTAACAATGTCGGCATCCGTCTTTTGCATCGTTTCCATCATCCGTCCGATAATACCAGGACGAATCCAATCATCCGCATCCACAAACATCACATATTCGCCGGAAGCAAGGGATAAACCCTGATTTCTGGCAACAGATACGCCACCATGAGGTACGCTTATCAAACGGATTCTCGGATCTTGTTCTGCATAATTCCTTACAATCTCCGGAGAGGTATCTCCTGAGCCATCGTCTACCAGAAGAATTTCCAGATTCTTATAGTCTTGTAAAACAACGCTGTCCAAACATCTTCTCAAATATTTTTCTGTATTAAAAAAAGGTATGACAATACTGACCAAAGGTTGATTGCTCACAGATCCACTCCATTTTTTGAATTATAAATTATCTTTCATCCATGTCATACTTTCTTGATAAAAGTATTCCCTGTCGAAAAATTATACGATAAACTCAAAAGTAATACAATTTAAAAAAGCAAACTGCACAAATATCCATAAATCTCCGGAACCTTCTTCTGCATCTCTGACAAAAACTTAACATGATCCATATTATGAATCCCATAATGCTGATTAAATTTCTCGATATATTCAAAATACCGTTTCTTACGTAAAAAAAGTTCCTTCAGAGAATCATCCTTTTCGGATACCGTTTTATACTTTTTCTCATACGCCTTAACGGAATGAGAAAAATCCAGACTCTCAAAATCCACATCCAATGGTTTATGAAAAGCAGTTTCTATCCAATCCGTTAGTATTTCGTAGCTTGAATCGAGAAGCAGGGCCTGTGCATATTTTTCCACGATGGCAGGTTGATCCCGAAGCAGCATATCGATTATTTTTTTCTCACCCAAACATAAGAACCCATTATAAGCAGATAAATAGGCTAAAGACGAAAATAATAAAATGTTTTTACACATAAGAGCTTGCAGATCACAGCCATCCGCTTTTTCTAAATACTGCATTACAACTGTTTTAAAACTTTCATCCGGGTGTTTCAGGGAACAGTTGTAATGTTTTACAAATTGCTCTATTTTTTCTGCAGCAGTTCTTCCATTGCCCTGTGGGTCATAAATCGGCTTTGCCCCATAATAATACCGGACTTCCGTGGTGAATTTTTCTTCCGAAAAATAGCTTTGTGGAAGAAGGACAAACGAATATCTCAACCCATTTTTATTAAATACAATATGGTCTTTTGGATTTTCACGGGTCACAATAACTACATCGACGTCACTACCATCTTCGTTTCGGCCATCGGCCCTTGATCCATAGAGTAATATGCAGTCAACATTGTTTTTATCGAGCCTCTCAAAAGCCTCTGAAAGAATAGCCTCCTCTTGCGGTTGCAGAATTTCGTCGCAATGGTTTGTATTTTCTTCTATGTATTTTCTATGATATTCGGATATTTCTTTAATAGATGCTTTCATACGGTTACTTTTCCCGCAAGAATGTTGTTATAATCTTCCAGATTTTTCTTGAGAAGATTTGGAATATCCAATTCATACGGGCATCTGCTCATGCATTCTCCGCACTCTACGCAATTTGCTGTTTTTTTCATCTCTTCCTGCCAGAACTCGCTCAGCCATCCCTGGCTTGGAGCTCTTCGGATCATCTGGGCCATTCTTGCACAGTCGCTGATCCGGATATCCACGGTACAAGGTGCGCAATATCCACAGCCCCTGCAGAAATCACCTAAAAGGTCCTTCCGGTCCGCCTCGATAATCCGACTCATTTCTTCCGTATATTCCGGTTCCTCCTTGAAGAAGGACAGCCACTCATCCAATTCACTTTCTCTTTGGATTCCCCAGATTGGAAGAACGTTGTATTGCAGCATAAAGGCCATGCAGGCTTTTGAATTGGTAAGGAGGCCTCCGGACAGTCCTTTCATTGCGATGAAGCCCATCCCCTTTTCCTCGCATTTTTTAACAAGGGCAATATCCCTTTCGGATGCAAGATAGGAGAATGGAAACTGCAGGGTTTCATACAATCCACTTTCCACGATTTCTTCTGCGATGCCAATTTTATGAGCCGTGATTCCAATATGCCGAATCTTTCCGGCTTCTTTTGCTTCCAGCATTGCCTCGTACATTCTGGTGCCATCGCCTGGTTTGTAGCAACGCTCCACGCAATGAAGCTGGTAAAGGTCGAGATAATCGGTTTTCAAAAGTTTCAAGGAGATTTCCAGATCCTTCTTTAAATCTTCCGGTGTTTTAGCCTGAGTTTTCGATGCAATATACACCTTATCTCTCATTCCTTCAAAAGCTGCTCCCACCTTTTCTTCACTGTCGGTATAGGCTCTGGCCGTGTCAAAAAACGTCATGCCATTTTCATAGGCTTTCCTTAAAAGCATTACCGCATAGTCCTTAGATACTCGCTGAATCGGCAATGCACCGAATGCGTTCTGTGGTGTAACGATACCTGTATTTCCCAATGTAAGATTTTTCATTGTTCGCCTCCTTGCTTTTTTATAATTATAGAAACTGGCAAAGATTTTGTCATTAAGATTTTAATTATTCCATTCGCCTGACAAACTGGGATATTTCCACAACTTCAAATTTAATGAAATAATTATGCAATACCATGCTATTCTCATAAAGAGTCCTGCCAATATTGGAACTTATTTGCGAAAAAAGGAAGGTGCCACCGGCACCTTCCTTTTTCGTGACGGAGACGGAGGGATTCGAACCCTCGTGCCCCGGAGGGCAAACGCATTTCGAGTGCGCCCCGTTATGACCACTTCGATACGTCTCCATTGGCCTCCATTATAATGGACTGCCTCTTGTTATGCAAGCAGACTGTTAGGGCTTCCCCTCTTTCTGCTTTTTTCATTGTTTTTGCCGTTTTTATTTTCCCGGTGCCGGTGTTGGCGGGAACATATCCGTGTATTTCTTCTTCAATGCAATGAAGTCCGGATTGGTTCTTAAGTCTGCCAGTTCTCCTTCATTCTGCTGAATGTCATCTACATGCAGGAATTTTCCGGATACGGTGTCATGTGCTTTATGCTCATCTGCAGGATCAAATACAAACTTAAATGCACCGTTTTCTTCTACTAAGGTTCCGTGTAATCCGCAAAGGTCACATACAACATCCTTCGTTCCCGGATAGATGTAGAATTCGTTGCCCTGGTAGTGTGGACATACGCCTGGCTTTCCAGCCCATTTTGCATTCTCAATATCTTTTGCCGCCTCAACCAGATTACGGGAAATTTCACGAGTACGCTCTAATTTATCTTCCTGCATCAGGATACCTTTGCACCACTGGAATCTTTCGTTATCAATAACCTTCCAAGCCGGGCTCATAGAAGCCATGGCATGGTCTGCTTCTGCTCTCTCCCCAATCGGAGCCACCGATTGCAATATAAGAAGTAACTTTTGGAATCAAAAATCTCGGATCAATGCCAGATCCACCTGCTTCTTTGCTGATTTTGTCACCAACGATATTCATCGCCAGATCATGTCCCGGTCCTACACGATCCTTGATGGTCTTGAATAATCCAGAGCATCCGGATTCGAAAATCGGATCTACAAAAAGAATGCCGTCTGCAGCCAGAACATGGTTGTTCCAGAATTCTGCAAAGTCATCTTTTCTTGTGCAGATATTTCCTTTTCCGGTTACAAGACCTACAGAGCAAGCACAACAACCGGTACAATGTTCGATGTTCCAGTCCAGCAGGTGAATGAATTCAACTTCTGCACCTTGCTTTTGAGCTTCTTCCAATGCGATACGGCAGATGGTATCATTATTGCCGTTCTTGGATCCTTAAGATACGCCTATAATTTTCATGATATGCCCTTCGTCTATGCCGATTGACCCGGCCTTCTATAATAATCCTTTATATCCGATTAGTGTTTTTCCTTATACACAAAAGTCCACACATCAATCCCACCATTACCTATTTGATTATATATTGAAAAGCCTCTCGGATTCAAACAACAATTTTATTCAAACTGTCTAACAACTTCCGGAAGTTCCTTGAACTCTTTCAGAATAGCTTCCGGCGACTGCGCCTTTCCAAAACCATAGGATGCATGAATAAATGGAATGCCTGCACCGTTCGCTGCGGCTTCGTCTTTTTCGGTATCGCCGATATAAACCGCCTTTTTATATCCATTTCTTTCCATAACCAATTGGATGTTTTTATCTTTTGTCAGACCTGTATTTCCCCATTCTTCCATATCACAGAAAAAGTCCCCGGTTTTCATTGATACAAAAAATGCATTAATATATCCGGTCTGGCAATTGCTGACAACTGCCATGTCATAGCCGTCATCACGGAGTTTTTGGAAAGTTTCCATGACTTCCGGAAACAATTTTCCACCATGCCTTGCAATATATTCTACTTCAAATTCTTCGCATTTTTTGAAGACCATTTTTCCAAATTCTTCCTCCACATCCGGAATCACGGTCAGACGGATTTCCTCCATGGTCTTTCCCATAACTGCCGTAATATCGGCTGCGGTAAGTTTTGGATATTCCGGATATACTTCTTTTAAAACGATGTTCCAGGAGTCTGCAACCTCCTGTCCGGAATTCCAAAGAGTTCCATCCAGATCAAAAAGTAACATTAAATCTTTTTTATGCTCTGCTTTTATCATAACTTTTCCCTTAATCTTAAATTATTCCCATGACCGGTTTCTTTTTCGCGAGACATTGTTTGATTCTTCTCTTTCTGAAAAAACTTATTTCTTATATATTTTTCTATACCAGGCAGGAACGCTTCTTTGATTTTAATAATATAAATATAAAAAAACAAGCTTTTCTCACAGACTTATAATATAATGGTGTATATGAAAAAAGTTACAGTCGTCTTATCTTTAATACTTGCGGCGCTTTTGTGCACCTGTCTGGTACTCCTTCCATACCGGGATACCCGCAAACATATTACCTGTGGTATTGAACCATACAAAAAACAGGTCATTGAATATTTTCCACACATTCCGCCTCCTCCGACCCAGGAGGAAATTGATCTCAGCATGAGCGATTATGTAGAAGATCCGCTGACGGTGGAGCGTGGCGCCCTTTACTATAATGATCACAAGGAAACCTACTACAGTCAGAATGTTCTTCCCGGCGAGTCCCTGGATATTCCCGGAAGACATGTAGCGTTCGACGGAACCATTCGCGATGAAGATGGATATATTTGCGTTGCTGCAGATTATGATTTTTTAGACTACGGCGAGATTGTGGAAACCTCGGCCGGCTGGGGAAAGGTGTATGACACGGGTTGCGCTTATGGAACCGTGGATTTATACGTAGACTGGTGATTGGGTGCGAATCGAATCCCACAGATTCGTGCAGCCTTCTGCAACTAAAACTTCAACAAAATTTGGTGATTTATGAAAATATACATGGCTCCTATGGAAGGTGTGACCGGCTTTATTTTCCGGAACGCCTATAACCGCAACTTTCGCGGAATCGATACCTACTACACTCCTTTTGTAACCGGCATGAAACTGGGTCAGAAAGAGAAAAATGATGTGTGCCCAGAAAACAACGCAGGAATGGACACCGTAGTCCAGGTACTTTCCAATCATACCGATGATTTTCTTTCGGTAGCAAATATCATTCACAAAGAATACGGATACGATAAAATTAACCTGAATTTAGGCTGTCCTTCGGCGACCGTCTCTTCCCGTAAAAGAGGGTCCGGTTTTCTTTCCGTACCAGATGATCTGGATCGTTTCCTCGGCGAAATCTATGAACAATCACCGATTCCCATTTCCTTGAAAACCAGAATCGGAATGCATGATGCTTCGGAATGGGAGCATATCCTTTCCATTTATGAGAAATATCCTGTAGATGAACTGATTATCCATCCCCGCATTCGTGATGCTTTCTACGGCGGACTTCCAAACATGGAAGCTTTCCGCTATGCTTATGAAAGCAGTCGTCACGCCTTATGTTATAACGGCAACATTCAGACATTATCCGACTATGCGCGTATCGCGAAAGATTTTCCAAAGCTTCCTTCGGTGATGATCGGACGTGGCCTATTAATGAATCCATTTCTTCCAGAGGAAATAAAGGGAATTTCCTCCAATGTTTCCAAACGGTCTCGCCTTATGGATTTTGAAAAGGACCTTCGCGAGCTGTATATGTATCATAACAAATCCGGGGCCCATCATGTGCTCATGAAATTAAAAGAAGTCTGGAGTTTTTACAGCTACAACTTTGCAGAACAGGACAAGGTCTTCAAGAAAATTAAAAAGACTGCGACCATGGACGCCTACGAGGCCGTGCTTGGCGAAGTCTTTGGAATGAAATTGAAATCTCGCTAAAAATGCGCGAAATCACGTTTTCAGCGCACTGTCATGCGCGAAAATCGAGTTTGAGAGTACTATATAGCCAAAATTATCGAAAATAGGTCACTGAAAGTGAAAAAACGCGCATAAAACATGCTACAGAAGTGCATTTTCATCAAAAGAATCCGGACAAACATCCGGATTCTTTAAAAATTACAATCTTTCAAAAAGCTCGATTCTTCAAACGCCTGATTCTTCAAAAACTTACAGTCTGGTAAATTTATAGCTCGTCTTATACTCGTATTTTTCGCCAGCTTTTACAACCGTTGATGGGAACTCTGGGAAGTTCGGAGCACATGGATAGGCTTCCGGCTCTAATGCCAAGCCGTTTGGATTTCCGGAAAATACCTGGATGGCAATCTGGTTGGTGGTCAGTTCCATCTGCAGTTTGTTTTCTTCCGAAACAACGGTTGCCTGTGGAGCAGCTGCATTGTCTTCGAATACGATGCAGTTATCGAAGCAATGATACATAGACAGTTCTGGATCTTTGTTATCAATCTTCTTCGCCTGACGGAAATCATAAACGGTTCCATCTACGCTTAATACTTTACCTGTTGGACAAGTCTTCTCGTCACCCTCTAAATATCTATCTGCATTCAGCTGAAGGGTCTGATCCTCGCCCAGCTTCCAGTAGGTATGATTGGTCAGGTTCAGGATGGTGTCCTGATCGGAAACTGCTTCATAAAGAGTGGTCAGAGTATCGCCTTCCAGAAGATAAGTTGCTGTGAAATCTACATTTCCAGGATAGCCTTCTTCTCCGTCTGGGCTGTGGTAGGTAAATACCAGCTTGTTATCCGTCTGCTCTTTTAATTCAAACTCGGTTTTGCAAAGAACGCCATGAAGGTGATTTCCATGATCATTTTCCGGAAGTTTGTATTTCTTTCCGTTTAATTCAAATTCTGCATTCAGAATTCTGTTTCCGAAACGGCCTACAAACGCGCCGTAGAATCCGAAGTTTTTCTCATATTCCTCTAAAGTTTCATGAGTTGCAACGATGCTTCTTCCATCGATGGTAATGTCGCGGATGATACATCCTCTGTCCAGAACCTTAACTTCCAGTCCGGCTCCGTTTGAAATTGTATAACAGTTCATAATACCTCCTCTGATCTATGACCTATAAAATTATTACAATGTTTTGTTGGCGACACCTTTGCCTCGTGCCCCGTTTGCAGATTATTAATAAAATGAGCGATCCTGCTTAACGCTTCTTTTAATTCATTCATGGAATATGCATAACTGATTCGAAGGAAGCCTTCTCCGCAATCACCGAAAGCAGTACCTGGAACAACGGCTAATTTTTCTTGTTCCAGCAGCTTCGTTGCAAACTCATCACTGGTCATGCCCAGATGTTTAATGCTCGGAAAGACATAAAAGGCGCCATAAGGCTCAAAACACGGAAGACCCATATCCCGCAGAGTTTTTACCAGGAATCTTCTTCTCTGGTTGTAGCTTTCCTTCATTCTTGCAATATCTTCATCACCATTGCGCAGAGCTTCAATACCAGCGTACTGGGATGTGGTCGGTGCGCACATGATGGCAAACTGATGCAGCTTTGTAATCTGACCTATAATTTCTGCCGGCCCGGTCACGAAACCTAATCGCCAGCCAGTCATGGCATAGGCTTTGGAGAAACCGTTAATGACTACGGTCCGTTCCTTCATACCATCTAAGGATGCGATGGTTACATGAGTCTTTCCGGTATAGGTAAGCTCCCCATAGATTTCATCGCTGATAACGAAAATATCTTTCTCCACACAGATTTTTGCGATTTTTTCCAGATCTTCTCTTTCCATAACTGCGCCCGTCGGGTTGTTTGGAAAAGCTAAAATCAACACTTTCGTTTTTTCGGTAATGGCTCCCAGAAATTCTTCCGGAGTCAGTCGGAATTCGTTTTTCTCCTGCAGCGGAATGGTTACCGGAACCGCATCTGCCAGTTTTGCACATGGTACGTAACTTACGTAGCAAGGCTCTGGTATGATTACTTCATCCCCTGGATCACACATGGCTCTTAAGGCCATGTCGATAGCTTCACTGCCGCCGACCGTAATTAATACTTCGCTTTTGGCATCATATGTCAAATTATGTTTTCGAACGTAATAGTTGGAAACCTCCTGTCGTAATTCCATAAGACCGGCATTGGAGGTATAGAATGTCCGGCCTTTTTCCAGAGAGTAAATTCCTGCTTCACGGATATGCCATGGCGTGTCGAAATCCGGTTCGCCTACGCCTAAGGAGATTGCATCGGGCATTTCTGCAACTACATCGAAAAATTTACGGATTCCCGATGGTTGCATTTCTCTGGCTGTTTTGGATATAGGATCTCTCAAAATGTCATCTTCTCTCTTTCATCTTTTTTTACCTGGCCCAGTACTGCGCCATAGTCTTTGTATCTTTTCATAATGAAGTGGGTAGCGGTACCGCTCACGAATTCAACCGGGCTCAGCTTACTGGATACGAAATTAGCAACCTGACGCATGGTCTTCCCCTCTAAAATTATCAGGAAATCGTAGCGTCCGGAAATCAGATAGCAGGATTTTACTTCATCAAATTTATAGATACGTTCTGCGATGGCATCGAATCCCATTTCACGGCCCGTAGTAACATTTACTTCTATCAGCGCGTCAACTTTTTCTTCGTCCGTATTGTCCCAGTTAATCAGTGTATAATAACCACAGATTGTTCCGTCCTGCTCCAGATCCTGGAGCATGTTGGCGACAGCCGCTTCCTCCGCACCTAACATTACTGCTAAGTCCTTCAGTTCGATTCTTGAATTGTTCTGAATTAATCTTAATAATTCTTCTTTCATTGCTGTCTCCTTTTCTTTCTGTAATATATCCCTAAGGCGGATACTCTATTTCTTACCGATTTGCCAGATCCTTCGCCTGGCGTTCCGGTGGTGTTAAAAATCGTTTTGTTTCCTTATCCTTCATGACAACAACCCGGTCTTTACTTTTTTGCATGGTTCCGATGATGGTCAGTTGTTCCTTGGAACTTCTGATTTTTTCTTCTTCGTCCACAATCAGGAAAGTTCCTTTGGAGGATGATTCATAAGGGTTCACATCATACAACTCGCAGATTTCTACGGTCTCCTGGAGAACTGGAATTTTCTCAATTAACACTTCGCAACCGGAAGCTTTTTTCGCTTCCCGTTCCGCTTCGCAGGCCTGCCATAAAGCTCCGAAAAGCCCTCCCTCCGTTATTTCGATCACGGTCCGGCCTTCCGTTTCCAGATTCTTTCTGCAATTCGGAATTTCTGTTTCCGTCTCCATTTCCAGAAATTTTTCCAACCAGAACCTCGGAAATCTAAGGTCCAGAGCGGCCTTATTTTCCTCATAGACAGCCTTCGCTGTTTCATATCCGATTGGTCCTGTAACTGCTATTTTTTTCAAGAAATTCTGCTTCCTCTCCAACTAACTAATATATAAGAAAAAACCGACCGTTGCAAGTCTTAGCTACGGCCGGGTAAGTCTTTTCCAATAGTAAAATAGTAAAATTACTGAGCTTCTTTAAATTTCGCTTCTGCTTTTTCTTTGTAATGGTGAGCATCCTCTAACATCATATCCTTAACTTTCATTAATCGGATCTGGGTGCTTCGTTCATTCTCGTCCAACTTCATCTGGATGTATTTGATGTTCTCCTGAGCGGTAGGAATGATGACATGCTCCAAAGCATTTACTCGGCGTCTTGTGTTTTCAATTTCCCGTGCCATGAGCTGGCAGCTTTTTTCAACTTCCGCCAGACGAAGCATGTCCGTAAACACGCTGGAAATGGACGCGACTGCACCATCCAGATCACTGGAGGTAAATGCATATCCGTAGGAATAGATATCATTTTCATCTGCTGTTCTTGTCTTGCTTTCAAAAACCGGTAAATCAACACTCATAACGTTCTTGAAATGAACATTCAAAGCAACGCTCTGGGCCGGAGCGATGAAGGCGGCATTTACTTCTTCATCTTCCATACCTGCTTTTGCCAGAACAAAATCTTTATTGGCTGCTGCGATACCTTTTTCTACTTTCTCACGAAGCTCTTTGTTTTCGCGGATGAGAATCAGGAACTGACGCATCAGTTCATCTCGTTTATCTTTTAACAATTTATGCCCCCGGACTGCAGTAGCCAACTTTTTCTTCTGCTTCGTCAGCTCCATACGGGTCGGGTTAATCTGTTTCTTTTGTGCCATTGATTTTCCTCAATTAATTTCTTGAGCTTAATGTCCGTTTTTCATCTGCCCTCAGGGCATCCGATTTATCAGACACTTTTATTTCTCGTAGTATTCATCCAGGAATTCGTCTTTAATACGTTTCAGTTCGCTTCTTGGAAGGATTCTTAACAGATCCCAGCCAAGCTCTAAGGTTTCTTCGATATCACGGTTGGTATCAAAGCCCTGGGAAACATAAAGTTTCTCAAACTCGTCAGAGAACTTCGCGTAAATCTTATCCATGTCGCTTAATGCCGCCTCACCTAATACAACCATCAGTTCCTTCGCTTCCTTTCCACGGGAATACGCGGCGAACAACTGATTCATGGTGTTGGCATGGTCTGCTCTGGTTCTTCCTTCGCCGATTCCTTTATCTTTCAGACGGGAAAGAGACGGAAGAACATCAATTGGCGGCATAATGCCCTGACGATATAATTCACGGCTTAAGATAATCTGGCCCTCGGTAATGTAACCGGTAAGGTCCGGGATTGGATGGGTCTTATCATCTTCCGGCATGGTCAGAATCGGAATCATGGTGATGGAACCGTTCTTACCTTCCTGACGGCCAGCTCTTTCATACATGGTAGCTAAGTCGGTATACATGTAGCCTGGATAGCCACGGCGTCCCGGAACTTCTTTCTTCGCTGCGCTGACCTCACGCAGGGAATCAGCGTAGTTGGTAATATCTGTCAAAATTACCAGTACGTGCATTTCTTTTTCGAATGCCAAATACTCTGCTGCCGTAAGAGCCATACGAGGAGTAGCCAGACGTTCTACTGCCGGATCGTTTGCCAGGTTGATGAACATAACCGTACGGTCGATAGCTCCGGTTTCTGTAAAGGATTTTGTGAAGAAGTCCGCTTCCTCGAAGGTAATACCCATGGCAGCGAATACTACCGCGAACTGCTCATCGGTTCCACGAACCTTTGCCTGACGGGCAATCTGAGCTGCTAATTCTGCATGAGGAAGACCACTCATGGAAAAGATCGGAAGCTTCTGTCCACGAACCAGAGTATTCAGTCCGTCAATGGCAGAAACACCTGTCTGGATAAACTCCTGAGGGTATCTTCTGGCTGCCGGGTTCATCGGAAGACCGTTGATGTCCATTCTCTTTTCCGGGAGAATTTCCGGACCATCATCGATCGGGCGGCCTAAGCCGTTAAATACTCTTCCCAGCATGTCTTCGGAAACACCAAGCTCCATAGCTCTTCCCAGGAAACGGACTTTACTGTCCTGAGGGTTGATACCGGTAGAACTTTCGAACAGCTGTACCAGAGCATTGGTTTCATCTATTTCCAGAACTTTACATCTTCTCTTTTCGCCACTAGCCAGTTCAATCTCGCCCATTTCGTTGTAGGCTACGTTTTCAACACCCTGAACCAGCATCAGAGGACCGGCGATTTCCTGAATTGTTCTATACTCTTTTGGCATAATTAGTCCTCCTTAACCTTTAAATTCTCAATTTCATGTTTCAGCTCATCTAAAATGTTCTGATAAGCATCTTCCACACGATCCATGGTCGTATATTTGTAACGGCCGATTTTTTCTCTTACCTGCATGTTCACCAGATTGTTCATTTCCACGCCGGAGTTCAAAGCCTCTAAAGACAGATCATAGTATGCTAAAATCAGCTGCATCATGCGATACTGTTTAATAAGAGGCGTGTAGGTATCTACTTCATGGAAGGAATCCTGATGGAGGAAGTCCTCACGGATAGAAAGAGCTGCTTCCATCTTCAAACGGTCTGCAGAAGAAAGCGCATCCATGCCGACTAACTGTACGATTTCCTGAAGGGCTGCCTCATCACTTAAGATCTGCATGAAGCGGGCTCTGCATTCGGTCCAGTTGCCTTCTACCGTCTCATCAAACCATTTACTCATATCGGTTGCATATAAGGAATAACTGGTCAGCCAGTTGATTGCCGGGAAGTGTCTCTGGTAAGCCAGATTGGCATCCAATCCCCAGAACACCTTAACAATACGAAGGGTTGCCTGAGCAACTGGTTCGGAAATATCACCACCAGGAGGAGAAACTGCTCCGATTACGGAAAGAGCTCCTTCTCTAGGATTTAATCCATTGGAAATAACTCGGCCGGCTCTCTCATAGAACTGAGCCAGACGGCTTCCTAAGTAAGCCGGGTAACCTTCTTCACCAGGCATTTCTTCCAGACGACCGGACATTTCACGAAGCGCCTCAGCCCATCTGGAGGTGGAGTCTGCCATCAAAGCTACGGAATATCCCATGTCACGGAAGTATTCCGCAATGGTAATGCCTACGTAAATGGAAGCTTCACGGGCTGCAACCGGCATATCCGATGTATTTGCAATTAAGACCGTCCGTTCCATTAAGGAATATCCGCTCTTCGGGTCTTTTAATTCCGGGAACTCATTCAGAACGTCGGTCATTTCGTTTCCACGCTCACCGCAACCGATATAAACAACGATATCTGCCTCAGACCATTTTGCCAGCTGATGCTGGGTTACGGTCTTACCGGAGCCGAAAGGCCCAGGAATCGCCGCCGTACCTCCTTTTGCAATCGGGAATAACGTATCGATTACACGCTGACCGGTTACCAAAGGAATATCCGGAGACAGTTTCTTTTTATAAGGACGGCCTACACGAACCGGCCATTTCTGAAGCAGAGATACTTCGTTCTGTTTTCCCTTTGCGTCTTCAATGACAGCTACGGTTTCTTCCAATGTAAATTCGCCGCCTTCAATATGAACGATTTTTCCCTTTACACCGTTTGGAACCATGATCCTCTGCTCAACGACCGGCGTTTCTTTTACTGTTCCGATAATGTCGCCGCTTTCGACTTCATCACCAACAGCTACGGTAGGGACAAAAGTCCATTTCTTCTCTCTGTCCAGAGCCGGTACTTCTACACCCTTTGTCAGGCTGTTTCCTGTTAATTCTTTGATCTTAACCAGCGGTCTTTGAATACCGTCAAAAATACTTCCGATCAATCCAGGTCCTAAGTCTACGCTCAAAGGAGCTCCGGTGGATTCTACCGGTTCTCCCGGTCCTAAACCAGAGGTTTCCTCATAAACCTGAATGGAAGCTTCGTCGCCGTGAATCTCAATGATCTCACCGATCAGTCGTTGATTACTTACACGGACAACGTCGAACATATTGGCATCTCTCATGCCCTTCGCTACAACCAATGGTCCAGCCACTTTTTTAATTGTACCTATGCTCATAATTTATGTACCAAGCCTTTCTTAATACTTGTGCTTTTCTAATCATTAAAAATAATATCCGAACCGACTGCCTGTTCTACCAGCCGCTTTACATCCATCATACCCCGTCCCGTGTTTCCTCGGATTCCCGGAATCGGAATAATGGCTGGAAGATGATGCTCTTTTTCTTTCGCAACTTCCTCCCTCATCTCTTCGTAAAGGCTTTCGGTAATATATATCACGCCGAATCCGGTACCGACCATTTCTTTCAAGGTCCGTTTCCCTTCTTCCGCGTCTGCTACCGGCCATACTTCAAGGCCCAGGGTCGCAAATCCGTAGATGGAGTCCAAATCTCCGAGAACACCTATTCTATACATATGATTCCCTCAACCTTTCTTTTACCTTTTCCTCCGGTAACTGATTTATTTTTCCGGAAAGAATAATCTTAACGGATTTAATTTCATTCTCTTTCGCTACTACATAGGCTGCTAACGGCGAAATAGTGAATGGATTATACTTCTGTGGCCGGATCATGGTGATGATGCGATTATCACACCAACGGTCAAAAGCTGCCGGGCTCTCCTTGATTGCCTCTAAAGCATCTGCATAAGAAGATTTTTCCAGATACGCATAAATGGCATCGATGCCTTCCGTTGCAGCCGCCATAAGCCCCGAAACAGAAATACTATCGCATTCTGCAAAAGCCTTTTGCAGGAAATCCATATTCTTTTTCGCTTTACAAGCTCTGATCGCTATATTTATATTTGCTGCTACACATTTTAATTCCGCATATTCTTCTAAAAGCTTGTTGTCCGAATCTTTTGCGGCCTGCTTCATTGCAAGCAAAGCTGCACGGTCCAAGATGACATCGCACATCTGGGAATCTCCCGTATGGAATAAAACTTCCCTGGCCTGAGATGCCGCGTTGGAAATCTGGGAGGAAAATCCTGAGAACTCTCCACTTGCTGCAGCGGCTTTTATTTTTTCAATTGGAAGAGTTCCTCCTTCTAAATAAATATTCGGAACCTTTTTCTGCACATATGCTTCTTTAATTGCGGCCTTAAAATTATGATAATCCTTTGGCAAACGGAAAATATCAAAGGTATGCATTTCCTGCTCATTGCACATTCCACGCATGGATTTCCATAAATTTTCCCGTTCGGTCCGTAAAAGGTTTTCTGCAGTTAAGTCATCGCCGGAGCCCCATCCCCGGTCTCTCAAGAGACGGAGACAGTCTTCATAAGACTCACACTGCATTAATTTTTGAAGGTCATTATCACTGAGCAGCCTACTCTCTTTTGCGCGGATCTGTGCGACCTGTGAAGCAAACAATCCTTCTGGTAACAGTTTTTCGCCCATAAACCTCGCTCCTTTCTTTTATTAATCATGAAAATCAGCTGAACAGTATTTGCCCGATTTTATCTTGTAAAGACTCTCTCTTTGCCAGAAGGAGTCCATCGAAAGAACAATTCTCGTCAATGTTTCCATATCCCAGAATAAAACCACCGGAAATATCCACGGCCTCTTTCGACAACGTTAAATTCTTCTGCTTTGCCAGATGGACGGTTCCCTCCGGAATTCTTGCAAGATCCTTCGCATTAAACTGAATGATTCCTGCATCTGTTCCTGCGTACTTTTCAATCATTTTATCGATAATTGCAAAATATTCCGCAGTGTCCAGGTTTTCCAGATATTCCAGGGTGGAATCTAAAATACTGTCAATAATTTCCTGTTTTGCAACAAGAATTTTTTTCTTTTCCATCTGAGCTGCAACAGATTGAATCTGCTTTGCAGTAGAAGCAACATCCAGTTTCGATTGGGCTGCAATCTCCACACGTTTTGCTTCCGCATCTTCCTCAGCCTTTTTCAGAAACTTTTCGGCTTCATTATTGGCAGAGCGAATCGTTTCCTTAGCAGTATCGGTGGCTTCTCTATTTATTTGTTCTAATATTTTCTCAAGTCCACTCATGGAACAATACTCCTTAATTAGAATGCAACGTTCGCTGCACCGTTGATTGCAAGAATAGATACCAGTAATGCTAAGATGGCGTAAGTTTCAACCATGATAGGGAAGATCATAGCTTTACCAAACTGATCCGGTTTCTTTGCAACAACGCCGATAGATGCTGCGGCAGCTTTTCCCTGGGAAATTGCTGAGAAATAGCCTGCAATAGCAATAGGAAGACATGCGCAAAGGTAGATAAGACCTTTTGCAATTGAAATGTTGGCATCTCCACCTAAAATACCGGTTTGGGATAAGGTAATGAATGCGATGATCAATCCGTAAATACCCTGTGTACCAGGAAGGAGCTGAAGTACCATTACTTTACCAAACTTCGTAGGATCTTCTCCAACTACTCCGGCTGCGGCTTCGCCTGCGAGGCCTACGCCTCTTGCAGAACCTACACCAGCAAGGCTGGCTGCCAAAGCTGCACCCAATAAGGACAATACAGTACCCATGTTTGCGTGTAAGAATTCAATCATTTTTATTTCTCCTTAAATTTATAATATTTCGTTTTTATGCTATACGGTTCAAACGGTCTTCCACCGCCTTCATAGAACCGTCCAAAGAATTCCACGTATTGTAAACGGTTGGTATGCACGTATGCACCAAGCGTATTAATACCAATGTTCACTGCGTTGATGATCAGGAATACCAGTATGAAAATAACGATTCCGGCGAATCCTTTTCCGAACATGGTTCCGATCATGTTGGCAACGGAAGAAATAACACCCGTTGCAAGGCCCAACGCTAACAGTCTGGAATAAGACAAAACATCGGACAGGTATCCCGTGATTCCATAAAGAGCATAGGCTCCTTTCAAAAGCCTCTTGCCCCAGTTTTTCGAGCTCCGGCCTCCCATGAAGAGAATGACCACGGCTCCTACGGCAGTTGCATACAAGCCGATGTTGCCGACTTCTGCGGAAAATGGAGGAGTTGCGCCGCCTGCTAAAATATCCATGATCATCTGCATGGAAAGACACTTCACAAGAAGACCTCCGATTACCACATACCAGACAACAACATCAAATATGAAATCTGCCACCTTTTTCCTCTTCAGGAGCTGATAACCGTTGGCACCAAGACCGGTAAAGATATGGATAATACCCATGACCAATGCCAGAGTAAGTGCCGTCATCGGATGGGTTGCCATATCCAGCCATAACGGTTTAATTACCAGCGGCTTTCCGAAGAAATAGGACGAGACAGTCTGTAAAAAGTCTCCAAAGTAGCTTCCGAATAAAACACCGAAGAAGATGGCGCTAAGTCCGCCACACATGAACAACTTGACGTTATTCTTCAGGCCATGCTCCATGTTTTTATTCTTCAAAAGAAGAATGCCTGCTCCAACGAAAATCAGAATTCCAATTGCCGCATCGGACAACATAAATCCGAAAAACACAAAATAGAACAGGGAAATCAAGAAGGACGGGTCGATTTCTCCCTTGGCCGGAAGCGCGTAACTTTCTACTACGCCCTGAACGGATGAGGAGAAGGCATTATTCTTTAAAGCAACTGGTGTGTCCTCTTTTTCCCCTACATCCTCTGTTTCTATAATTACGGAATAAGGTTCCAGCGTCTGTTCCAGATCCTTTACATTGATTTCCGGAATATATCCGGAAAGAATAAACGTATGATCCGACTGTGGAAGGGCACTGGCCACTTCGTATTTCTCCGCTCTTATGGACTGATAATCGGCCATGAACTTAATTTCCGGACGTTTATCATTATAAGAGATAATCTCCTCTTCCTCTTTCACGATGTCTTCTTTGTAACGTTCAATTTCTTTCAGGAGCTGCTCCTTATATTCCGTCGGCGTATAAGGAACTATCAGGGCCGGATAAGCAAAGCCCATCGCCCGTAAAGCGGAAGATACTTTTTCCTTATCTTCCTTTAAGGAAACAGCCATAATACAAGTCTGGTTTTTGTCCTTGCTGATGATTTCCACATCAACCAGAAGGTCTTCTGCAAAGCCTGCAGCAATGGTCTCCTGACTCTGTTCTCCCGGAAGAGCGCCAATAAAAATTGCAGTTTTTTCCGTGCCTGTAGCATCTAAGGCAATATCAAAGGACTCCCATGGGACCAGCATTTCCAGCTGCTGGGATGCTCTTAAGATTTCGCCATTTTTCTCATTAATATCCCGCGACAGTTCCAGAATTCGGTTTACGAATTTCTTCGCTCCCGCCAGTTTTTTATAGAACGTATCGTAGTCTTCCTCTTCAATGACATCTCTGCCTTTAAAGGAAGAAAGAAGGCCGCTTTTTTCTTCTTTATATGTATTTAAGATTTCCAGCGCAGCTTCAGCATCACGGATATTCCGCTCGAACTCGGAAGCAGAAATCGGCATTTTTACTTTTTTAAATACCTCATCTTCTTCTACAAAGTCCTGAATTTCCACAACTCCGGCTCTCTGGATTTTTTCCAGAATCGGTTTGCTGTCGGCTTTCAGTCCGTATATGCTGACGCGTTTCATGGCAAGTATAGCCATTATTTATACCTCCGGTAACAATCAGGCAATTTCAGAAATTACCATCTGAATCGCTTCATTCTTTTTGCTTTCTGCTTTTTGCTTATATTGTTCAATGACACTATCCGCTCTTTGGTTCGCAACAGCGAAAACACCATCTTTGGTCTTCTCTACCTCTTCTACTGCTGCTTTCGCGATTTTTTCCGCTTCGGTTACTGCAGATTCCATAAGTAATTCTGCATCCCGGTAGGCTTTACGAATAATGTCCTCTTTTTCCGCTTCTGCATTTTTCATAATCTCTTTGGATTTTGTTTCTGCGTCTTTTATTTTCTGTAATGTTTCCTGAGCCATATCAGCCTCCGTAACTATTCTACGATTGGTTTCCGCATAACGCTAAACCAATTCTTCGCAAGTGTAATTATATCATTGTACAGAAAGGAATACAATAAATTGTATTTTTTTCTGTACAATACACAAATATCATATTCGAAATTTGTGAAAATTTTTTGTACTCAGATTTTAATGCGTTTAATCAGTATACTGGAAATAATGCCGATGGCCAGTCCGGAAAAAACTGCGAACACCACCAGCACCGGAAGATAATAAACGATCTGCCATGCATCCAGGAGCAACATGGCAATGAGAATCTGTCCGACATTGTGGCTGACAGCTCCTACGATGCTGACCGTTGCTTTGGATAATTTCGTTTTACGGCTTAGGATGGTCATTAAAAAAATGCTGATAAAGCCGCCAGCTGCAGAATAAAGAAAACTGATCAAATTGCCAAAAAGGAAGAAGGTTAGTACCATGCGCAAGGCAGATACGACTGCCGCCTCTTTCCATGACATTTTATAAAGTAAAAAGAAAATTACAAGATTCGGGAGTCCCACTTTCATGCCCGGAACTCCCCCAAAGAAAGGAATCAGGCTTTCCACATAGGAAAGGCCTAAAGCTAAAACCGTACAAGTTGCCAGAATAGCCAGTTTTTTCGTACTCATTTCTGACCTCCTGTTACGGTTACAACGAATTTATGAGGCAGACATACAATCGTTTCTCCGATATCGGATTTCTTACCCTGCTTCATGCACAGGTCGTCTTTGCAGTCTGCTTCTTTCACATACACTTTGCCTTTTTCAATACAAACGGTATTAAAAGAACCATCCGATGATTGGAAGGTTTCTTCCCGGTCTTCGCTTAAGCTATAAACCGCTACTGTTTTTCCATCAATGGAAACTTCGGCAAAAGCGCCTCTTTCCCTTGTGGCCTTTAAGGCCACAAAAGAAAGAAGCGTGAATACTAAAATTAAGCCTATAATAAGAATATCTTTTTTGTAACGTAAGATATACTTTTTCACAACACAACCCTTACAGAATGCACTTTCTTGGGCAAACCTCTTTACATGTGCCGCAATCGGTACATTTATCCGGATTAATTGTTGCCAGATTGTTTACTAAGGTGATTGCTTCTTCTGGACATTTTCTGGTGCATAAACCGCAGCCAACACATCCAGCCTTACAGATCTTAGTTACATGAATACCCTTTTCGTTGTTCTTACATTTTACAACAATCTTCTTGGAAGCAGGTAAAATACGGATAACATGCTGTGGGCATGCTCTTGCACAAGCGCCGCAGCCCTGGCAACGGATGTCGTTAACATGTGCCAGACCGTTAATAATATTGATTGCCTGTTCCGGACAAGCTACTGCACAATCGCCATAGCCGAGACAGCCGAAAGAGCAAGCTCCATCACCGGAGAATAACAGCTTCGCTGCTTTACAGGAAGTCTGTCCTACATAGTGTTCTTTCTTTAAGGTTGTGTCGTTATTTCCAAGACAGCAAACAACTGCAATCTTAGGTTCTGCTGCTACAGCTTCACGACCGGTAACCTTAGCCAGTGCTTCCAGGGACGTAGCGCCACCGGCAGCACATTTGTTAATTTCCGTTTCTTTTCCATCCACGATAGCCTGAGCATATCCATCGCATCCTGGATAACCACATCCACCGCAGTTCGCGCCAGGGAGACATTCCCGGACTTTTGTAAAGCTCTCATCAACCGGAACTGCAAGGAATTTCGATGCTAATACCAGAAGGATAGCTGCTACTGCGCCAATGGCTGCTAAGATAAGAACCGCTGTTACAATTGGATTCATCGCTTTTCCTCCTTATTTGAATAATGCATCGGCAATGCCGGTGAAGCCCATAAATGTCATACTGGTTAAAGCTGCTGCAACCAGAGTGATAGGCAGACCTGAGAAGCATTTTGGAGGTTTTGCTCTCTCTAATGCTTTACGAACACCACAGAACAGAATCATAGCAAGACCGAAACCTACACCTGCAGTTAAGCCGTCGATGACAGACTCTAAGAAGTTGTAAGTGTTGGTAATGTTCAGCAGAGTAACTGCTAATACTGCACAGTTTGTAGTGATCAGAGGCAGATATATGCCTAACGAGTTATATAGTGGTTTCAGGAACTTCTTCAGAACAATTTCAACGAACTGTACCAATGCCGCAATGACAAGGATAAAGATAATGGTTGAAAGATATTCGATGTGTAACGGAACCATTATGAAGTTGTAAATTAACCAGGTTACTGCGGATGCCAGGGTCATAACGAAAATAACTGCGCCGGACATACCAACACTGGAATCTAGTTTCTTTGATACACCAAGGAATGGACAGATAGCAATGAACTGTACCAATACATAGTTCTCGGTGAAGATCATGGAGAATGCAATTAATAAAAGTTTTGTTGCGCCTGTCATTTATTTCTCCACCTCCGTTTCCTCTTCTTTTTTGATATCCTGAATACGGTTTTCACAGCCTAAGTTGCAGTTACCGCATGCGCCATCACAACCAATTCTAGGATCAAATTTCTTGCCTTTTTTGCCTAATGCATAAATCAAAACTGCCATAGCAACACCGAACAGTAAGAATCCGCCAGGAGTCTGGCCGATGATACCGATCTGATATCCCTCTGGGATAATGCGCAGGCCGTAAATCGTACCGGAAGCAAAAAGCTCACGTACAACAGCGATAGCGCAAATAACTACGGTGTAACCAATTCCCATACCCAGACCATCTAAGAAACTATCGCCTACGGAGTTCTTGGATGCAAACATTTCGGCACGGCCTAATACGATACAGTTAACAACGATCAGTGCAAGGAAGATACCTAAGGAGCTGTAAAGATCCGGCAGGAAAGCTTCGGTGATCATTTCAACCAATGTTACGAAGGTTGCAATAACAACGATGAAACATGGGATACGGACTTTGTCCGGAATAATTTTTCTTAAAAGGGAGATTACTACGTTTGATCCTACCAGTACGAAGGTTAAAGCAGCACCCATACCCAGCGCACCCTGAACAGTTACGGAAATCGCCAGAACGGAGCAGCATCCCAATAAGAGGATCAGAACCGGGTTCTCTTTAAATATACCATTTGTAAAAATTTGCCATTTACTCTTTTTCATCTTTTAGCCCCCTTTACCTTAATGCTTCAAAGGCTTCAAGTACTGAAGCAACGCCTGTTTTAACAGCCGTGCTAGAGTATGTAGCGCCGGAAATAGTATCAATGCCATCAGTGCCTCCGGAAATACCCATGTAGTTGGAAAGGTATTTTTCATCGCCGGCTTTAGAGCCAACACCGGAAGTTTCGGTAGAAACGTCTGCCTTAATTCCAACGATCGTTCCGTCAGAATTAAGACCGATTGTTACAACAACGTCTCCGCCATAGCCCTTATTTGCAGAAGTGAAAACATATCCGCAGCCATTGTCTGCTTTATATGCGCTGGTAATATTAAGCTCCTCTCCATCATAGGTGATTTCTGTGAAACCATCTGCTTCCGGGAGAACTGCCTGACGAGCCAGCTCCGCTGCAATACGGTTGTTTTCTGCAATGATAGGTTCTGTAATGTTGTGGACGAAAGCAAGTAACGCTGCAACTACAGCTGCAATAATCAAAAGAACCAGAACTGGCTTAATCATGTCCTGAAACATGCCGCTTTTCTTCTTTTCATCAGTCATTTGCTTTCACCTTCTTTCCTTTTTTCTCTACGATTGCGCCAATAGGTTTTCTTCTGGTCAGGTCATTAATATACGGAACCAGAATATTGGCAAGGATGATAGCGAAGGTTACGCCCTCTGTATAGTTACCAAATACACGGATGACAGCGGTAATGAAACCGATGAAACATCCGAAAACTACTTTGCCCCAATTTGTAATCGGGCTGGTTACATAATCCGTAGCCATGAAGAATGCGCCTAAGAATACGCCGCCAGCGAATACGGAAAGGATCGGCTGTGGACCACCAAAGACCCATGTGAACAGCATCAAAGATCCGATGTAGCAAAGAGGAATAATAGGTTTGATAACTTTACGGATAATCAGGTAAATACCACCGGCTAATAATGCTACGCAGCAGGTCTCGCCGATAACACCACCGTGGATACCTAATACTAAATCTTTAAAATTACTCCAGTCTAAGTTGCCCATTACAGCAAGAGGAGTTGCAGATGTTAAAGCATCTACCGTACCTGCAGGAACGCTGTAGGTAGTCATTGCTGTAGTGAATGAGAACATCATTACGATACGGCCAACTAAAGCCGGGTTCATGAAGTTGCATCCTAATCCACCAAAAATCATCTTACCAAGGATAATGGCTGCAATTGCGCCAACAATCAACATCCAGATCGGCATATCCACCGGAACGTTGAAGGCTACCAGAATACCGGTAACAACAGCAGATAAATCCATGATGGTAACTTCACGATGAAGAAGTTTTTCAAAAATCAATTCGCCTAAAACACAGGTGGCTACAGAAATCACGGTCAGAAGAAGGGAACGGAATCCGTATAAAATGATGGAAACGATCAACGCCGGCATAAGGGCGATGATTACGTCCAGCATAATCTTCTGAGTGGTATTTTCTGAGCGGATATGAGGCGATACAGAAACAGTTAAACGATTCATTTAGCCTGTGCCTCCTTTACCAATGATTTTGCCAGTTTATGGCTTTCAACCAGGTTTCTCTTAGCAGGGCAAACAAATGCACAAGAACCACATTCCATACAAAGCATGATGTTGAGTTTATTTAATTCCTCAACATCTTTTGCGATGCAGGCATGCTCTAAAGCGGTAGGCTCCAGATTTAATGGGCAAGCGTCAACGCAACGTCCACAGTGGATACAAGCGGAAGGCTTGGTAATCTTTGCTTCTTTTTCTGTCAGGAACAGAACTGCGTTGGTGCTCTTTAAGATCGGCTGCTCCAGATCCGGAACAGAAATACCCATCATAGGTCCGCCGTAAAGAACCTTGAAAGGATCTCCCTTCAGGCCGTTACATGCTTCTGCTACATCCATCATGCTGGTTCCGATCGGAACGATCAGGTTCTGAGGTAAACGAATAGCGCCACCATCAATAGTTACACATTTGGTTACCAGAGGGAGACCGGTCATCAGGTATTTTCCAATGAAAGATAAGGTGGTTGCATTAATTACGATACAGCCAACATCGATTGGAAGTTTGCCTGCCGGAACTACACGGTGGGTTAAATTATAAATAAGAACTTTCTCACCGCCCTGTGGGTAAGAAGCTGGAAGAGACTGAACACTAATGCTCGGCATATCTGCAGTAAGCTCTTTCATGGATTCGATGGCATACTTTTTGTTGTCTTCGATACCAATAATGATCTTTGCACTTGGATAGAACCAATGTAACGTATCCAGAGCTTTTCCAAGGCGGTCGGTTCTGTCTACCATGGTATGGGTGTCTGCAGTGATATAAGGTTCACACTCAGCACCATTTACAAGAATATAGTCAACTTTCTCTGGGTCAACTTTCAGTTTTGCTGCTGTTGGGAAGCCTGCACCACCCAAACCTACACAGCCGCTGGCACGAACCGCTTCAATGAAGGAATCAAAATCAGTTACTACAGGAGGTTTAACCTCGCTGTATACTTCACCCAATCCATCGCTTTCGATGGTAACTGCTGTCGTAAGGGCACCGCTTGACAGAAGTACGGTGTCAACAGCTTTTACTTTACCAGAAACGGATGCATGAATTGGAGCGGAAACAAATGCTGTCGAATCCCCGATGATTTGTCCGATAGCAACATGATCTCCAACTTTTACTACTGGCGTACAAGGTGCACCTATATGCATGGACATAGGAATTGTAACAGACTTAGGCAAATCCATTCGATTAGGGATATCACCAGCTGTGCGCTTATAGTGCGGTACGTGAATGCTTTTTAAGTATTTTGCTTTCACTTTTCCTTTTCCTTTCTTTATGATACAATCGCTTTTGATTTACAGACAGATTATGGGCATAAAGGCTATAATCCGTCAGTATACGATATTTGTCGTTTATTTTAGCATTATCGGTATCAGTTGACAAGGATTACCCGACGTGAAAACTGAAAAAAATCGTTATAAAATCAAAGATTTTTCGGCATTTCTACTAGCGTTGCTGGTTCTGTTTTCCCTGCTCTTTTTCAATGGCTGTGGCAAATCTTTCCAGAAGACGGTAACGACCTTCGCCTGCGATACGGTAGTAACCATTACTTACTATGATGAAAAGGATGAAGGCGCTGTAAATGATGCCCTTTCTTATCTGACGGATCTGGAACGGATTTTTTCCAGAACCAATACGGACAGCGAACTTTACGCTTTAAATGAGGCAATTCATAAGGGAGAAGAGTTTATGGCCGGCAAGGACCTGTTCCTGGCTCTGACCATGGCTAATGATGCCGCGGAAGAATCGGTTGGGGCCTTTGATTTTACGCTGGGAGAGGTTTCCGACCTTTGGGATTTCACGGGAGAAACTCCGCATGTACCGAAAGATACTTTGCTGAAAGAGACCCTGAGCCATACGGGATACGAAAAGATTCATCTGGAAGGAATCTTTGTATTGGATGCAGAAGAATCCAATCCGGGAGGATTTGTCACCAGTGATGATGCTTTTTTGTCCATCGACTTAGGAGGCATGGCAAAGGGTTATATTGGCCAGAAATTAAAAGAAAAGCTTGTAGAAGCGGGCGTAGCATCGGCCCTTCTGAATTTAGGTGGCAATGTTGTAACCATTGGAAGGAAGCCAGACGGCTCGAAGTTTCAGATTGGTATTTCCAAACCGGAAAAAGGCAGTGAAGAATATGTTTCCACGGTGGAAGTTTCCGGAGAATCGGTTGTAACCTCCGGCATTTACCAACGCTATTTTGAGGAAGCAGGAAAATGGTATCACCACATTCTAAACCCAAAAACCGGTTATCCGGTGGAATCGGATGTTGCTTCTGTAACAGTTGTCTACACGGACTCTGCAATGGCGGACATCTTATCCACAACGTTGTTCGTTACCGGTCCGGAATATGCGGAAAACTATGTGAAAGCCTGCCCGAATAAAATCACGGTAATCTATGTGATGAAGGACGGCAGCCTGAAAGAATTTGGAAATTAAAGGTCTCTCGAAAACAGAATTCTGATACAAATTCGAAAATAAAGGACTGCTGCTGCACAAATATAAGATGAGTTATGAATCTGATAAAATTAGACTATGACTTTACGGTCTGTAAAGTCGCTTCCATAAAAGACCTGAACTTGGATTGTGATTTTTTCTTTATCGGAAAAACAGATGAAGAAATCTCTTTTGTCTGCCCGACAAAAGATGCACCGATAAAAATGGATGCGGAATCCAGCACAACTCTTGGCGAGACGGAACATCTTGCCAGCACAACTCTTGGCGAGACAGAACATCTTGCCAGTGGTCGGATTGCCCGGGAAGACGGATGGAAAGCCTTCCGTATTCAGGGAGTTCTGGCTTTCTCCCTTGTCGGCATCCTTTCAAAAATTACCGGCATTCTGGCAGAAAATAATATCGGCATTTTTGCCATCTCTACCTTCAATACGGACTATATTCTGGTAAAAGCAGAGCAATTCGAACATGCGCTCACCATTTTATCAGAAAACGGCTACGAAATTGATTAATCCGATGTTGTTTCCCCTTCTTTAATCCTATATTCCCACCAATATTAGCTTCCAAGACATATTTTCTGCGCGTTTTTTCATTTTCAGTGACCCTTTTCCAATGTTTTTGGCCTCTTAGTGCTCTCAAACGCAATTTTCGCGCATGGCAATGCTCTCAAACGCAATTTTCGCGCTTTTTTCGTCCAACAAAAATCTGCAAAGCTTTTTGTGAGAAACATGAAAATCTCGCGTTTAAAAAGTATCTGCAAAGTCTTTTCCAGAAAACACTTTTTCAGTAAGAAATTTTTGTTTACGTTGAAGCCAAATTTTCTATGTGCTACTATGAAAAAACAAGGGTCTTATGCTCTACTTACCCTAAATCCTTTCACGGGCACTCTTTTCATCAATTTTCATTTTCTATTTACGCGCATTCTGGTCATCCTTTTTATCTGCTATCTGAGGTATTCTATCCACATTTCACGATTTTCATTTTCTTTGAAAGGAGAAACTTATGAGGCCTTCTGTCATGATCACATATCCTTCATCTCTTTATTTTTGGCTCCACTACGACGGTTTTCGTCTGGAAAAACATATGCAGAAAATGAAAGAGATTTCCTTAAACAATAAATTTCTCGTAAACGAATACGATGTCGGCAGTATCGGGACGCTTCTTGGTTTACCGCATCCCATAAGTCTGATAGGAGCAAAAACCACCACTAATAAGCATCTTCGACGCAATTACTATTATGTCCGGCAAACCAGTATTCCTCCCAATAGTTTTTATAAAATCAGCTTGTCAGCCTTCCCGTTTGATATATTACTTGCAAGTCCCGAGTATACATTCCTGAAAGCCTCCAAGGATTTACCCCTTGCAAGTTTAGCAGAACTTGCCTGCAATCTTTCCGCCACTTATTACCTGGACCCTACAGCGAAATTCAAGCAATCTTCTCGCAAAAAAATCTCAAGCATTTCAAAAATATCGGAATATCTGATTACAGCAAACAACATGCATGGAATTAAAGAAAGTTTGCACGCACTTCGATACGCTCTTGATAATTCGAATTCTCCAATGGAGTCAAAGCTTGCGGTCCTTGGCATATTACCGTTCTCACTAGGTGGATATTCTCTTCGAATTCCAGAATTGAATGCGATTATACCGCTTAATTTGAAAGCCGCGAATCTTTTAGCATGTGAAAGTTGTCGTGGTGACATGGTATGGCAAAATCAGAAAGTAGTTCTGGAATATGACAGCAACTTGACCCATCTATCGCCCGAGCAGCATGCATATGATAAAAGAAGACAAACTGCACTTAGTCTTTCCGGCTATCATCTTATCAGCGCAACTGCCGAAGATATTCGCAATCTGAATTCCTTAGATGCCTTTTTCAAAATTGTAAGAAAGACCCTTGGCCAAAGAGCAGAATTTGCGAAATATGATAAATACCGAAATCAGCGATTTAACACGGTTAAAGCGCTGTTAAGAAAATGAAACGGATAATCTCGTTCAGGACTGCTTCGACCCATAAATGGTGAAAAAATGCGCGTTTTTTCATTTTCAGTGACCCTTTTCCAATGTTTTTGACCGCTTAGTGCTCTCAAACGCAATTTTCGCGCATGGCAATGCTCTCAAACGCAATTTTCGCGCATTTTTAGATAAACTGCAAAAGCTTTACATCCAGAATTTGCTTTTGGGGGTGGTAATCTTAAAAGCTTTACATCCAGAATTTGCTTTTTTACGAAAACCCAAGACATATTTTCTGCGAATCTTAAATACCCCTGAAAACTGAATTTCTCGTTTTCAGGGGTATCCTTATATAAATTTTGTCCTGCATCACAGGATTTTCCCAGCTATCTCTTTTTACAGATTCAGCTCGATTTTCTTTCCGCTGTAGTCGTATGGGTGATAGTTGACTCCAGCAGCATCCAACATTCGCTTGGATGCGATAACACCCGGAGTATCTGCATATTTGTCATCACCATAGATTATTTCTTTAATGCCAGCCTGAATAACAGCCTTCGCACATTCATTACATGGGAACAGCGTCACATACAGTTTCGAGCCTTCCAAAGAACCGCCGCGGTAATTCAGAATCGCATTCAGCTCGCTGTGGGTTGTATAAAAATATTTGCTATGATCTGGAGTCTCGTCAGTTTTTTCCCATGGAAACTCATCATCCGAGCAGCCTCTCGGTAACCCGTTGTATCCAATGGACAGAATCTTGTTATCCTGGCTGACGATGCATGCGCCAACCTGAGTGGACGGATCTTTCGAACGCTGGGCAGCTAAGAAAGCCACCCCCATAAAATATTCATCCCAGGAAATATAATTTTCTCTTTTATTACTCACGATATACTCCTTTCATTTTTTCAATATATCCCATGATCGGGCTGTCCCGCCGCGTTTTACCTTTTTTCAATCATATTTTATTTCTTTCAGGAAAACAGTTTTTTCCATTCCACCGATGGCATCAGTCTTCCAGTTTTCCAATACGCCGGATATGATTTTCGCCGTATGAAAAGTCGGTGCTCACAAAGATATCCAGAAATTCCGTTGCTTTTTCCAGATCGATGACACGAGCGCCCATGCAGATAATGTTTGCATCGTTATGCTCGCGAGTAGCCTGTGCAGAAAATACATCCCCAACAACAGCTGCACGGATTCCTTTTACTTTGTTTGCCGCCATGCTCATACCGATACCTGTTCCACAGATCAGAACTCCTTTTTCTGCTGTTCCATCTGCTACACAATGAGAAACCGCCTTTGCAAATTCCGGATAATCACAGGACTGATCCGAATCTGTACCAAAATCCTTCACTTCATATCCTTTTTCTTCCAAATGTTTCTTTAATGCCTCTTTCATCTCGAATCCGGCATGGTCGCTACCAATCGCTATCATTTTCATCCTCCCGATATATGTTTATTCTGCTTTTGCGATTTTTTATTTTTTTCAGGCTCCGCATCCTAATTACGTCAGCCTTCTGTTCGGAATTTCGCATCCCTATTTCACCAGCTTCTGTTCGGAACTCAGCATCTGCTTTATGCGATCCTCCGCTCTGGCGAAAGATCATTCTTCCGCAAATTTCATAACCAGATTGTCCAGAAGACCCTTTAATATTTCCACAATGGTTTCATATTCTTCCATGGTTCCACCCAACGGGAGCTTTAAATCTCCGCTGCTTCCCAGATACTCTTTCAGCGTATAAACATTTATGGCAGAAGAGAAACGGGCATAGGCCACAGATTTGCTTCCGTTATCCATTGCCAGTATTAATGTTTTGTCTGAAAAATCTTCTTCCGTCAACGCTAATGCTGCATATGAGGACAGCTCTGCATCATTCTTTTTCGCGATTTCCACAACTTTTTGGTTTACTGGTTCCGGAAAAAGAACCACATTTCCTCTGGATGCAATATTCAGTCCATCGATAGATGCCGCTCTTACTTTCTTCTTAAACAATACCGACGCTAACGGGCTGAGTCTTGTATTGTCCTCATCCAAAAAAATAATCCGATTAAATCTCGCCATGTGTACAAATCCCCCATTGATCGTACATGTAGTACCTTCTTTGTGATTTTATCGACCAGCGTTTAAAATGTCACGCTTCATCAATCATTTCCTGTGTAATAACCCCTTCTCTTATTATCTTCGGATATTCCCCTGTCATGTCCACAACGGTGGATGCAAGCCCTACTTTGCACGCTCCGCCATCAAGGATCATATCTATTTTTCCATTCAGGTCTTCCGCTACCTCCTCGGCAGTTACAGAGCTACGTTTTCCAGAAGTATTGGCACTCGGTGCCGCCAATGGAAGCCCCGCTGCTTCGATAATCTTCAAGGTCACTTCCAGATCCGGCATACGGATGCCAATGGTTTCTCCACCAGCCGTTACATTATCCGGAATACCCGGCTTCTTTTTAAAAATCAACGTCAGCGCGCCTGGCCAGTATTTTTTCATGAGCCGAAGCGCTTTTTCATACATTTCTCCAGAGCCAAAATCTGCCAGCAGATGAACCTGATCAATATTGCTGACCAGGATACTCAAAGGCTTCCCTTCATCACGGCCTTTCGCTTCGAAAATTTTAGCAACTGCTTTCTCATCACGATAAATGGCTCCTAATCCATAGACCGTGTCCGTAGGGAAAGCTACGATACCGCCTTCTTTCAAAACCCGGCCTGCAGCAGTTAAATTCTCATCTTCAGCAGATAATCGAACTGTATTCATCACGCCCTCCATTATTGCAAATTATAACATGATTGTGGTATTATAAGGCAATAATTTTTACAGGATAAGTTATAAATGATTTGTATAAATGGAGGCAAAATATGAAATGTGCAAACTGTGGTGCTGAATTAGTAGAAAACGCAAAATTCTGCGGAAACTGCGGAGCCCCTGTTGCTGTCCCTGTCATGGAAACGGTTTCGTCCGATCCTCTTCCAAACGCAGAGCCGACAGTAAAAGCCGTTACTCCACAAGCTCAGGAATATGTTCCACAGATGGCCGCCCAGCAACAAACTCCGGAGCCGGTACCGCTTAAGAAATCCATCTGGACTCTTGTTTTAGGAATTGCGGGATTAGGTTCTTTTTGGACAGCATTTTGGGGACCTCTTGGATTCGTCAGCATCATCATTTGCATTATCGGCCTGATTGTCGGAGGAAAAGCAAAAAAAGAAAATCCTGCCAACAAAATGGGAAAAACCGGTCGGATTCTTGCTCTTATCGGATTGATCGTCAGTGCCATTTTGACCATCCTCACTTCCATTGTTTTTGTTGGTGCGGTTAATTCCGGCATTTTTTATTAAAGAGGGGAAAAGTTCTGGGGAGCTTTTAAGCTCCCCGCTTTCTTTTATTCGTGAACCACCATGGACCGTCAGGTCCGGAAAAGCTTTCTATGTTTGAATTTTTACAGAATGAAGTCACTTTTTATCTGTTATGCGGCCTTTTAGGCTTCGCCGCGTCCGTTATCGTTGTGTGTATCCTGAGCAAGAACCGCAACGTTACAAGATCACGCTTTATCGGGCTTTATGCCTGCAGTGCAGCAGGCTTATTTGTTGGCGGCCACTTGCTCTTTTTCCTGGTCGGCCTTCCGGAATACATAAAAGAAATCGGCCCTACGCTGAAAAGTTTCAATGATTTTGTTTCCTCTTTAGGCATCGCAGCTTCCGGTATGGTTTTCTATGGTGGGCTATTAATGGGGCTTCTGTTCATGTATATCTACTGTAGAAGAATCCCTCTTCCGATTCGTCCCTATTTCAACATTATCGTGCTAACCTGTCCCCTGTTCCATTTCTTTGGCCGCATCGGCTGTGCCCTTTCCGGCTGTTGTTACGGAATCGAATATCATGGACCTTTGGCCATTCATTACAACGCTTCCTTCGTAACTCCTGGAGTAAACGACGATCTGGTAAATTTTCCCCGCTTTCCGGTTCAACTTTTAGAAGCCTTGTTAGAGCTGATTCTTTTTATCGTTCTTTTACTTATTTACTTAAAAAAAGAAGATACTTTTTCTGTTACATCAACGTATCTTCTCGTTTATCCCATTATCCGTTTTTTTGATGAATTCCTCCGCGGAGATGTTCAGCGTGGAATCTGGGGCCCATTTTCCACATCCCAGTGGATCAGCCTCGTCATATTCATTATTACTCTAATATATCTGATAACGCAGCGAAATCGTATAAAGACAGCGCCTCGCCACGGATAGTTTCACTTTTTCCCATTTTAACAAGAGCTGCTGCCACCTGTTCTTTCGAACAGTTCAGGTTCTGTGCATTTCCCAAAGCATTCACTAAAGTTTTTCTTCTCTGATTGAACGCCCCACGGATAATATGAAACATGCGCTCTGCATCCTTCACTTTTACCGGCCGCTCCCCTTCTTTGAAAATATCCAGCTTGATAACTGCAGAATCTACATCCGGCTTTGGAATGAAGCAGTTTTTCGAAACGATCATCACCACTTCCGGCCGGGAATAAAACTGTACCGCCAGACTTAAAGCCCCATAGGCCTTGCTTCCCGGACCCTCCTGCATTCTCTGTGCAACTTCCTTCTGGATCATGACCGTAATACTTTCAATATTATGCTGCTTTTCCAGAAGTTCCATAACAATCGGAGTGGTAATGTAATACGGCAAGTTCGCAACAACCTTTACTGCACCGGTGTTTGACCCCTCATCTTCCGACAGTTTTTCTTTTCGGACAGAGGAAATCAGTTCTTCCATATCCACCTTCAAAATATCATCGTTGATTAGCGTGAAATTCTCATAATCCTTAAAATTTTCCTTTAAAATCGGAATCAGCATCTTATCTACTTCTACCGCAATTACATGTTTCGCCGCTTGGAGCAGATGCTCGGTAAGAGCTCCCAGACCGGGGCCGATTTCCAGAACGATGTCGTCCTTGGTAATTCCTGCTGCGCTGACGATGGAAGAGAGCACGTTGGCATCAATCAGGAAGTTCTGTCCGTATTTTTTTTGGATAGAAAAATCATGACTTTTTATCAGTTCTAAAGTTTTATTCGGGTTTCCTAAATTTTCCATTTTTTCTTTTTCCGTCTCACGACATTTCCCTTGCACACCTCGCTTTGCTTTTCGCCTTGCGAGACTTTCTTCGTGTACTTTCTTGCCATCTCAGTCCAGCTGATACATTCTCCTGGCATTTTCTTCGGTAATGGCTACAACTTCTTCAAAGCTGAGGCCTTTGATTTCTGCGATTTTTTCTGCCACATATTTGATGTTGGCAGAATTGTTTCTGCTGCCTCTCACCGGTTCTGGAGCCAGATACGGACAATCCGTTTCCAAAAGGACCCGATCCATCGGCATGTATTCTACAATCTGTCTCAGCTTGCGGCCGTTTTTGTAAGTTAAAACGCCGCCTACCCCAATATAGAATCCTAAATCCAGATAGATTTTTGCCATTTCCAGTTCATAGGAGAAGCAATGGATAACGCCGCCACAATCTTTTGCAGATTCTGCCCGAATCACATCCAAAGTATCCGCTGCGCTGTCCCGGCTATGAACCAGAATCGGATAATTCACGTCCTTTGCCAGATTGATCTGACGGGCAAACCATTCTTTCTGGAAAGGCTTATCCGTATCCGGATAATGGTAATCCAGACCGATTTCGCCTACGGCAATGATTTTCGGATTCTTTAAGGCATCTTTTACGATTTCAAATTCTTTATCGCCGGCATAAAAGTCCTTATTGCCACGAATGGAATCGTCTTCACCACATTCCATTTTATAAAGTTCCGTCGGATGAAGACCAGCCGCACCGTAAAGGAAATCATATTTTTCCGTCAGCTCAATAATTTTCGGAATGGAACTGCAACGGGCGGCGGCATCTACGACAAAACCGACGCCATTACTTTTAAGACCGGAAAGAATTTCTTCCCGGTCTTCATTAAAAGCGCTATCATCGTAATGTGCGTGTGTATCAAAAATCATATTAGTTCTGTAAAGCTTCTACTTTCTCCAGTACTTCGTTCAGTTTCAGACGAGCGAATAAAATTTCCGGAGCATCGGTTACTTTGCCGCCGGATGGATACAGACCGAATTTGTCCATATCTTCAAAGTCTCTCTTCTCCGCACCAATCTGAGCCAAAATCTTCCCGCAGGTTCCAGGAATGAACGGTTCTGCCAGGCTTGCGCCAATGTTAATGGCTTCAATCAGGTTATAAAGAACGGTTGCCAGACGGTCGCTTTGAGCGTCGTCTTTTGCCAATACCCAAGGTTCCGTCTCGTCAATGTATTTGTTGCATCTCTTGAAGAGATCCCAGATTTCCGTCATGGCATCTGCTACGTGGAGGTCGGTCATCTTCTTAACGGCTTTGTCACGGGTTCCGGTAATTACTGCTTTGAAGTCTGCATCGACATCGCCTTCTACGCCTTTGTTCTCAACTACACCGCCAAAATATTTATTCGACATGGAAACCGTACGGTTTACCAAATTTCCTAAAGTGTTTGCTAAATCAGAATTAATTCTTTCTACTAAGAGCTCCCATGTGATGGTTCCATCGTTTTCGAAAGGCATCTCATGAAGAACGAAGTAACGGATGGCATCTACGCCAAACATATTTACCAGATCATCTGCATACATTACGTTGCCTTTGGATTTACTCATTTTTCCTTCGCCTAAGAGCAGCCATGGGTGTCCGAAAATCTGTTTTGGAAGCGAAACATCCAAAGCCATCAGCATGATCGGCCAGTAAATGGTATGGAATCTTAAAATATCTTTACCGATCAGGTGAAGGTCTGCCGGCCAGTATTTCTTGTAAAGGTCGCCATGATTTCCGTCTAAATCAAATCCTAAACCGGTGATGTAGTTGGATAAAGCATCAATCCAAACATAAACAACATGGTCTGGATCAAAATCTACAGGAATGCCCCATTTGAAAGAGGTCCGGGAAACGCAAAGGTCCTGAAGACCTGGTTTCAGGAAGTTGTTCATCATCTCATTCTTACGGGATTCCGGCTGAATGAATTCCGGATGCGTCTCGATATGCTCAATGAGACGGTCTGCATATTTACTCATTTTGAAGAAATAAGCTTCTTCTTTTGCAGGCAGTACTTCACCTCCACAATCCGGGCATTTTCCGTCAACTAACTGGCTCTCGGTATAGAAGGACTCACAAGGCTTGCAGTAAAGTCCATCATACTGTCCTTTATAGATATCGCCCTGTTCATAGAGCTTTTTAAACATTTTCTGAACCTGGAGTTCATGATCCGGGTCCGTGGTACGGATAAAACGGTCATAAGAAGTATCCATCAGGTCCCAAATACGTTTCACTTCTGCTGCCATAGCGTCAACATAAGCCTTTGGAGTGATTCCTGCTGCATTTGCTTTGTCTTCGATTTTCTGTCCATGCTCGTCAGTTCCGGTCTGGAAACGTACGTCATAGCCTTCCATGGAACGGAAACGTGCGATCGCATCTGCCAATACGATTTCATAAGTATTGCCGATGTGTGGTTTGCCTGATGTGTAAGCAATCGCTGTTGTGATGTAGTACGGTGTTTTTGCCATAATATCCTTCTTTCTATGCCGACAGATGGGCCGGCATCTTTTATTTTTGCACCTGTCCTCAGACAGCTGCTTTTTTTATTTAACTTTTGTATTCTAACATACTTTTTTCCGTCATTGTAGCAAAATATTGAAATTTAACCTTATTCATTATAAAATTGATTGTTAGTTTATTGATGATTTTTCCGGCTCTGCCGGTTTCGGTTTTGCATCCGATGGAAGAAAACAAACAATACAATTCCATCATCGTCTCCACTCTTATAGCCATGGTATTTTTTATCTTCGTGGCTATTCTTTTCCTAAATCAAAATATACAAAACAAGACGATTTCTTACATCCGTCAGGATGGAATTAAGACCATACAACTTATGGAAGCAAATCCTATTACGCCTATAGAAGATGAAATTTTCCAACTGCAGCGTCAGGAAATTATCCGTAAATTGATGAAAGATCCAAACCGGATATTTCAAACTCTGGCAGATACCAATACGGTAATTATCGGGGACTCCCGTGTCGTTGGCTTTTCCTCTTACAACTGTATGGACGAATCCCGTATTCTGGCAGGTACTTCCTGGAGCATTATGGAACTTCCGGCAGTATTTGACGCCGTAGCATCCATAAACCCGAGATTTATCGTCGTAGCCTTTGGCATAAATGAAATTGCCCAACAGTTAGGAACTCCGGTTTACTTCAATACCGACGAATCCTATATTGAAGCATTAGACTATTATCTTGGCCTGCTTAAGGAACAAGCTCCGAATGCCCAAATATTCTTCTCTTCCATTCTTCCGGCCAGCGAAGCCGGACTTGCCAGCATGTCCGGCTTTACGATTATTCCGGAAAGAAACAAGGCGATTAAAAAATTCTGTGAAGAGAAAGGTTATGGATTTATCGATAACGAGCAGATTGCAAACGAACATCAGGAAATGTACCGCGAAGACGGTGTCCACTTTACTGCGGATTTCTATCCTTTATGGGGGGAAGCCATCCTGAATGAAATTATCCAAACCGGAGGTATCGTATGAGAAAGCTGTCCAAGGACAATCGCATATGGATCGCCGGCGGCGCAATCGCTCTTGTACTCTGCGCGGTTGCCATATTCTTGATTATTCAGCCGAAAAGAACGGACATTTCCAGCATTGACCTTTTCGGAGCACAATATATCCAGAAGATAGAAGCTACTCCAACGGAAGAAATTGAAAATGCCATTTACATGAAGCGGCGCCAATCCATTCTGGATAAATTGCGCAAGGACCCTTCCCGGATATGGTCTGCTTTTAATGACATGAATATCGTTATTTCCGGTGACTCCAGAGGTGTAGGGTTTTCCGCATATGGATATGTGGATTATAACCATAATATTTCTCAGGTCAGCAAGACGATTTACAATATTCCGGAAAACTATGAACTGCTTCAGGCGCTGAATCCCAACATTGTCCTATATACCTACGGAATTAACGACCTGGGTCTTTACGGCCAGTTTGGTGTGGAGCAATACATCCGGGATCTTCAGGGATTTGTTGATAAAACCCGGGAACTGGTTCCCGGCATTGACGTATATATTAATTCCATTCCTCCGTGTCTGCCTTCGGAGTATGCAAGATCTCCGGTATGGGCAGAAATTCCGGCATGGAATGTTCTTATTAAACAGTATTGTGAAACTCATGGAATCCATTACGTTGACATTCAGACCTTGTGCGATTCTCATCCGGAAATGTATAATGACGACGGAGTTCATTTCCACGATGAATTCTATCCTCTTTGGGGATTGGAAATCATCTCACAGATAATAAATGACCAGTTAGATGAGGGCGGATTTTGAGCTTAGGCCCGACACGAAAATGAGATGAAGGCAAAAAATATTATATTTATCATCATAAGAGTCCTTCTGGTGGCAGCTTTGATCGGTGCCATTATCTGCTTTGTCTTTCTTCAGAAGCCGGAAAGCAAGGTGCCTTTCCACACCGTAAAAACAAAAGTTGCCGCTACCATAAAATCAGAGGGCATGTCCGAAAGCACGTCCCGATTCTTTAAAAAATATTACGGCCAGAACGCAGAAGAATATGACGGGGTTCTGCTTTATGCACCAAACTCAAACATGGACGCAGACGAAGTACTTCTTGTAAAGACCAAATCTGCCGAGCAGGCAGAAAGCCTGATAGAACTTATTAAAACCAGACAACAGACCAAAGAGAATACGTTTAAGGGTTATGCTCCGGAACAGTATGCTCTTTGCCAGAACTATATACTAGACCATCAGGACAGTTACATTTTATTTGTAGTCAGTGCGGATGCTGAAAAAACAGATGCTGCTTTTCGGGCAGCTCTTGCGGGGAACGAAGGATGATATTCAGCAGTTTATTTTTCCTCTGTATATTTCTTCCGGTAACGCTGATTCTCTATTATGCCGTACCGAAGAAATGTAAAAATTTAATATTGCTGATCATGAGCCTCATCTTTTATGCATGGGGTGAGCCGGTTTATATTCTGCTGATGATGTTCAGCATTGTTTTTAATTACCTTTCCGCCCGCAGTATCGCCTACTACATCGAAGAAAACAAAAAGAACCTGAAGATAACCGCTTTTATTTTCAATATTATCGTCAACTTGGGTCTTCTTTGCTTTTTCAAGTACTACGGCTTTGCAATAGAAAATATCAATGCCCTGTTCCATACTTCTCTCACCATGAGAAACATCGCTCTGCCGGTTGGTATTTCCTTCTATACGTTCCAGACCTTATCTTATGTCATCGATGTTTATAAAGGAAATGTTCCGGTACAGAAGAACATCATCAATTTCGGTGCCTACATTTCCATGTTCCCGCAGTTAATAGCCGGACCGATCGTCCGCTATGCCGATATCGAAACCCAGCTGAAAGACCGGGAACTTTCCCTGAATAAAATTTCGGAAGGCGCCGTCTGGTTCATTATTGGAATGGCAAAAAAGGTTCTTCTTGCAAACAATGTGGGAATGCTGTTTGATACCATATTTGCCACTTCACCGGACCGGGCGGTTCTTTCCACTTGGATCGGTATTATCGCCTATACCTTCCAGATTTACTTTGACTTTTCCAGTTATTCCGACATGGCCATCGGTCTGGGAAAGATGTTAGGCTTCGAATTTGTCCAGAACTTTGATTATCCATATATCTCCAGAAGTGCTACGGAATTCTGGCGCAGATGGCACATTTCTTTAGGAACCTGGTTCCGGGAATATGTTTATATTCCGTTAGGAGGAAACCGTGTAGGTCCGTTAAAGCATATCCGAAACATCATGATCGTATGGCTCCTCACCGGCTTCTGGCATGGTGCTGCCTGGTGCTTTATTTTGTGGGGTCTGTACTATGGAATCCTGTTATTGTTAGAAAAATATGTCTGGGGAAAAGGGCTGGCCAAGCTGCCAAAAGTAATCCAGCATATTTACACCATTCTCATTTTTATTTTCGGTTGGCTGATTTTTACGTCCACCGACCTGTCCAGCCTGGGAGGAAACTTCCTGTCCATGTTTGGCTTCACAGGAAATGCTTTCATGGATGCCACAACCCTATTCTACCTAAGAAACAACATCATCCTGCTGGTAATCTGCGGAATCTGTTCCACTCCGGTAGTTACCAAACTATTTACCAAAGTCGCTTCCAGGGAAGGAATTGGCTACCAGATTATCGGCGTCGTTGTATACGCTGCGATTTTCATTATGTCCATCGCTTATCTGGTGAATGCAACTTATAACCCGTTCCTATACTTCCGCTTCTGATAAAGAGAAGGAAAAACGCTAAGAGCTTACGGAGAAGGATTTGAAAGAAAGAATTGCTTCACAAAACAGAATATTCAAATATGTCCTGCTGATTTTTGCAATTGTGATTGTCATCGCAGATGCATGTCTTATTCTCATGCATAATAAAACCTTCAGTGAAACAGAAAACCGTATGCTGGCTCAGGCTCCGAAACTGACAGTGGATAATCTGATGAGCGGAAAGTTCATGACCCAGTGTGACAGTTTTGTTGCGGATCAGTTCCCTCTCCGTGATAACTGGATTCAGTTAAAGCTGGGAGCCGACCGCCTGTTGGGCCGACAGACTTCGAATGGTGTTTATCTGGGGAAAAACGGATATCTGATTGAGGACGCAACTACCCCTTTAGAACCTTCTTTTAGCAAAAATCTGGCTGCCATCAGTCTTTTTGCCAACACTTATCCGGAGCTGAATATGGTGATGGCTGTCGTTCCGAATGCGATTTCCGTCTGCGACCAGCTCATGCCGGCAAACGCGCCCGTCCGGAATCAGTCCGAAGATCTGGCTCTTATAAAGAAGATTGCGGATATTTCCTTAACTTTTGTGAACGTAACCGACGCGCTGAAAGCCCATAAAGAAGAATATATTTACTACAAGAGCGACCACCATTGGACCAGTTTAGGTGCCAGATATGCTTTTGAAGCAATGACGGATGCTCTGGCCATCGACCCGGCAGAGCAGATAAAGAACTATTCGGTGATTACCGTTGCAGACGACTTTACAGGAACGATGGCCTCCAACAGTGGTGATTTTTCCGTTAAGGATACCATTGATATTTATCTGCCGATCACCAAAGATTTCCAATATGTGGTGGAATACGTAGACCTGCAAAAGAAAAGCGCAACGATTTACAACAGTTCCGCTCTCGAGCAAAAAAATAAATATGAAGTATTTTTAGGTGGCAACCATCCCCAGATCAATATCAAAACTACCAACCTGAACGACCGGAATCTTCTGATTTTCAAAGATTCTTATGCCAATGCTTTTCTTCAGTTCCTGCTGCCATACTATCAGTCCATCACCATCATCGACCCTCGGTATTATAGTGATGACTGTGGGAAACTGATCCGCGAAGGGGAAATTACAGATGTTCTTTTCCTGTACAACATGAACACGTACGTAGAAGATAATTCTCTTGCTGCCGTTCTTTTAGATGAATAAGAGGTAATCCAATGACAAATTTCGAAAAAGCAATTCAGATTTTAAAACAGGAATGGGTCACTTTTGCAGCCATTCTACCAGAAGAAAAATCCTTTCCGGTTCCGGACAAGGAAAACCCGGGTTCTTATATTACAATCACTTCCAACATCTACACTTCCGATAAAAAGGGCATCGCTCCGGTCATGGACCGTATGAAGGAAGACTATCACTTCTTTCAAGGGGCCATCGTAGCAGACCGTGTCATCGGGAAAGCTGCTGCCATGCTTTTAATCAGTTCCGGTGCAGAAAAAATCTACGGTGAGCTTACCAGCGAGCATTCTTTCGCAGTTTTAGAAGTAGCGAAAAGCGTAAACCCGTCTTTCGAATATTCCGTTGGAGAAGTCGTCCCTTACATCATAAACAGAGCCGGCACAGATATGTGCCCAATGGAAAAAACGGTTCTTACTCTGAATCCTGAGAATGTGGATTCCGCCTTTGAGCCACTAAAGAAAAAACTGGAAGAGATGGCTTAACTATCTTTCCAGCAATCCAAAGGTAAAATATAAATGAAGTAGTTCGGCCGGGTCGGTTAATTTCGTCTGGCCGATTTCACAGATCCGACGGATTCTGTAAATAATGGTTGCGCGGGCAATATATAGGTCTTTTGCCGTCTGCACCGCATTCTGATTATTAAACAGATAAACCTTTAAGGTTTTCAGATAATCGGTATGATATTCCTTATCGTATTTTTCCAACCTTAAATAAACCGGAGAACTGATATCCTGTTTATCAAATTCCTCTGTAGCTTTTCCATAAATGTACGATAAGGTACAGCTTTCGAAAAAGTGAAGGTCTTCTTCCGGGTTTTCTATTACACCAATATCCATGGCGGTATGGGCCTGTTTATAAAACTTTCCAACATCGTAAATCGATGAAAAATCATTGCTGACACCGATACGGAAACTGTTTTTCTTTAGAATCTGCAACAGCTGCTCATAATTTTCTTTTTTAAACTTGGAGGAAATTTTGATTACAATTACAATCGCCTGCTGATATACGAAAGACACGATTTCCGGATATTTCCGGATCAGGTTCCGGCAGACGTTTCCAAGAGATGCCGATTTCTCTTTATTCTTCGGGCGAATAAGAAGAACTTTAAAATCTCCGGTACTGTCCCAATCCATAACCTGCTTCAATTCGCTGTCCAGGGACATTTTTGAAATTGAGCCTGTAGCAATCCCATCCTTCAAAAGTCTCGACAGAACTGCGGAAGGGGTAAGTTCCTCCGATAAGAGTTTTTGTTCTTCTTCCAGATTTTCGTAAAAATCGAAGATTTTATTTACCGCGTTTCCCAGCTTTAGAATATCGACATCCTTATCTAAAATAAGAATGTCATCAATCGCTTTGTCCGATGCAGTTTTTTCCGGGAAGCCGATGCAGATGAGGGCGCAACCGTCCTCTGCAGATATTTTTGCAGGAAGGCTCAGGCCTTTACACAAATACAAGGTATCGGCCTTAAGCACTTTTTCGTCGGTATAAAATACCGGCCTGGATAATCTTAATTCCTTTGAGGCTCCTTCCGGGAGCCTGGATAATACCGCGAAATCTAATTTTTCCGCGATAACCGGCAACGAAAGTTTCATGTTTCCAAATAATATTTAGTATTCGATTTCCTCGCCCATCGGGAGTTCCAATAATTCCGGATTTGCAAGGAGTTTTTCTAAAAGCCGGATGGATTTCGCACAGTAATAACCGTCTGCAAGACGTTCATCTACGGTAAGTCCCAAATCTATGGTTTCTTTTACACCAACGGTTCCGTCTTCTTTCACGTAAGAGGTTTTCTTAATTTCACCAACAATACAGAACAGAGAACATGTGCCCCAGTTGGTCAGATGATGATATCCGCTGTGAAGATGTAAGGATCCTAAATTGGATAAAACAACCGAAGTATAGTAAGGGTCTGTTTCAATAAAGCCTTTCGGGCATTTTCCGATTCGATCCAGGAAGCAGATGAACTCGCAGAACGCTCTGGTCAGACGACGAGGCATCTTGCTGACAATGTCCATGCTCTCTGAAGATTTATCTACCACATCGCTTCGGCTGATACTGATCTGCTCAAACAGTCTCTGATGAATGCTCTGCATGGTATCTTCTGGTTTCGCTTCTACTAAAGCTAATGCTTCTTCTCCTTCGTCAGAGAACAGCTTCTTCACAACAAAAGAAGCCACGGTTTTATTACGCTGGTACATCAGTTTGTTCGCAACAAAACGGTTCAGCTTCGGACGAAGCGTCAACGTCTTCAGAATCGCGGTTACGATAATATGGAATGTAGTGTAGGGAAAATCCTTTTCTTCTTTATTGACTTTCTCAAGATAAGCGCGAATCGGAGCCATGTCGATACGATCCGCAATATAGGCTTCATTATCACATCGATTCGGATAAAGAATCGGACAGATGACATGCATCGGGTCTATCTTTTTGATTAATTTCCCGTCAAAACGGTCACCAAATCTGCGACGCTCTTTTTCTTTACTCATAAACCCTCCCTGAGCTTTGTTTCTTTCAGGAATTTTCTCCTCTAGTTAAAAAACAAACCGCTGAATCCTACTCATTATAGTATTCAGCGGCTTCTTTCGCAAGTTCTTATAAATGTACGAAACTTTCGGAGAGCGTCTCCAAAATTCCATATTTATCTAGAGGGAATTTTTCGAATTATTCTTCTACAGCTCCCGTTGCTTCTACTACTTCCACAGTTTCTGCAACTTCTGCTGCTTCCTCTTCTTCCAGAGCTTTTACAGCCTCTGCGATTTTCTCCTTTTTGTACTCTACTGCATCCGGAGTTTCCTTTTCTCCTTCAGAAGCCTGAGCGATTCTTGCCAATTCTTCTTCCTCAAGAATCCGGTACGCAACTTTACCGACTAAAGTCGTTGGCAGAGAATCACGGAATTCAATATCATAAGGCATTGCATATTTTGCAATATGTTTCTTACAATAAGCCATCAGCTTCAGCCATGTGTCTTCATTCTTCGGATATCCTTCTTTCAGAACGACGAAAGCTTTTACTTTCTGCATCTTGTAATCATCCGGAACACCGATAACACAACTCATATGAACCATCTTGTTCGCGTCTAAGATGTTTTCCATCTGTGCTGGGTAAATATTGTAACCGGAGCTGATGATCATTCTCTTGGAACGACCTTTGAAATATACGAAGCCTTCATCGTCCATAACCCCTAAGTCTCCGGTATAAACCCAGGTAAGTCCATCAGCATGTTTTCTTAAGGTTCTTGCCGTCTCTTCCGGAGCATCCATGTAGCCCTTCATGATGGAAGGTCCCGCCAAAAGGATTTCGCCTTCTTCGCCATATGGAAGTTCTTCCTCCGTATCCGGTTTTACAATCTTAATATAAGTATCCGGGAACGGAACGCCGATGCTTCCCTCTTTTGCCATAGCCGGAGGCGTTAAACAGCATGCAGTAACAGTCTCGGTGGTGCCATAACCTTCCCGAACCTGAATGGTAGCATGATGGTCATACAGGAATTTATCAAATTTCTTCTTCAGCTCGATGCTCAAGGAGTCGCCGCCGGAGAATACACCCTTTAAGCAGCTAAGGTCGGCCTTCTCCATGGAAGGAAGACGAAGGAGTGCTTCGTAAAGCGTCGGTACACCAGCGATAAAATTACACTGATATTTGGTGATCAGTTTTGCATAGCTCTGGGCAGTAAATCTAGGAACCAAAATGCAACGACCGCCATTGAACAGCATAGAGTGAATGCATACGCCTAAGCCAAAACCATGGAAGATCGGCATAGCTGCCAGCATCTTATCGCCAGGGCGGAACATTGGGTTTACGCCGGTAATCTGTGCACCCAGTGCATTAAAGTTCTTATTTGTAAGCTCGATTCCCTTTGTAGTTCCCGTGGTTCCACCGGAATAAAGGATAACAGCGGTTTCGTCCGCGTCTTTATGTACTTCATAATTCCAGAAGCAGGCCTTCCCGATATTCATGAAATCATTCCAACGAACAATCGGAGCATTTTTCGGAATCTTCTGAATCTTGCGGCCTTCAGTCAGCATATAGCCCGCACGGATCGGACGGGAAAGTTCGTCTTTAATGCTGGCAATAACCACATTTACCAGTTTTGTGTTTTCGCGGATTGCTTCAAATTTGTTATAAAACTGGTCCAACGTAATAACCGTTACGCTGTTGGATTTGTTAATGTAGAATTCCAATTCCTTCTCTGCAGAAAGTGGATGTACCATATTGGCAACAGCACCGATGCAGTTGATTGCATAGAATGCGTAAATGGCCTGAGGGCAGTTTGGAAGAGCGATAGTAACGCGGTCGCCTTCTCTTACGCCTAAAGTTCTTAAAGATTTCGCACAACGCTGAATCTCAGACAGCATCTTGCGGTAAGTGGTCGGACGGCCCATAAAATCAAAAGCTATATTGTTTGGATAAGCCTCTGCTGCCTTCTTGATTCCCTCATACATCGTGCCTTCATAATAGTCCAGATGGAAAGGTAGTATTCCCAGATGATCTTTCCAAGGTGTTTTCGTTGTAATCTGTTCCATGACATTTCCTCCTTAATAATGCGTCTCCCTTATTTTTCTGTCTCCTACTTCTGCCATATGGAAAGGGGAGAGGTAATATGTCGATATTTCAAGGCTTTAAAAAGCCAGTTCCATCAAATCAACGGCTTTTAGATTATAAACGATTGCCTTTTTAAAGGCAATACAAGGGAAAAAACATTATACACTGTGTATAAACTGCTAGAGGTGGCGTGCCTCAAACGACGCCCTTTTATAGCCATCGTTCCGTTTATGGAATCTGTCTACTAGGATTTATTGAAATGTAATTACCCCTACAAATTGGAATTTGCCTCAACAAACTAGGATTTGTTGAGATGATATTAACTCGACAAATCAGAAATTAGCAAAATTCTATCCCTCCAAACAGGAATTAGTGAAAAAATTTTCTCCAAATAAATATTATTTTTAAAAATTGACAAGATTTTTTCGTTTTGGCATGAATCGTCGACGGATTTCTCCTTATTTTTCATGTAAACATCATGGATTGCAATGAAATAAGACGGTTTTTGATCAAAATCCTGCGAAATTATAGAAATAA
>JAZRYR010000029.1:0-6227 GCA_045600845.1 Lachnospiraceae bacterium | reverse complement strand
ACAATGCTCTATTGGATACTTATTGATGTAATCTGCAACGATATCTTTATATGTTTCATCAACGGTCGCAACGATGTTGCTCCCATAAGAAATCAGATTGCACACATGAGGAAGCTTTAAATACTTTCTGGCTTTCGGATTCGCTTTCGATGGAACTATGACGTTCTCCTCTTTCGCAAAATCTTTCCATCTGCAGTTTGCATCAATTGCAGACTGCTCCATCGCAACCTGCCATATTGTTTTATTATCCATTTTTATCTGCCATATTCTTTCGGATAGTTTTCTGTTTTCTTTATTTCTCACAGAAGAATTCTATTTCTTCACCAAGAGGTCCGCGGCAGAAAGCAACCCTCACCGGAAAAGCCGGATTGGATGGAATAATTACATCCTTCGGCTCAACCGTAATTTCATATCCTGCATCGCGTACTTTATCGATGCACAGATCCACATTATCCGTAGCAAATGCAAAATGTTCGATAACACCCTGACCAAGCTTGTTTTCTGCGTTGGTAAACACCTCAATCAAGGCATTGCCCGCATCAAACATAATTCCTGTCGCCCATTTTCTTGCAATCATAAGCCCCAACACTTCGGTATAAAAACTTACAACCTTTTCATATTCTTCACCACTCTTACATTTCATGCTTACATGATGGATTCCACGAACCATGCTCATTTCTTCAACCTCCTCATATTGATTGTTGAATTCATTATACAACACCAGCAATCTAGGGTGAAAGAGGGATTTAAACAGTCGAAAAAAAAGAAAAAATACACGATTCCTCTTTTTCAGTGACTTTTTAAGTTTTTCATGCCCAGATAATAAAATATCGCGCATTTAAATGTCGGAAGAAGCTCATCCTTGGCGTTTTTGTACTGTGAATTTTGGAAATTCCTCTTATTTATCCTCATTTTCCTAATTTTGTCCACTTTTTACCACACTCTGCACTAAACCAGTGGGGGCATTTTATGGAAATTCTCCCCCACCAACTTGTAAACAACACACGGTTTTGCAATAAAAGGGATTTGAACAGGCCCTTCCAGCGTCTGCGAATCGCTCTCCCCTTCGGTCGAGCTCTTCGGACGCTGTCACAAACCCGCCTCGCTTCTTCCGCCACTGGCGGCGCTTTGGCGGCTTTGCCCGTGCCGGAACCGGCGCTTCCGTCTATATTCCTCCCTTGAGCCCATAAAAAAGTTGCCTGATTTAATTCAGACAACTTAGTTTCTTATATTTAATTTTCCATCAACACGACAAGTCGGGACTTGTACGACTGAATAATTCATTTTCCTCGTCAACGGATAAAATGTCCTTAAGTGGGAAGCCCCTACATGGAAGACCCTGCAAAATTTTGGGGAGCCAAAAAGTCAAGGCTTTCCGCTTTTTTTTGAAATTATAAAATAATATGTTACTTAATCAACATGCTCAATAAATCCTGGAATTTATTCTGTTGGGGAGTTTATCGATGTTGACCGGTGGTGGGATGATCTTACCTCTCACTTAGCACTTCTATGTGATTTATCCTACGAATGTTAATCAGTGTAACGCAAACACCGATTATTAGGTAAAGGGCAACCACAAGGGAAGACAGAAGAAAAATTTTCACAGGATTGACAAGCACAAATTCATGGGAAGGAACACTCATCATTAAAAACAATTGTTTTGTAAGGAAGTAAGATGGCGCAAAGCCTACTATCAGCGTCATAATGAATTGTGGAATTGCTTCAAGCAATGCCATTGTCAAAAATCCAGAGGTGCTCGTTCCGGTCAAATAAAGAATGGCATATTTTCTTCGATTTTGAGTAATGGTAACAATGTTCATTGTTGAGATAATAATCGCACCTATAATAAAAGCTAACAATGCAATGATGTAACTAGGAACATCCATTGCCGATAAAATAGATTCTCCACAAGCTCTGCGGCTCTCCTTATCATAATAATACAGATACCCTTCTTTTTTTGACGCTTCGGATATGATTTCATCTTTACTGCGGGTTCCATCTTTTCGGATAAGTAAAACATTGGGCTCATCCTGTCCCAGCTTTTCGGAAGTTGCGAATGAGATATACTGAACCGAGTTGTGGTACTCCCTTGCGATATCAACAACCAGAAGCTCACAATCTTCCAGAAGATATACATCGCCCTTTTTTAAACCATGTTCTCTGGCATATCCTTCTTCCAGAATGATTCCATCTTCCGGAATAGACAAAGGTTCTCCCTTTACAGACTGGATGGTTATCATGCCCTGAGCGTCCGGAAGAGCGGTTACTAAAACGGTTCCGTCCTGATATTGGTACGATTTTTCTATAATTTTTTCCGTTTCCGAAATACCATCCAGATTCTCGAATTCCTCCGCAGCATCTTCGCCATTGAAGCATATTGCCATGTCGTATCGATAGCGTTCATCAAAAACGTAGCGGAGAGTGTATTTTTTTGAGAAAATCATGGAAAAGGACAGGAAGGTCAGAATAAAGCAGGCAATCCCACATAATACGGAAAAAATAATTTTTTTACGGTTGCGATAATTCGAAATAATACTTAGTTTCACAAACAATCCTGCACGCAAACGTCTTAACCATCTCGGCAATTCTTTATCAGCAGTTCCTCCATTCCCGTTAAATATGTTTGCCGGATCCACATTACGCAGACTCAGACACGCAAGGATACTCGATACAGTACTTACTGCAATTATTACAAAAACAAGAATCGGGAGAACATAAATTTTTCCAGTGATACAAATTATCGGGAAAAAATACGCCTTTGTATAAAGCTTTAACATTACGCGAAGCAATAGAAATCCCAAAGGTAGGCCTAAAGCAGCTGAAATAATTGTGATACGAAGTGCACACCGCAAAAAAATCTGACTCATCCGCTTGATATCATAACCGATTGCCATCATGATTCCGTTTGTTTTATCTTCCCGGTTAACAATCTGAATAAAGAAAAGTGTAGAAAATAACACTGCGACACAAATAATAAATATTGGAAAATAAGTTACAGCAGCCTTTGTTCCATCCCAAGTACTATTAATTTGCTTTTCTGTTTCTGAACCCTCATATTTCTCAGCAGAAATCACATCGTCTCCCAGCTGGTCCTGAATATGGGTTAACACCTCATCTGCGTCTTTCGGATTCTGAAACCAGATATCGATACGATTGCAGAAATCTTCACAATCAAATATCTCATTCATCAGAGAATTGCTTAAGAATATGAAAGCAAAATCGTTACTGTCGTACCAGGATGTGGCATTACGGTTTGTTCCCATTGTTTCCGGAATAGAAACAATATTGGTTATGGTAAGTTCATGTTCTTCCTCATTGTACCGGACTGTGAGCCTATCCCCGGCATTCACGTTGTTAGCATCTGCAAAATAAGCAGAAACCAGAACGCTGTCCTCTTCCAGGACTGCATCTGCTCCAATTCTCACGTCGTAATAACGTTTCTCGCTGTCTTTCGGAATATTAGTAAAACGGCAGGAAATATTTTTCCCATTTTCAAACCGGGTCTGACTTTCCACCGTAAAACTTAAAGAATAATGATCGGTTTCTTCGGAACTCATCATACTATCCGTATCTTCCTTATTCATTAACTTTGTAAGCACTGTTGCTTCCGGTATTTTGTAATCCGATATATATTGATTATAGGTCTGCTTAATAGAAGGGTAGAAAAAAACCGCTACTACTAGAAGCGAATAAGAAAGTGCATAAGTTATTCCCAATGCAATAAATAAAACAAGATTATTTTTCATGACCCTTTGGATCAGCCGTAACAGGGTTTTGCGATAATTCATTTTTCTATTATTATGTTCCTTTACAATATATCCTCAGCAAGAAAAGGAAATGGATGATAAATATCCTGTATAATCCGTCCGTTTTGCATTTCAATATAATGATCTGCAAGGGGGATAAACTCCGGGTTATGGGTGACCATGATGACGCAGATATTCCGTTCATGAGTTATGTTTTGAAGAAGTGTCATGATTTTTTTTGCATTATCTGTGTCCAAAGCTCCTGTCGGTTCATCACAGAGAAGAATTTCGGGTTGTTTTATCAAGGCCCGAGCAATGGAAACTCTTTGCTGCTCCCCGCCCGACATTTTCGATGGGGAAGATGAAATTTTATTTTTTAATCCCACTTCTATGAGCAAATCTTCTGCGGATGCTTTTTTCTTCGAAAGCGCGGCTGCAACATTCACATTCTCCAGTGCGGTTAAATCACTGATTAGATTATAATTCTGGAAAACAAAACCCACATCATCCCGGCGGTATACGGTTTTCTGTTTTCTGTTGTAAGCAATGATGTCTTGTCCGTGGTAAAAAAGTTTTCCACTCGTCGGAGTCAGCATTCCGCCAATGATATTCAAAAGAGTAGACTTTCCGCATCCAGAACGGCCCATAATTACGGTGAGCTGACCTCGGTGGACAACTAAAGAAGCGTTATCCAGAGTATTTGACTGGGACCCATCGGTGGAATAATTCATGCAAATATTCTCTGCTCGTAGCACTTCCTCCGCATCACTATAAAAAAATCCAATCATGAGTTCCTTATAAACAACTTCGGAGAATAATGCCACTGCTTCTCGATAATCTTTGGAATTAGTCTCTTCCCCTTGATAAAAAGTGATTCCACCATAAGCGTCTGCCTCGTCGCATGTCAGGCAGAAAGATAATTTGCCGTCTTCCTTTATCGTCCTTTTTTCAAGGCGGGCCCTTTTTGCATCTTTTAAAGAATCTATGTTTTCTTTATTCGCCGGGATACAGCATATCTTTTTGTCATTAAACTGAATACAATACTGATTTTGCTCTTCTGGTTCATGAAGATATAAAATCCCTTTGTAAGAATGGACTACATTACAAAGCCAGTCAAAAGACACCCGCAAAGCGCTTGTACTGTTCTCCATTGATTTTTCTATTACTTGATATAACCACAATTTTTTCATTCTCAAAACCCGCTTTATATGTAAAGTTTGGTAATGTCACCGTATTCATTTCTTCTGAAACGTTTGGTGCAGTTCCATGGAAACACCGGCAACTGCCGGATGATTTTGTGAGGCATATTGATTCTTTCCAGACAGTTTTTTTGCATCCTTATTTATCAAGAACAGAATATCAGGCATTAATCTTCAAGCACATCGTCAATACTGTCTCTACAGCTTCTATCCCTGAATCAAATGTTTTGAACTCTAATTCTCCATAAAGGACGTCGAATTATTTGCTCATAGCGTCCTCACAATTTAAATTTTGTTTAATCAATTATACAACATCAGGTCATTTTTTCAAGAGTCCGGCCATCTTTGTTATGCATATCATAATTAACTTTTGCTGAGCAATAGCTGCTCATGGTCGTGGGTGCATTATAAAGGGATGCAAGCAGATAACTTTTTATGTTTCTAATGTCAGCCGAGCATTCATCCAGCCTGTCAAGGACATACAGTATGTGGCTCTGATCCAGCTTCATCATCTGGGACTTTACAACCTCTGTCGGAATGTTTCTGTCTCCTATATGAACGGTATCTTTCCCTATAAAGAAAACATCAGCCATGATCTCAACCAGTTCGTCAATGCGTTCCTTATCCATAGGTCTGTCGAAAATCAGGACATCATAATCAATGTTTTCCTTTATGATCTCAACGCGGGTTCTTTTCAGCCCTGCCCCGTCCATCCGGATTGATTGTTCAGTACTTGATATATCTGTATTTGATTCTTTAGTATTTAATAATGTCGGATTCTCCTGCGTAGGTTTTTCCTGCGTTGGATTTGCCTGCGTAGGAAAATCCGACTTAGGCTTTTCAAAAATAATATACTCGGTATCAGCTACCTGCCCTGCTTCATTTCTTAGCCTGCGTCTCACTATAAACCCATACTTTTCAAGTTCCTGTATGGCAGTCCTCACTCCGTCCCGTCCATCACGGTTCAGTGCAGCCAGTCCGTTAAGTGAATAGTGCCAGTCATCCGGAACTTGATCCTTTTGATAAGGTAGTCCGGTAGAAGAGTGTTCCGACAGCCGGGTCGAATGTTAATCTCTTTCTGAAATTGTTTTCCATAATCTCTACCCCTTTGTAGGAGCATAGCTGCTTGAGGATATCCCTCAGGTCTTCTTTGTATTGATTGTATATTATTTTTCGTCTATACTTCGGAGTGAAGACGATATGGTATTTACACAGCCATTTGGTATGTGCTAAATCCGTTGACTTATTCGCCATTGAATCACCTTTCCTTTCTGCAATTGTG
>JAZRYR010000028.1:0-9293 GCA_045600845.1 Lachnospiraceae bacterium | reverse complement strand
AGGCCGAAGGCGGCGAAAATCAGCGTGACAACAACATAAACCGCTGCCACAAGCCCGCCAATGGCGATAGACTTTGTTTGAAACATCGGACGAGGGTCCGGTGCTTTGTTTTTATTCATATGAATCTCCCGTAGTTTTGTTTTAGGTGAGGATGGTTTCGAACTCACCGAGGACATCTTAGTGGAAGAAGGAGAGAAAGTCAATATTGCAATTTCGCCGAAAACTTCTGTTGTTAAAGATTGAGAATAATTGGACTTTTCAGCCATCCCATATATTTATTGAACATCAAAATAAATAGGGTTATAATCTCCCACAAGAGAAATGACATTTTAGAACGATTGGCAAAATAAAAAGCGATCTGCCGTGTGCAGACACAGAAAGAGGTTGAATATGATAAGAATTGGAATCATCGGATACGGAAACATTGGACGCGGAGTAGAAGTGAACGTTCAGGACAATCCAGACATGGAATTAGTCGCTATTTTCACAAGAAGAGACCCAGCGACCTTGAAAACCATGGGAAAATGCCCAGTATATTCTGTGAATGAAGTGGAAAACTGGGTTGGAAAAATCGACGTAATGTTCGTTGCCGGCGGCAGCGCTACGGATCTTCCAGAGCAGACCCCAAAATATGCGAAATTATTCAATGTCATTGATACCTTTGATACCCATGCCAACATCCCTCAGCACTTTGCTAACGTTGATGCAGCTGCTAAGGAGACTGGCCACACAGCGATTATTTCCTGCGGATGGGACCCAGGCATGTTCAGTATTGCAAGACTTTATGCAAATGCGATTCTTCCAAATGGAAACGATTATACCTTCTGGGGAAAGGGCGTAAGCCAGGGCCATTCGGATGCAATCCGTAGAATCGAAGGCGTTGCAGATGCAAAACAGTACACCATTCCTGTAGATACAGCTATGGAAGCAGTTCGTGCTGGTGAAAATCCAGAACTTTCTACCCGGCAGAAACATACGAGAGAATGTTTCGTTGTATTAAAAGAAGGCGCAGACGCAGCAAAGGTAGAAGAAGAAATCGTAACCATGCCGAACTATTTTTCCGATTATGATACGACCGTACATTTCATCTCTCAGGAAGAATTGGATCGCGACCACAGCGGAATTCCTCATGGCGGATTTGTTTTCCGTACCGGCGCTACCGGTGTAGATCATGAGAATAAGCACGTAATTGAATATAGCCTGAAGCTGGATTCCAATCCTCAGTTCACCACCAGCGTTATTATGGCATTCGCAAGAGCTGCTTATAAGATGAACGCTGCCGGCGATACCGGATGCAAGACCGTATTCGACATTGCACCGAAGTATCTGCTTTCTATGGATGATGACTATATGAGAGCACACCTGCTGTAAGTTCTAATACGCAATTTAACACGTATGAATAAAAACTGCTGTCGGTGCAAGTCATTGGCAGCAGAATTAATAAAAGGGGAAAATGAGACCGGAAATTTTAGCTCCGGCAGGGACCTGGGAAGCTTTAGATGCAGCCCTTAAGGCCGGCGCCAACGCCATCTATGTGGGAGGCAGCCAGTTCTCTGCCCGTGCTTATGCAGGAAATTTTGATCAGGAAGAATTATTAATGGCAATCGATTATTGCCATCTTTTTGGTGTGAAATTATATATGGCGGTCAACACGCTTCTGAAAACAGAAGAAATTTCCGGACTGGTTTCTTATATCGAACCATTTTACAAGGCTGGCGTGGATGGAATTATTGTCCAGGATGCCGGCGTTATCCAGGTCCTTCGCAAGAATTATCCAGACCTGCCACTTCATGGCAGCACTCAGATGAGCATTTCCTCGGAATATGGAGCGGCTCTCTTGAAAAACATGGGCTTTACCAGAGTCGTTCCGGCTCGGGAACTGAGCCTTTCGGAAATTAAAACAATCAAAGAAAAAGTAAATATAGAAATTGAGACCTTCGTTCACGGAGCTATGTGCTACGCCTACTCCGGAAAGTGTCTGCTCAGCAGCTTTAAAGGCGGACGAAGTGGCAATCGGGGAAGATGTGCACAGCCTTGCCGAAAATTCTACGAAATATACACCGGACAGAAAGTAGTCGAAAAAAATCAGAAAAAAACGGGAGAGAAAGCCGGATCTGTTAGCGAATATATCATGAGCCTGAAGGACATGTGTACGTTGGGAATTCTTCCGCAACTCATTGATGCGGGAATCGATTCCTTTAAAATTGAAGGACGTATGAAAAATCCGTCTTATGTGGCAGCGACCACCGACGCTTATGTGAAGGCAAGGGATTATTGGCTGTCGATGAAAGAAGAGATTGACCACGACGAAACAAAAACGATAAATATTTCGGCGGCAGACGATGTTCGCCGAATGGAGAAATACCATAAGTTTGTAGAGCCGTTGATTAAAAACATGTTGGATATATATAATCGCGGTGGCTTCTATTCGGGATATTATTTTACAGAGAAGGGTCCGGAAATGACGGAACCGAAACGACCGAACCATGCGGGACTTCGAATCGGAAAAGTTGAAAAAGTGGCGCCGCCTCATGTGTCCATTAATTTAACAGAAAAGGTTACGGCATCCGATGTTTTGGAAATCCGGGATGATAAAATGAATACTACCGGTAAAGATGGAAAGACCGTGGAGCTGACAACCAATGTGAACGGGGTGCCGGGACAGACCATTATTTTGAATGGAAAAGACTTCAAACGGATCCGTCCGGGACAGAGCGTTTATCGTACCAGAAACAATCAGCTGCTTGCAGAAATTGAGAGGACGATTCTGAAACCGGAAAAACAACTGGCAGCAGAATGCTTCATTGAGGCGAAGATTGGACAGCCCCTGAAAATCCGAATTTCTGAGTACCACAAAGGTGATGGGAAAGAAGGAAAACCAAAATCAGAGGGCTTCTATACGGAGACTTTTGGTCCGATTGTGGAGCAGGCGCAGAAAGCTCCGATGGAGGCCGAACAGCTGAAACAGAAAATGAACAAGACTGGTGGAACCAATGTGAAACTGGAATCGATTCGGCTGGATATGGATGACGACATATTCCTCCAGATGAGTGAGTTTAATAACTTAAGGCGCGAGGCCTTGAATCAGTTTAAGCAGGCAATTATCGGCAGATATAAAAGATCGAAGTAGGAGCGCTGAACTCGTACAGAGTCAGCTGTGGGAACAACGCAGAGTCGGCCGAAGGACCGCCAGGCCACAGGCTCGGCCTCGCAGGAATAAAAAATGGTAATTTGGGCAAGAGTAAAAACAGAAGAACAGTTTTGGAGTGTTGTAGAAAGCAACGTTTTGTTTGCGGATTGCATTATTGTTGACTTTTCTCTTGCTCTGAACAAAAAGGTTCTGCAGACCATTGCCCGGATACGGGAAGAAAGAAATGCTGCAAAACCAAATCAAAACGCTTTTGATGGGAAACGAAAGTTTTATTATCAGCTTCCGGATGTTTTACGGAATCCAAAAGTGGAAAAACTTCTTGCTCCGGTAAAGAGCTTCGACGGCGTAGTAATTAAGAATCTGGACGAACTGGGAGTGATTGCTTCGGCGGATATTCCAGAGGTGTTTGAACTCGTTGGTGATGCCTTCCTCTATGCGTATAACAAGCCGGCGCTGGAGTTATACCGCAGTTTCGTACCAAATATGAAATTCATCTTAAGCGATGAACTGAAAAAAGAAGAATTGAGCCAGCTGATGAGGGAAGAACCGGCAGAGAGTTTTATTTTGAAAGTTTATGGACATCAGGCGGTAATGATTACGGCTCAGTGTCTGAATAAAAATTATGGCCGTTGCTGGAAACAGAAGACTTCCGGAAAAGGACGGGAACAGAGAACCACGGTCAACAAACGACAGAATCCGGTAATCCGCTTTACGGACGAAACGGGAGAAGATTTTTACTCTGCAAGCCATTGTGCAGAGTGCTACAGTGTTATTTATAAAGGAGAGCCGACCTGCATTCTTTCTAAAGCAGAAGATAAACCGGAAAACCGTCTGTTTGATTTCACCATAGAAAGCGAAAACGAAACAGCACAGATTTTGAAGGATTGGAAAGGACTGGCTTATAACGGTGGTCATTTCAATAAAGGCATAGAATGATTGTGCAGAGAGAGGGACAATTTTTGAAAAACAGCACGAGAGCGAACGAATGATTCAGATTACGACGGATAGCCAAAAGAATACTTATACCGCCTACAACATCGGCAAGGCGTTTTATCCAGAGGAGGAAGTGAAAGTAAACTTCGCAGAGGATGGATGTAAGCCTACGGAGGTTTATCAGATGCTGCGAAAGAAAACCGGAAGGGACCTTCCCTGGGGCATGCTGACTGGCGTACGTCCGACCAAACTTTCCATGGAAAAAGTACTGGAAGGCATGGGACGGGAAGAATTTATCCGATGGTTCCGGGAGAGCCGTTTTGTCAGTGAAGAAAAAGCCAGGTTGGCCTATGACGTGGCTCAGCGGGAATGGAAACTGGTAAAGGAACTGGTTTCGAAAGTTCAAGGCGACGGTGTAACAAACGAGGAGGAAAAACTTCCTATAAAAATAACAGATACCTATTCCCTATACGTAAATATTCCCTTCTGCCCGACCATCTGCACTTATTGTTCCTTCAGTTCCGGAGCCATTGCAGATTATGTGAATGTAATCGATGACTATCTGGATTGCGTGATGAAAGAACTGGATGCAACGGCGCAACTTTGTAAAACGAAAAAACTTTTAACTATATATATCGGCGGAGGAACTCCGACTACCTTGACGGCGGATCGGTTAGAACGCTTATTGGGACATATTCAAAAAACATTTTTAATGTCAGAAGCAGATGACACGATAAAAATAGAAGATATGCAAAATGTTTGTCCGAAAATTGAATTCACTTTGGAGGCCGGTCGCCCAGACACCATTACCAAAGAAAAATTGGAAGTGGCCAAAAAATATGGCGTGACCCGGATTTCCATAAATCCGCAGACCATGCAGGATGGGACCTTAGAGTTAATCGGAAGAAACCATGAAGCCGGGAAAGTAAAAGAAGCCATGGCTCTGGCTCGTTCTTGTGGATTAGACAATATCAACATGGATCTGATTATGGGATTACCCCAGGAAGGAACAGCAGAGGCGGCAGATACGTTAGAAAAGGTTGCAGCCATGAAACCAGATTGCCTGACGGTGCATTCGCTGAGCATTAAACGGACGGCAGAAATGGCGAAACAGACGACGTCGGCAGAAACCGTGGAGGAAATGCTGAAGATGGGAGCGGAGACTGCAAAGTCCATGGGCATGGAACCATACTATTTATATCGTCAGAAAGGTATCGCCGGCAACTTTGAAAATACCGGATATGCGCATCCGGGCAAAGAATGTTTATATAACATTCTGATCATGGAAGAACTCCATAGCATTCTGGCAGTGGGAGCGGGGGCCTCCACAAAACTGGTGCTGGAGCATCCCGTACCGAATCCGAACCGGGGAAATCATGCTCTGACGAAAATCCTGCGGTGCGAAAATGTCAGCAACATTTCGGAGTATATTGCAAGAATTGATGAAATGGTGGAAAGGAAAAAGCAACTGATGGACACCGAAAAATAAAGGGATTTTAGACTTGATTTATTACAAAAGATAAGATAATATAATAGGGCTTGCGGATATGGCGGAATAGGCAGACGCGCATGGTTCAGGTCCATGTGAGGTAACACTCATGCAGGTTCAACTCCTGTTATCCGCAGGAAAACATCAGACCAATTGGTTTGGTGTTTTTTTATATTTCGTGTAGTCGAGCGAGCTCAAAGAAAGTATTGCAGAGTCAAAAATGCTTGAAAAATTCGTTTTCGTTCCGTAAACCAGGAAGAATCATTAAAATCACCTAAAAATGCTCATCTTTTGCGTTTGGGTTCTGGATTATTGCATTTACAGGCGATTGGGGAACAGAAACGCAATTGTCGAGCACATATTAGAACGAAAACGAAAGTATTGGGCATTCCTTGGAACAAAAATGAAATTGTTGAGCATTTTTTGATTTCTTCTCAAATTTGTCGGAACGAAAACGGAAATATTGAGCCTTTTTATTGACAAGCAAATTCTCGTGTACTAAAATAACACCGCTCTTTAAGTTAAGTCCGCATACTTAAGGAGAGTAGAGCCCGGCTCTTTCCAACCACTCTCTCAGGAAAACCGGACGAAAGTAACCGCAAAATGTGGAGGTAATTAAATTGGCTAATATTAAATCAGCAAAGAAGAGAATCTTAGTAAATCAGAAAAGAGCAGACAGAAACAAAGCTATCAAGTCTAAGACAAAGACAGCTATCAAGAAAGTTTATGCAGCTATCGATGCTGGCGATAAGGCAGCAGCAGCTGAGGCACTGAGACTCGCTACCGTTGAATTAGACAAAGCAGAAACAAAGGGCGTATATCATAAAAACATGACCGCTCGCAAAGTTTCAAGATTAGCTAAAGCCGTTAACGGAATGGAATAATTCATAACGCAATAGCAAACAGGTTACAAGCCGCTCAGGAAACTGAGCGCCCTTTTGCTTAAGTGACGAGGAGAATGTGACCGTGCTTGCACGGAGCACATTCGACGACCACAGTGCAGTCACGAAGGGACCTGCTTAAGTGACGAGGAGAATGTGACCGTGCTTGCACGGAGCACATTCGACGACCACAGTGCAGTCCCGAAGGGACCTGCTTAAGTGACGAGGAGTGAATTCCCCGGCCCCTTGCAACAAAAATAAGAATATTTGAAAAAATATGCATTTTGGACAAATAAAAAGCAAGAGATTGTCAAGTAAAGGTTGACTAATCGGGTGTATTGAATAAAATAGAAATGTTAACGACTTTTATTTAAATGTAAATAAACTAAAAAGGAGAAAAACAAAATGAACGCATTAATGTGGTGCGGAATCGGCGCCGGCATTATAGCATTAATCTATGCTCTTATTCTTGCCGTTGTCGTTTCTAAAAAGGATGCGGGAACAGACAGAATGAAAGAAATCGCTTCAGCGATTGCTGAAGGTGCTAGAGCTTTCCTGTTCTCAGAATACAAGATCCTTGTTATTTTCGTAATCGTATTAGGCCTCATTCTTGGATTCGCTATTAGCTGGGTAACAGCTCTCTGCTTCCTTATTGGCGCAGCTTTCTCAGTACTGGCTGGATTCTTCGGAATGAGCGTTGCTACAAAGGCTAACGTAAGAACAGCTGCAGCAGCAAAGAATACCGGTATGAACGGTGCCTTAGGCGTAGCTTTCAAGGGCGGCGCTGTTATGGGTATGTGTGTTGCTGGTCTTGGCTGCTTAGGCGTTAGTGCAATCTACTTTATCACAGGCGACGTTGACGTAATGTTCGGTTTCTCACTGGGCGCTTCTTCTATCGCTCTGTTCGCACGTGTTGGCGGCGGTATCTACACAAAGGCTGCTGACGTTGGTGCTGACCTTGTAGGTAAAGTTGAAGCGGGTATCCCTGAGGATGACCCTCGTAACCCTGCAGTTATCGCTGATAACGTTGGTGATAACGTTGGTGACGTTGCTGGTATGGGTGCTGACCTTTTCGAATCTTATGTAGGTTCTTTAATCTCAGCTATCACTCTGGGCGTTGTATTCGCAGGCGGCGGTGCTGAGCAGGCATTCAGCCCTTACGTATTATTCCCAGTTCTGATCTCAGCAGTTGGTCTGATCGCTTCTATCATTGGTACACTTTTCGTACGTACAAAAGAAGGTTCCAACCCTCAGGTTGCTCTGAACATTGGTACTTATATTTCTGCAGCAGTTGTTATCATCTGTGCATTCATCTTCTCCATCTGTTTCCTTGGCAATGTAAAACCTGCTATCGCAATCGTTGCCGGAATCGTAGTTGGATTACTGATTGGTACGCTTACAGAAGTTTATACTTCTGACAAATATGGCAGCGTTAAGGAAATTGCAAAACAGTCCGAGACTGGTGCTGCTACAACAATCATTTCCGGTCTTTCTGTTGGTATGAGATCCACCGTTCTTCCTATCATCCTGATCTGCATCGGAATCTTTGTTTCTTATATGTTAATGGGCATTTTCGGAATCGCTCTTGCAGCAGTTGGTATGCTTTCAACAACTGGTATCACAGTTGCAGTTGATGCTTATGGTCCAATCGCTGACAATGCTGGTGGTATTGCTGAAATGGCTGGTCTGGAAGAAGACGTTCGTAACATTACCGATAAGTTAGACTCTGTTGGTAACACAACAGCTGCTATTGGTAAAGGTTTTGCTATCGGTTCTGCAGCTCTTACAGCTCTGGCTCTGTTCACAAGCTTTGCTGACAAAGTTGACCAGGGAACAGCGGAAGCTCTTAAGATCGATATCTTAAATGCAAACGTAGTTATCGGCCTCCTTATTGGTGGTATGTTAACATTCATCTTCTCGGCACTTACCATGTCATCTGTATCAAAAGCAGCGAACCATATGATCGAAGAAGTTCGTCGTCAGTTCAGAGAGATCCCTGGTCTTCTTGAAGGCAAAGGCACTCCGGACTACAAGAAATGCGTTGCTATTTCTACAGGCGCAGCTCTGAAACAGATGGTAGTTCCTGCAATCATCGCTATCGTAGCTCCAGTTCTGGTAGGTTTCTTACTTGGTGTTGAAGCTCTCGGCGGTCTACTTGCTGGCTCTTTAGTATCTGGTGTTCTTATGGCTATCTTCATGAGTAATGCAGGTGGTGCATGGGATAACGCTAAGAAGTTCATCGAAGGTGGAAAACATGGTGGTAAAGGTTCATCCGCACACGCAGCAGCAGTTGTTGGTGATACAGTTGGTGACCCATTCAAAGATACATCAGGTCCTTCCATCAACATTCTGATCAAGCTTATGACAATCGTTTCATTAGTATTCGTTCCGGCTTTCCTGAACGTATTCAATGCATTAGGTTGCTCAAGCTTACTCGAGTTCTTATTCAAATAAGATAAACTAATCTGTAAAGATTCTAAGGGAACCGGAAATCCGGTTCCCTTAATTTTTTCGGTTATGGCATCTGCCTCCTTCGATGCAATTTTATAATAATTAACGGAGGCTGTAAATGAAAGTCAGACTGAAGAGCGCCATTTACCACAGCGATGTTTAAGCATGGTTCTTTCATATAAATCCCGTAAAGAAACTTTTTGATGATTAAAGTATAATTCTAATAAAACCATTTCCTTTTTTACAGGTAGGACACCGAAGAGGGTCATCCCCGAAAGCGGAAAAGAATGGATAGACGCCATTTATTGAAGGAAAGAAGTACTCGTTGTTTTTCTTCAGAACGCACCCGGAAAAGCTTTTTATCAACATCACGATGACGAGCATAAAG
>JAZRYR010000027.1:0-55103 GCA_045600845.1 Lachnospiraceae bacterium | reverse complement strand
TGCCATGGCTAATGACATAATTAATGCAGTGATTCTGAAGTATTTTTTCATTTTTTCAGCCTTTCTGTCTGATCTTTATAAAAATCATTTCTAACGGAATCGAAATTCTGTTATCAGATTTGTACATATATTTAAAGAATTCATGGCTCTTCCTTTTGAAAAGCCAATAATTGGCGTACAAAAGTCGCTCATTTCCAGGACAATGAAAATATTGCTCGAAATGGGCTGTTTGCTGTACTCATCAAAATTTCAAAAATGTTTGATGCCGAAAAATCTTTCAAATTAAATGTTTTTAAACTGCTCTGATGATAAAATTTTCTTGAACTCGCCTATTGAATGTGTTATATTATGATTTTAGAAGGGATACGTGAGGTGATCCCCAAAGGGTTGGTTCACGGAATTTCGATTCTGTTGTATCAGACAACTAAATCAAGCCGATTGATTATCCTCCGGTGTTCTCTGCCGGAGGTCATTATATATATACGGGTAGTATCAATACTGCTGTGTCCGAGGATATCTGCAAGTTTTGCGATATCCTTTTCTATTTTGTAAAAACACCTTGCAAAGAGTTTCCTAAGGTTGTGTGGGAAAACCTTTGTTGCTGCAACACCTGCAGCCTCACAAAGTCTCTTCATCAAGGACCAGATGACGCTTCTGTCCATCGCTTCGCCTTTAGTATTCCTGAAAATAATACCATCGTTGATATCTTCAGATTTCGCATAATCGAGCAGCTTTTTCCTGAGTTTTCCGGAGATTAGTATTACTCGTGCTTTTCCCTTAAGCCTGATATGAACCTCTCCTACATCAACAGCTTCTAATGTAAAAAATTTAAGTTCTGATACCCTTATTCCTGTTCCGCAAATAGTTTCCATTATCATATGGAGCTTTTTGTTTCTTTCTGCCGCTGTCAGTAGCTTCATATACTCAGCCCGGGTTAGTTCTTTTTCTTCTGAAAGATACATCTGCTTTTGTATCTTCATGTTCTTAACTCGGCAGTCTCTTGCGTTCAAATAATCAAGCAGGCTGTTAATACCCGCAAGAGTAGCGTTTATCGAACGATCAGAATATCCGTCTTCAATAAGCTTGTTTTTGTATTCAAGTACTGCTTCTTTTGACAAAGCTTTTCCAGACAAAAATCCAAAGAAGTCCCTGACACTCCTCAGGTATTTTTCTCTGGTAGCAAGGCTTTTTTCGTCCTCTACTAAATGCTTCTCAAACTCCCTAATAACTGATTCTGTGATAATAATATCCAATTTTGCATCCTCCTTATTTTCATTCGTGATTGTCTAAAATTATTCATCACTCAAAGAAGGGTACATAGCAAGACGAGGTTTATGCAAACAAAAACCACCACATTTCTGTGATGGTGATAAATAATTGTTTTGACATCTATTCCACTAACTGACACCCTCTCGACGGTTGGGTGTGCCAAACTGCTGTCAGGTCAAAACATCTATTCCACTAACTCAATTTTTCAAGGCCTGTTTCGAGCCTCGCTTCGACCTTATAGATATGTTTCCGTGTACTCTTTCGGCGCTTCTGCCGATGAGAATGATTCCCGGTTAGACCTCGCAAAAGTGCCGTAAATAAGCACTTTTCAGCCACTTATTGCTTTACCCGCGACATCAAGACCACGCACTCGACATGCACCGTATTCGGGAACATGTCGACCGGCTGAACTTTTTCCACTTTGTAAGTATGGAGAGCGGCGGAACTTTCTTTAATTGCGATCTCATTCTGACGGTCTTTTCCAATTTTCATAGATATTTTATCCCTTGCAGAGGTATTTCCATTCGTCAAAATCTTCAGGTCGCGAGCCAAGGTCGCGCTGTCGCAGCTGACATAAACAATCTTCTCTGGACCCACTTCCATAATTTTATCCAGAAGAATTTTATCGCAGCCCTTTCGCGGTGGGTCTAAAACCACCACATCGGCGGTGCGGATTTCCCCTCGCTCATCCAGCTGATTCGCCAGCTGTGGGAACACTTCTTCCGACTTACCACAGAAAAATTCTGCGTTTTCGATACCGTTAAGGCGGGCATTATTCTTCGCATCTTCAATAGCTTCCGGCACGATTTCCACGCCGTAAACTTTTTTGGCATTGCCTGCTAAGAATAAGGAAATGGTTCCAATACCACAGTATAGATCCCATACATTTTCTTTTCCTGTCAGGCCTGCAAACTCCAAAGCTTTCCCGTAAAGGCGGGAAGTCTGGGCCGAATTGACCTGAAAGAAGGACAATGGAGAAATCTGGAACGAAAGGCGGGCTTCTCCGCAGACCAGCTCGTCAGCAATATATTCGTTTCCATAAAGGCAGATATTCTTCCGCCCTAAAATGGCGTTGGTATTTTCTTTGTTAATGTTCAGGCAGATGGAAGCGATTTTCGGTTCTACCGTCCGCAGATGCCCCACCAGTTTTTTCTCCAGATCCCGGTTATACGTATGGCACCTACTGCCACTCTCCAATGTGTCTCCATTAATGACCAGACAGACCATGACTTGTCCGGTAGAAAAACCGTTTCGGATCATGATATGACGAAGAAGGCCTTTGCCTGTTTCTTCCTCATAAACCGGTAGTTGATGTTCTTCCGCAAAGGCGCGGACTGCTGCCAGAATTTTATTATCTTCCGGCCGGGAAGCCAGACAATTTTCTGTTTCGATGATGTAATGGGTCCGGCCTGCGTAGAAACCGGTTACGATGGCGCCCTCTTTATTTTTGCCGATCGGGAACTGCATCTTGTTGCGGTACTGGGTCGGCACGCTTGCCCTTTCGGAAACATCGGCACCGATGATTGGATAAAATTTCGCTCCGCTTTCGGATGAAACGTTACTCTCTGGCGGAACAGCGCTCTCCGTATTTCCGCCATTCTCCGGCGCAAACTTAATTCCACCTAAATGCTCTAAGTTTCCCTGCACTTTTTTCTCTTTAAATTCCAGCTGGGAGGCATAGTTCATCTGCATAATCTGACACCCGCCGCAACGGGAAGCCACGGGACAGACTACAGGAATTCTTTTCTCCGACGGTTCCAAAATTTTCAGCATTTTCGCATAGGCATAACCCTTTTTTACTTTCGTTATTACTGCCTGAACGGTATCGCCGATAATGGCGTCTTTAACAAAAAAGGTACAACCGTCTAATTTTCCTATACCTTCTCCATTGACACCCAGGTCCGTTATCTTTAATTCAATGATCTCGTTTTTCTTCATTTTATAAAAATATATTTCCCGCGTTATCCCTGCTCTTCGACCAACGTTTTTCACATCAAGCTGGTACGCTTTACGCTTCTTTCATCTTCTTCTTGATCAACCCAACTACATCTCCTGCGGTTTTGATTTCTTTCATGTCAATTTCATTAAAATCGATTCCAAACTCATCTTCCAAAGCCACAGACATATATAATAGGGCCACGCTGCTCATGCCCACATCCTCTATCAAATTGGATTCTAAAGTAATGGCATCCACTTCAATTTCTTCATCAATGCCATGTAATAATTCTTTTAATTTTCCTTCTATGTCCATTGTCTGCATTCCTTATATTTTTCGTAAAGTTTTTCCGTTATTTTTTCCAGATCCTGAACGCTTGGCATTTTCTTCTCGCAATAATCACGGGTGTAGAAGGGTTCTCCGATTACCACCACCTGACGTGCAAAAAAGTTTTTCCTTTTTTCAATGTGAACGGGGAGAATCGGAACCTTCGCCAGACTGGCGATCAATGCAACTCCGGATTTAAAACCTTCCTCCTTTTCCGTAATCGCACCTTGCGGAAAAATAGAAAGAGCGAAGCCTTCTTTCAGTACGCTGACACATTTTTTTATCGCAGAAGTATCTGCAATATTCCGGTCAATTCGGATGCAGCCGGCACCTTCCATAAAGATATTGCGGATTTTATTCTGCATTACCACTTCTGCAACTACGTAAAACATTCTTCGGGTCCAGAATGTCGCTTCTAAAACCATCGGGTCTTTAAGCCCCGTATGATTCGCTGCAATCAATACACCGCTTTTGATCTTTTCTTTACTCCCCACATAAATTTTTTTTACGCGAAAGATCGGAATCAGCACCAGCAGCAAAAACCGGGAAAGGTCCATAAAAAATTTATCAATTTGGAAAATTTTGTGCTTCTTCTGTTCCATTTATTCTTCAAGAAACTCTTCCCTTGTTTCTTTTGCCTTTCCTGTTTTTTACCTTACTTCTTGATTGCATCGTAGACATCTCTCTTGGAAATGCCCCGGTCCTTTGCCACGAATTTCATCGCTTCTTTTTCTTCGAAGCCCTGTGCTACATAATGCTTCACATGCTCTTCCAGGCTCATTTCGTTCCAGGCTTTTTCTTTTTCCGACTGGATTTCTTTTGGGTCTTTTCCTTCTATGACCACTACCATTTCGCCCTTTGGTTCATTTTCCTCAAACCAGCGGACCGCCTCTTTTAGCGTCAACGCCATTACGCTTTCATGGATTTTCGTGAGTTCCCGGCAGATACGGATTCTTCTCTCCCCTAAGGTTTCCCGTAATTCTTTTAAAGTTCTCAGAATTCGATGAGGTGCCTCGTAAATAACAATGGTTCTGGTTTCCTCTTTCACCCGTTCCAAAGCCTCTTTATGTTCTTTTTTATCGGAAGGAAGAAAGCCTTCGAAAACAAAGCGGCGGGAAGAAAGGCCGCACATGGAAAGAGCCACAGTTACAGCAGAAGCTCCCGGAAGAGAAGTAACTTCTATTCCCGCTTCGTAACATTTCTTTACCAGCTCTTCTCCCGGGTCAGAAATGCCCGGTGTTCCGGCATCTGTAACTAAGGCGATGTTCTCGCCTGCTAACAGCTTGCTTACCAGTTCGTCTGCTTTTTCAAATTTGTTGTACTCGTGATAGCTTGTCAGTTTCGCCTTGATATCGAAATGATTCAATAATTTTAATGTGTGCCGCGTATCCTCCGCCGCTATCAGATCCACGCTTTTCAAAGTCTCAATAACCCGGAACGTGATGTCTCCCAGATTGCCGATCGGAGTCGCACATAAGTATAGTTTTCCGCTCATATTATTCTGTTTGGCTGTAATCTTTCGCAGCCATTTTGTAATCCATACCGGCTGTTTCCGGCTAAAAATTATACATCTCTAATATCTCATCTGTATAAACACCCTTGCTTTGATAAATAATCAGCGGAGGGTCTACTTTCAAAAAGGTATTTCCGCCTTTCGATGCTTCGATCAGGACCATAGTGGCCTGACTGTCTTTAAAGGAATGAACCATCCGAAGCCGCTTTGGTTCTAATTTGTTTTCCCGCAGGGTATCAACCAGTTCCGCCAGTCTCTCCGGACGATGAACGATAAATAATTTTCCCTGAGGTTTTAAAAGTGCGGCAGCCTGAGAAGCCACATCGGCAAAGGTACATTTAATTTCATGTCTTGCAATGGCTTTGGCATCCTCTGGATTCGTTAATCCACCGGCGGGTTTCATGTAGGGCGGATTGCTGGTCACTACATCGAAAACGGCTTTTCCAAAAATCTCTTTCGCATTGCAGATGTCCCCTTGTACAATTTTAATGTCTGCGCCCAGGTCATTTAAATCCACGCTGCGCTGTGCCATGTCCGCACTACGCTCCTGAATTTCCAAGCCGGTCAGGTCTCTGGAATTGGTTTTTGCATGTAATAAAAGAGGGATGATGCCTGTGCCGGTACCCAGATCAATAATTTTCGTCGACTCTGTGGTGTGGCTCAACCCCTCGCATATAAATCCGGAAAGAAGTACCGCATCCATTCCAAAGCAAAAACCGGTTTTGCTTTGAATAATGCGGTATCCGTTTCTTTGCAGATCATCGATTCTTTCGTCTGGGTATAACTGAATTTCCAATCTATTCTTTTTCCAATTCTCTCAGTGCTTTTAATTCCTCTGCCGTCATTTCCTGTTCCGGATTCTGATTGTTTTTCTTCTTTTTATGGATAAACTTCAGATCGTTCGGGCCATATTCCCGGGCTTCTCTTTCATCATCGCTGAGGTCCACGATAACTCGGATCCGTTGTTTCAGAATATTTACAGAATCAACAACACAATGGAAACCATCCTCTGTGGTACTTTCATCTCCCGGCTTCGGCAGACGCTTACTTAAATCCAGATAAGCTTCTTCTTCGTATTTAATGCAGCACATCAGACGTCCGCAGCTTCCGGAAATTTTCGTCGGATTCAAGGACAGGTTCTGGTCTTTTGCCATACGGATGGATACCGGAACAAACTCAGACTGCCAGGAATGACAACAAAACTCACGGCCACAGATTCCATAGCCGCCCAAAGCCTTTGTCTCATCTCTTACGCCGATCTGGCGCAATTCGATTCTTGTTTTATAAACGGAAGCCAGGTCTTTTACCAACTCACGAAAGTCTACTCTGCCATCTGCGGTAAAATAAAATAAGAGCTTATTCCGGTCAAACGTATATTCCACGTCCACCAGCTTCATCTGAAGACCATGCTTTGCAATTTTTTCCAGACATACGGTAAAAGCTTTGTTTTCTCTTTCTCTGTTTTCTGCAGCTCTGGCATCATCGTCTTCCGTTGCAACGCGAAGAACCGGCTTTAAAGGGCTGACGATTTCCGATTCATCCACTTCCCTCGATCCGATTACCATAAGACCATATTCTACGCCTCTGGCCGTTTCCACGATTACATGGTCACCAACTTTTATCTCATAATCCAATGGATCAAAATAATATATTTTTCCATTTTTCTTAAACCGTATTCCAACTACTTTTATCATAAAATTCCCTTTCCGTTTTTTAATTTTTCTCGGATTGTGAGAAGCAGGGTTTCAAAAACTGCCTCACATTTTACACTGGTCAGAAGCCGGTCCCGGGCCTCGTCCAGTGCTTCAAAAATCTGATTCAGCTCTTCAAAGGACACCGCTTTTGACTGTCTTTCCAGAACTGCTTTTTCTTTCACATAGTATAGCTCTTTCGGGTCGGCTTCTACTTTTACCAGAAGCACATCCCGGTACCACATAAGCATATATTTCAGAACATCCAGACCCGTCTCTTTATCCAGGGAGGAAGAGAAATCAAAGATTTCCAAAGCGTCGGAATTGTTCAGGTTTTTTAAAGTCTTTAAGGCGGATTCCCTTAACTCGCTTTCGTCACCGTCCTTGGACAGAATTTTGGCCAGTCCTAAATTTCCTTTACTGAAGCTGGCGCATTCTTCTGCACGGAACCTCGGAACGCCTGCTTTTTCCAACTCCTTTTCGATTTGTTCCCTCGGCAGGGATTCCATATCCAACCGGATGCAACGGGAACGGATGGTATCCAAAAAGGCTTCCGCATTATCCGTCAGCAGAAAAATCAAAACATATGCCGGCGGTTCTTCGATAGTTTTCAACAAGGCATTTTGTCCATGTTCATTTAACAACTGTGCATCTTTTACAATATAGATTTTATATGGTCCGTAGTACGGGGCAATGTCAATCGTTCGGATGAGCTGATCCCGGACTTCCTGAACGGACAGAACCGAGGGCTTTTCATGCTCCACCCAGATAATGTCCGGATGGTTATGGGTACTGGCTTTAATGCAGGAATCACAAGTCCTGCATGGCCCTTTTTCAATGCCTTCATTGCATAGTAAAGCTGCTGCCATATACTCCGCAAAGGTCTTTTTTCCGGAGCCGGCTGCACCATTAATAATATAGGCATGGGACATTTTTCCCTGAGCAGCGGCCTTTTTCAAATGCCCCACATTATGCTGATTTCCTAAAATTTGCTTCCATTCTGACATATGGCAATTATATCATAGGAAAAAGGCAGATTAAAGACTGCGGTTTTCTAAAATTTCCTGCTCTATGTTTCGGATACAGACTTCCAGCTCTGTATTATCAAACCGTTTTTCGATTCCGGCCTTTGCCAGATTCTCTTCACTGAAGTCTTCGCTGTCTCCTAAAAAACGACGGCATACTTCCGCATAGCCTGGTTTTTCCTGCTGACGCTCTCTAAGAATTGCACGTTCCAATCGCAGACCATCTTCCACTTCAATATACAGAGGGACGATTTTTTCCGTACCATAATATTCCCGCATCTTTACATAAGATTCCAGCGTTCCGATATAAAGATAATCCTGATTTTCCAGGTTCACATTCTCGCTGTCCACGCTGTAGTAATACCAGTCCCCATACACGGTATGGTAAACCCGGTACTCAATCAGCTTTCCCGAGGCTTCAAAAGCATCCAGATCTTCCTTTGTGGTAAAGAAGTATTCCACTCCATCCTGCTCACCGGCACGAATCGGTCTGGTCGTATAGCCAACATACGGCTGCAACATCAGTTTTTCATCTTTCAGGATGCGGCTGTAGATGGTATCTTTTCCGGATGCACTTTTCCCCATTAAGAAAAATATCTTTCCCATATTTCCACATTTAATCCTTTATTTATCAACTCCACGATTTTTTCTTTCCGCTCTAGAGTAAAAAGTTCTCCCGGTGCAATCAACGGACAGCCCGGCGGAGTCATATATACAAAATCACGATATTCCTGGTTCAAAGGCTGGATGGATAAAATGGCAATCTGATCCAGCTGTCTTTCCGACAACATTTTCGGAGTGCAGAATTGGAACTTCAGGGTCGACGCCAGCAAAGCACTGTACAATTTCTTTAATGGTTCTTTTCCATCCAGAACCGAGTTTCCAAGAATTACATGTTCCGGTCCATAGCCTTTTACAAGAACATTCTGCTCGCTTTCCAGGAACAGAGCAAAATCCGGTCCATCCATTTTATCCGAGAAGAAAACCATCCGGGACGGATCCAGATCAAATATTTCTTCTCCCATTTCCAGCAGCGAGACGGATGTGATATTTCGGAACTTATTCCGGAAATCTTCCAGATCTGCAAGGAAATCCGTAAAGGCTTTTTCATTTTCATAAGCCCAGTTCAGACCATAGCTCAGTCCGGTGAGCAGAAAGGCACTCGCATCCTCCGCCGTGAAGCTATTCAGCGCCACCTGAATCTTCCGGGTCAGTTCCATGCTTGTATTTACAAATACAAGCGCGGTCTGGTCCGGCATTGGGAGCATTTTTCCCGGACTCTGTATTACCACGTCGGCATCCGAATAAATGGCTGAAACCGGGAAGTTTTCATGAAATGGGAAATGAGCACCTAAAGATTCATCCACAATTAAAACCGCTCCTGCACGGTGGACGATTCTGGCAATGGTTTTCACATCCGAAATAACGCCCTCCATGGTCGGAGACGTAAGGATGACGGCTTCAATATCCCTGTGCCGGTTTAAAGCTGCCTCGATTTCCTCCGGTGGAATACTTCCGTAAATCCAGGTATCCGGAATGATTTCCTTCGGATACAAATATCTTACCTTCCGACGATTGAAGGACAAGGCATCGAATACTTCCTTAGAGCAGTTTCTTGCCACAAGAATACTACCACTATTTTTTATGGCTGTTATCGCTGCCATCAGTCCTGCCCGGCTTCCTCCGGTAGTAATATAAATGTCCGGCATATCATAAATATCCTGAAGCTGCTGCTCTACTTCTGCCCGCAGGAAAGGACCGGAAATATTATCCTCAAAGCTTTGACGGTATTCCATTATTTCTTTTAATATCTTATCGTTTTCCATATTTTATAATTTTATCATATACGTTGACATATTGGAGAAAAATTGTATCATAAATATTATTCATGTATAACATTATTTTTATTCAAGTATAAATATTTGGAGGGAAAGATGCAATTCATTGACGAAAAATACGTGGGAAGCGTCCTCTTCAAAAGAAAAGAAGATGCTCATAAAGGAGATTTTGGGAAAATCCTGATTTATGCCGGATCCGTAGGGATGGCGGGTGCTGCCATTCTCTGTGGAAAAGCAGCCCTCCGTACCGGAGTCGGTCTGGCACGATATCTGATCACCGAAGAGCGGGAGGATATTCTTCCGATTCTTCAGATTGCGGTTCCGGAAGCCACCTGTATGTTGGTGAAAGATTTTTCGGAGATCGATTTTTCCGAATATAAAGCCATGGTCTGTGGATGCGGTCTGGGAAAAACCAAAGAAGCGACCGACGGCCTTGCTACAATCCTGGACAATTTTAAAAACGTTCTGGTCCTGGACGCAGATGCTTTAAATATGATTGCCGCCTCCCCGGTTCTGGCAGAAAAAGCAAGAAACTCTCTGGCAGAAATTATCATCACCCCTCATGTAGGAGAAGCCAAAAGACTGCTGAATACCTGCGAAGGTATGGAAGGTCTTCCGGGACGGAAAAAAGCGGTATGCGCTCTGGCGGAGAAATTTGACTGCATAGCGATTCTGAAAGGTTCCGGCACATTAGTTGCAAAAAAAGCAAACGGCAGCGAAGAGGATTCTGCTCTGGGAAAAGAGAATACCGGGGATGGCCGATTTGCCATTTTTGAAAATACTACCGGAAATCCGGGAATGGCCACCGGTGGCTCCGGAGATGTTTTAAGCGGGGTCATCGCTTCCTTAGCCGCTCAAGGCTACTCTGCCTTGGATGCCGCCCGCATGGGCGTATTTCTTCATGGAAGAGCCGGTGACCTGACAACAAAGGCAATCGGAGAAATGTCCGTAACCGCCAGCGATATTATCACCCTGCTTCCGGGAGCGATTCAGCAATGCTATAAGGAGATCTTATGACTTTACTTTCTTATCAGGTTTTTAAAGCTGTTGTGGAACAGGGAAGCTTCCAGAAAGCCGCAGAAATATTAGGAATCACGCCTTCCGCCGTAAGCCATGCCGTGGCTTCCATGGAATCCGAACTGGGAACCGCACTTTTTATCCGAAGCAAAACAGGGAACACTTTGACCAGTTTCGGCCGGAATCTGCTGCCTTATATCAACAATGTTCTGACTAGTGAAGAAACGCTTCAGCAAGCCATTTCCACGCTGGTCGGCACTCATACCGGAATGGTAAAGCTGGGAACTTTCTCTTCTACCTGTACAAACTGGGTTCCGGATATTCTTCATTCGTTTAACGACAAATACCCAGACATCGGTATCGATATTTATCAGGGCACCTACAACGATATTAAACAGTGGATCAAAACCGGCATCATTGATTTCGGATTTATGTCCCAGTCCGCCTGCGACAATCTGGCTTTTGAGCCTCTCCACAGAGACCCTTTGCTCTGCGTTCTGCCGAAAACCTACAAAAAAAAGGAGCCTTTGGAATACATCACTTTTGATGAAATTCGACACATGCCGTTCATCATGCTTCAGGAAACGGTAGACTCCGACATCCGCGATTATCTGAAAGACCAGCAGATTACCTATAGTTCTTCCTGCCATATTGAAGATGACTTGTCTGCTCTGGTCATGGTGGAAAGCGGCTTCGGTTTCGCAGTTATGCCAGAAATGGTGCTGAAGGGAATTCCGTACGATATCGCAGTTTATCCATTTGAAATTCCGGGCTTTCGCATCGTGGGACTGTCCACCTTAAGCTATGATAATATGTCCCCAGCTGCCCAGACTTTATATGACCATATTAAAAAAATGTACCGCATTGACGATGATTTAGAGAGGTAACTATGAGATTAAGAAACATCCCCGGCTCACGGGAAGAAATCGCCGCAAACCCATACGCAATCAAAGAAGCACCCGCAGAAGGCGTGGAGGTTTGCATTCGTCTGCATAAAATGGGCGATAAAAAATCCGATGAAGGCGGCCGTCTGGTTTTAGGCGACTGGAAAGTAAAAGGCCATTGGAAGGAAGTATTTGGGAATTCTAATCCGGTCCGCATAGAAATCGGCATGGGAAAAGGGGCCTTTATTATGGAGCAGGCCCGCCGCAATCCAGCCATAAACTTCGTAGGAATTGAAAAATATTCCAGCGTGCTTCTCCGTGCCCTTCAGAAGCAGGATGAGGAGCAGCTGCCAAACATAAGATTTATCCGGATGGATGCGGAATATATCACGGATGTTTTCGCCGAAGGCGAAGTGGACCGGATCTATCTGAACTTTTCCGACCCATGGCCAAAGGCAAAAACAGCAAAACGCCGCCTGACTTCTCATCAATATTTAGACCGTTATGACAAAATACTGAAGGCTGACGGTATTGTAGAATTTAAGACGGACAATGTAAACCTTTTCGATTTTTCTCTGGAAGAGATTGCGGCTTCCAAGTGGAACCTGATTGCGGTTACCAGGGATCTGCATAACGATGCTGCCATGAAGGAAGGCAACATTATGACCGAATATGAAACCAAATTTTCTGCCTTGGGGCAGAAAATCTGCAAGCTGATCATCAACCGATAAAGGGGTTCGTCAGAGTTGACCTGAAACGGTAACCCCATCTTCGATACCAGCGGACAATAACCACGAACATGAAAATTTTACTGACTGCCATTAATAGCAAATATATTCATTCCAACTATGCCTTACAGCTTTTGAAAGCATATGCAGAAAAAGAGCGGGCAAAATCCGGTGCTTCTGACAGCACGGATTTTTGTTGTCCCGAAAATGGTTCCAAACTGGATATCGAGATTGCGGAATATACCATCAATAACCTGCAATCCCAGATTCTTGCCGATATTTATTCCCGTCGCCCGGACTGTATCATGTTCTCCTGCTATATCTGGAACTGGAATTATGTTCAGGCGCTCTGCAAAGAGCTCCCGAAAGTTCTGCCGGAAGCGGACCTTTGGCTGGGTGGGCCGGAGGTTTCTTATGATGCGGATCAGGTGTTAAAAAATCACCCGGAAATTACCGGCATTATGGTCGGGGAAGGAGAAGCAACTTTCACGGAATTGGCGCAATTTTATGGAAGTCAAAACATACATCCGCGTTCTATCGGCTCCGGCAAGAAGGATGCCGGCTCCGGCAGTGAAGACTCAAACGATGATGGCTCCGGCATTTTTGTGAAAAATCTTGAAAACATCGCCGGCCTCTGCCTGCCTACCGGCTACACCGCTACCCGTCCTCTTTTGGACATGAACGAGCTTCCTTTCGTTTATACCGAAGAAAACATTGCAGACTTTGAACATAAAATCATCTACTACGAATCTTCCAGAGGCTGCCCTTTTTCCTGTAGCTACTGCCTGTCTTCCATGGATCAAAATGTGCGTTTCGGCTCTAACGAAAAGACAGCAACGGAACTGCAGTTTTTTCTGGATCATAAAATTCCTCAGGTCAAATTTGTGGACCGGACTTTTAACTGTAACCACAGCCACAGCGAATTCATTCTCCAGTATCTTTTCGATCACGATAATGGCATCACCAATTTTCATTTTGAAATTGCGGCCGATATTCTTTCTGAAAAAGAACTGGCGATCATGGAACAGATGCGACCGGGCCTGATCCAGCTGGAAATCGGCGTTCAGTCTACCAACTTACAGACCTTAGAAGAAATCCATCGCATTACCAGTCTGGAGAAAATAAAATCCATCACCGAAAGAATTCATTCCTTCGGTAACATCCACCAACACTTAGATCTGATTGCCGGACTTCCATTGGAAAATCTGGAAAGTTTCCAAAATAGTTTTAACGAAGTCTATGCCATGAAACCGGACCAATTCCAGTTAGGTTTCCTGAAAGTATTAAAAGGTTCCTACATGGCCCGGAAGGTTTCCGACTATGAATTACAATTTACGGATGCCGCTCCTTATGAGGTTTTAAGCACAAAATGGCTATCCTATGAAGACTGTCTGAAACTGAAGAAAATTGAAGAAATGGTAGACCTTTTCTATAACAGCGGCCAGTTCACTTATACGCTCCCTGTATTAGAAAAATTGTTTGTGACGCCTTACAAAATGTACGAAGAGTTATCCACTTTCTACGAAAAGAAGGGCTTCTTTATCAACAATCCTGCCCGAGTTGCCCGTTATACCCTGCTTTTAGATTTTGCTTCAGAATCTGACCCGGGCCATACAGACCTTTATAAAGAACTTTTAACATTCGATATGTACTTGCGGGAAAACTGCAAGAGTCGTCCGCCTTTCGCCACAGACTTAAAACCATATTATGGAATAATAAAAGACATTGCCCGCACCTTACCGGTAAAAGAGCAATGTCATGTAGATCTGTTTTCTTACGCAATCTGGAATGCGCCCGTTTTTTCTTCCGATTCTGCTACCGCCAACGGAAGCTCTGCCAACATAGACTCGATATCCGATTCTGCTACCGACTCTTTCAATGTTGAGAATTCTGTTGAGAAATTGGATGAGCCTCGGTTTGTAATTTTCGATTACAACAACCGCAATCCGTTGAACCACAACGCCACTTTCTCTATTTGCCCAGTTCCTTCGTCTTCTTATGAGCCGCCAGAACGGCAGAAATAGCAGCATCGCGAAAACCGCCTTCCTCCAGAGCCTTTACGCCCATGATGGTGCTACCGCCAGGAGAGCACACTTCATCCTTAAGCTGTTCCGGATGTTTGTCGGATTGGAAAGCCAATTCGCCGGAACCAATCATCGTCAGCTCTGCGTACTTTAAAGCCTTTGCTCTCGGCAGGCCACAAGCCACGCCACCATCTGCTAAAGCATTAATAAACATATACATAAATGCAGGGCCACAGCCAGAAACAGAGCTGCCTGCATCAATTAAATTCTCTGCGATTTCATCTAAAAATCCAGCCGGCTGAAGGTCGGAAATAATCTGGTTCAGCACTTCGTCGGAAACCGCTTCGTTTCTGCAATAAAGAATCAGTCCTTTGCCTACTGCCACCGGCGTGTTCGGCATGATGCGGATCATCGGTATTTTTACTCCCAATTGTGCCTCCAAGGTTGCCATTTCGGTTCCTGCCAGCATGGTAATCAATACTGATTTTTTCTCTAAAAACAAATCCTTTAAAGACTCTATAACATCCTGTCTCATCTGCGGTTTTACACCCAGGAAAACAACATCACAGGTTTTTACAACTTCCTCGTTGGTTCCGCAAGAAACTCCCAGCTCTGCTGCCAGCTTCTGCGCCTTTTCCATGGTCCGATTGGCCAGCAGAATATCTTTCGTTGTCTCAGAAAGAGCTTTTGCAATGGCTCCTCCCATATTTCCACATCCGATAAAACCGTATTTCATAATTATCTCCTATCTCTGCTGCCACATAGGCAGATTTCTGAATTCCCAAACGTCAGGTTATACATTTATCGTATATTTCCATTTCCGGTTACGATATATTTGTGAGTATTCATTTCACATAAGCCCATCGGTCCTCTTGCATGAAGCTTCTGGGTGGATATTCCAATTTCGCAACCCAATCCAAATTCGCCACCATCGGTAAAACGGGTAGAAGCATTTACATAAACTGCTGCGCTGTCAATCATCGCTGTAAAGCGTCCTGCTGCCCCATCGTCTTCGGTGATAATTGCATCACTATGACCGGTAGAATGGACCTGTACATGATCAATGGCCTCTTCGATTCCATCTACACATTTTACAGCCAGAATGTAATCTAAGAATTCCGTATCAAAATCCTGCTCTCCTGCAGGGGTTCCTTCGATAATCGCCGCTGCCCCTTCATCCAGTCGCAGTTCTACCGGCTGCTGACCATTGGCAATTCTCTTATCGACTAAAATTTCCTTCATCATCGGCAGAAATTCGCCGGCGATAGACTTATCTACTAAAAGAACTTCCTCCGCGTTACATACACTCGGACGGCTGGTTTTTGCATTCTCTACGATTTTTACAGCCTTTGAAAGGTCCGCGGATTTTTCTACATAAACATGACAGATTCCTGTGCCCGTAGCAATACATGGAACGGTAGCGTTTTTCACACATGCATTAATCAGTCCTGCGCCACCTCTTGGAATTAAGAGGTCTACATATTCCGGGCTGGTCATCAGCAGGTTGGCACTTTCCCTGCTGGTATCATCTACCAGATTAATGGCGTCTTTATCGATACCCGCTTCCGCAACGCCTTCTCTTAATACATCGGCAATTGCGCGTGCAGTTCGGTAAGCTTCTTTTCCCCCTCTCAAAACACAGGCGTTTCCGCTCTTTAAGGTAAGGGCAGCCGCATCCGCAGTTACGTTCGGACGGCTCTCATAAATAATGGCAATGACACCTATCGGTACAGAAACCTTCTTTACTTTCAAGCCTGGCTTCGGCTCATTTTCGTCCAGAATTCTGCCGACCGGATCTGGAAGATTTACAACATCGCGGATTCCGGAAGCCATGGACTGAATCCGTTCTTCGTTAATCATCAGACGATCCAGCATCACATCGGAAATCACACCCTTTGCTGCTGCCATGTCCTCATCATTGGCTGCAATGATTTTATCTATGTTGGCAATCAAAGCATCTGCCATTTTTGTCAGAGCCAGATTTTTCTGTTCTGTGGTCAGCATACCCATCTGTCTGGATGCCTTCTTTGCAGCAATCAACATTTCTCTTGTATCCATGTTCCTCCTTTCTGGCCGGTAGCAGCGGTGTACACTGCCTTTCATTCAATGCCAGTTTCTACTTCAGCAAGATTTCTCTTTTGCCAGGAAACGGGTTCCCACATTTTTGCCATCTAAAATATCATATAAATTTTCCGGGACGGCACCATTTGCAATAATCATATCACAGCCGGCATTACTACAGATTTCCGCAGCATTTAATTTCGTTACCATCCCACCTGTTCCGAAGGCCGTTCCCTTTCCGCTGGCCAGCTTTCGGATGTCATCATTGATTTCTTCAACTACGGAAATCAGCTCTGCGTCCTTGCAGGCTCTCGGGTCTGCGGTATAAAGTCCATCGATATCGGAAAGCAGAATCAAAAGATCCGCATTAACCGTCTTGGAAACAATCGCTGCCAAGGTATCGTTGTCACCGATAACAATTTCGTCGGTAGCGATGGTGTCGTTTTCGTTGATGATCGGAAGAGCGCCATACTCTAACAAGCGCTGAAGTGTATTGGAGAAATTCTGATGATGCTGCTCATTTTCTACATCTGCATCCGTAATCAAAATCTGGGCAACCGTATGATGGTACTGGTTGAACAGCTTATCATAAACATACATCAGCTCACATTGTCCGACTGCTGCCACCGCCTGCTTGGAAGGGATATCGTCTGGTTTTGCACTTAAGCCAAGTTTTCCAACACCCATGGCGATAGCGCCGGAAGAAACTAAAATGATTTCGTTTCCCGCATTTTTAATGTCGCTGATCACTTCACACAATTTCTCCACCAGACGGATATTTAAATTTCCGGTCTTATGAGTTAATGTGCTGGTTCCGATTTTAATAACGATACGCATTGTTTTTCTCCGTCTGTTCAATATTTTATGTTGATAATTATTTAATATTATTTAAGTAAGGTCAAGTAAAAAAACCGTAGCTTTTCTAAAATTTATCGTGATTATAGGTTGCTTTTTTTCTGGTTTTATCATATAATTCCCTTTGCGTCATAAAGTAACGTGAATGCACCTTTAGCTCAGTTGGTAGAGCACCTGACTCTTAATCAGGGTGTCCAGGGTTCGAGCCCCTGAAGGTGCAGGAGTACAAAAAGCCTTGAAAACGTTGATTTTTCAAGGCTTTTTTCATTTTCATCTTTTAATTTTCGTAGATAAAAATGACTGAAAATAAGTAGAAATCCTATCAAAATGAATGCACAATTTGTGCACAAATGCACAAAAAATGCACAAAAAAAATAAGCCTCCAGACGTTAATTGTCTGAAGGCTTTTTCTTCTTAAAACGGTCTTATGATGATCGCATCAATCGGCTGACCGATGATACCTGCGAAACCATATTCATGGTCTTCCAGATTGCAATTCTCACTGCACACCGTCTCCAGCCATCCACCGGTTTTCCGTAGATGAACCTGATATAAACACGGCTTATCTGATCGGATGGCAATGCCGTCAATCGGGATATTATCTCCGGCAAAATCCTCCCGGTTCTTCACCCACGGCAGCCACTGTCCTCCATTCGGATAGTGTTCATATTCATCCCCTTCCCAAGTATGGACGCAATATTCGACATCTCCTTCGGAGCAATCGATATAAATATTATCTATATCGGATCCGAAGATTCCCGCATAGTCAGAATCGTTCTGAACGTTTGGCAGCCATCCTCGGTTGATGTCATCCCATACCTGATAGGTGAATACTGTGCCGGTTGGTACTGGCTCCGGGCCGGCGCCGTCATAATCTACTCTGTCAAACTCTCCCCAATTCTCAAACGTCTGACGGAATCCTCCTGAACTCGAATTGTAGCAATTTCCTGTGGAAAGGTCTGTCCAACTTTTGCGGACACCGCCTCCTGTGCATTCGCAGGTGTTGTAATATCCGTGATCTCCTACATAGAAAGCAACATGTCCGTCTACATCGTGCATTTCTAATAAAGAGCCTGGTAATAATCCGGATACTGGAAATCGTCCTCGTTTGGAACAATACTTTGTTAAAGTGGTATACTCGCTCGACATGTTAACGAAATCATCCATTACGGCGCCACCACCTAGCAGATTCCTATTTCCAACGAAGCCGTTTACCACAGTATGTACGAAGCCTAAACAATCCCAATGCCAGCATCCGTTCCACCATTCTCCCACATTGGATCGATAACCGCCGTCATCCGAACCGCCTCTGTACATAGTAGGACCGAAGTATCCTTCTGCTGCTTTTATTGCAATATCACACACTTCGCTTGCTTTTCTCATATAAGCCATATTATTTATCCTCCTTATTTTTTCCTTGATATCCTGCCAAGCTGATGCAGAAGAGTGCTGCAACTAATGTCTGCACAACTACGATGCATTCTGTTGCTGTCCCTCCCCACGGCCAGCCAAAAATTTTAGTTAAACTTAAAAGCGCCGCCTGAATAGCTGGCAGCGCAATGCATACACAATATTTGATGATGTCATAAATTTTGTTTGGAATTTTCATTTTTACCTCCTATGATCTCTATAATACGCATCTATACTTCCTCTATTACAAGAAATCCTGCTGTTGTGTAATAACTCGAACCACTTCTTGTCCTGGCTCTGACATCAACCACTTGTCCTGCTGTTAAGGCAATATTGTTCTCAACACAGACGAAGTTTGAGCCAGTCGCATTGCTGTACACAGGGCTGCTATGAACACTACCTTTTGCTGAGCCGGCTACATATAACTGTGTTGCATAGGTTGACGATGAACCGGCAGCATACGCCCAATTCACCCAAGTACATTTATAAGTGCCTGTTTTTTCGACTGTAATCGAACAGTCGCAAGTTATATAAGAAGTGCTATTCGTGATTTTTTTGATTGTTGAGTTTACTTGCTTTGCTTTTCCGCCTCCGCTTGGAACATTAACAATAACAGGACTGTATGCTTTACCGCTCGGAGCGGTGTATGTGCCGTTGGAAGTAATGCTCTTCGATTCAACGGAAATGCTGCTTATCTGTGCTACATAGTCATCATAAGTATCAATCTTCGCATTTGTAGGAACAGTGACCCCCTTGTTCTGGATTGCAGTTCTAAGTGATGACTTTGCCTGTTGCAGTCTTTGTATTTGTGTTTCTATTGACATCTATATCGCCCCCAATGCACTTTCGATGTTGCCTATCTTCTCGTCAATTTCTGATTTTGTGTAGGTATTTTCTTCAATGCTTATAATTTCATCCTGAATATCATTCAGGTTTTCTGCGTGGATTACAGTCTGTCCGTCCACATAAGTAACTCGTGTCATCTTGTTACCTCCCAAGTCCTCATTTCTTCATATATGTCGCTGGCGAAGGAATTACCTTTCAGTCCATCGTGATATGCTGCATATAGAGAATCGAGATTTTTCCTCTCATACTCCCTTAAAGTCTTGTTCTCAAGATTTGCATAATAGATTTTCTCGATTGAATTCCTCAGAATTGCTTTCATTCCTTCCGCAAGAGCCTTGTTATTACTGTGCTTGTTCTTTATCGCATTGACAATCAATGTAATTATGGAGACAAGTGATAATATTATTCCAAGAATCAATGATACGGTGCTTAATATGTTCATTCTTCATCCTCCCTCGTGTAACCCGATACGGATAGAATGGTTATTATGGGCTTGATTGATAATAATTTACCGATTCTTCCTTTCATTTTCCCTCCTTTACCTATAATAGACTTTCATTTTTGCCGTTGAGGTATATCGATTGTTAATGTTTCCGTACATTTGACAGTAAAATTTCATTCCATTCTGCCAGACCGCTATCATTTTGAAATCTGCACCTGATAGCTGATACGCGAATCCATTCCTCAACTGAAATGCACCTGTTTTTGACAGCGTTATCTTTGGTATGTAAAAATAATCGTAACTATTAGCAACAGCACTATTCGAAACTACTAATAGAAATTCTTCTGATTCATCCCATATACCAGATAAATCAATTTGCGTTTCGCCGTCAACTTCTCCTAAATACTTCCAATTTAACTTTTCGTTTAATAACTCTATTTTTTCATCTATTTTCGTAAGACTAAGAATAAAATTTTTCAGAAGGCTAAGTAACTTCATGCAAAACACCTAAGGAGCTTTGCCTTGAGGTAGTTATTGACTACCCCCCCCACTTTGCCTACGACCAGTATATTGTATTGAGCATTGCTGGAAGTCCCGCTTCTTCCGACTGTCACGGAGTTTCCAGAAATACCGACGATATGTGCATTCGCCTGTCCAGAATTACTTCCGTAGTACGGCGTGATCTGCGCGGATAACTGTTCAAACGTTATCGGAAGAGCAATTTCGGTCGACGTATTCGGTGAGAGCGCGTTTGTAATCCCCCAAACAATCCCAATTCCGAAGAATTTAATCCAATGCCCGTAATTCAGTGCGTCACCTTCTGTCACATTCGTCCGGTTATCAATCGTCCCGATCCACACAGAAAGTCTTTTGATTTCTTTGTTTATGTTCTTAAAAAAATTGATTAGCTTCATATTTCTCCTTTTTACGATACCCGATTCCATGCATAGATGCCGTAATATCCAGGATAATAAGCCTTCCCTCCACCGGCATTATTTGTATTGATGAATCTATATCCTCCACTCGTTACCGTTGGATCATCAACGTGAAGATAACCCCAGTCTGAAGTAGCGCCTCCTGCGATTGTGTTTTTATTCGAACTGTTCCAGCTGAAACGCTGATCCTCTCCATGATAATGGCTCGGCATCTGTTCTGTCGTTATCTTGTGATCCGCATTGCCTCCTGTAGTTCCAGCATTGCTTGTTACAATCTTAAGATACGCATCCTGGGTCAGTTGTTCCCACGACCCCCCCCACTTTTTGTTTGGGTCGAATGAGCTGTCTGTTGTTATATAAACCTCTCCGATTGGATGCAGGTTATCCAATGACACCTTTTTTACGATATTTTTCAAAAAGTTTTCAAGCTTCATTTTTCCTCCTACGCAATCATCGTCCAATGGCTTGAATTCCAACTTTCTGGCGATGTTATCGCAGTCTTGCACTCGTATAAGTGGTTGTTATATGTAACATAGATTCCAACCTCGTATGTGGTTATGGCATAAGGAGATGCTAACTCCCAAGCAAAAGTTATTAGTTCTTCGTCAGTTATAGTGTAATCCACATCCCCAACCATGAATCCTTCCTGATACGCCTCTCCGAAGAGCCTTACACCTTTTCCTCCTGCATATCGGCTGATGCAGATGATTCCGGTTGTCTTCGTTTCTGACACCGTGTTTTTCTTATCTTCCAGAGTTACGGTGTATTCATAAGACGCCACATCGATATCGGATACGGTCTGAGTGACAGTATCCGTGAATACAAGTGCACTCACTGCCGTTCTCGCCTTAACCGTTGTCGTTACCCCAGTGGACGTGTTCTTTTTTGTTATCGTGATAAACCGGTTATTCTGACCATCTACCGATGCAAATTCGCCTGTAACTTTGGTTACTACGGTATTTCCACTAACGTCAATGTCGATATCATCTATCTTCGGAGCGAAGTAATCCTGAATATTGATGGTCGTCGTCTTGGTTTTGCTTCGTCCCCTGCTGTCCGTTATCTTGACCGATACCGTTATGCCGGTTCCGTAGATGTCCAGCACATTGCTATTTATCTGTGCAGTTGCTGATGACACGCCGATGGTGTAGCTTACTCCGTTCAGGACCATCTCTGCTGCCACAACGGTTGACCCGTGAGACCCGGCTATCCCGGTAAGGCTTGCCCTTACCGTAGACATCCCGATGACATATCTGGAGAACCCAGAGGTCGTACCTTCCGATAGGGAGAAGCTGAAGTCCGGAACGATGCTTTCGGGAACCTTTATGGTCACATCATAGTCCTTGTAGCCTATCTGAGTCGTGCCGCTCCATGTAATCAGACGCATCTTGATTGTTCCGGCTGTCGTATTCGGGAAAAGATCCGAAAGGTTCAGCGGTGCAGTCCATGTATAGGACGTCCCAATATTCGTTGCTATATCCGTTCCAACCGGATATTGAATGCTATGCGTATAGGTGTTCACCACTCTGCTGATCGTGAATGTGCCGGTACTTCCTGCGGTAATTTCCGGAAACGTCATGGAGGACGCCCTCGGAATGTTCGTCAGCACCAGGCTTCCGCTTCGGCTGAAGGTGTTGCCGTATCCTTCGAACCATCCGTTCATAGAGAAGCTGATGGTCTTTTTTCCTTCGTTGTCATGCGGAATGTTCTTAATCGTTCCGCTGACACTTCCCGGTCTTGCCGGGAAATCAAAATCATAATCCGCTGACGTCTCATCATACACGGTAGTACCGTTGACAATACAGGTAATACCCGTCCATACCCATGTGCTTCCTCCATAAGCAGATATGTCCAGCGTCCATCGGATATCGGAAGTATTGGCAACGACATTGTAAGAAGTCTCGATAACAGACAGTGTGGCGACCTGATCCACGCTGCCGTTGACATATTCATAACCAATTGATGCCATCAGTTAACCTCCTATCCATATATCGTTCAGGTTCACACCAACGCCTGTGATATACTTGCCTTTTCGCGTTACCCATTGCGGTGTATCCCCGTCCAGATACCGCACCTGTGCATTCACGTTGACCGTCTTTGATACTGTCCCGTATGGAGTTATCTCAAGCAGGATTGTCCCGGAATCATTTACGAATCGGTAGGACTCGTTATCCTGTTCAGAATGAATCGGGCTGTTTGCCTTACCAATCTGGAATGTATTCTCATCAAACGTGAACCAGGTGCTTATCTTTCCGTTTTGTCCAAAGTACAGAGCAATCATGTTACTGTTCTGCGCCACTGCCGATTCAACGGACGTAAGTCGGCCGTTGGTTGCGTCAAGCTCATCTTTTGACGCCTTCTGAATGAGTGCCTGTGCATTCTCCTCGATTGCGGTCGTATTACGGATGACATTCTCGCCGATATCATTCACACGTCCGGAAACTTCTGCTACTGCTCTGTTTCGGACATAATCCCCGTTGATGATATCTGTAATCTGCTGATATTTGGTGTTCGTGCTTACATTGGAACCAACATAACCGCTCTTTTCCGTGCCCAACTGTAAGGTGTTCTGCGACGGATCCAGAAGGTTAAGGCTCTGCGACGTGCAGACAAACCAGTCTGCCACCTGATGCGGCGCACTGCGGACAAATATCTTTTCGCCCACTCGGAAGGAGTCGATTCCCGCTTCCGTTCCGGCAAGATCCACTGCACTCACATTGATGGTCAGACTTCCGTTTACTTTCTGCTGCAGATACTCTTCTGCCTTGTCCTTTAGATTTGCCGGATTGGTTACGTCTTTCCACTCTTGTGTCCCGACAATGCGTCCGTACAGTGTGATGCCGGTTGCATTCTCAATGTAGTCATTGCCCAACTGCTCCTGAAGGCCTGCTATCGTCAGTTTCGACTTCGTGCCATCTTCTGCGGTTACTTCTGCGCCCAATGGTATCAGCACCGTGATGATGTCGCTCACGTCACTTGTCTTTGTAATGTCAATCAGATTCTCTCCGAAGTCTATCTCCTGCAGTGCTTCATCTGTATATTCCGCCAGCCAGTCCAACACATATCCTCCGGATTCAGAAGATCCGGTTCCAACAACAGCATTGCCAGCAACGGCAATGCCAGCAACGGCATTATCAGTAGATTGTCCATTCGAATGATGAACCGACATGTATCCTCCGTAGGAGTCTACAAGGTCGTTCAGCCTTGAAAGGGAACTTTCGTAGTTCTCGTAGGCTCGATATACATAATCATCAGCAACCGTTACTTCCCCGAGTTCAATCTGTTTGTCTGCAGATACCTGGCTGTTATGGTTGGCCAGAATGAAAGCCAGAAGCTCCTCCAGCGTGCCGTTGAAGTTCGTCGGTCTCAGGATGGAGTCGTTCATCACGGCCATCATCCCTTCGCAGGTCACTGTTATGATTGTGTTGAAATCCTTGCTTGCGGAATATACGCGTCCGGAAAAAATGCACTCGCTGTCCCGGTACACGTCAACATAATCGGTAATGTTTCCGAAACTATCATAAGCCACATTCCCAGGTGCTACCGAGAATGTGAACGTGCCTGCTTTTCCTGCAGTAAACGACAAATTCGCACTGGTCAGAGCCAGTGCGTAATCGTTTGAATATGAATCAAAAAATATATTGTTATTAAGAAAAGCCCTATATCTCATAGTGCTCCTTCCCGATAAGTGAAGGTTGTTGTTCCTGTGGAATTTACCGTCACTATGTTATCTCCTTCTGTGAACTGGAATTCGATGATTCTGCGGGTTCCTGCCGCTACAGTGACTGTCTCGCCGCCAAATGATAGTGTAGCGGGTGCTGTGGTCGTAACTACCGGTGTCGTGCTCATCCTTCCATTCGGACAGTTCAGCGTCCCACTTCTCGTGATGGATTTTACCGTTTCATCCAATTTGAGCTTGAACGGATAGCAGTCACAACTTACTACGAATTTACCCAAGCGCTTTTTTGCGCTGAAGCTGTCCACCTTGCAGAATGCGTCCCAGTAATAATCAGGGTCAGTGTCCTGAATGACCTGCAATCTCTGTCCGTGCAGATAGCCACTTATCTCAGAAAGGGCTTCATCCCATTCATATTTATCACCTTTCATTTCAAAAGTGAATTTAATTGGGCGGTGCTTGTAACGGATTACCGGAGTAATCGCTTCCGTCATATCCAAAAGTCCGTTTTTCCCCGGAATATCAACCGTATATCGTCTCGGCTCCGGAAGGCCGATACTTACTTCTGTAAGTATCAGCCCGAAGTCGTCATAACTGTGTTTATATCCAAAAGTTATACCTATCATGCGTTACCTCTTAGTTGCAGTTTCTGTCTTGTACCTAACTGACTGTCAATATTCCCGATGATGCCTCCTACCAGTTTGTCTCCATCAAGGTAAACTGGTCGTTCAGTTGCTTCGGAAAGCTCCGGAAGATAAGTGCCAAGCATTTCAGCTATTTGCATCATTGCCGGCACCATCGGTCCAAGAACTGCTGCCACACTGTTATTGATCAGTTCAATCAGATGGTCTTCCCCGCTGATTACTTCGGACCCGACTTCTCCGCCACCTAGCAGCTTTCCGTCTGCAGATCCGAAGATGGTCGCACCGTTCAGTACCTGCGCCTCGTCCATTGCCTTTGCGTACCAGGACACTCCAAATTTCGGTATTGATAACGGATTCAGGCTGAATCCACCCTCTGCGGAGAAGTGTGGCAGTTTCAAATCCGGAAGATTCCAACTGAAATCCATTGCTTTCTTCGAATCTGCGGTCAAATCCTCTACGGATTTTGTCACATTTTTATACATCTCATCCGCATCGTCCTCAATAACCTTATTTGACTCAGCTGCCTCTGCTTCAATTTTTGCGTTTTCTTCTGCAAGGACGGCAAGCTCCGCTTCTTTCGAATCCTGAAGGTTTGCTATCTTTGCATTCGAAATGGCTATTTCCGCATCTATTTCGTCCGCATTTGCCTCGGTTCTCATTTTTTCCAAATCCGCAATGTGCTGCTGTTCATAATTCAACTGTTGGTCAAGGGAATCTATCTTTCCTTGTGTGACACTATCTGCAGATTTCATTAAGTCCTGATCCAGAAGAATCATCTTCTCATATGAGCCTTCCGCTGCATATGCCTCATTATCCCAGCACTGTGACATAATTGCCGTATCCGCCTCGATGGTCTGTGTCAGGCCGTCCTGGCTGGTCTGCAGGTCTTCAATCTGCTTTTTCAAAAAGTAATACGACTGCGTTCCTTCCTGGGTAGTCGCTATCAAATCCTGAAGCCGTGCAATCTCGGCCTCATTCGTATCATATTGCGCATGCAGTTCATCCAGTTCCGCCTGTGCTTCCTTCATCAGCTGTTTATTCGCTTCCAGCTGAATCTCAGCTTCCTTTTTCCGCAGGATTTCATCCAGCGTTGTGGATTCACCGGAAATTAATTCATTGATGAGTTCCTGGGTACTGTACTGTGTTCCCAGCTGTTCATTAATCTGCTGTACCAGATAGTCTGCCTGACCCATATGGTCTTCTGCGATCTTTCCATTCTCATCAATCAGACCTTTAAATGCTGCCCAGTAAGATTCCGCCTCTTTTAACGGCGTCAGTCCGTCCTCCAGAATCGTGTTGTAATTTTTAAAAAGCTCTTCATGGTCTTCCAACAGATGTCTGGAATCAACCAGTGCTTCTCCGAAGCTTGAGATGCTGACAATCGCATCATTGAAAGCGCTTCCTGCTGCCATGAAGAATGTCCCTATCGCTTCCGGAAGGTTCTTCAGGACGGTTGCCATCGCATCCATCCGCTTTTCTGTGGATGTAGCTACTGCATCCACCCACTCTTCCACTGCTTCTTGCGTATCACCATTCTCGTCCGCAAGGGTGGTCATCATGTTTTTCCATGCTGCTTTTGATGATTCTGCAGATCCGGAAATCGTATCTGCAGCTTCCCTAGCTGTCGTTCCTGTGATATTCATATCATCCTGAACGATGTGAATAGCGTTAACGATATCTGCGAAGCTCATTGTAAGGTCGCCGTTTGCGTCCCTTGTTGCCTCAAATGATGAATCGAGCTTTTCCGCGTCCTGAATCAGACGCTGCATCTCTGTTTTCGTTCCACCATAGCCTAATTTAAGGTTATCGAGCATGGTGTAGTTCTGCTTCGCAAATCCTTGATATGCGTTCTGGATGCTCTGAATGTCCGTACCGAAGGTATTTGCATTATCGGACATATCCTCAATCGCACGATTTCCGATTTTTGCAGCTTCCTGTGTATCTCCGTCTAAGGAAGATATCAGTGATGCGGAAAAGCTTGTAATCTGCTCCATGTAACTGTTTGCCGATATACCCGCTGTCTTATACGCATTTTCAGCATAGCGCATGACAGTATCTGAAGACTTTCCGAAGAGTTTTTCAACGCCTCCCGTCAGCTGCTCATAGTCTGCGTATTCATCTACGGCTTCGTTCATCGTATTAACGATTGCTTTTCCAATTTCCAGCGCAGCTTTTGCTGCAAGGCCAACTCCTTTGGAAGCCAGATTTGCAGCGAACATGCTTCCGAACATATTGCCGGAAGATGTACCCTCTTCTCCAAGAATTCCCTCTAACTTTCCGGATATACCCTCTGCACTTGGCATTACCTGAACATATGCCTGTCCTAAATTTGGTCCATCTGCCATAATAATCAGCTCCTTAAAAGTTTTGCCCGGAGGGCTTCGAATTCCTCCGAGCTTTTCATGATTATTTCATCATTTTCTGTATATTTACGGTTTTTCCGTTTGATTTCTTCTTTAATCTTTTCCTGTTCCATTTGCTTCTGGCGCATTCTTGTAAAAATCCGGCTCTCTGCAGGTAGCCCATATGCCAGGATTCCCGCATATTCCAGGGAAATCACCCTATAATCCATGTGATAATATTGTGCAAAATCACATATCAGGTCGTCTTCCGCCATCGCTACCATATGCGCCAGCATTTCTATTTTTTTTTACGGTCGTCAAAAGATTCGAAGATATGGTAAAGCTCCCTTTCCAGTGTCGATATCTTCGGCCGTCCTTCCTTCTCGATCAGATAATCGTACAATGCATCTTTCTGTTCCTTCCCCAGAAAGACCTCGTAGAGCTTCGGCATTGTGGTTATCTGCGTATATCGGTCTCCCTTATCGTGTTCCACCATAAGCTCGAACACCCGGATATCGTCCATCGATTCTTCATCAATCTGAACCTCGAATCCGCATAACATTTTTACTGTCTTTTTATTTTCCATATCTTTTCCTTCCTCACTTATGGTGGAACATACTCTTAGTCTTCTTCAGTGCCGCCGCCATTTCCTCCGGAAGTGGTCGGTGCTTTGAAATATTCATGGCTCGTTGCGCCAGAACCATCGGTCTGACAGTCAACGGTGCAATCGATTCCCATCGCTTCATTCATTTTCTGTACGATGGATCCGATTCCGGAAAGCACGCCGCTCGGAATAACGGTTCTCTTCAGCACGCCGCCCTTCAGGATGGAATCGATAACAATGGATACCGGTGTATCATTTCCGGCTTTTTTCGCTACACTGATTCCTGTGGAAAGTGTACCGGACACATTTGCTGCACCGAACGCAAATTTCAGTACATCGACGTTCAGTACCTCGATCAGCTTGAACTTGAAGCTCTCCTCGAAGCTGTCTTCTGATGAAAGTACGACATCTCCTCCCCAGGCTTTTGTTTTTGACATTGTTTTTGAAATGTCATCCGATACGCCGTCTTCGGACACGTATCCCATGCTCTTGAATGCGTCAGCAAGTTCGGCTACCGCTGTCGTCGGCAATGTGGTTCCTACCGGCGCAATGGAAATCGCTCCCGTAACGGCAGGCTTTGCTGCGGTTACGTTTGATGCTGTATTTGACATAGTTCGTTTCTCCTTTTCTTATTGATAAATTAAAAATACCGCCTGGTAGCGGTATTCTTTGGTTGCTGCATTCGTGAAATTGTAATCGCTGTTCAGCTTGCATCCATAAATATCCGTAAAGTCTGCGATTTCTCGCATTTTTTCCTTTACTTCTTCATTTATTTCTGCTGCCTTGGACAATCTTTTTTTCGATATGGATTGGATTGCAAAGGTTCCGCCTTCGATAAGGTCTGTTTCCCCGCCTCCGGTCCGCTCAATTACAATATATTCGGAAGGTGGATTTTCCGGTACTTCCATATAGACATCCGTACCGACATCCGTTATCCCGCTTCCCTTCAGATAATTTAGAATTATGGTTTCAATCATTTTGCTACCTCAATGCTTTTAGCAGCGTGTTGTTTTCCAGATTGTCTTTTCTCGCCTCATCCGTAGCTGCGTACACATTTACCGCAACTCGCTGTCCGGTATTATGAGGTTTGGCTGCTTTATACCCTTTTCCGGCATTGCTCGCCACTCTGGCGGCCCGTGCTTCTATAATGCTTCTCATTGCTTCTCCCTTGAGAAGTTCTCCTACACCTTTCCGGTTCAAGACAAATTTAACTTTCTGTGCCATTGTAGACCTCCACCTTTATCTGTTTGTTCCAAGACAATGGGATCATGCCTTCGATTCCCTCGACCGGAATTCCGATGGTCCGGAATTTTCTTCCGAAGAATTCCACCGTCTGGTTCTCCCAGTCGTGGTCATCCCCTTTCGGAATCCCCAGTGTGTATACTGCCTTCCGTCCGGTAAGGTTCATGGTATCCAGAACCTCCGTGGAGGTCGGCTGTCCAACTAATACATTTTCCACGTTTACAGCTGTTTCGGTATAGACCGGATGATTAAAGGCATCCTTTCCGGCTTCCGTCTTTTGGTAAAGCTTTATCGTAATTCCTTTAATCATCTCAGCCTCCGTATAAGTCGATTACTCCGTATCTCTGACGGGATAATCCCAAAGCTTCCAGCTCAGAGCGCTTGATGAATATTCCGCCACCCGGATTTAAAAATGTTCCAGACTGTGAATAGCCCAATGCCGATTCGCTGAACTGGCTTAATGGGGCTCCGTCCGGTGTCATTAACGTCCTTGCAATGATATCTACCGTAACTGATTTTGCCACGGACTGAAGCTTAAGGTTTGCCGGATGTTCTGCCGTTCCATCTCCATACAGCATCAAATCCAGATCCCTTCCTGTATTGTCTGCAGCTATACGGAGACGATCGCATACAATCGGCAGTAAGGCTGTTGCCCTTGCCGTTTCTGATTCATTTAAAGGTCTCCATAAATCTATGATATCCTGTACTGTTGCGAAATTATTCATCTTCTGCTCCTATTTACGCACTGGCTTCTGTCTCTTTCGTTACAATAACCGTGTAGGTAGTGCTTGTCGCACCTTCCTTACTTACGGTAATTGTCAGCACGTTCTCTCCTGTCTCCCATGTTGGGGAGCTTTCGTTTTCAATAACGGTGTCGCCTAATTTGATTACGATGGTCGCATCTTCGTCCGTGGCTACTGCCGTTACCTTGTTTGAATTGTTGCTCGTTGTGGCTGCATACTCCAGAGTGTCAGAATCAAACTCCGGAGTAAGTGTCAGAGACCCAATCGTCAGCCCCGAAAGGGTCTCAATCATTCCCCCGCTGCTGCTACCATTGCGAAGGCATTTGGATCTAAGATTCCCCAGCCAATATATGCTTCGGAACGAAGATATACCTGGTTATGTCCTTTCAGGTCGCCCAGAGTTGAATCGTTGTCCGGATTACCGTACTGGATAACCTCCAGAGGAAGCTCCTTAGCGATGCCCCATTTAAATGCAGTCTGAAAATCACCAATAATAGCCATATCATCGCTTGAAGCAGCGGATACGGTTACATTGGAATCCAGAAGCATCTGTCCAAGGTTTGCCGGTGTTGCGCCCCAAGCAAATTCTGGATATTTGCGGGCGCCGTTTGCTGTGAGCGCTGCAATGTCAGAACGCATTGCCGGTGCGATTGCAATGCCGTTTGCTTCATATCCAAAGCTTTCGATAACAGCAAGCGCTGAATCAACATTTCCATCCGGATTGTCATCATCGTATTCGATGATTGCATCTTCATCGATTGCTTTATCAAAGCAGTTGTCTCCGATGATGCTTGATTCGGATCCGGTTCTTGGATTAACTCCGTGGAATGCCATGATGTCGAGTCCTCTTGCGAGTTTTCTTGCAAAACCTTCCTTCCATGCAGAAAGAATCTCTAATGCTTCCGATTCCGATGCATATAAGAACTCGTCGGATACTCTAGCACCGTATTCTACCTTGATAGGTGTTACTACTACCGGTGTTACGGTAGCACCTCCATTAGACTTTGCATCATTTTCCGCAACGATATCGATGTCGGAATCCATTGAGAAAGTGAATTCTTTTGTTCCGTTGAACGGAATCGGTTTCTGTCCGGATAATTTTGCCACTGAGGATTTTCCTCTAACCTGATTAAATACTTCCTGTGCTAACTTCTCAGGAAAAAGTGAGCCTTTAGAAATGATGTCTCCCATGTTATTCTCCTTTTCTTACTTGTCCGAGTAGACTTTTCAACTCTTCTTTTGTTTCTTCCTCTGATCCGCCTTTATCATCCAGGTTGGCCATCGGAAGACCTTTGTTATTATTTGCTTTGAAGACTCCTGCAAGTGCTTTTGCATCCTCTCTCATTTCGTCTTCAGTCTCTCCCTGAATCCTTCCGGCAAGAGTTACCGGCAAGCCTGTCTCGCTGGCGATTTTGCTTCTCATCTCATTTCTCTGGTAGCCTTTGACCTTCTTCTGCTCTTCGGCAAGCTGTGAAGTCAGCGATGCGATGCTTCCTTCATTTTCCTCTGCCTTCTTCTTGTAGGCCGCTTCGGAAGTTTCCCACTGTTTCTTGCTCTCCCGGAGAGTTTCCAGTTCCGAAAGCTGTGCAGCAAAGTCATTTTTCATCTTTTCCTCGACTGTCCTTTTCTGCCGTTCCAGTCTTTCTTTGATTCTCTCGTCAAATTCTTCCTGAGTTTCGATTTTGATAAATTCTGCCATTTTTTGTCTCCTTTCCCTCATTCCCGCTGAGGTCCGCGAATTTTTTGTATTAAAAAAGCAGCTGTCCGCTGCTTCTTCATCAATAATAAATCTGTTGCTTGTAGTCCTCGTTTATCCGTCTGGCCCAGACAGCCAGGGCTACGCATTCCATAAGCGATATATCCTGTAAATCGTTAATCGGTTTCCAGCCGAAACCTCCTCCGGTTCCGATGGCCCTGTGGATGCAGTTGGAAACCATCTTTGTCAATGACGGCTGTTCCATGTGGCACATCGTCTTCTGATAGATTTCAGTTTCGAACCTTTGGTTTGCCTCGATCACTTCTTTTGTCGTTACCAGTACCGGTTTCGGCAGATCCGCATCCAACATTTCATCCATCAGCATCTGCTGCCCGTTCTTTCCATCAATGACTACCTGAAACGTGTTCCGTTCCGTCGCCTTCAGGAAGTTCAGAATCCAGTCCGTTCCGTTCCGCACCGGCTGACGGCCGACCACTTCCGTAAATATCCGGTCTCCTGTCGTTCTGGCTGCTACGGCCATGCTTACAGTCGTTCCGTCCACGTTGTATTTAATTCCTATTGTCAGCTGTCCTTTCAATGCCGGAAGCTCCGGTTCACAGATTTCTTCCCAGGCCGCAAGACTGATGACCGATTTCTGACTGTATTTCAGCCAGAAGCCTAGCCGCTGGATATTAAAATCTATCTTTCCGTCTTCCGACGTTGAAACCTCATCCGCTATCTGACGTTCGGATAACGTCAGTCCTAAGGATGGATTGCAGAGATACCATAATTCCCGGTCTGTCGGATCTGACAGCTCGCTTACGGACCACTCTGCCCATCCGGTATTTGATTTTGTTCCGGAAAGAACATCTTCCCGAAGGTCCTTAAATACCGTTCCGGAGCTTACCGCTGTCGGTGGAGTTCCACAGAGTATCGTCTGCGGATTCTTCGATGCTGCTATGACGTATTTTAACGCGGTCTGCTGCGTCGTCTGGTATTCCTGCGCCTCATCTATGATCAGAAGGTCGTAGCTCCGTCCGAGACCGCCTTTTTCGGTTCTAGTGCGGAATTCAATCCTTCCTCCATCCTTCAGCTCGATTACTTCCTGTCCTTTTGCCTTGATCGCAGTGTAGTCCTTGTCCTTTACCAGGCCTAAATCCTGCAGGGCGGCTTCCAGTCTCTCAAAGGCGGAATGTGCGGTATCAACCAGATGAGCTGTGTGAAGGATTCGCTCCTTATTTGCCAGACCGTAAAGCTCCCTCATCAGGATGACTTCACCTTTTCCATTCTGTCTGGATACTTCCAGTCCGAATGTCGTATGGATCCATAGCCCATCATCGCCTATAGCCATGATGTCATACGTCAGGAGCTGCTGCCATTCATGTGGTTCCTTTCCGGTCATCCGGTAAAGTTCAACCGCAAGGTCGCCTTCCGTCTGTGTGTAAGGCAAAATAAAAGAGCCCGTAGGCTCTTGATTTCCAATTCTGTTGGTCATAATCAACCTTTATCCGGCTTTTTATAAAGTATTTTCACTTTATTCCAGTTACTCTTGTTAAAAACCACTTTTGTATTCGGATACTTCCAGACGATTATCTCACTTTCTGTAATTTCAAGGTTATATCCTCTTTCTTCTACCGCATAATCGTCTCTCTCCAGTTCCACTGTAATCTGTTTGTTATAGCTTAATATTCTTTTTAATTTTTCTTCAAATTCTTCCATTGTTTTAAAATAAAAGAGCCCGTAGGCTCTTTTCTACGCTTTATGGTTGTTTAAATTTAGCCCAATATGGGCATTCCTTGTCAAAAATTTCTTTTTCCTCTGGTGTCAGCTTGTCCGGATAATCACACCAAAAGTTGTAAATTTTTACAAGATCAAATGTAAAAGGGTTTGGTCCGATAAGCGGCTGTCCTTCTTCATCCAAAGCATCTCCCCACCAGATTTGATCGCTTTCATTTTTTTTTTCAAAATTTCCATATCTCATCATCTTGTATTTAAATATCCTAAAATCGTCCGGAACTCTCCCCTTCTGTATAATGCAGAACAATCTACCAGAACATTCTTCACCTTAATTGTATGTTTTTTTAAACCAAACCGGTCTACCAACTCTTCATCCGAATACTCCTTAAAGTAGTTTTCTTCTGGATATTGTAGTTCTAAAAACTCTGTTCTGTCAAATCCTTTTTTGATGATGGACGCATGCCTTCCCGAAGCCAAGATGTATTCCTTTCCTTCCTTAGCTTTGCTAAGCAACTGTTTAACAGCGTTTAAATCATCATACTCCATGATTACGCAGCTATCGCCGCCGGCCATTTCCGCAAATTTAACTAACGTTTCTCTCTTACAGAAATAATCAAGGCTTTTCCCACCCCGGAAGTCTAAAACATCATATCCCGCTTTATTTCCTGCATATGCCAAAGCTACTGAGGCGCAAGAGCCCGGTGTATCATCTAATTTTCCGACTTTCTCAATAATTGTCTGCTCCCCCAGTTTATGCCTCAGTTTTTTTACCTGTCTGTACTCTAGTTCCTCCTGTTCGCAGTCCATTAAAATGCTGGTCTTTTTCTTCCTGTTAATATCTATAAGCTGTATCTCTTTCTGCTGCAAATTTATGCCGTTTTTTTCTTCAAGATTCTTTATTGTCCTGTTTTTCGCTTGTTCAGCTTCTTCTTTCGATAATTTGAATCCGTCATTTTTTGACGTGGAATATGTCTTCTCGCCTTTTTTGCTGGTATATTCAATCAGGCATCCGCATCCATTGTGGCGCTGGAACATTCCCATAGACAGAGCTTTTTTGTATGGTACGTCAGTGCCTTTTCTTTTATCGCAAAAGTCGCACACTTCTGCATGTTTTGTCCCTCTTCTCAGTCCTACCCTGTCGTATGTTCTTGATACTTTTACATCGAGTCCCGCCTTTGCATGGATTTCCGCATTTTTCTTTTTCGTATCATCCACCACAGATCTGCAGAATGTTTCCACCGGTTCCTTTACCGATGCATTCAGTGATTCTTGTGTCTTTGCCTTTACCGCTCCTTCAATGATGTTATCTGACCGGTATGTATTAAATTCCGGAACTGCCGCCTTCATTCCTATTCCGATTTTACGGTTATAATCGTCCTGGATTGCGGAAGCCACATTCGATATCAGGTTATATCCTTTCTGAAGCGATGGTTCGATGGTTTTTCTCGCAATGTTGTAATACAATGTCTCATTTGGCATGTCTTCCAGCTTCAAAACCTCTATCATTGAGTCTGAGAGCATCGTTCCTACTTCTACTGCGTACATATCCGCATCCCGGAAGGTTGCTTCGCCCGTTTTCAGTTTCTCCAGCGTCTCTGATATCGGGCTTCCGAACAGCTGCGCCTTTTTATATTTTTCATTGAATCTCTTCAGAATCTGCTCTGCTAATTCCTGTCCGATATCTGCTGCCATATCATAATCCTATCAAATCGCTGATTCGCTCTTCCGTCATGTAGTCTGGAAGTGCCTGGTTAATCTTAATAATTGCGTCTCCAAGACCTGCTAATGCAGATCCGTCCGGTTCGAATATCGGTTCCCATGCCGGTCTGGTCAGGTAAACCGCTTCCCGTTTGTATGAATACTCATCACGAACACATGCGGCAAGATATCCTGCATTCAGCATTCCTGTTCCAAATGTCTTCTGTGCCTTCTTCGCTGTTAATCTCAGGTTTTCATGTGCTGCACGGATTGCCTCGGAGGAAGAAGGATTTGCTGATGGAAATCCTAAATCATCCAGGGTAAGTCCGTTCTGACCAGCAAATAAAGAGGCAAACATCTTCAGCTGTTCCATATGAGGTGCCATGCTTTCCTGCTGGAACTGTCCGACTATCGGATGGTCTCCGTTCTTACCCTTCGTGAATGTCAGGAGGGAAGACATCGTTGCTTTCCACTTGTCCATCCTTTCTGCATCCTTGTCCAATCCGGTTACATACTTCTGCGGGTATGAGAAAAACTCTGCAGCTATCTCTGACCGCTTAATGGTTCGAAGAGCAGAGTTTGTCAGTTCCATATTGCTGCGGCTGATTCTGGAATGTCCGAACGGTCTTTTTGCGTCCGGCTTAAACACAATCGGCACTAATAACGGATACGGTGCCATATGTGTGTATGACCGAATCAGAATGCCGTTCTGGTAATATTCCGTCCTTCCCGGGACGAAATATGCCTCCATTGTCGGCTGATCTGTTTCCGCATCTCTTTCCAGTACGGCATATCCTTCCTGCAGGAGCATTGTCGTTGCATCCATCCTTCCGGTCGCATTGTATCCGTCGATGACCTGCATTCTCGGGAATCCGTCGTCATCCACACTTATGTAGATAAAATCACAGGAGGAAATGAGCGCTCCTATGATTGCTGAATTTGTCAGCACATCCGGATTGTTCATGTTGAAGATCTGATTCATATCGAAGTTATCGTTTCGGAATTCCTTGAACGTGATCCGGTCCGCAAGGCTGTCCACAGCCGTTCCACACCAACCCAGCGCTGATTTCAGCCACTGCAGTCCGTCCGGAGTGGAAATATTCAGCTCCTTTGCAACGTTCTTCATTTCGTAGAATTCATATCTCAACTTCACCCTGGTCTGTTTCGTGTGAAGTTTATTTTTCAGCCAAATTGGGCCTTTCAGTTCAGCCATTTGCTTCTCTCCTTTGTCTGAGCATATCTATCAAACTGTTGCTCGGTTCTTCAAGCATTCTTTTATCTGTCGTGTGTTCCTTTATGATCAATGCAATCTGCTGCCAGGCTGCACTTGTCTGTCTCGCATAATCCATCGCGATTCGAATGAACTGCGATGCTATCGGCTGGCCTGTGGTCGGATGTTTTGTCTGAAATCCATACAGGCTCAGCCGCTCTTCTATCTGCATCCATCTGGCAAAGCTCATCGAATACATCATCAGCAGCTGTTCCGGGATTTCATTCTGCAGTCCCTGCTTCTTTATCCAGGCTTTTATATCCGCTAATACATCCATCGCCATCAGCTCATATCCGCCCTTCTGTGCGGCCTTCATAAACCTTTTCAGGTCCTTTTTTTCGCTTTCCGGCGAATTGAATATCTGAATATCACTATTTGATTTTTTCGGCCTTCCTGCTCCTTTTCGAGCTCCGCCTCTGTTCTGTCCGTTTTTGTCCATGTCAAATTTCCATAAAATAAAAAAATCCATAGAAGAAAAATTTTCTTTCCGGATTTCTTTTTCTTCAGCTTTTCCTTGTGGATCTGCTGCCATATTTTTTGATTGTTTTGTTTTCCTATACCCCTTTTGCAAAAACTTCACGCAGAAATTCGTGCAGTGACGGCGGGGATTGACTTTGGCTACCTGTCTGGGGAGGTATCCCCCCTATGCTTTGTACCTAGTCCAGTCGGTATGCCACGGCAGATCGTCGTTATTTATTTCTGATGATTTTTCCGTTTTTTCCTTCTGCAGATTCAAATCAAAAAACTTGTTTGATTTCTGCCTGTTGCACCACCGGTGTGCCAGCTGAAGATTCTCCAATGCAGAAGGATGTCCACCTTTGCTTACCGGAATGATGTGGTCCACGGTTGGGGAGAGCGGATGAGGGTAGGGGTATGAAAAATCCACCGGCTGTCCGCAAATGCCACAGACGGTCTGTGTTTTCAGTATGATCTTCCTGTTCTTCTCAAAGGCGGTCCTTTGCTCGCCTACCCTATCTGGTCTCCTGTACATCATGGCGGTATAGAAAAAGGTACTGACTTCTCCATCAGCACCTTTCGCTGATATCATAATAACACTTTATTTACTGTTTTTTACTGTCGTCTTTTAATTTGTTTAAAGCTTCTCGATGAATGTAATATATTCTTTCCACGGAGTAATCCATTTCCGAAGCGATATCTTCGAACTTCAGCCCGATGATATAGCGGTATCTCATCACGACCCGCTCATTCGGATTCTCCAGGGATTCTATCATCGTTTCTATCTGCTTCTGCTTTTCTTCCAGCTGCATAATCTTCTCAACAAGTTCTGCTCTCTTCTCTTCCAGCCGGATCATAATCTCTTCATACCTTGCTCCATCCGGAAGTGAGCTCTTTACTCTTAACTTTGAGAAGTCTGATGATGATCCGATGCAGGTCATGCTTTCGCTCAGCTCATCCATCTGTCTCTGCAGCTGCTTCTTCTCCATCTCAAGCTTATAAAAACTTCCAAAGATTTCCTTAACTTGGTTCAATGAATTCTTCCTTTCGTACTTGGCTCCAAAACTTTACACATCTACGAGGCTTTTTAAAATGCTTTATCAGCATTCCTTTTTTGTAGTGCATTGCACTACGTCCGTTTCTTTTTCCTGCTGCCAGACTGGAGCTTCGGATCTAACACATACTTATAATAGAAGTAACCGTACTTGGTGGCCTGTGTCTCTACCAGCACATATCCCTTCGGAGCAACCGGCGCATTCTTCTCGTTATAAACTCTCTTGCAAACGGTAGGCTCTTCTTTTTCCGGCTGTTTCGCATTCCTGGTAGCCTTCCATCGATGCTTTCCCGCTTCCGGTTCCCAGTGCTCAAACAAGTAATTTGCAAGCGCCGTGTAGTCCTGTCCTCGGTCAATTCCATCGTAAGTATTATGTTCCCTCAGATGCTCCACCCGGTTCACGTCCCCATAGGTCCATTGCTTCAGGATGTACTCTTCCGGGATTCCTTCACTCAGCATGTGTATGTGGAATCGGTTCGTATTCTTACCTCTTCCTATATATATGAAGATCACTGCGTCCGGATACTTCCGTTTCAGACGCCGGAAGTAACGGTCCCGCAGGATCTTGCATTCGGTGTAATCGTGGCATTCATTCTCCTGATTGAATGTCAGCGTGCTGTACAATGATGATGGCGAGAAGTTCTCGTTTACCAGACGGGCGTGCTTCCTTCTCGATATATTCAGTTTATGCTGCAGTCTCTCTTCCTCGGTCTTAAACCGCAGTCTCGGCTCTGATGAGCGGTCCTGTCTGTTCCTTTCGTATGTATATACTTCCTGTTCGCATACAACCCCGGAAAAGATTCTTCTTTTAATTCTTTGCATTATTTCCCTCTTATATCTATAAAGGGCTGGCAATGGTACAGTTTTCAGCGCTTTTTTGTACTTCTAGTATGGTTAGTACAGTCATTTGTAAATTTTTGAACTATATATTATTAAGAGGAACAAACCAGCCCTTTATCATCAGCTATTCAATTTGCGTATTCCAAATACTACATAGCCCTTCTTCAGCCCTGTCGGGAAGTCCGTCAGAACATACGTTATCTCGTATGCCCTTCTATCTAATATGTGCAGTTCTTCCGTATCGATGACGGCAAACTGCACGATGTCGCCCTTCTGGAAGTTCCGGTCGTTCTTCCGGATCTCAAACAGCTTGTTTCCTGCTGCAACTTCGTCGGCGTACTGTTTTAATATTTTCAGATGATGGTATGTCATTCTTCTCCTTCATATGGTGGAATGTGTGCCCGCCCTAAAACCGCATGGCGTGCAAATAATCCAAAGTTTCCGTCGTGATATGTCGCACATACGTATTCATTCAATTTGTTGTCAATTCTCAGAAGCACCCGGCTGTCATTTTCCGGAACATCTTTCGGATCTGCTTTCAGGTCGTGCCATCTGTATTTTTCAGCTTTTATATGTTCCGGAATAAGTATTTGTTCTATTATTTCTCTGGAAACTTGTGCTACCCCGTTGTCATATATAACACTAACTTTTCTGCCATTCCCAATGTCGTATTCTTTAATCATTTTCCACCTCGTCAAATGGCTCTGCATTGTCCACAAAAGCCTTGCATTCTCTGCACTTGTCAAGGTATTCATCGTTTTCGCAATTAATCAGCCCATAGCAAAAGCATCTGTTATCTTTTGGACCATATTCGTACTTTGATATCTGTGCCTTTTTGCAATCCTCATCTAACGAAGTGCCTCTTAATTCTGCTCTTGATATTTTTTTCATATCTCATCACTCCACTCTAATTTTTGTCCACAACACCAACAATAAGTAATATCAATCTCATCACCTAAAGGCAGTCCCTCTTCATCTGACAAAACCTCTCCACATTCAGGACATTCCAACCATTTGTCCCATAAGTTTACTATCGGCTTCTTCGGTATCTGTTTTTCAAGTGCTTCCATCGCTTTTTCATTTGCATTACACTGGACACAAGTATCACTGCACTTACCGTGTTTAAGTTCTTCTTTAAACCATTCTAATGCTTCTTCGTGTGTCATTCTTCCACCTCACTTTCAAACGTTATGATAATATCAGCAAGTAGTGCGTTTTTAAGTTCTGCTGTTGTTTCTTCATCAATAATTCCGTCTGCTGATAGCTGATTGATAGAATAAAAATTATCGATATACTTCTTAAATATTTTCTCCCATATTCTCTTCATTCTTCCACCTTCTTTAAACTCATCAGATCATTCGGCCCTTTTACCAATTTATGCTTCTTCCGTTCTGTTGCCACAGCCGGATTCCATCCACATTTCCGGCATTCCGCCTCATTGCAGAATGTACCTAAGTTCAAAGCTCCTTTCTTTTTTAAAATGCAATTTGTAATATCGTTCCTCATGTCTTGTTCCCGGAGGCTCCCGCGCGAGAACTTATTCTATGGAGCCTCCATTCCCTTTCTCTTGGTCTCCCTTCTCCGGGATGAATGACACCCTAAAACATTCATCCCGGGAAATTATTCCGTGATAATATTCGGGGAGATGCATTTATCTCTAATACCTGAAGGTATTTAAGATCTTAACCTTTCACCTCGTATCCAAACGGAGGTATTCCTTTTGCAATCTTTTTCCAATGGTTAACCACTTCTGGATGAGCTGGTTGCTCACTTTCAATCCTATTAATGGCTTCTTTTTGCAAACAATTCATTGTTTCTTTCGATATTGTTTTTTCGAATCTGAATTCATGTTGCGGATACAGCATATCGTCAAAATCAATTATCTTTAGTCCACATTTGTTTGATTCAAACATAAATCCTTTCAAGAAATCCCACATGACGCAGCTTGCCTGAAATCCTGTCAGGCCAAACACGTTGCAGCACATATTCGCACTTGCGACAGCTATGCAGGCCGTTGCTCTTACAACCGTGCCATAATCATGTTCATAATCATTCATAAGATGCTCTACATATTTAAAGAGCTCTTCAGTTGACGCAATACATTTGCTCTCGCTTCTCCAGTTTTTTAGAACGTCTATAAACTTTTCTGATTCTTCGTCCAGCTTTATTATTTCGCCCATCATTTTTCCTCCTCTTAAAAACACTTCTCAATAATCTCGTCGGCGATTCTGCTTCCGATGTCTTCCTCTTCTTCAAGGACGATGGCCTTCTTTCCGTCCATCCTTCCGGCCTTCACCAGTATCCGACGCAGGTACTTCTGCTGCACCAGGATGCTCATTGCACGGTTCTCGTTCTGATTGAACTGCTTTGCAATATTGTTCAGATCCGTTTCGTCCGTTTTGAAATATCCTTCGGAATTCTGCAGGTTGATGATGATCACACCGTTTGCCCTGGCTCTTTCGATGTTCTTACGTACTGCACGGTCTGATATGCCCAGTCTTCTCTTCAGGTTCCCTCTGGAGACTGCATTCTCAATTCCGAATGGAATAGCTGCTGCCACATCCTCCCAATCAATCTGCTTATTCATCGTCGTCCTCCTCGTCTTCCTCATCGCTCCAGTAATCGTCTTCATCGTCTTCCTCTTCCTCATCCTCTCTGTAGTACATATCTGAGGTTCCATTCAGGAAGTCTTCTTCTTCCTTTTTCAAAGTGATGCCAAATGTATCTTTTAACGCTTCGTATAGTGATTTTATGGATGGCGTATATCTTTTCATCTCGTATTTTCCATCCCATGTCCATGTGTCCTTTCCCTTGATGTTCTGATAAGCAAGGATTACCATCTGTGATAAGATTTCCAGATCATTCCAGTCAGCTGCACAAGCTTCATGTTCCTCTCTTGTTGCCTGATACCATGTTTTTCCCTTCAGGAAAAAGCTAGCACCTTCGGTTGAACTTATATCTGCACCCATTCCCGTCAGAACATTCCAGAATATATCTACGGAATCCGCATAGTCGTTTGAGAAAATCTTTCCATCGATGATCAGATGCACATTCTTCTTCAGTTCTGCGAGCATTCCCTTCCAGAACTCCGAAAGTTTCTTGCAGCACGCATCCTTCTTTTCCCTTTCGATTTCCCACTTTGATTTCGGCTTTTTCTCTGCTTTCCCAATGATATCCGGCTTTACCACAACCTTCAGATATCCGTTGTAGAAATCGTAAAACAATGTTTTTCCTTCTATTTCCGGAATCTGAATATCCGTAGTTTCTTCATCAATGTATTTCGCCAGAAGGATAATCCAGTCGTTAGACCATCGGTTGTCCTTGAATTCCTTCGGAGCATCTTCGATTCCCGCTTCCACTAACTGGTTTTTAATGGCCTGCGTGTTCTTTTCGATTTTCTGTTCTCTTACTGCAAGTTCCACTCGGCGCGTCAGGTCACTCTTTGTACTGCACTCCTTCAGCAGTTCGTTCCGCTTTCCGATATCCTCAATCTTCTCCAGTTCCAGAAGGTCCTTGAAGGAAAGCTGGAAGTCCTCGTCGTTTGCCTTTGCTTCCAGAGTCTCTTTATCCAGTTTGGCGATATTCAGTCTGTGGTAGACCGTGGAACGGTTCAGGCCGGTCTTTTCTGCGATTTCATCTGCAGATGCGCCTAAATCGAACATGTACTGGAATCCGTAAGCCTGCTCCGGAATGGTCAGGTCGTTTCGCTGGATGTTCTCCTGAAGCATCATTGCAATCTGTTCCTTCTCGTCAATCTGCACTACCCGGCAAGGCACTTCTTCTAGTCCCGCCTGTGCAGCTGCCGTCATTCTCCGGTGGCCGATCAGACAGATATAGCCTTCCGGATCATCCGGGTCATGCATGACGGTAAGGTTCTGCATGATGCCGTTCTTCTTAATTGATTCCGCCAGTTCGGTCACATCGCCGATATTCTTCCTCGGATTCTTCGGATGGTGCTTAATCTTGCTAAGCGCTAACATGATAATCTGATTTTCCATTTTTTTATGTTCCTCCATATAATCTTCTATCTCCATCTGCCCTTCGCAGAAGTAATTCTCAAGGTCAATTCCTTCCAATATCCTTATCCCTCCTTCTCCTTGTCCGGAGCTTCTTGCTGGTCAGGTGGTATCCCTTACATATCGGGCATTCATAATATCTGAGCTTTCCTACTTCCCGGCTCCTTCTAAGCAGGCATCTTATCGCAGCTTCTTCGGTCGGATACCTTACCTTTCCTTCACACATCCTGCTCATTCTCTCGCCTCCTTAATCAGCCCTCGATTTCCTCGATCTTCGCTCCCCGCATCCAGTTCATCTGGATTACCCTTTCTGCCCAAAAAGGCTGTGAAAAACGATGAGCTTCCGCCTTCTTTTCGGTGAATTCACATTTCCCGTAGTTGTAGTCTTTGTAGAAGCCTTTTTCTGTTTTAATCACGTACATTTCTTTCTCCTTTACACTCTCGACCAGTCGATGCCCTTCTCATCCACGATGCAGCGGAAATCCTGCACGTCATGCTAACGGATGCTGTATTTCGCCGTACCGTCTTCCTGCACTTCCACTCCGATATGGTTCAGCTCGTGCCGGATCAGTGTCAGCATCTGGTCGTCGTCCATCCCTTCACAGTTCGGCTCATATACGATGATCATGAAGTCGAAGTCGCCCAACCATGCATATTTCTTTGCGGATTTTACGCATTCGCCCTTCACCAGCATTCCCCGGGACTTTTTCTCCTTATCACTTCCCAGGAATGCAATCCTGCACGGATGTTCCCTTAGCAGCCACAGATCCGAATAACGGTCCATCGCCATCAGCGCAAGCTGTTCATACTCTTCTCTTATCTCCATTTGTGTTCCTCCTAATTTTTATGTTATGATTCATATGCCCTTACAGGGGCAGAAAGGAAGGTGATTACTTTGACAAACCTTTTGACTATGCCCTGTTCCCGATGAATGCTCGATGCTAATGGGCTTTTAACGGCAGAACCACCCCTGCCTAAGTGAAAGCACCTGCCAAAGAAGCATGTAGCGATATTGCATGCGCCAGCATAGAATATTGGCCAAACCAGAACTGACTGGGTAAAAAAGGATGTCGATATTACTAACTGACTGCAACAGGTTCGGGTAAACAAATGTGGAAATGACTGCCTGTGATATCGCCACGGGCAGTTTTTTTATTTTCCGCCCCTGTAAGTACATATGAATCTGTCAATGTGCTTTTTCTGCTGCCACTCAGTCCTCCATAACCAGCAAGCCCTTCTCCCAGGCTTTCTGGAACTTCGCCTCATCAATCAGCCATTTCCCGATGCATCTTCCTTTGGAATCCACCTTTGACGGATGTGCGAAATAGTTTCCATATTCGCTCCGGCAGCACTGCAGGACATATCCCTTACTCAAGCCGGTCTTTTCTGCAAATTTCGCCGCACTTAAAAGCATCTGCTCACCTCCGTCCATAAATTTGCTACTGTGATAATTACCAGATAGGCCCATCCCACGATTTTTGCCGGGATGTCCCAGAATCCCAGATCAAGGTTCTGTGCAGCTTTAATCAGGACGACTGCTGCCACGAATCCAAAAATTAATAAATAGGGTTTTATTTTTTTCATTGTTTACTCCTTCCACCGATTACGGCATATGGATTTGTTTCGATTACCGGCTCTCGCCCGACACTATTTCCCTTTTTCCCCTTCTGTGTTAAAAGCTTCTATCCCAGGAAGTAGTGCGGAACTAAAACCGCCGAAGTAATGAAAGGTTTCAAGAAGTTTCGGGCTGGATACGAAACGATGCAACGCCATCTGCAAAACCTCTTGAGTAAACAAATTTAGCGAAAGGTCGACAGGAATCCAGCTTCTGTCGGCTTTTTTGTGCTCATTTTTCATAGTGCCGGGCGAGAGTCGGTAATTTATGAATCTTTCAACGTGCTTTCCTCCCGTGCTATAATCTGCAAAAAAGAAGGGAGGTATTTTATGAGCAATGTGAAAATCGTTCTGAACGACAATCTGGAGAAGGAAATCCTCAAGGCTGCTCTTGATGGCATTGAGAAGAACGGCATTGATATATCCTGTCCAAATTGTCAGAAGGAAATCCACGTTTCATCCGGTGATTCTTGCCCATTCTGTGGAATCACCATCAACTTCGGCGCTGATCCGAATGTCTAATTCTTTGGAGGCTATGGAATCCAGCAGTTCTTTAGCCTCCTGAAGCAATCTGACCAGTTCTTTCACTTTTTCAGTTGCTTCCTCGATTTCCTTTGTGTCGGCTTTTACTTTTATTTTCAGGCTATTCTTTTCTTTTTCCATTTTTCTGCTTTCTCCTTTGTCAAGGTTCTTTGAGATGTACTGTCAAGTACATCTCATTGCTGGTTTCCGTAGGATACCAGCGCGAAGTTGCTGCGAAGTTAAAACTTACTTATTGCGTAAGTTTTTTGGCAAAAAAAAATCTCTCCCGCTCTTTGGCTTGACCAACCAAAGAACAGAGTGAGTTTATCCATAGTTTGAGCAGATGGTCTACTCTCTTTATTTATAACTTTTCCCAGAATATTACGGTCTACGCCTGTTTTTTCTGCTAATTCTGAGATTGTTTTGATATCGTGATCTATCATTTCTTTTTGCAACTCTTTAACATTTACTTCCATGTTTTTTTCCTTTCAAAACGTAAACTTACTTAAAACGTAAGTTGACTATAATTTATCATTTTAATTTTGTCAATACTTTTTGCGTAAGTTTTTTTGAGTTTTGCTTAATATTTATTGCATATTGCGTAAGAGTGCCATATAATAAGGCTCCACGGAGGTTATGAACTATGTCTGAAGTTTATCAAAACATAAAGAAATACCGACTTGAAGCAGGTATGACTTTGCTTGAAGTTGCAAATAAACTTGGTGTTAAAGAAGCAACCGTCCAGCGTTATGAGAGCGGTATAATCAAAAATTTAAAATATGATACCATAGTTGCACTTGCTGAAATATTTGGATGTACTCCTGTCGAACTAATGGGCTGGAAAGATAATTTTTCTGCAGATAATTCGAAATCTCGTTTGCCAGAAGTTATCTCAGACCAAATTAAGCCTGTCGAGGTCCGTACTCTTCCGGTTCTTGGAAAAGTTGCATGCGGCAAGCCTATTTTTACGGACGAAGAGCGGGAATATGTCACCATCAAGGATGCTCCGAAGAATGTTGATTTCATTTTGATTGCCAAAGGCGATTCCATGATCAATGCGAGAATCAACGACGGGGATTACGTTTTCATCAAGAAACAGTCTGAGGTAACTAACGGGGATATCGCGGTCGTTATCATCGATGATGAGGCCACTCTCAAGAGAGTCCACTTCGACCGGGAGAAACATATCCTGCAGCTGCTGCCAGAGAACCCCGCATATATGCCGCTGGTGTTCGTCGGCGAGGAACTGGAGAACGTGCAGATCTTAGGCAAGGCCATCGCTGTGATGAGTATTATTAAGTAAATAAGTTTAATTATTTACTGATTTTTAGACTAAAAAGTGAAATTTCACAAAAATCAATGTTTTTGTGAACTAATGTCAATAGTTTTTTGAACAAATTATAATATTTTTATAAAATTTAATAAAATATTTATTGTAATTTATATTTAGCTCGTTTATATTGGGGATAACAGGACCGACCGCACCTCTCAACGATTGTGGCCCAGAGTCGGGCATTTAATGGAAATTTACCCCAAGAGAAATCTTGGGGTTTTTTCTATCCAGAAAGAGAAACAATGGAAGTTAAAAAGCCAACAACTTATGATGAACAGCTTGCTATTCTGGAACAACGTGGAATCATACTTGATAACCGTGAATTCTGTAAGGAAAAGCTGAATGAAATAGGATATTACCGTTTTACCGGCTATGCTCTGCCGTTTAAAAACTCAGATAGTAATACTTATTCCAACGTAACCTTTAAACGTATTTATTATATCTATCAGTTTGACAGTAACCTAAGGGCAATTTTCTTTTCCTGTATCGAGGACATTGAAATATACCTGCGTTCCAATCTGTCTTACTATTTTACGGATAAATATGGTTCTCTTGGTTATACGGACCCTGCAAATTTCAAAGAAGTACACGATCATGAAAAATTCAAGAAAAAATATGATGGTGAAATAGAAAACAATAAAACGGTTGCCTTTGTCAAGCATCATATAGATCAATATGATGGCCAGTTTCCATTGTGGGTCCTCATGGAACTGTTCACCTTTGGGATGCTGTCCTATTTTTACGCTGACTTAAAGCCTGAAGACCGTAAGACATTGGCATTCCAATTGTATGATACTACTGAGAAAAAATTATCCAACTGGTTAATCTGCTGCACAGATTTAAGAAATATATGTTCCCACTATGGACGTTTATATTATCGAATGTTCAGTGCCGTTCCGAAAGTAGATGGTTCTTACCAGCAGCGAATAAGATTGTGGGGATATTTAAACGTTCTTAAAAATCTCTATCCACATAAGCAAAAGTGGAATGACGTAGTCGTGCCTAGAATAATTCGCATTTTTGATTTATTTTCAGGCGATATTGACCTATTTCATATTGCCTTTCCGGATAACTGGAAAGAATTAATTATTAAATAAAATTTAAACCATGCGTAAACAAGATTATAAATATCATAAGCAAATATCTTTAGGAATCGGAGCCAATGGAAAGGTTATCCGGAAGCACGTCTATGCCAATTCGCAGCGTGAATTAAATGATCAGATTATCAAACTAAAGATTGAATATGAGAAATATAAAGATCCGACGGAAATGACCTTTAAGCAGTATGCTGACCAATGGAATGAGGCCTATAACCAGAAGAAGTCGGTCCGCACCCGGGAATACTATAACAGCGGGATTTCTCTTCTGGAAAATATCCATCATAAAAAGCTGAAGGCTGTAACGAAAACGGATATGCAGACCATCATCAATGGCTATTCCGACCACCCACGCACATGTGAAAAGATCGTCCAGGTAGCTGCTGCCATATTCGCTTCTGCCATTATCGATGGAAAAATTGTCTTCAACCCGGCATTAAAGCTGACCTACGAGAAATATAAGGCTCCGGAGAAGCGTGCTTTTACGGATGAAGAAGTGGCAGCCATCAAAAAGGCGGACCTTGATCCGCGGGAACGGATGGTCGTTGACCTCTTTTTCTACTTTGGATTCCGTCCAGAAGAGCTCCGGGCCCTGATGCCGACAGATTTTAATCTGGAAACGAATGAAGTGACCATCAATAAGGCCGTCACCTTCAATGGTAATTCTCCGCTCCTTAAGACAACGAAGAACAAAAAGGTAAGGACGATTCCGATTCCAAATGCCCTGCTGCCAGAACTTACCGATTATCTGGAAAAGAATCTTTCCTTCTATCTCTTCCCGATGAGGGATGGTAATCCAATGAGCAAGACTTCCTGGCTGAAATTCTCAAAGAAGGTCTTTGCCAAGATCAATGCAGCTCTCGGTGGTGATGAGAATATCGATAAGCTCAATGGAATGACCTGGTACACGTTCCGGCATAACTGCGGGACACGGCTGTATTACATAAACGGCATTTCTACCAAATATAAGGCGTATTTTTTAGGTCATACTGAGCCGGTATTTATTTCTACCTATAGCCATTTAGATGCTGAAAAAGAGGACGTTTCAGCCCTCAAACAGATAGTTATGTAAAACAGTCGCGCACGATTTTTGCACAAAAACTCTGGAAACCCTATTAAAATCAATGTTGTGGCATTATCTCTTAATCAGGGTGTCCAGGGTTCGAGCCCCTGAAGGTGCAGGAAAAAAGGAATCCTACGAAGCGGGGTTCCTTTTTTACATTTACAATGAAATATGTAGTTCGTTCAAGATATCACAAAAGCTCTGTCCAAAGTAGCTGAAAGGTTCCATTTCTTTTGATGTATATCTTTCTGACATAACTTTTTGTCTTAAGCAATGATAACCGCCAGCATTCCACAGGCATCGTATACGGATTCAATGGTGTCCCGATCGATGACCTGAATGCCGCAATGAGGGTCCTGTATTTCCACTACATTATCCTCTCGATAATATCCACTGAATACGACGCAGTGTTCTTCATAATAATCGTAATATATGTAGTTTTCATATTGATATATGACGTCAGAATACTCTGGATAATCCCAGGTGTCGGTCACCCATAAAAGGACAGGGATTCCCTGTTGAATATATTCATACAGATCTGAAAAATCAGTGCCACTGATTTCGTAAGCGCGTAAATCAGAATCCTGTTCGGTAAGAAAGTTATTCGCGGTATCCACAATACCTTTTGGAAAAATACAGGTGCCCTCTTCCTCATAAGGGTTCCCTCCGAATCCTATCGGATACTCTTCTGTGGCATATAACAGATAATTATCCACGATTTCAAACTTATCCAAATTGAAGCCATAATAATTTAACACGTTGGTTAAGGAAACTGCTTCACATCCTGTCGGAAGTTCCGGAAATTGCAAGAAACCATCCATTATCAAATGCTTTTCGAATTCCCCTTCCTGATCCAATTGGAAGTCGGTAATTTCTTCTTCTAGTTCTACTGTTTCTTCTATTTTTGCTTCCGTCACGGTTACAGTTTCCGTTTCCGATGGTTCTTCCTTTGATTCTACTTTGTACTTTTTCTGCACTACAAATAAGAAGATTCCAAATCCGATAACCAGCACAACGAAGAAAATTATAATAAAAAAAATGAGACTTTTCTTTTTATTCATAATTACCATTTATCCTTTTTTTCTGTTCTTCAAGCCACAAGAATCGCTATCATTAACGAAAGCATTCCAAAAGAGTTAATGATTTCTGCAATCCAATAATGCTAATCCTACTGTAAAGCCTTCCATAGTAAGTCCTTCCTTTAAAGTATACTCAACCATCCCGTAAAATGACAAGTAAAAGTCTCATCAGCATTTTCTTTGCTGATTTTAAATAGAATGGAAGCATGTCACCAACCAGTTTTTTATATCCTTCTGGGTAAGATAAATATTTATCCAGGAAGTATCGTACGCTCTTTTCCAGAATGTCAAAGTCGGTCATAGCCTCGGTTAAGGTATATCCGGCAGCTAAAATTTTCCATGTAACAACGCAGCCCAAATGCGGAATCCGGTCCACATGTTTAAAGTTCGATGCATCACGAAAAAGAGAGATTCGTTCTTTTTGTAAATCTTTTTTGTTCATAATCTCATACGGTCTTCATCCAGATCCGCCATTACATTTTTCAGCTCATCAAAATCAAACATATTATTACCCTCCCATAACTAGTCTTTTTATTTTTCAACCTTCTCCTATTAAAAGTTTCAGCTGTTTGTAACGATTTGATTTCCCGGTCAATGATTCAATTTTCTATAGATTTTAAAAGAAGCTTTCTTCCGTCTTTTGCCGCAATGGCATATTCCGACGACATGTTTTCTCATCTTGATTTTACAGAAAATGAAAATGCCTATACACAGATAACGGATACCGAGGGCGTCGAACACATTTATCCGGGTGTTTTTCGATGTGACTTATCTAGAAGAGAATCCCTGTGTAGAACGGATTGCTTCTTATAAAAATTTTTTCAACGACGCGGAAATCATCAGCGTTACTCTTCATGATATTTTAAGCAATAATTCCAATGCAATTGGTACTTCAGAAGCGATGAACGGCTACTATGCCATCCACTTTCCTCTTTCTGAAGAAGAACATACGGAAATGTTTCTTACCGGCCTGACCAGCGAAAATCTGGAAAAGGTCCAGAGTGAAATTTTAAACAACCTCGTAAAAGGAACCCCTTTAGATCTTACGAATCTGGATTTTATTGATACGGAAAAATCCATGCAACCGGGAATGAAGGATAGTCTTCTTTGCTGGGCAGGAGCTGCTTCTAATCTGATGCAATATACCGGATGGGCAGAAAAATACGGGCTTGGCACATGTGATGACATGATGGATCTGTTCGCATCAAATTACTATGATCAAGGATATTATTCCCGAATGGGAATCGGCTGGCTTTACTGCTGCTCATGCCCTTTCCCTGTGGGGATATATTATCGATACGGACTTTTCGACCTCCCAAAAAGAACGGTATGTGGCGGTTGTCCTTTCCGATTCAGATTCGGACCGACAGTATAATGTGGACCGGCGAACCGCACCAAACAAATTACATGTGATATGGCTGAAATCTTTTGACAGCTTCATTGACAGCTGGAAATTTGATGACTTCTCAAATGGCGTTTTTATTTCCATTGAAACATTAATGCCTTATCAGAAGTCTCTTCCTCGGGAGGAAAATCCGAATGCTACAAAGAATAAAGTAACGACCCCGGATCTTGTACCGTCTGAATTATTAATCACGGACGACATCAATGCCTTTGATGCATCCTCAAAACTATTTACAACGAATCAGGATATTTATATAAATCCGGAAGTGATGAATTTGAGTGAAGCGAACTTTACTACCGATCATCTTTTCTACAATCTTATCATCAAAAATTCCTCTGGGGATTCCGTCCTTACGAAAACCGTCGACGCCGGATTTTATACTTGTTCTAAATACATGTACATGCCAACAAATCAATATCTGAATATCGGAAAGTTTCCGGTGGATACATACAGCATCGAATTCCAGGTGAACCCGGAAGGAAACGATCCCGAGGCATATTATTATAATAATACTTTAACCCTGCCGGATGCTTTTGAAGTAGTGGCAGACCCTCTTGGAGAAGCAACCATGACCGCAACCGCCGGCACTTATGGAACAACGATTGCGAACAATAGTTTTAGCTATACCGACCCGGAACAGTTTCTTCAGCAGGAAGGAAATATTTATTCTCTGTATGAATCGGAATATAACGAAAATCTCGGTGCGTGGAGCTTATGGCGGATTTCTTCAGATGCCACCGACGAAGAATACGCGCAAGGTCAGCTCACCTATTTGGCAAATTTATCCTCTTGTCCGGAAAAATGCATTTCCTTGAACACAGGAACAAAAATGAAATATATGTTATTAATTCAGAACGGGAATCTGAAGGTTCGTTTATATTCTAATGAAATCGCTTTGAAATATAAAAAAATGGCCATTCAGATCAGTCCGGATTCTACCATGGGAAGGGGCGAACAGCTTACTCCATTAAGCAAAGGAGCAACTTCTCTGAAAGACGGAGAAGCAATTCAATACGCCAAAGAGTTAAAAGAAACCCTCATCGATATCCATTCTTTTTCCGGAGATAATAAGCTGAAGGTTTCCCACTCACTAGTGATTGACTCTGAAATCCAGATTACCGGTGCAACCGAAAAAGAAGACGGTATGTTGGAATGTGCAGAAATTTCGTACAACGCAGACATTGAAGGTACTACTCTGTTTATTGTCACACCAGAAGGTAATTTATCACTGGATGGAGTCCGACTGACGGCAATACTGAGAAATCCTATGGGAAGACTGACGAATCCACAGGCTTTTGAAAATAATGGAGGAAAAATTGAAATCAGCCGATGTCTCATATCCAACTTCCAATCCCAGCTGGACATTCCATTGATCACTTTGAATGGCGGTATAATGAATATTCAACAAACCTCTTTTGCAAATGAGGAAGCTGTCAGTGATGTGATTCGGGTAAATGAAGGAGCAACTCTCAATCTGCTGAATTGTTTGATTAATTTCAACAACACCCATTCTCATCTGATCCATAATAATGGTGGCTGTTTGAACATCGTATATTGCAGCATCATCCCGAATATGATTGAACTGGCAGAGAACCCTGCTTTAATCTACTCGAAAGAAGGTGCCGACACAAATATTATCGGATCCATTATTCATCATAATAACTCTGCGGAATACAACGACCTTTCCAGCAGCATCAATGCCTATGGCGTCTTTTATGGAAAGGCAGCCGAAGGCATCTATTTTGATTCGTTATCGGTAAAGGGAGATATGGCAGATATCTGCGAAACAAGATCCGGCTCCGTTATCGGTAAATATTCCGATAACAATAAGGACAACTTCTCCTTCCTATTGAACATGACCGAAGGCGGAGCAAAAAAAGTTTATCTGAAAATCAAGGACGGCACTCTTCACATCTCAAAAAATAAGAAAAACTGGTCTGATACAAAAGTTGCACCTGTATTCGATGCAGATTCTTATCAGGAAGATTATTTCGGAAAGAATCATCTGGGATTTTATGGAGGCTATGCGCCTCAGATTGTAGAGCCGGATCCAGACCCAACTCCGGACCCACCTCCAAGTCCAGATACCGGTGATCCAAACCATCTCCTGTTTTGGATTATTTTAGGGGGAATTTCCATCTCCGTACTTCTGATTGCCCTGCGCAAGCATACAGAAAAATAAGCTTTGGCTTTTATCGAAATAACAGAATGTATATTCCAATTTAGCAATGAATATACATTCTTGACATTTCGGGCTCATCGTCGCCCTGAACCATGCATAAAAACTCCCAGCCGTAGCGCTCATAAAAGCCGGTATGGTCCGTTAAAAGATACAGTGGCGATATTCCTTTTTTTCGGCAATCCTCTACTACCATATGCAGTAAACGTCCGGCAATTTCTCTCCCTCGGTACGCTTCTTCTGTGTACACCGCGCACACATTTGGCGTCAGATCTTTTCTATCATGAAAATCATTTTCAATAACGCCCATTCCTCCAACGATTTTTTCACCATCCAGGCATAAGTACCAACCATACTCCGTCTCACCATTCAAGTAGGCTTCCATACACGCAAGATAGGCTTCCTTTGGAGCGCTCCACTTACTATGAAACCATTCCGCCGCTTCCTCTTTCATCGTTGGTACTTCTCTTAAATTGATATATTTATATTCCTTCATTTAAAACCTCAGAAAATTTGATTCATTATTTATGAATTAGCGCTTAAACCGGTGTTCCAACTTCAATCAGATTACCATCAAGATCATAAAAACGGACTACTTTCTGGCCCCAGCTATGAGTCATTAATTTATTGACATATTCTACTTCCGGATACAGCGCGTCCAGCTTTTCCACAAAACCTTCCAGGTCCGCTTCTTCAAAATACAACTCACTGGAATTGTTGTGTCCCACAATATCCTTCTTAAGAAAATCCTTCCAATAGGACTCTGCCTGAAGAACCAGTCCTTCTGTTAAAATCATATTTCCTTCATTATCTAAGATAAGCTCTAACCCGAATAAATCGTGATAGAATTTCAAAGCTTTATCTATGTCCTTTACTACGATCAGTACATTTTTTAGTTTCATTTTTTCGTCCTCTCAAACCGTGATCCATATCACATACCATATCCAGTCATCGAGATGCTTACGGCACCCATCCAACATTTCCTGATATGCTGCCTTCAGTTCCGGTATATTTTCTTCTTCTATCAGATTCTCCATCTGTTCCTCTGATGCAGGATATATGTTAAGTCGTTTTGTCTTTATCTTTTTTTCCTCTGCAAATTCTGATTAAAAAGTATATTCTTTTTTACGTGCGAGTGTCGCCCAAAATGTAGGCACTCCGTGTTCATGCAAATATCCTTCGCCGTTTGTATCATCATAAACATCCAATAATTCAAATCCGGAACGGATCTGACCGGCAATCTGTTCCTCAATTGTATGAGAGAACTGCACTCCGTCGTCCTCATTTAAACTATCCATTTGATCCGAATTAACCAGAGGATCAAAAGGTAAATATCCGGTAATCTTTGTTTCGTCATCGTCCTCAAACAGATAGTTAAATCCATTATCAAAACCGGCCATTAATAATCCGCCGGACTTTAGTATGCGTGCACATTCTTTCCATACATGATACACATCCTGAATATAACAATTTGAAACCGGATGAAAAATAATGTCAAAAGAATTGTCCTCGAAAGGAAGTTTTAACGTCATATCCGCATACACAATTTCAATATCATACCCTTCACGCTCCGCAACTTTTTGCTCACTCTCAAGCTGACGCTTTGAATAGTCAAGAACCGTACATTCTGCTCCACGAGCCGCAAAAATCGGCATCTGCTGACCTCCACCGGATGCAAGACCAAGTAATTTCTTCCCCTTCAGATCCGGAAACCAGTCCTTTGGCACGGGCTTGGTTGGGGTCAGCAATACCTCCCATTCTCCATTCTTTGCTTTCTCGTACACTTTATGGGAGATAGGTGTTCCCCATTCCCATCCTTCTTCAACCCATTTATCAATTGTCCGTGCATTTATATCTGTATAATGCATTTTTCACCTCTCGCCTGATCACTTCGGCGAATTCAGATTCCTTCTACAAACCAAAGTCTGTCTTTCCTAATTCTTTTATCATCAAATATCGACTTCCCTGTTCTTCTTTAATTGCATAACCAAG
>JAZRYR010000026.1:0-91935 GCA_045600845.1 Lachnospiraceae bacterium | reverse complement strand
TTTCAATATCTTGTGATTGTTCTAAATAATGAACACTTATTATTTCAATATCTTGTGATTGTTCTAAATAATGAACACTTATTATTTCAATATCTTGTGATTGTTCTAAATAATGAACACAAGATATCTATTTTTATCTTTACAAAAAGGAGAGAGAATAGTATCATAAATCTAACTGAAAACCTTTAATAAGTGGTACTGAGATGCCGCAAAGGAGTAAATAGGGAGAATCTTATTTTGTGCTATGCTGCGTCTCGGAAGGATGCAGTTTTTTTTATGAATTACAAGGCAACCTTATTAGATGAAATCGCAGTAGAACGAGCACTGAAACGTATTTCTCATGAAATAATAGAGAAAAACAATGGTGCTTCTGATTTGTGCCTTGTTGGAATAAAAAGACGCGGAATCCCCCTTGCAGAAAAAATAGCAAAGAATATTGAACAGATTGAAGGAAGTAAGGTCCCTGTTGGCTCAATAGATATTACTTTTTACCGGGATGATCTGGCGAAAGATTCCTTAAATCCCGTTGTTCATCAAAGCGAAATTCCGTTTGATATTAATAATAAAATTGTGGTTATGGTGGATGATGTTTTGTTTACCGGAAGAACTGCCAGAGCTGCCATGGACGGCATTATGGAAAACGGAAGACCGTCGGCCATTCAGTTTGCTGTTTTAGTGGACCGGGGACATAGAGAGCTTCCTATTCGCGGAGACTATGTTGGAAAGAATGTTCCGACCTCCAAAAATGAAAGGATTTCCGTTAAAATTCCCCCGTACGATAATCTCGTATCGGTGGATTTATATAGCATATAAATTGATGACAACGGTATTTTCAAGTATTGGGGACAGGTACTTAAAAATCCGTTTCATGTATAAAGATAATAAAAAATGGCTGTCGAATCAGACAACAGGAGGATGAAAATGAATTTAGCTTATGATGTTGAAGACAAACCGAAATTTGGTCAGACTATCGTCTTCGCAATTCAGCAGTTACTTGCTATTCTGGCTGCAACTATAGCAGTTCCTGCAATCATTGGTAATGGCATGAGCCAGAGTGCTGCTCTTTTTGGAGCCGGCGTTGGCACCATCGTTTACCAGCTTTTTACAAAATTTAAAAGCCCGGTTTTCCTGGGTTCTTCGTTTGCATTTATCGGCTCCATGTTTGCTGCCTTTGCTGGTGGCGTAAGCATGCAGCTCGGTTATTTAGGATTGATCATTGGTGCAATTTTTGCAGGTCTTGTATATGTAATCATTGCAATCGTTGTTAAGTTTGCAGGCGTACGCTGGATCAACTACCTTATGCCACCAGTAGTAATCGGACCTACTGTTGCGATCATCGGATTAAGCCTTGCAGGAAACGCTGTAAGTGATGCTATGGGTGGAAATTTTGACGCAGATGCCGGAGCATTTGTAATGACACCTCATGCATGGGTTTGCTTCATCTGCGCAATGGTAACCTTAATCGTTGTTTGTGTATGCTCTGTATTCGGTAAGAAAATGGTTAAGTTAATCCCATTCATTATCGGTATCGTTGCTGGATATGTTGTTGCAACCATCTTCACCTTAATTGGTAATGCAACAGGCAATGCAGAACTCCAGGTCGTAAATTTCGCTGCATTCAGCAATATGCAGTGGATTCCGGACTTCACTTTCCTTACCGCTTTCAAAGGCTTTGGTGAATTAAACGGAACTTATATTGCAACCCTTGCAGTTGCTTATGTACCAGTTGCTTTCGTAGTATTTGCTGAGCACATTGCGGACCATAAGAACCTTTCCTCCATCATTGGAAGAGACCTTCTTGAAAAACCTGGTCTTCACAGAACCCTTTTAGGTGATGGTATTGGATCCATGGTTGGTTCTATCTTTGGCGGCTGCCCGAATACGACTTATGGTGAGAGTGTTGGCTGCGTAGCTATTACCAGAAATGCTTCTGTTGTAACAATTCTTACAACAGCGATTATCGCAATCATTGCTTCCTTCTTAGGACCTTTCGTTACCTTCCTTTCCACAATTCCTGGATGTGTAATGGGTGGTGTATGTATCACATTATACGGATTCATCGCTGTATCCGGTCTTAAGATGCTTCAGCCGGTTGATCTGAATGACAATAGAAACTTATTCACCGCATCTGCAATCTTCATCGCAGGTATTGGCGGAATGGTTATGAAGATCGGTCAGGTTACATTAACAGAAGTTGCTGTTGCTTTAATCTTAGGTATCATCATCAACCTGATTCTTAAAAAAGGCGGAGAGAAGAAATAATATCTGCGGATAAAGTCAACTTTGTTTATTGCAAATAAATAATCTATAAATTAAAATAAACAAGGTATCTTAATTAATTAAGATACCTTGTTTTTGTTTTAGCGATGAGGAAAGTACATTGTGCTTGCACGAATGCACTTGACGACTGCAAGACAGTCCTGAAGGGACTTGTTTTAAAGATGAGGAAGAAAAAGTGGAAGATTATAATGAATTATATATTACCGGACCAGTTCAGTCTTATAGAGATGGGAAATTGGCCGAGGAAGATACAACGGTAGTCGATGAATGTCATTTAAGATTATTTATGAATGATGCGCAAATGCTGGGAAGCAAGAGTGTTTCTGCATTTACCCGTTCCATGCAAGGACGCTTTCTGGTTGGTACTGATATACTTCCGGACAACATGGAAGAATTTGCTTTGGGATTCTGTGCGGCCAAGACGACGGTGAAACCGGAAAAGATTAAAGAAGTACGAATTATTCCTTCCGGAGAGGACCGCTTTACCGCTTGTGTTTTTGTAGAAGGACTGGAGCGGAGGACATCAATGTTTGATCTGGAAGAAGATATGACTTTTGGACATCCGGAGTATTCTACCGATTGGGGGCGGAATTTTTTTATTTCTGCACAGCAGCTCATGGATGGAATGAAAGCTTTTACCGATAAGTCGGAATTATTTAAAAATACCGGTGCTGTTCACGCAGCAGAAATATATGATGGATATGCATCCATTAAATTTATGGAAGATATTAATAAATCCAATGCGGTTTATAAAGTTTTAGGGCATGCCTTATCTTTAGGAATTGATCTCTCCAGTTCCGCAATCCTATCTACCGGCAGAGTATTTAAAGAAACCTTGGAAGCTTGTCATATTTTGGGTTGTAACTTCTTTGCTTCAAAATCTGCTGCTACCAAACAGGCGATTGAATATGCCATGAATAATGATATGACTTTAGTAGGATTTGCAAGAGGAGATTCTTTTAAAGTATACTGTGGGGAAGAACGAATAATATTCAATAATATTGAATAGAATTTGCAATTAATATATAATAACGGTATGAAAGCAAGAAGACAGGATAAAATAATTGAATTAATTTCCAAATACAATATCGAGACTCAGGAAGAATTAGCAAAATATCTTACGGAAGCTGGTTTTGATGTAACGCAAGCTACCATTTCTCGAGACATCCGAGCTCTTCATTTGGAAAAAATTCCAAATGGAAAAGGCGGGAGCAAATATTATTATCCGGAAGCAAAAATAGCCGATGATGAAAAATATCTGCGTATTTTTAAAGAAGGCTATCAGAGTATTCTGCCGGCGGGAAATATTGTAGTGATTAAAACCGTCAGCGGAATGGCGATGGCCGTAGCCGCTGCTTTGGATAGTATCAACTTAAGTGAAATCGTAGGAAGTATTGCGGGCGATGATACGATAATGTGTGCTACCCGTTCGGAAAATGATGCCGTGACTGTCGCTGACAAAATCAAACAGCTTATTAAGAGTGTGTAAATGTTAACGAATGTACACATTAAAAATTTGGCTTTGATCAAAGAAGCGGATATTGATTTTTCAAAAGGACTTAACATCTTAACCGGGGAAACCGGGGCTGGTAAGTCCATTATTATTGGTGCCATTAATATTGCTTTAGGTGATAAAGCAAATAAATCCATGATCCGGACTGGTGCAGATTATGGGTTGGCGGAACTATTATTTACTACGGAAGATCCGGTTCTTCTCTCGATGCTGGAATCTCTTGGCATTTCTCCAGATGAAAACAATATATTAATTACAAGAAAACTGACTCCAGAATCCAGTACATCCAAGATTAATGGAGAGTCGGTTACTTTATCGACTTTACGCAGGATTACAAGTCTTCTGATTGATGTACATGGCCAGCATGACAATCAGTCTCTTTTAGACCCAGCGAAACATCTGGCGATTGTGGATGATTTTGGGGGAGCAGAAATCAAAAACCTGAAATCGGAACTGAAATCCTATTATGATAAATATAAAGCCCTGAGAAAAGAATATCTGGAATTTCATCTGGATGAGGAAAATTTAAAACGGGAAACAGAACTTCTGAAGTTTGAATTAAAAGAAATAGAAGAAGCTGGTTTGAGTAAAGGAGAAGATGAAGCTTTAGAAACAGAATATAAAAAGCTTACAAATTCGGAAAGAATTAATACCGACTTAAATAAGGCATATATTTCTTTGGCTGATGAATCTGGCGGAGTCCTGGTTAAAATTGCAGAGGCTTTAAAAAATCTGAATGAAGCTGTTATTTATGAATCAGAGCTGTCTTCTTATAAATCTTCCTTGTTGGATCTGGATTCTCTGGCGAAAGATATCTCCAGAGATCTTTCCCATTATATTGAAAATAATAAATTCGACGGCAGCCGTTATAAAGAAATCCAGGAACGGCTAAATCAGATCAACCATTTAAAGAGCAAATATGGTAATTCCCTTGAAAGTATTTCCGATTATGCGCAGGGATTATCAGAAAAACTGGAAAGATATAAAAACTACGAATCTCTGAAAGCGGAAAAAGAGCTGGAAATGAAGAGCTGCGCAGTGAAATTAAATAAACTTGCCAATGATTTATCTGCTTCCCGCATAAAAGCCGCAAGAAAACTGGAGCCTTTGATTATCCGGAATCTGATTGACCTGAACTTTCTGAATGTTGAGTTTAAGATACAGTTTGATAAGGCAGCGAAGATTTCGGTAAATGGATATGATAAAGTGGAATTTATGTTATCCACCAATCCGGGAGAACCCTTATCGCCTATGGTGAAAACTGCATCTGGCGGAGAACTGTCCAGAATTATGTTGGCCATAAAATCGTCTATTGCGGAAAATGATGAAATTTCCACCATGATTTTTGATGAAATTGATACAGGAATCAGTGGGAAAACAGCAGGTAAGGTTGCAGAAAAATTGGAATTGCTGAGTAAGAATCATCAGATTATCTGTATTACCCATCTTCCTCAGATTGCAGCAATGGCCGACTCTCATTACAGCATAAAAAAAGAAGTAACGGATGGGTCTACGATATCCGGTGTCATAAAATTGTCGGATAAGGAAAGAATCGAAGAACTGGCAAATATATTAGGTGGGGTAGAGGTTTCTTCTGCGGCTAGGGTGAACGCAAAGGAACTGATTGATAACGCTGATAAATATAAATTAACAGTATGAGGAGGGTTCTTGATTGGGTAAGCAGTACATTTTATTTAATCCGTATTCAAGCAACAGTACAGGGGAATCAGAAGCAAAAAAGGTTCTTACTTATCTTCCCGGCGACGCCTGTGAGTTTGTTAAAATGACCGAATTATCAGATTATTCCGTTTTTTTTAAAAACTGTTCGGAAGACGATAAGATTATCGTTTGCGGGGGGGATGGAACCTTTAATCATTTTGTAAATGATTGTAAGGGACAATTTCCGGATAATGAGATTTTCTTATATCCAGGCGGGTCTGGAAATGACTTTTTGAATGATATTAATATGAAAGCTCCTTGCGCCCCTGTGAAGGTGAATGAGTATTTAAAGAATCTTCCACAGGCAGAGGTAAATGGCCAGAACTATTTTTTTATCAATAATATTGGTTTCGGCATTGATGGTTTGGTTTGTTATGACGCAGAAGAACTGAAAACCAGAAAGAAAACAGCCAAGACAAATTATACGCCCATAGCGATAAATGCGATTTTATTTAAATATACTCCGGGTAACGCAAAAGTATGTGTAGATGGAAAGGATTATGAATTTGAAAGAGTCTGGATGGCTCCGACGATGAACGGAAGATTCTTTGGCGGTGGCATGATGGTGGCGCCGATGCAGGAACGTTTAAATGAGGACCAGTCTCTGACTTTAATGCTTTTCCAGAATGCCAATCGTTTTCAGATGGCCACGGGGTTCCCGGCAGTATTCTCGGGAAAACATGTAACCAATCCAAGATGCGTTTTTCTGACAGGACATGATATTACAGTAGAATTTGATGCACCAAACTTTATAGAGATTGACGGAGAGCCAATCATCAATGTTGTAAAATATCACGCTTTTAGATAATAATGTTTGTTTTTTCAATTATCTGCTCACTGTTTATAAATAAAAATAAAGACTACGAAACGGATAGTAAATTCTATCGGTTCCTTCTTTATGCCTGTACGAAAATCGTAAAGTTTTTTGCGCGGATCAAGATTAAAGTTACCGGAGAGGAATGGATTCCAAAAGAGGGAAGATATCTTGTGGTAGGAAACCACCGGTCTGCTTTTGACCCGATTTTGCTTTGGGAGGTTATTGATAAAAGTGCAGATCTGTGTTTTATTTCCAAACCGGAAAATTTTAAAGTGCCTGCTTTTGGAAAGATTATCAAGAGATGTTGCTTTATGGCAATTGACCGGGATAATCCTAGAAATGCGTTGAACACGATTAATAAAGCGGCTCAGTTCTTAAAAGAGGATAAGTTTTCTATGGTTGTGTATCCGGAAGGCACCCGCAATAAGACAAATGAGGAACCTTTATTGCCGTTTCATAATGGCCTGTTTAAGATTGCAAAGAAAGCTCATGTGCCGGTTTTAGTGGTAGTGTCCCAGAATAATGAAAAGATCAGCAAGAACTTTCCATTCCGTGGTACGGAAGTGAATTATGATTTTGCCGGGCTGATTGAGGCGGATGAGGTGGTCTCCATGTCAAACAGTGAAATTGGCGATAAAGTCCGGGAAATGATGCTGGAGAAATTAAATGCAGCCGCTCAATAGAGGGCTGCAATTTTTATTCTGACGAAAGCCGCAATTCAGCGAACGAACGGATGTCTATTCTGCTTCTTTGATATTACCGATATCCGTGGAAGCCGTCATGGAATAGTTGGTATGATAGATTACAAAGCCCGGCTTTGCACCAGCTGGCTTTTTCAGATGCTTTTTCTGGATGTAGTCAATTTCCACCTTTTCGGAACCCTCCGCCTTCGAATAGTGGGCAGCTAAAGAAGCAGCCTCTTCAAAGGTACGGTCCGGGATTTCCTTTCCGTTGGACTTTACGATGACATGAGAACCCGGAATCTTCTTCGCATGAAACCACCAATCATTGTTTTCGGCCAGCTTAAAGGAAATATAGTCATTTTGGTAATTATTCTTTCCAACGTAAATATCAAATCCATCACTGGAAATATAATGCAATGGTTTGGACTTTACCGCTTTTTTTAGTGGTTGTCCTTTGGCATTTCCTTTATTCTTTATATATCCGCTTTCTACCATTTCCCGTTTAATCTCGGAAATGTCCGCTTCATTTACGGCAGAAGATAAAGATACAGAAATCGATTCCAAGTGATCAATTTCATCTTTTGTTTCTTTTACAATTTCAGACAACGCATCAAAGGTCCGTTTTAATTTGGAATATTTTTCAAAATATTTTTTTCCGTTATCAATAGCACTCAAGGTCGGGTCTAAAGGAATGGTGATTTCCTCATTGGTGTGATAATTTAAAGCCGTCATGGAAGTGGATTTTGCCGGAACATTATAACCATATGCAGTAATTAATTCACCATATAACTGATATTTGTCTTTTTTTTCCGTATCCTTAATCTGTTTTAATTGGAGGTCATATTTTTTATAGTCTTTATTTAAAAGTGTCTGAACAATCTGACGTAAATCTGCTGTTTTCTGACGGAGAGTCGTATATTTCTGTTTCTTTGCATAATAATCGAATAGAAGAGAAGAAATACTATCATAAAATACCTTTTTCTGATCTTGATAAAGATTATAATCAAAAGCCCCGAAGAAGACCGGGATATCATTTTCATATACGATATTTGGCTGAAATCGTTTTTCCTTGATATCGTTTATTATCTGATGAAATGCAGAATTTAGCTTGGTACGTTCTACTTTGTTTAAAGAGGAAAACGGACGATCGGAGTCAATTCCGGCAGTATAACATATTTCTTCTGATAGAATCGGGCTGATTCCGGTAAAGAAAGAATAAATCGCTTTGGAAACCGTATGGTTCTTCTGGAAAAATTCATCATTAATAAAAGGATTTTCGCTGATAAATGTTAAAGGATCTTTTTTATCATGTTCAAATGGAATAAAGTATTCTTTTCCCGGAAAAACTTCCCGGACAGAACTGACCAAGGCAGAAACATGTTTAATGCTATCTAAAATTTTCGTTCCATCCCGGAAGATGATATTGCTATGCTTACCCATTATTTCAATCGTCAGAATCTTGCAGCAGAGATCTCCCATTTCGTTAAAATGTTCGATTTCTATATCAATGATTCTTTCTAAGGATGGCTGAGAAATGCGGACGATCCGTCCGTTCAGGAGATGCTTTCGGAGCAACATACAAAAGGCAGGAGCCTGAAGCGGCGCCGTCTGATTATATTCGGTTAAGTAAATGATTGGAAGAGAAGGGGATGCATCCATTAAAAGACGGAATGGATTACCTTCTTTTTTTATGGTCAACAAAAGCTCATCCTTTTCCGGCTGAGCTATTTTTATAATCCTTCCATCCAGAATGGTCCGATTCAGTTCCTCCACTATGCATGCAATAATACTTCCATCAAAAGCCATAACATTAATATAGTTGAATTGTTAAATACAGTCAAATGATATATAATGTTCTCATGTCATTTATCGAAGTATTGTTAATTGGGATAGGTCTTTCCATGGATGCCTTTGCGGTAGCTCTATGCAAAGGTCTTTCTATGCGAAAATTTAATTGGAAAGCCGGTGTGGTCATTGCGGCTTTTTTCGGCTTTTTTCAAGCATTCATGCCATGGATCGGATGGCTGGTCTGCCGAAATTTTGAAAAATATATTACTCGATTTGATCATTGGATTGCATTTGTATTATTGGCTTTCATTGGTGGAAAAATGCTTTTTGATGCGATTAAGGAAATGAAGAATCCGGGGGAAGAAGAAGCAGAATTCAAATTGAAAGTCGGGGAATTGTTTGTTCTGGCAATTGCGACCAGCATTGACGCTTTGGCAGTTGGTATTTCCTTTGCTTTTTTAAGTATAAATATTTGGTCTTCCATCACGATTATCGGCATTTCCACGTTTATTCTATCTTTTATAGGTGTTGTAATCGGAAATAAATTCGGAGCGAAATTTAAAACGAAAGCAGAAATTATCGGCGGTGTAATTTTGATTCTGATCGGACTGAAAATTCTGTTGGAGCATTTGGGTGTTATTGCTTTTTAGTTTCATAAATTTATCACATTATTATTATATTATCGGACAAACAATCGCAGGAGGTTTTGTATGAACGAATTAAAAATCTTGGTAGTTGACGATGAGGCCAGAATGAGAAAACTCGTTGGAGACTTTTTAATAGCAAAGGATTATTCCGTTGTGGAAGCATCCAATGGAGAAGAAGCTCTTGATCGAATGTATGAAGATAAAAATATTGATTTGGTAATATTGGATGTGATGATGCCGAAGATGGATGGCTGGGAAACCTGCCGTGAAATCCGAAAATTCTCCAAAGTTCCGATTATTATGCTGACTGCAAAAGGGGACGAGACAGACGAACTGTTAGGATATGACCTTGGCATTGATGAATATATTACAAAACCTTTCAGTCCGAAGATTCTGGTTGCCAGAATAGACGCAATCCTTAGAAGAGCCAATAAATTAAATGAAGAAGATATTATTGAAGTTGGTAAGTTATCCATTAATAAAACGTCTCATGTTGTTACGGTGGATGGACAGGAAGTAGAATTGAGCTTTAAAGAATTTGAACTTCTTTGTTATTTTGCGGAAAATAAAGGGATTGCTTTATCCAGAGAAAAAATTCTGAACAGTGTTTGGAATTATGATTACTTTGGTGATGCCAGAACCATCGATACCCATGTAAAAAAAATACGTTCAAAACTTGGCGAATGCGGAGAGTATATAAAAACTATCTGGGGAATGGGATACAAATTTGAGGTTGATTGATATTAAATGAGACAGCAGTCGCTTAAAGCAAAATCCATATCAATTCTTATCAGTGCTGTACTTTTTACATTTGTTATAGGTATGGTTTTGTTTAATGCTTTTTCAACCCGTTATTTTATTCAAAGAAAACAGCAGGCCATGATCAACATGGTGGAAGAATTGAATCAAAATCTTCATGAAACGCTGGATTATGGAGCCCTTTCGGACCAATGTGAGCAGAATAGTTTCTCCATGCTGATAAAAAATCCTGCAGGGCAGACTCTGTATGCCTATGGTAATACAGGAATCATGTCTCCGCGTCTGGATGATATTTTCTTTGGAAGAAATATGAATCCGGACTTCACGACGATTGTTATTTCTCAGAATGAAAATTACACGCTCCAGAATTTTGAAAACAAAAATGGGGCAATCAATCATATTGAAATCTGGGGATTCTTAAATAATGGACATTCTTTTCTTGTACGTGCTTCTTATCAGTCCATCCAGAATAATATTTCCCAGTCTCTGACATTTTTCAGTATTATTTTTCTTATTATGCTGATTGTTGCAGCGGTCATCATCTTTTTCATCATCAATTATTATTTTGACCCGATCCGACGGTTGGTTGATTTTGTACAAAATCTTAATGAAGGCGATTTTGGGACCACTTATGAATATAAGCATTTCCGTATGGATGAAATCGGCGTTTTAGGTCAGAGCATTTCAGAAATGGGCCTGAAATTAGAACAGGTTATCGCAGAACTTAAGACATCAAACCTGAATCTGGAGAATGAGTTAAAAGCCAAGACGGAACTGGAAGAACAACGTAAAAAGTACATGTCGGATGTGTCTCATGAGTTAAAGACCCCGATTGCCTTGATTTCCGGTTACGCCGAAGGTTTAAAAGAAGGTATTTCAGATAATCCGGAAGACCGGGATTATTATTGTGATGTAATCATTGATGAAGCTGAAAAAATGAATGTTCTGGTGAAAAGACTTTCCACGTTAAACCAGTTAGAGAATGGAAGCAGTGCGGTCTCTTTAGAGAGGTTTGATTTAATTAAAGTTATTGATGGCTTCTTAAATACCATGTCTATGATTATTGAAGAAAAGAACATTAAAATCTATTTTGATAATAGTTATCATGAATATGTATGGTCCGATGAATTCTTCTTAGAAGAGGCGTTGGTAAATTATTTTAATAATGCCATGAATCATTTGGATGAAAACCGGGTCATAAAGATTTTTGTTTTAAAAAAGGAAGACGGAAATGTGCGGATTACGGTTTTCAATACAGGAGAACATATTCCGACAGAGGAGTTAGATAAACTGTGGGGAAAATTCTATAAAGTAGATAAAGCAAGAACCCGGGAATATGGAGGAAGTGGTTTAGGACTTTCTATTGTAAAGGCAATTGCCGATTCCTTAAATCAGGAATGTGGTGTCTATAACATGGAAGGGGGAGTTGCTTTCTGGATTGAAGTAGAATCCGCAGAGATTCCGAAGAATGAGGAAGAAAAACTTCTTGCAAGCATTAAAAATAAGGCGAAGCCGAAATTTACGGACCTTCCAATATGGAAATCGACTGCCGGCAGAATCATTAAAGATACTTCGGCGAAGGCTGTAAAAGAAACCATCACGGAAAAAATACCAAAAATAACCAAAAATGATAAAAATGTGCTTCAACAGTTTCGCAATAATCTGAAAGTTGCGAAGAAAGAACCGAAAAATAATAAGAAGGATATGAAAGCGGAAGAAAACAATGCCACCGATTAGTAATGACTGGCTGGAACCATTAAAGCCGGAGTTTGGAAAAGAATATTATAAAAAGTTGTATTTAAAGGTAAATGAAGAATACAAGAATCATGAGATTTTTCCTGCGGCAGAGGATCTGTTCAATGCTTTCCATTTTACGCCTTTATCAAAGGTGAAAGTCGTAATTCTGGGGCAGGACCCTTATCATAATGTTGGGCAGGCGCATGGTTTGTGCTTCTCTGTGAAAAAAGGAATCGATATTCCACCATCGCTGGTTAATATCTATAAAGAACTGAATTCTGACTTGGGCTTAAAGATTCCGGATCATGGCTATTTGAAGAAATGGGCAGACGAAGGGGTATTGCTTTTGAATACGGTATTAACGGTCCGGGCGCATGAAGCAAATTCGCATAAAGGAATCGGTTGGGAACAGTTTACGGATGCGGCCATAAGAATTTTAAATGAACAGGACCGACCGATTGTCTTTATGTTATGGGGAAGCCCGGCAAGAGCCAAAAAAACAATGTTGAATAATCCAAAACATTTGATTTTAGAGGCTCCTCATCCATCTCCTTTATCGGTTTACCGAGGCTTTTTCGGATGTCGGCATTTTTCAAAATGTAATGACTTTCTGATAAAGAACGGAATAGACCCAATCGATTGGCAAATAGAGTGAACAATAGAACAGCTGCTCAAATGAACAGCTGTTTTCTTACTTCTTTGTTTCTATATTTTTCTTTGCCGTTGCCAGCATCAGCTTAATACGGTTCAATTGGTTTACTTCTGATGCTCCGGCATCATAGTCCACCGCTACAATATTCGCCTCCGGATTCCGCAATCGGAGAGTTTTTATAACTCCTTTTCCAACAACATGGTTTGGCAGGCAGCCGAAAGGCTGAACGCATACAATATTTGGAACGCCACCTTTGATGAGTTCCAGCATTTCTCCGGTTAAAAACCATCCTTCCCCGCATTGATTTCCTAAAGATACATATTCTTTCGCCATTTCTGCCAGATGACCAATATTGGAAGGCGGAACGAAATGTTTACTTTGTGTTAATTGTCTGATGGCAGGTTTCCGTAAGTATTCAATCAAACGGATACCGATGGTTGCTTTTGCAGCAGTCGTCCAGCCAGCGCTGTAGTTATCAGTATGGAAATAATTATTCTGCAGGCAATAGAGCAGGAAATCCAAGAGATCCGGCATGACGCCTTCTGCACCTTCTGCTTCCAGAATATCAATGATATGATTATTTGCCATTGGAGAGAACTTGACCAGAATTTCCCCAACAACACCAACTCTAGGTTTTATGATGTTTTTTCTAGGGAGCGTATCAAAGTCCTTTACAATGTTTTTAATCAGTTTTTTTGTAACGTGTCTTCCAAAACCTGGCTTTTTAATTTCTTCAATACAGATTTCCCGCCATTTCTGGTATAGAGCATCCGTACTTCCCGGGACTGCTTCATAAGGGCGGGTCGCATAAATCAGCCGCATAAAAAGATCACCTAAAACAACAGCGTAAATTCCTTTGTTCAGTATCTTCAGAGTAATTTTAAATCCGGAATTCTTTTCAAATCCCTGGGCAGAGAGTGAGATAACAGGAACATGTCCCATTCCCGCCTTATCCAAAGCCCGACGGATAAATCCGATGTAGTTTGTAGCCCGGCATCCGCCACCCGTCTGGGTAATCAAAAGAGCAGTTTTATTAATATCGTATTCTCCGGAAAGAAGAGCTTCCATCATCTGGCCTACAACAATGGTAGATGGGTAACAAGCGTCGTTGTTGACATATTTCAGACCAGTATCCACGGCTTTCTTTGTATCATTATCCAGAATGACAAAGTTATAGCCTTCTGTAGCAAAGGCATATTTTACCAGGTCAAACTGGATTGGGGCCATCTGTGGAGCCAAGATGGTATATCCGTTTTTGCGCATTTCTTCTGTAAACTCGATACGGTCATAGGCGGTGCTTGCAATTTTCCGCCGTTCATGGAGTTTTTCTTTGTCCTTTAAAGCAGATAATAAAGAACGGACTCGGATTCTGGCTGCTCCTAAATTACTGATCTCATCAATCTTTAATACGGTATATATTTTTCCGGAATTTGTAAGAATATCACTCACACAGTCCGTCGTTACAGCATCGAGTCCGCAACCGAAAGAGAATAACTGAATCAGGTTCAGGTATTCCGTAGTCTTTACGAAGTTTGCAGCACGATATAACCGGGAATGGTACATCCATTGGTCGGATACGATTAACGGTCTTTCCACATTTCCTAGATGAGAAACGGAATCTTCCGTAAGAACAGCAACTCCGTAAGAGGTGATAAGTTCCGGAATACCGTGGTTGATTTCCGGATCAACATGATATGGCCTTCCGGCTAAAACGATGCCCTGTTTATGGTTGGTCTGAAGCCATTCAATAACTTCTTCTCCTTTGTTCCGGATATCTTTTTTCGCATCTTCCATTGCCTCCCATGCTTTTTTTGAGGCAGCGATAACTTCCGGTGCAGAAAACCCAAATTCTTCGTCTGCAAAAACCCGAATCAGACCTTCGGTAAAAATCCGGTAATTGGTCATTGCAAGAAATGGATGAATGAAACGTACATGGTATCGGTCGATGTCTTCCACATTGTTATTGATGTTTTCCGGATAAGACGTAACCATTGGACAATTGTAATGATTATTTGCTTTGGGAGTTTCGTCCCTTTCGTATGCGATGGAAGGGTAGAAAATGGTCCGGATTCCTTCATTGATCAGCCACTGGATATGACCATGAGAAAGTTTCGCCGGATAGCATTCGGACTCTGATGGAATCGTTTCAATGCCTAATTCATAAATGGAACGGGTAGACTGTGGAGATAAAACAACACGATAACCTAACTCGCGGAAGAAAACTGCCCAGAACGGAAAGTTCTCATATATATTCAAAACGCGAGGAATGCCGATGACACCCTTCGGGGCATGGTCCAACGAAAGAGGTTCATAATCAAACATTCTTTTCAATTTATACTTGAACAAGTTTGGAACAGAGTCCTCTTTTTCTTCTTTTCCCAGTCCTTTTTCACAGCGATTTCCGGAGATGAATTTTCGGCCCCCGGTAAAGTTGTTGATGGTAAGCAGACAATGGTTGGTGCAGCCATTACATCTGGCCAAGGATGTTTTATATTCAAGATGGATGATTTCATCTAAGCTGAGCATGGATGAAGTTCGATTTTTATTTTTTTCATTATATTTTTCACGAGCTATTAAAGCCGCACCAAAGGCTCCCATAATTCCGGCAATATCCGGCCGGATTACCTGTCGTCCTGTAATTAATTCGAATGCTCTTAAAATAGAATCATTGAGGAAGGTGCCACCCTGAACAACAATTTTCTTACCCAAATCATCCGGATCCGCTAATTTAATAACTTTGAATAAAGCATTTTTGATAACCGAGTAGCTGAGACCGGCAGAAATATCGGCAACATCAGCTCCTTCTTTTTGGGCCTGCTTTACATTGGAATTCATGAAAACAGTACAACGGGTTCCAAGGTCTGTCGGGCTTTTGGCAAATAAAGCAGCGTGTGCAAATTCCTGAACCGATTGGTTCATGGAAGAAGCGAAGTTTTCAATAAAAGAACCACATCCGGAGGAACAGGCTTCATTCAAAAGAACGCTTTCAATCACACCGTTTTTGATGCGCATATATTTCATGTCCTGACCACCGATATCTAAAACGCAGTCAACCTGAGGACTGAAAAATTTTGCAGCTTTGTAATGGGCTATCGTTTCAACTTCGCCTTCGTCCAAAATAAGAGCAGCTTTCAGCAATGCTTCACCGTATCCGGTAGAACATGTATTGGAGATCACTACGTCTTCAGAAATTACTTCTTTTAATTCTTTAAGCGCTCTTTGTGTCGTTGCAAGAGGACTTCCATTATTATTATCATAGAACGACCAAAGAAGAGAACCTTCTTCATCGATTAAAGCAATTTTCGTTGTAGTAGAACCAGCATCAATACCAAGGAAAGCCTTTCCATGGTATTCCGATAGATCCGCTTTTTTTATCTGGGACCGGTTATGGCGTTTTATGAATTTTTCATAATCTTCCTCGTCTGTAAAAAGAGGATCCAGACGATGAATCTCATTCTGCATCTTTATGCCGTTAGCCAGCTGGTCAAACAGCATGTCTGAAGAAACCGAAATATTCTCATCAAAACTCATGGCAGAACCAATGGCTGCAAACAGATGGGAATTTTCCGGATGGATGATCTGATGATTTTGAAGCTTCAGCGTACGGATAAAAGACTCTCTCAGTTCGGAAAGAAAGTGAAGAGGACCGCCTAAAAAAGCAACATTCCCACGGATCGGTTTTCCGCAGGCAAGACCGGAGATGGTCTGATTAACAACTGCCTGAAAAATAGAAGCGGCTAAGTCTTCTCTGGTAGCGCCTTCGTTGATCAAAGGCTGAATATCCGTTTTTGCAAAAACGCCACAACGGGCAGCAATCGGATAAATCGTTTTATAATTTTTCGCATATTCATTCAGACCAGGAGCATCGGTCTGAAGAAGATCTGCCATCTGATCGATAAAAGAACCGGTGCCACCAGCACAGATTCCGTTCATACGTTGTTCAATTCCGTTTGTGAAGTAGATGATTTTCGCATCTTCGCCGCCAAGTTCAATGGCGACATCGGTGTGAGGAGCATAATACTCCAACGCTTTCGATACAGAAATAACCTCCTGAACAAAAGGAAGACTGAGGTGCTTGGATAACTGAAGCCCTCCAGAACCGGTGATTACCGGAGATAAAGAAATAACACCCAGGCTGTCATTAATCTCTTTGATCAATTCCGCCAAGGTATCTTGAATATTTGCAAAATGTCTTTTGTAGTCAGAAAACAGGATATGATTATCTTCATTCAGCACTGCTACTTTTACAGTAGTAGAGCCGATGTCAACACCCAATTTATTTAATCCACTCATAACGCCTTCATTATAATGTATACAATATTATTTTAAAAGAAGTAAAAATTACTATAAATTTAACAAAAGAAAGTTAAAGTTTTGTTAAAATATTGCCATGAAAAAAAGCTTTGTGTTATAATCATCCACATGTTAGATCGAATTGAAAAGAAAATTGGCAGGTATGCCATCAAAAATCTTATTTATTATGTTTTGGGCGGATATGTAATTGGTTACATTCTGCTTCTTATGAACTCCAGAATCGAGATTTATCAATACATTACTTTAGAACCGGCCCTTGTTATGAAGGGGCAGGTCTGGAGATTATTCACATGGGTCTGCACCGCACCACAGAATTTCAGCTTTTTTATCATTTTCATGTTTTTGCTTTATCTGTATATCGGAAAAAGTCTGGAACAGAACCTGGGCGCATTTAAGTATAATCTCTATATGTTTTCCGGTTGGTTCTTTACCACGCTGGGAGCTATGGTGATGTATTGGATTACATCCGCTGTAAATGGCCCAATGGGAGCCATTTCCATGAACGTCAGTACCTATTATCTGAATCTGGCGTCTTTCCTGGCGTTTGCCGTTCTATTCCCGGATGTAAGAGTATATTTCTTTGGAATATTACCAATCAAAATAAAAGTGCTGGCGATAATTGACGTTGCCTATCTGGGTCTGTCGATTGTAACCAATATCATAGCACTTATTGGTTTACCGAATGCCATGGTGCAGGGAGCGCTGGCTCAGTTGGGATTCTCCACGGCTTTAGCGAGGTTGCAGATTGTTACCGATATCTTCTCGATTTTGATATCTCTCCTGAACTTTATTATTTTCTTTCTTACTACAAGAAACTTCCGGAGATTTTCACCGAAAGAAATCCGCAGAAGAAAAGAATTCCAGAAAAATGTTAAGGAAGGACAGAATCAGAATCCAAATGCCGCTGGCTTAGCAGCAGTTCTCAGAGAAGTCCAGAAATCCGATGAAGAGGAGCAGACGGAAGAGCCTGTTATCGAAGAGCAGACCGAAGAGCAACCAAGGCATTTTGGTCCGTATGTAGGTTCTTCCCGAAATGGTCGCTCCGGTTACGACGACGATGACGATGAGTTCTTCGAAGAGGAAGAGGCACCGAAAAAGAAATTTGGATACGGTTCCCATGCTGCAGGATATTCTCAGGCGACCCAGAGGCGTACGCAAGAACCGGAGAAGGTTACCCGATATAGTAATGCAGGCCAGGGGCTTTTGCATACTTGTTCCATCTGCGGAAGAACCAGCATTACCAATCCGGAACTTACTTTCCGTTATTGCTCCAAATGTGAAGGAAATCATGAATATTGTGAGGAGCATTTATTTACCCATGTTCATGTGAAATAGTACAAATTTAATACGTAAGATTTAAATCCGCTTTATTGCAATAAAGCGGATTTTTTGTTATATTCTGTTCATATTTGGACACCCGATGAATCGCAGGAGGGACTGTAAATGAACGAAGCAGTGAGCTGTGGCGGTGTTGTTATCTACAGAGGTAAGATTCTTTTATTATTTAAAAATTATCATGACCGTTATCACGGTTGGGTTTTACCGAAGGGCACGGTTGAGCCCGGAGAACAGTTCGATGACACAGCCAGAAGAGAAGTAAAAGAGGAGTCCGGAGCGAACGGAACCATTGTAAAATACATAGGTGACAGCACCTATGTATTTAAGACACCAGATGGAATGATCAATAAAACGGTCCATTGGTATTTAATGGCTGCGGACAGTTATTACAGTAAACCGCAAAGAGAAGAATTCTTTACAGACTCCGGCTATTATAAGTACCACGAAGCCATCTATTTATTGAAATATGAAAATGAGAGAGAAATATTAGAGCAGGCTTATGCAGAATATATTTCTCTTAAAAAGTCCGGTCAATGGATCAGCAAGTAAATAATGTTCCAAAAGTAAATTATCAGCGGGAGCTGGACCAGGTCCTTCAGAAAATAACCGAATCGGGAGAGCGCCCGTCCTTGCTTCTTCATAGCTGCTGCGGTCCTTGCAGCAGTTATTGTTTAAGTTACCTGAGAACATACTTTAACATTACCGTTTTTTATTATAATCCGAATATTTTCCCGGAAGAAGAATATGATCATCGGTTGGCAGAACAGGTAAAAATCATTGATGCCCTGAATCATGAACCGGAAGCATCAAACGAAATCTCCCTGATTACGGTTCCTTATGTTCATGAGGAATTTACGGATTATGTAAAAGGACTGGAATCGGAAAAAGAAGGCGGAGCCCGGTGCAGGAAGTGCTTTGAGCTCCGGATCGGGAAAACGGCCTGTCTGGCAGCAGAAAAATCCTTTGATTATTTCTGTACGACGTTGAGCGTAAGTCCTCATAAAAATGCTTTTCTTCTTAACGAGGTGGGAAAAGAAAAGGAAAGAAAATCCGCTGCTTCCCTTTGGCTTATTTCGGACTTTAAAAAGAGAAATGGATACAAAATTTCCATAGAATTATCCAAAAAATATGACTTATATCGGCAGCAGTATTGTGGCTGCGAATTTTCTTTATAAAAATCTATTTTTAAATCAAATTATTTTACAAAAATGCAAATAATATGATAGACAAATACTGTAATTGTGCTAAAATAAAAACAATTTGTAATTAGGATGACGAATTGTGTTTATTTTTACAATTTTGTTGTCAAAAATTCAAAAATCATTACCTAAAACTTAATGAAAAGGAGAAATGTTGTTATGGGATTCGTATTATATGAACAAAAAGAAAATATCGCTATCGTAACCATTAACAGACCAGAAGCTCTGAATGCTCTGAACTCAGCAGTATTATCAGATCTTGAAGCTGTTTTTGATGCTATCGATTTAGATGTTGTTCGCTGCGTTATTTTAACAGGCGCAGGACAGAAGAGCTTTGTAGCCGGCGCTGATATCGGTGAAATGAGCACTTTAAGCGTTGAAGAAGGCGAAGCTTTTGGTAAACATGGCAATGATGTATTCAGAAAAATTGAAACATTACCTATTCCTGTTATTGCAGCAGTTAACGGATTCGCACTTGGCGGCGGAAACGAACTTGCTATGAGCTGTGATATCCGGATCTGCTCCGAAAATGCTCAGTTTGGTCAGCCGGAAGTTGGTCTTGGAATTACTCCGGGATTCGGTGGAACACAGAGACTGGCTAGAATTATCAACCCTGGAAAAGCAAAAGAACTTATTTACTCTGCAAAGAATATTAAAGCTCCGGAAGCTTTAAGCCTTGGCCTTGTAAACGCTGTTTATCCAGTAGAAGAATTATTAGCAGAAGCTGAAAAATTAGCTTCTAAGATTGCTAAGAACGCTCCTATCGCAGTTCGTGCTTGCAAGAAAGCTATTAATGATGGTCTTCAGGTTGGTATGGATGAAGCAATCGTTATCGAAGAAAAATTATTCGGAAGCTGCTTCGCTACAGAAGATCAGATTGAAGGAATGAAAGCATTCCTCGAGAAGAGAAAAGTTGAAAAATTCATCAACAAATAATTAGTGAATTCGTTCACACATTATAAATTAAAAAAAATTAAACAAAAATATATGGAGGAAAAACAATGATAGTAGGAATTATCGGCGCTGGAACAATGGGTTCAGGTATCGCTCAGGCTTTTGCACAGTGTGATGCTATCGATGCTGTTAGATTAACAGATATTAACGATGAATTCGCAGCTAACGGAAAAGCTAAAATCGCTAAAGGTCTTGCCGGCCGTGTTGCTAAAGGCAAAATGGAACAGGCAGCAGCAGACGCTATTCTTAACAAAATCACAACAGGCGTTAAAGACATCTGCACAGACTGTGATTTAATCGTTGAAGCAGCTATCGAAAACATGGCAATCAAGAAACAGACATTCAAAGAGCTTCAGGATATTGCTAAGGCTGATTGCATTTTTGCAACAAACACATCAAGCCTTTCCATTACTGAAATCGGTGCTGGTCTTGACAGACCAATGATCGGTATGCATTTCTTCAACCCAGCTCCAGTTATGAAGTTAGTTGAAGTTATCGCAGGCGTTAACACACCACAGGAAACTGTTGACAAGGTAGTTGAGATTGCAACAGCAATCGGCAAAACACCGGTACAGGTTGCAGAAGCTCCTGGATTCGTTGTTAACAGAATTCTTATCCCTATGATCAACGAAGCAATCGGCATCTATGCAGAAGGCATTGCATCTGTTGAAGGTATTGACACAGCTATGAAACTTGGTGCTAGCCACCCAATGGGACCTCTGGCTCTTGGCGATTTAGTAGGTCTTGATATTGTTTTGGCTATCATGGACGTTTTATATAATGAAACTGGTGATCCTAAATATCGTGCACATACTTTACTTAGAAAGATGGTTCGTGGCGGACAGCTCGGACAGAAGACCGGTAAAGGATTCTACGATTACAGCAAATAGAGGAGGTAAACAATGGATTTCAACTTAAAGAAAGAGCATGAAATGGCTAGACAGCTGTTCAAAGATTTCGCTCAGAACGAAGTTAAGCCACTCGCTCAGGAAACTGACGAAACAGAAACTTTCCCAAGAGTAACTGTTGACAAACTTGCTAAATATGGCATGTTAGGTATTCCGATTCCAAAACAGTACGGTGGACAGGGATGCGATATTTTAACATATGTTCTCTGCGTAGAAGAAATGGCTAAGGTTTGTGGTACAACTAGCGTTATTGTTAGTGCGCATACATCACTTTGCGCTGACCCTATTCTTACCTATGGTACAGAAGAGCAGAAAGAAAAATATCTTCCAAAATTAGCATCTGGTGAATGGCTTGGTGCTTTCGGTCTTACAGAGCCGGGCGCTGGTACAGACGCACAGGGACAGCAGACAAAGGCTGTTTTAGACGAAGAAACTCATGAGTGGGTTATCAATGGTTCTAAATGCTTTATCACAAACGGTAAAGAAGCTGACGTTTACATTCTGATCGCTGTAACAGGCATTATTGAAAAACGTGGCAAAACACAGAAAGAAATTTCTGCATTCATCGTTGAAAAAGGAACACCTGGATTCACATTCGGTACAAAAGAAAAGAAGATGGGTATCCGTGGTTCATCAACATACGAGCTTATTTTCCAGGATTGCCGTATTCCAGAAGGCAACCTCCTTGGCAAAAAAGGCAAAGGCTTCAACATCGCTATGCATACTCTTGATGGCGGACGTATTGGTATCGCTGCACAGGCTCTCGGCCTTGCAGAAGGTGCTTTAGAAGCTACCATTGCTTATACAAAAGAACGTAAACAGTTCGGCAGAAGCATTTCTCAGTTCCAGAATACACAGTTCCAGTTAGCAGATATGGCTACGAAGGTTCAGGCTGCTCAGATGATGGTTTACAGAGCTGCTATGAAGAAAGCAGAATTCCAGAAAGATGGAAAGACTTCTTACAATGTAGAAGCTGCTATGGCGAAATTATATGCTGCAGAAGTAGCTATGGAAGTAACCACAAAGGCTGTTCAGCTCCATGGTGGTTATGGTTATACTCGTGAGTATGACGTTGAGAGAATGATGCGTGACGCTAAGATTACAGAGATCTACGAAGGAACAAGCGAAGTTCAGAGAATGGTTATCTCTGGTAGTCTTCTTGCATAAGGAAAGGAGCATGTGAATAATGAAAATCGTTGTATGTATTAAACAGGTTCCTGACACAAAGGGCGGCGTACAGTTTAATCCAGATGGAACATTAAACAGAGCTGCAATGCTTTCAATCATGAACCCAGATGACAAAGCAGGTTTAGAGGCTGCTTTAAGATTAAAAGATCAGTACGGTGCAGAAGTTACCGTTATTACCATGGGTCTTCCAAAGGCTAACGATATGCTTATGGAAGCTCTTGCTATGGGCGCTGACAAAGCTATCCTTATTACGGATAGAGTACTTGGTGGTGCTGACACATGGGCTACATCTTCTACAGTTGCAGCTGGTATCAGAAACCTTGAATATGATCTGATCATCACCGGCCGTCAGGCTATCGATGGTGATACAGCTCAGGTTGGTCCTCAGATTTCTGAGCACCTTGACATTCCTGTAATCTCTTACGCTCAGGATCTTAAGATCGAAGGCGATTATGTAATCGTTCAGCGTCAGTATGATGACAGATATCACATTGTTAAAGCTAAAATGCCTTGCTTAATTACAGCACTTGGCGAATTAGCAGAACCTCGTTACATGACTCCTGGTGGAATTTTCGACGCAGTTCAGGCAGAAATTACTACATGGGGAAGAGCTGACCTTAAGGATCTTGATGATGCGAACATCGGTCTTGCAGGATCTCCTACAAAGATTGCTAAAGCATCTGACAAAGTTCGTAAAGGTGCAGGTGAAAAAGTTGTTCTCGATCCGAAAGAGTCCGTTGCATACCTTATGGGCAAATTAGACGAGAAACACATTATCTAGTCAGGAAGGAGCGATATAAAGATGAATATTCAAGATTATAAAGGTGTATATATCTTTGCTGAGCAGGTTGATGGAAAACTTAGCGGAATCGCTTTCGAACTTCTTGGCAAAGCAAACGTTTTAGCAAAAGACTTAGACACAGACGTAACAGCAGTTGTTGTTGGTAGCGACATTGCAGGTTTAGCTGATCAGTTAGCAGAGTATGGTGCAGACAAAGTTATCGTTGTTGACGACCCGGAATGCAAAGATTACAGAACAGAGCCATATGCACATGCATTATCAAGCGTAATCAATGAGTTCAAACCTGAAATCATGTTAGTTGGTGCTACAGCAATCGGTCGTGACCTTGGCCCTAGAGTATCTGCCAGAGTAGCTACCGGTCTTACCGCTGACTGCACACAGTTAGACATTGGTGACTTCCCACTTCAGCCAATCCCTGGCAAAGAAGATGAGCAGCTTCACAAACAGTTATTAATGACTCGTCCAGCTTTCGGTGGAAACACAATCGCAACCATCGCTTGCCCATATAACAGACCACAGATGGCAACTGTTCGTCCTGGCGTTATGCAGAGACAGGCTAAAGTTGAAGGCGCTAAAGCAGAAGTTATTAATTACAACCCAGGATTTACTCCAGACCACAAATATGTAGAAATCCTTGAAATCGTGAAATCTGTTTCTGAAAAGGTTGACATCATGGATGCTAAGATTCTTGTATCCGGCGGACGTGGAATGGGCAACGCTGAAAACTTCAAGATCCTTCAGGATTTAGCAGAAGCTTTAGGCGGCGAAGTATCTTGTAGCCGTGCAGTTGTTGACTCCGGTTGGATGCCAAAAGACATGCAGGTTGGCCAGACCGGTAAGACCGTTCGTCCACAGCTTTATGTTGCATGTGGTATCTCCGGCGCTATCCAGCACTTAGCTGGCATGGAAGAATCCGATGTTATCATTGCTATTAACAAAGATGAGACAGCTCCTATCTTTGATGTAGCTGATTACGGTATCGTTGGTGACTTATTCAAGATCGTTCCGGAATTAACAGAACAGATCAAAGCTTTTAAAGCAGCTAAGAAATAATAACTGATTATAAAAATGGTTTAAGTGTCCTTCTTCGGAAGGACACTTATTTATAAAACAGAAAACGATAACACCAACAATAAAAGTGTTATACAAAGTAAAGGAAAGAGGATTTATTCCTTGACTACTTTTTGATGCGGTGATATCCTATAGAAAAACGATATAGTATGAATATAGATACTAATGTTAGGAGGATGAAATTTTGAAAGGAAAGAGATTTTTATCAGTATTTCTGGCTCTGTTCCTGAGTATTTCTATTTTTGCAACAAGCACAGCTTTTGCAGAAGAACAGTTGCCACAGGTTCCTGTAGAATCTGTTGAAGAAAGTTCCGAAGAAATCAAAGAAGAACCTTCCGAAGAAGTCACAGATGAACCAACTGAAGAAGTTACAGAAGAGCCTTCCGAAGAAATCAAAGAAGAACCTTCCGAGGTTATCGTAGAAAATCCTTTGGAAGATTCAGAAGACAAAGCTGAATTAGAGCAAATATTTACAGCACCTGTTTCTTTAGGTGCTCCTGCTGGCCCCACTATTACTGCCACAGATAGTATGGTTAAGGTTTCAGATTTAGCTGGACTTTTCACTTCTACACTAAGAAATGCTACTTATGGTGTATCCAAAGTTGGTGGGACGACTTCTGATGTTATTACTATTGGAAAAGATGGCTCCGGTCCAATTGGCGATCTGGTTTTTGAAGATGAAATTCAGGTTTGGAGAACTAATAATTATAATCTTTTGCTAGCGCCTAAATGGGACAAGGCAGATACTATCAAACCAGTTGCTTCTCTTATTTGTAAGTGGAACGATCATTCGATTGATGTAAAACTGGAAGAATCCAAATCGGGTTATAAAGGTTCATTATCTTATTCTGACCTCACTAATCTTTTTGGAGTTGCCCTAAATTATTATATTGCTCCGATGGATAATCCAACTGATTTTACAGAGGTTAATCTTTTAAATCCAGCGGAATTTTCCGAAAGTGGGCAATTCATAGTAAAAAGATCTACTGAAATTAATCTTATATTTATTAAATTTAATATTAACTATTATTATCACTTAGATGTTAATTGCTACTATACAGGTTCTTTCTCAGTTACAGGACATGAGGATGGTAAAGTATATCTTGATGGCGAGGATGTTACTGGAAAATCCGATGTTAAGATGTATGATGATGAATCTTTCAATTTATCAGCGGAACCTATTGAGGGGTTTGTCTATGGTGTTGACGGAGCCAAAGAGGGCTATAATGAACCTCCAACGAGCAAACCGGTTGTAAAAGTTGTATATACTGATAAGAGACATGCTGATTATACTGTTACTAAATATGTGAATGATGAACTTAGCAGTGAAGGTGGAAAAGTAGAAGTAAAATCTCTTGATGATAAAACAACTTTTGCTGGCCAGGTTCCTTGCGGACAAGGATTTAAAGTTGTTACAACTCCTGATTCAGCTAATGGTTATATTTTGAAATCTGTTTCCATAACGAAAAATGGCGATGAAGTTGGACATGATTATCAAGTAGATGAAGTTCAGGATGAAGAACAGTATAAAATCAAAGTATATTTCATGAAGGCTGAACTTAATATTGAAGATGTTGATGTTAATATTTTCGATATTGCAAATGAGAAATTTAATGACATTAAAGCAGCAATCATTGCGGAAGCTGAAATTACACCAGAGGATTTTGCTGATGATGCATCTATCGATGTTAAATATTATGCTGGAATAGGTATTATCCATCCGGAAAAATGGGCAGACCTTAATTTTGAACCGGGTACTTTGGATCCTACGGAACTTTTGGCATATCATAAATTTGGTTATTCTGAACCAAGTGGTAAGTTAGAAGAAGGAAACGAAGAAACAGTAAGAGTTACTGTTAAAAATTCAAAATACCCAGAAATTACCCTTCAAAAAGAAATTACTGCTACCGTTAAGGATACCAGAATTGTTACAAAATTTAATAAGATTGCTCCTATTACCATCACTTACAGTTCTGATAATGAAGCAAAAGATATTTTAGCTGGGATCTTAAAACAGTATCCGGAAACCGGCTTAGTCTTAGAGCAGGAAACCGGTGATCCTATTGTGTATACAAAGGATGATCTTTCTGTCAAATTAGATGAAGCAATCAATGCAGGTGAAACAAAAGATGTTACGATTCGGTATAATGGTACGGATTCCGGATACAAACCATGTGAAACAACAGTTCCTGTTACTGTTAAAAAAGCAAGAGCACAGATTGATGTTCAGCAGCAGAATGTTGTTTATGATGGAAAAACGCATGATCCTATTGTTTCTGTATCCCCAGAGGTTGTTGACCATGTAACGGTAATCGTTGGTATTGATGGAGATGCAAAAGGTTTTGTAAGCATTGACTTCCCGAAAAGCCTTCAGGAGCGTCTTGATATTACGAATAGCAAATGGATTCCAGAATCATTGAGAGAGCCGATTAAAGCTATTCTGGATCGATTAGGAATTCCTTATAATATTTATGAATATATCAAGACTCAAATCGGGGATGGAAAAGAAATTTCCGTAATTAAGACAATAATTAATGATGTTGTTAATATTCTGAATACAGAAGTCCCGCTTTCCGGTGGTAAAACCTTGGCTGAATTGCTTGGTCTCGATGCAGAACTGCTGAATCAGATTGCCAAAGTTTTAGATAATATTCCGGCTATTGGTGACGTTATTGTTACTCTTGGAAAAGGACCAAAGAATGCCGGTTTATATGATGTAACAGCATTTACCGTAGATTCCAATTATACTTTCGATATTGATACGGATATATTTGTTATTGGACCTCAGACAGAAGGATTAAAACTTTCCTTTGATGAGACAATGCCAAAACGTTCATTAATCGGCACTTATGAGTTTAATAATCCAGATCAAGCAGCATCTTTTGATTATTCTGTATCCTTATTAAAAGATGATGATAAAGAAGGAATTGATCAGAAACATGTAAAAGTCCTGTATTATGGAATTGAATCTGATATTGAAGTTGAACTTGGAACAACTCCTCCTACAGAACCTGGATTATACAGACAGACCGCTTTGGTTATCGGTGGAAATTACTTTGCAGCTCCTATTTCACGTACTTACTTGATTGATCGTTATAATGTTAAAATTGAATTAGTTGACGAAAAAGTAATGTATGACGGTGAACCACATGCCCTTGATGTAAAAGTATATGTTGAAACAGAAGAGGGTTATGAGCCTGCAGATCCAGAAATGGAAGAAGAAATAAAAGATTCCATTGATTATGTTTACACGAAAGGACTGGAAGTTCGGACAAATCCTCCAGTTGATGCTGGTGACTATACTGTAACAGCTTATCTGGCACTTTCACCAAAATTCAATCCGGCGATTGATCTTGGAACATTGACTATTTCTAAGGTACCGGTTACATTAACCTTAGATGGTGATTCACCTGTAGTTTATGATGGTCAGAGACATGGTTTTACAGCAACAGCTATAGCTGATGATGATACAGATTTATCGGATGATGTTCTGGTTGTTTATTCTGATACATCCTATCATCTTAGTACAAGTAGACCTTTAGATGCAGGAACCTATAAAGTAACCGCAATTTATCCGGGCTCTAAGAATTATGAAAGCGCTTCTGCTACATCAACACTTGTTATCAATAAAGCTGATGTTACTATCGAGATGGATGATGACACAGTAGTATATGATGGAAAGAGACACGGATTAGAGTATGAAATAACTGCTGAAAGCGGTGAAGATTTAACCGATAAAGTTGTAGTTACCTATGCTGGAAAAAATTACTACAGCACAAGAAAACCTGTAAATGCAGGAACCTACAAGGTAACAGCTACATATCCAGGTTCAAAGAATCATGAAAAAGCAACAGCGGAAGCAACTCTTGTTATCAATAAAGCTGATGTTACTATCACATTGAAGGATAAAGAAGTTACCTATGGTGATATTGAAGGCAGATATGCTGATCCGGAAGGCTTAGAATATGTTGTAGAAGGTGTTGCAAAAGGTGATGTCCTTCGCGTAACTCCGACAGTAGCTAAGAGAAGAACAAGTTATCCGGAAGTTGGCGAATACACCATTACCGCTTTATACCATTTTTATTATTTTAAGGACAGCAACTATAATGTAACAGTTGAAGATGCAACTCTGACAATTGTTCCATTGGATGTTGACGTTATCATTGAAAACAAAATGAAATATTACACTGAGGAAGATCCGGAACTTACTTATATCCTTGAAGAACTTCCATACAAATGGGATAAATTAGGAATCGTATTAGAACGTGATCCTGGAGAAGAAGTTGGAACATATCTTATCCATGGCAGCGTTGATCCGGAAAACAAGAACTTCAATGTTCATTTCATGAATGAAGAATTAACGGAGGAAGATGGTATTTTCAATATCGTTGAAATGCCTATCACGATTACAATTGATGCTAAGGAAAAATTTGTTGGTGATAAAGATCCGGAATTAACGGCTACAGTTACCGATATTAACGGTAAAAAGGTAGATCCGAAGGAAATCGGCCTTAAATTAACTCGTAAAGCTGGAGAAGAAGCTGGAGAATATGAAATCACTGCAGAATTCACAAATGAAAGCTACACATTGGCTAAATTAAACAAAGCAAACCTGACCATTAAGAAAAAAGCTCCTGTAACCGGAGACCATAATAATATGGGATTATGGCTTGCACTTACAATCCTGTGTGCACTTATTGCCGGCTTCAATGTATTCATGGTATTATTTAAAAGAAAACGTTCAAAATAATACGAGATCCAAATAAGACAAAATAGGAAATACCGCCTCTTTTCTTAATGAGAAGAGGCGGTAATTTTTATCTCAAGATATGACAAAGGAGTCTTTCTTTTTTCAGTAGTTTCATATATAATAAATCTGCTAACATAATATAATAATCATATCTAATTTTATTAGGAGGAAGTGCTGTTATGGCAAAAAAAAGAATTGCAATTAATGGTTTTGGACGAATTGGAAGATTAGTTTTTAGAGTACTGTATCAGGACCCTGATGTAGAAGTAGTATGTATTAATGATCTGTTAAGTGTTTCCAGTCCTACAGCTACAGAAGAAATTGCTCATCTTTTAAAATATGACTCTACTTATAGAACTTTTGTAGATGCAGATAAAGTAAAAGCTGGAAAAGGATTTATCAAGATTGGTGATTATAAAGTAGCGATTACTGGTGAGCGGGATGCTGCCAACCTTCCTTGGGGAAAAATGGATATTGATGTCGTTATCGACTGTACCGGTGTTTATAAAACAACCGAAAAAGCTCAGGCTCATTTAGATGCCGGCGCTAAAAAAGTTGTTATTTCCTGTCCGGGCGATGAAAAAATGCCAACTATCGTTTATGGCGTTAATGAGAAGACTCTTAGGAAAACCCATAACATCATCAGTGGTGCCAGTTGTACAACAAACTGCCTTGCTCCTATGGCGAAAGCCCTGAATAAATTTGCTCCTATCGAAAAAGGCTATATGACAACCATCCATGCTTATACCGGTGATCAGATGCCTTTAGATGCTTTCCATAAAAATGGGGACTTAAGAAGAGCTCGTGCTGCTGTTTATAATATTGTTCCAAATACAACCGGTGCTGCAAAAGCGATTGGCCTTGTTATTCCGGAACTGAATGGAAAACTGGATGGAGCTGCACAGAGAGTTCCTACCTGCACAGGTTCTCTTACAGAATTAATTGCTGTCTGCAATAAGGGAAAAGCAGATATTACTGCGGAAAATGTTAACAAATGCATGAAGAAAGCAGCAAATCCTTCCTTCGCATATACTGAAGACCCAATCGTTTCTACCGATATTATTGGTATGACCGCAGGTTCCTGCTTTGATGCAACCCAGACAAAGATTATGAACCTTGGTAAAAATCAGGCTTTGGTAAAAGTAGTTGCTTGGTACGATAACGAATTTTCTTATACAAACCAGTTATGCAGAACTGTAAAATACGTATGCAATAAGTTTTTAGGTTAATTATTAAATTTTAGGCCGGTCTTTTCAGAAAGGCCGGCCTTTTGAAATTTTATGAGGGAAAATACATGCTGAATAAAAAAACGATTGATGATATTGATGTAAAAGGAAAGGTTGTCCTTTTAAGATGCGATTTTAATGTTCCAATGAAAGACGGTGTTATCACGGATGATACCAGAATTGAAGCAGCTCTTCCTACTATTGCTAAATTATCCGGCGACGGCGGACGGGTCATGATCTGTTCCCATCTTGGAAAACCAAAAGGAAAAGTTGACGAATCTCTTTCGTTAGCTCCGGTAGCACAACGCTTAAGCGAGTTGCTTGGTCAGGAAGTTTTATTCCTGAAAGATAATGAAGTCGTAGGTGCCCATGCGAAATGGTTTAAATATAATATGACGGAAGGTCAGGTGGTTCTTTTGGAAAATACCAGATTCCGTCCGGAAGAAGAAAAAAATGAAGACAGCTTTAGTCAGGAGCTTGCTTCTTTAGCAGATGTTTTTGTTAACGATGCTTTTGGAACGGCTCATAGGGCGCATTGTTCCACTGCCGGAGTTTGCAGGTTTGTAAAAGAAACCGCGGTTGGTTATTTGATGGAAAAAGAGATTAATTTCCTTGGAAATGCGGTAAATAATCCGGTAAGACCTTTTGCCGCTGTTTTAGGAGGTTCTAAAGTATCTTCTAAGATTTCTGTTATTAATAATCTTTTGGATAAAGTTGATATTCTTATAATCGGCGGTGGTATGGCTTATACTTTTGTGAAAGCTTGTGGCGGCCATGTTGGTCTTTCTTTAGTAGAAGATGATTATCTTCAGTATGCAAGAGATATGATCCAAAAAGCGAAAGATAAGAATGTGAAACTGCTTTTTACAAAAGATATCGTAGTTGCCCCGGAAATTTCTGAAGAAGCGCCGTTCCAGACCGTAGATGTAATGAACATTCCGGATGATTTAATGGGTGTGGATATTGGAAAGCAAACCATTGAGATGTTTTCCGATGCTTTAAAAGAGGCAAAAACCGTTATCTGGAACGGACCGATGGGTGTATTTGAAATTCCAAATTTCTCGAAAGGCACCAAAGCAATTGCAACCGCGATTGCTGATTTAGATGCCATTACGGTTATTGGTGGTGGAGATAGTGCAGCAGCAGCTCTTCAATTAGGGTTCAGCGATAAAATGACACATATTTCTACCGGAGGCGGAGCTTCTCTTGAATTCTTAGAAGGAAAGGAATTACCTGGCGTTACAGCAATTGAAGATAAATAGAGGATAGATTATGAGAAATAAAATAATTATTGGTAACTGGAAAATGAATAAAACTCCAAAGGAAGCATTAGAACTGATATCTTCTTTAAAGCCATTGGTAGAAAATTCAGAAGCGGAAGTAGTTTTTTGTGTACCCTTTGTAGATATTCCTTGTGCGGTAGAAGCCTTAAAAGGTTCTTCCATCTCTGTTGGTGCTCAGAACATGCATTTTGAGGATAGTGGTGCTTTTACCGGTGAAATATCTCCGGGCATGCTTTATGAATTGGGTGTGGAATATGTTATTATCGGACATTCTGAAAGAAGACAGTTCTTTGCGGAAACCGATGAGACTGTTAATAAAAAAGTATTAAAAGCTTTTGAATATGAGTTGATTCCTATAATCTGCTGTGGAGAAACCTTAGAGCAGAGAGAAGAGGGGATTACTATGGAATGGATCAAAAACCAGATTGTAAAAGCTTTTGAGAACGTTTCAAGGGAAGATGCGATGACAGCAATTGTTGCTTATGAACCTATCTGGGCCATTGGAACCGGAAAAGTGGCAACTTCCGAGCAGGCCGAGGAAGTTTGCGGACATATCCGTAACGTTCTTCGTGAAATCTATGACGATGAGACGGCAGAAGAAATCCGGATTCAGTATGGCGGATCGGTAAATGGTGCCAATGCGAAGGAACTGCTTTCTATGGAAGACATTGATGGTGGTCTTGTTGGCGGAGCTGCTTTAAAGGAAGATTTTGCAAAAATTGTAAACTATAATTTGTAATTAACAGGGATTATTTTTACTTTGAAATATGATTAGTTATATAAAAGGCACAGTTGCCCAAATCGATGATAATTTCATAGTTCTGGATAACAATGGAATCGGGTATTTAATAAATATGCCGTTGTCATCTTTAATGCGTTTATCCGAAGGCTGTGAGACGACTATTTATACCTTCATGGCTTTTGGAAAAGACGATGTTTCGCTTTGTGGTTTTGGCTCCAAAAGTGAACTGGAAATGTTCAAACTTTTGATCAAAGTCAGTGGCATTGGTCCTAAAGGGGCTTTAAATATACTTTCTGCCGTTGATACCGAGACCTTAAAAATGGCAATTGCTTCCGGGGATGATAAATTAATTGCGGCCTCGAAAGGAATCAGTTCCAAAACAGCCCAAAAGATTATCGTAGAGCTGAAGGGAAAGGTAAATAAAGAATTATTATCTTCCGGCGTTAATGTAGTGAAAGCGTCTTCTAAAGATGACAACCGTGTAGATGAAGCTATTCATACGGTCGTTTCCACTGGTTTTGACCGGACCAGTTGTGTAAGAGCTTTGGCCAATATTAAAATCACAGATTCTATGTCTGTTGATGAAATTGTCGATTTAATTTTTGCAAACATCACATTTTAATTATTATGGGAAATACGATTAATACCAATCTGATAACGGAAGAAAAAGAGGTCGAAAATAATTTAAGACCGCAGAATTTTGATTCTTATATTGGTCAGGAAAAAATCAAGAACAATTTAAGGATTTATATTCAGGCGGCCAATGAACGAAACGAGCCTATCGACCATGTACTGCTTTATGGCCCTCCGGGTCTTGGAAAAACTACCCTGGCAGGAATTATTGCCAATGAAATGGGAAGAAGCATGAAAATTGTAGCCGGACCTGCGATTGAATATCCGGGAGAAATTCTTGCTATCGTAAAACAGCTTCCAAAGGGAGGAGTTTTATTTGTAGATGAAATTCATCGATTAAGCAAGCCTGTGGAAGAAGCTTTGTATTCTGTCATGGAAGACTTTGCCTTTGATGCTGTAATAGAAAACGGAGAGCAGACTACGATCCGAAGAATTAATTTAGATCGCTTCACGTTGATCGGAGCAACTACCAGAGCCGGTCTCCTTTCCGCACCGTTACGTGACCGTTTCGGCATTATCCACCGTATGGAATATTATGAACCGGAAGAACTGGCTCAGATTGTTATTAATTCGGCACGGAAACTGAATATAAATAATATCGATGAATCCGGAGCTCTGGAAATCGGTAATTGCTCCAGAGGTACTCCGCGTATTGCCAATCGGATTTTGCGAAGAGTTCGTGATTATGCCCAGGTAAAGGCGGACGGGAATATTACGAAACAGATCGTGGATGATGCGCTGTCCCTTTTAGACATTGATACGAAAGGACTTGATTTCACAGATCGGTCAATATTAAAGACTATGATTACCAAGTTTAACGGGGGACCGGTGGGACTGGATACTTTGGCAGCGGCAATCGGAGAAGATGCCGGAACCATAGAAGATGTCTACGAACCGTTTCTGGTGAAATGTGGATTTATTAATAGAACCCCTCGTGGAAGACAGGTGACAGATTCTGCTTATAAACACCTGGGTTACACAAAAATAGAAAAATAATTAATGACAGAAATAATTCTTACAAGTGCTAAATATCTGATTATTATTTTTTTTGCGTACTTTGTATATATTTCCTTCCGGGCGCAAAGGGATGTTCCGGATGAAAAAAAGAAGGCATCCTTTGTTTTACAACGAATTTTTATTCTGCTGATCCATGGATTGGCGTTTCTTTGTATCTGTATCAACATTACGTTGAATTCGGATATTTCTTTAACCATTCCCAAGACGATCGGACTTTATTGCGGCCAGTTAGTTTATCTGGTTCTTTTGTCTTGCGTAGTACCGAAATTTGTTTCCTTAAGCAAAGGGATGAACAATGTTATGTGTATGTTCCTGGCAATCGGTTTTATTATCCAGACCCGTCTGGATTTTGACAGCGCTGTTCGCCAGTTCTTCATTCTTTTGTTTGGAACAGCAGTGTTTCTGGTATTCGTGTTTTTATGTAAAAGGGCGAAATTCCTGAGAAATTTAACATGGATTTATGCGGCAGCGGGTATGGTCCTATTACTTCTGGTTCTGATTCTGGCGACCGTAACAAAAGGTGCTAAATTGGCCTTGGATTTGGGCTTTTTCTCTTTCCAACCAATGGAATTTGTTAAAATCTTATTTGTTATGTTCGTCGCATCGGCATTTTATCACTCGAACAGTTTTAAAACAGTTGTAATTACTGCTATATGTGCAGCAATTCATGTAATGATCGTTGTATTCTGCCGGGATTTAGGTTCTGCATTGATTTTAAGCATCATCTATATTTTGATGATTTATGTCGCAACGAAGAAACTCATTTATTTGGGTATTGGTGCGGTAGGATTTTCCATAGCTGCAGTCGTTGCTTATAAATTATTCAATCATGTCCAGACAAGAGTTCTTATCTGGATGAATCCTTGGGATTATATAGATGATAAGGGATATCAGATTGCCCAGTCCTTATTCGCCATCGGAACGGGTGGCTGGTTTGGGTCCGGAATTTTCCGGGGTTCTCCTCGGTACATACCGGAAGTTTCCAATGATATGGTTTTTTCTGCGATATCCGAGGAATTCGGTGCCATTTTTGCTATTCTTCTGATCATGCTGACCTTGTGTTTTATTCTGATGATCATGAGAGTTGCCATAAGAGTGAACAATCTGTTCTACAAACTGATGGCTTTTGGCTTGGGCGCTGCTTATGCGGTTCAGGTTTTTTTAACTATTGGTGGTGCAATCAAATTCATTCCCCTTACGGGTGTGAACCTGCCGTTTATTTCCAGTGGAGGAAGTTCCCTTCTGGCATCTATGGTATTCATTGGAATTGTTCAGGCTCTTTATGTTATTTCGGAAGCAGATGTGGAACGAGAGAGGGAAATGATTGCAGATGGAGCCGATATTTCTGATTTTGAAGGCTACCAAAGTTACAAAAAGAATAGTGCTGACGAAATCCGGAAACCAAGAATAGAATCCGAAAACCTTCCAAATGATAAAATAATAAAAGTAAATGTAGATACCAGACGGATTCAGAAAGTGGAACCGGAGGAAGAGAAAATCATACAAATTGATCCGGATGATTTTTAATGAATAGTGACAGAGAACGGAAAAAACTGAATAAGACCAGAAAAAAGATTAATCGTGGCCGTATCATTAACCAGGATATACTTAAAGTGTCCATTTTCTTTGCAGTTCTTGCGCTGGCACTGATTGTTTACATCTGCATATTTTTAACTTTTGATGCGTCCTCTGTTATTAATAATCGATATAACAAACGGTCCGATAGTTTTAAAAAAACGGTAGAACGCGGCACAATCTTCAGCAGTGATGGCACGGCATTGGCCTACAGTGAGAGGGAAGATGGCGAAGAAGTCCGAATCTATCCCTTTGGAAGAGCCTTTGCCCATGTCGTCGGCTTTGAAGCCAACGGCGGTTTAGGATTAGAGTCTTCTTATAATTACTATCTCCTTACTTCCCATACGAATATGCTGGATAAGATTTCCAATGAATTCAAGGGGGAAAAGAATCCGGGAGATGACATGTATACGACTTTGGATAAGGACCTTCAGTTATATATTTCCGACCTTCTGGATGGACTGAAAGCTTCCGCAATCTGTCTGAACCCGACCAATGGACAGATTAAAGCCATGGTTTCCAAAGACGACTTTGATCCGAATTATATTGAAGAAAACTGGGAAGATATTATTGCAGATGAAGAAAACAGCCCTCTGGTAAACAGAGTAACTCAAGGGCAGTATACTCCGGGTTCCACCTTTAAAATATTTACTTTATTGGAATATATGAGGGAAAATCCGGAATATAACAATTTTGAATATAATTGCACCAGTACGTTAGAAAAAGACGATTATTCCATCGCATGTCATGATTATACGGAGCACGGCTTGCAGAATTTAGAGGAGGCTTTTGCAAACTCCTGCAACTGTGCATTTGCAACCATCGGCACACAACTGGATCTGGATCGGTTTTATGCCAATAATTCCAAATTACTGTTTAATTCCAATATCGATATCGATATTGCATACAATAAAGCAGCATTTCAGCTGACGAAAGATGATTCAGAATTCATGATCATGCAGACTGCTTTTGGTCAGGGAAAAACGCAGACAAATCCCCTTCATCTGTCCTTGATCATGAGTGCCATTGCCAATGATGGAGTGCTTATGAAGCCTCATCTGGTAACGAAAGTCACCAGCCCTTCCGGGGCGACCATTAAAAACTTTAAAGATAAGGTTTACCTGTCTCTTTTTGAAGCTGGTGAAAATGTGAAACTTCAGGAATATCTACGCTCTGTAGTTACTGATGGAACTGCGCAATGTCTGGCCTGGGAAGACTATACGGCTTATGGAAAAACCGGTACCGCTGAGACTTTAAGCAATAAGAATTTAAATGTTGACATGTCCTGGTTCGTTGGATATGCTGAAAAAGATGGTGAAAAGCTGGTAATCTGTCTCAATTTAGAAGACACCAGCCTTACGGAAGAAAAGGCTGTAGATTTTTCTCATTACATTTTTAATTATTATTTTTATTAGATATGTATTTGCCGGATTCCTGAATAAGAGGAGGCAAAATATATAAATATATTTTTAAAGGACAAAATAAAATGATTTACAGTATGACGGGCTTTGGAAGAGCCGAGCAGGTGGAACCGGATAAAAAGGTTACGGTGGAATTAAAATCCGTGAACCATAAATATCTGGATCTGAATATCAAAATGCCTAGAAAATTCAATGTTTTTGAGGCGAATATCCGTAACATTTTAAAAGAATATGCAGTCCGTGGAAAAGTGGACCTGTATATTTCCTATGAGAACCAGACAGAAAACGGATCCTGTCTGAAATACAATGCCGTACTGGCAAAAGAATATTTCGATTATTACCGTCAGATTCAGGAAGACTTGGGAATTAATGATGAAATCCATTCTTCCACCATTGCCAAATGTCCGGATGTTCTTGTTTTAGAAGAGCAAGAGATTAATGAAGAAGAAATGTGGGCTTTTCTGGAAAAAGTATTACGCAATGCTTTTTCCATGTTCAAAGAGGCCAGAGAAAAAGAAGGCGAAGCTTTAAAAAACAATATTTTCATGAAGCTGGATGAAATGAGTTCTCATGTGAAATTTATTGAGAGCCGTCTGCCACAGATCATTACGGATTATAAAGCGAAGCTGGAAGAACGGGTAAAAGATTTCCTGGAAAACAGCCAGATGGATGAAGGTCGTATTGCTGCAGAAGTTACTTTGTTTGCTGATAAAATTGCTGTGGATGAAGAACTGGTTCGCTTGGCTACCCATATCAATAATATGAGGGATATTCTGGAAAAAGGTGGAGAAACCGGTAGAAATCTTGACTTTCTTGCACAGGAAATGAACCGTGAATCCAATACGATTCTTTCCAAATCTAATGATATTGAAATTACCAATATTGGAATCGAATTGAAAACCTGCATCGAAAAAATTCGTGAACAGGTTCAGAATATTGAATAACAGGAGCAAAAATGAAAAAGGGAATTTTACTGATTGTCTCCGGTTTATCGGGAGCGGGAAAAGGCACCATCTGCAATCGGTTGATGGAAAAATATCCGCAGTATGTCTTGTCGATTTCTGCTACCAGCAGAAAGCCTAGAGCTGGTGAGACCAATGGAAAAGAATATTTCTTTATTTCCAAAGAGGAATTTGAAGATCGTCTGAAAAAAGGTTTGTTTTTGGAACATGCGCAGTATGTTGGTAATTATTATGGAACGCCAAAGGATTGGGTAGAGAATCAGTTGCTTCAGGAAAGAGATATTATTCTGGAAATTGAACTTCAGGGTGCTTTTCAGGTAAAAGATAAGATTCCGGAAGCAATTACGATTTTTATTCTCCCTCCTAATATGGAAGAGTTAAAAAACAGATTGTTAAAACGTGGCACGGAAACGGAAGAGGAAATCGAGAAACGAATGAAACGGGCCGAGGAAGAAATGGACTTTGTCAACAGATATGATTATGTGATTGTTAATGAAGATATTGAAAAATCTGTTGAGATGTTGCATAATATAGTATCTCGTGAAAAGGAAAAAGGTGATTTGATATGATGTTACATCCATCCTATACGGATTTAATGGACGCGGTTAATAGTGAAGTAGAAAATGGCGAACAGCCTGTGGTACAGAGCAGATATTCCATCGTTATGGCTGCTTCCAAAAGGGCTCGTCAGTTAGTTGACGGAGAATCAGCTCTGGTAGAAAATCCTTCTACAAAGCCTTTATCTACGGCTATTGATGAAATCTATTCACAGAAAGTAAGAATTATTGGTAGTGATGATAAAGAATAAGTTATTTTGGATATCACTTGGCTGTGATAAAAACAGAGTAGATTCTGAAGAAATGCTGGGGCTGCTTGAGGCCGCCGGCTTTTCTTTTACTGATGATGAATATGAAGCAGATGTCATTGTGGTCAACACCTGCTGTTTTATCGATGATGCGAAAACGGAATCCATCGAGACCATTTTGGAAATGGCAGCGATGAAAGAAGAAGGTAAGTGCAAAAAGCTGGTGGTTGCCGGCTGCCTTTCAGAACGTTATAAAGAAGAATTATTAAAAGAAATGCCGGAAGTGGATGCTTATATCGGAACGACGGATCTTTCCGATATCGTAGAGGCCTGCAGACTGGATTCTAGTATTAACTCGTTTGTAGATTATAAAGAAAAAATAAAAAAACCGGATAATCGTCTGATTACTACCGGTGGCTATTATGAGTTCTTAAAAATTGCAGAGGGATGTAATAAGTTTTGTTCTTATTGCATTATCCCCCATATCCGAGGCCGTTATAAAAGCTACCCGTTTGATAAATTAGTAGCGGAAGCAGAATTTCTGGCGAAAAGTGGCGTGAAAGAACTGATTGTTGTTGCTCAGGAAACTTCGATTTACGGAACCGACTTATATGGAGAAAACCGTCTTTCGGAATTATTGACAAGATTATGTGAGATTGATGGTCTGGAATGGATCCGGGTTCTGTATTGCTATCCGGAAGATATTACCGACGAATTTTTAGAGGTAATGGCAAAGGAACCGAAAATCTGTAAGTATATTGATATGCCAATCCAGCATGCTTCCGATTCCATCTTGAAAAAAATGGGAAGAAAGACCAGCAGGGCGGATATAGAAGATACCATCGCCAGAGCACGAAAAATCGTCCCGGGAGTCACTTTGAGAACGTCCTTGATTTCCGGTTTCCCGGGAGAAACGGAAGAAGACCACGAAATCTTAAAGGAATTTGTAAAGAAAGTGAAGTTTGACCATCTGGGAGTTTTTTCCTATTCTCAGGAGGAGGGCACTCGTGCAGCGGAATTTACAGGCCAAATTCCGGAGAAAATAAAAAATTTTAGAAGAGATGAAATTATGCGTTTGCAGGAACAGATTTCTTCTGCTATATTACAGTTAAGAATTGATAAGGATTTTGTTGTCTTAATTGAAGGAAAACTTTCTGAAGATAATGTTTATGTGGGACGTACTTATATGGATGCCCCGGATGTAGACGGTTTTTTTTATCTGAATTCGGATATGGAATTATTGAGCGGAGATTTTGTTCTGGCGCGTGCTGTAGAATGTAGTGATTATGATTTATATGGAGAATTAATTAAGAAACTATGAATTTACCAAATAAGCTGACGATCTTACGTCTTGTATTTATCCCGTTTTATATTTTCTTTTTAATGACCAATTTTTTCCCTTTTAGTAGTCATATAGCATTGGTCTTGTTTTGCGTTGCTTGTATTACGGATACTTTAGATGGGAAAATTGCCAGAAAATATAATATGGTAACGGATTTTGGTAAATTTGCAGATCCATTGGCAGATAAAATACTGGTTCTTTCCGGGATGGTCTGCTTTGTTGCTTTGGGAAGAATGCCTTTCTGGGTATGTATTATTATTTTGGCAAGAGAATTTGCTATTAGTGGATTTCGTCAGGTTGTTGCGACGAAAGGAACGGTTATTGCAGCTAGTTACTGGGGAAAGTTTAAAACTGTTTTCCAGATGAGTATGCTGATTCTTATGACATTCGATATGGAGAGTCTGGTAATCCGGAAGGGTTGGAGCATGACGGTATGGAATGTTTACAGCATTGTAACCTCTGTTATAATGTACATTGCCTTAGCCCTTACGATTATTTCCATGCTTGATTACTTCTATAAAAACAGGGAAGGATTTGAAATTAAATAATGAATGCTGAGATTGTATGCGTTGGAACCGAATTACTTCTTGGTAATATCTTAAACACAAATGCCAAATATCTGTCTGAAAAATGTGCAGAATTTGGCCTTTCTTTATTTTACCAGACGGTTGTAGGGGATAATCCGGAACGGTTAAAGAAAGTGGTTTTTCAGGCTCTTTCCAGATCCGAAGTGGTTTTCTTTACTGGTGGTTTAGGACCGACGCCGGATGATATTACCAAAGAAATCGTCTGTGAGGCTTTGGGACTGAATCTGGTAGTAGATGAAAAGGCGAAAGAGAACTTAATCGAACGAGTGAAAGCCATGAATTGCAAAATTACAGAGAATAATTATAAACAGGCGATGATTCCGGAGGGAGCGACAGTTTTATATAATCATAATGGTACTGCACCCGGTCTCATAATCGAAAAAAATGAGAAAATCGCAATATTGCTTCCTGGACCACCCAAAGAACTGATTCCGATGTTTGAAGAATATCTGATTCCATATTTTCGTCATCGCCAAGGAGAGACGATTTCCTCTGTCATGGTGAAATTATCCGGTATCGGAGAAAGTGAAGCTGCTTCCCGGATTGAGAAACTGATTGCGGAAAGTGTGAATCCGACGGTCGCACCTTATGCGAAAACCAATCAGGTTCATTTGCGGATTACGGCAAAAGGGAAGAGTGAGAAGAATTGTCAGGAACTGATTCAGCCGATTCTGGAACAGATTGAACAGGAATTGGGTGAGTATATTTTTACCACGGATGAGAATGAAGATTTAGAAGATGTTGTTGTGAAAAAACTGATGGAGAAGCATCAGACCGTATCTTGTGCGGAGTCCTGTACCGGGGGCTTGCTGGCGGGTAGGCTGATCAATGTGGCCGGAGCCAGCGAGGTATTAAAAGAAAGCTTTATTACCTATTGTGATGAGGCGAAGCATGAAAGATTGGGCGTGGAGCTGGAAGTCCTGGAGCAGTACAGTGCAGTAAGTAAGGAATGCGCTTCTCTGATGGCGGCAGGCGTTGCGAAAGTTACCGGAAGTGATATGGGTGTTGCGACTACGGGTTATGCAGGACCAGATGGCGAGCATGTGGGACTTGTTTATATCGCGGTAGCTTATCAGGACCAGACCATTGTCCAAGAACTGAATCTGCCTTTTTCCAGAAATGATATTCGTGAGGCTGTTGTTGCAAAAGCCCTCACACTGATGAATAAAATCTTGTAGAAACCGAGGATTTTCGCTGGTTTCTTGTTACGTTTTTTATTTAACAGATACTTAATAATGTTTACAGTTTTTATATGCTATGATGAGGACAAGGTCGGTATCCGCCCGTGTCCTTTTTACTAAATATAGTTGACAAATGGTTTTTTATCATATAATATTAATACGAACATAAGTTCGTTTTTAAAAAGAAGGAGATCAAAATGGACAATAACGAAAAACTGAAAGCATTAGATGCTGCTATTGCTAAAATAGAAAAAGATTACGGCAAAGGCTCCGTTATGAAACTGGGCGATAAAACTGCCCTTGATATAGATGTGATCCATACCGGATCGATCAGCCTGGATAAAGCCCTTGGTGTTGGCGGTATTCCTCGTGGACGGATTATAGAAATTTACGGTCCGGAATCTTCCGGTAAAACTACCTTAGCACTGCATATTGTTGCAGAGGTACAAAAGAACGGAGGAATTGCCGGTTTTATCGATGCAGAACATGCGCTGGATCCGAAGTATGCTCATGATATCGGCGTTGATGTTGATAATTTATATATTTCCCAGCCAGACTATGGAGAGCAGGGACTGGAAATCTGTGAAACCATGGTTCGTTCCGGAGCGATCGATATTATCGTTGTTGACTCCGTAGCAGCGCTGGTTCCAAAGCACGAAATTGAAGGGGAAATGGGAGATGCTACCGTAGGTGCCCAGGCCCGTCTGATGAGCCAGGCTCTTCGTAAATTGACTGCAGTTACCAGCAAGACCGGTTGCTCAATTATTTTCATTAATCAGTTAAGAGAAAAAATCGGCGTATTTTATGGTCCTTCAGAAACAACTACGGGTGGTCGTGCTTTGAAATTCTATGCATCGGTTCGTATCGATATCCGTAAGATTGAAACGATTAAGCAGTCCGGCGAAGTAACCGGTAACAGAGTCCGCGCAAAGGTTGTTAAAAATAAAGTAGCTCCTCCTTTTAAAGAGGCGGAATTCGATATTATCTTTGGCGAAGGAATTTCTGCGGTTGGCGACATTTTGGATCAGGCAGTTGAATTAGGCGTGATTGAAAAGAGTGGTGCCTGGTACTCCTATAAAGGTGATAAGATTGGTCAGGGACGTGAAAATGCGAAAGTATTCCTGAAAGCAAATAAATCAACCTTTGATGAAATTGAAACCATTGTCCGTGCGAAACTTGGTATGGGAGAAGATGCCTATACGGAAGAAGAAATGGCAGAGGCAGAAATGGCAGAAATTAATCCGGATGACTTGGAACTGGATGTGGAGTAATAAGAAACCAGACCATGTGTGAATAGAAAAAAGACGCTAATTATTAAAAAATTCCTGGATGTTTAAGGAAATATTCGGAAAAGACCGCGAGTGAGATCGCGGTCTTTTATGGTGTATAACAAGAGATTTTTTCAGATGTATACGCTTGCTGAGATGAAATAATTATATTATCATATTAATATGCGTATTACTTTTTATCTGATGAGCGTTTATTCTCTTTAATTGATGAGCATTTATTCTCTTTAATTCGAATTGTATTCGGCGTGAATTCTTTTTCACATCTACAACGGAAATTCAATCAATTTCAAATTATTATCTTTTCTCAAAGGAATTCTTAACTATGATCACATTAGAAAATCTTACAAATTATCGGAACAAACTGGAAGCAGAGCTGGAAAATCTTGCGATGATTTTATCAAAAGCTCCCGATGCTCATTTGACCAGAGTGCATCGAAATAATGGGAGGGAAGAATTATATCTCCATTTTCATTCACCAGAGCAACGTCATCCACACAATTATAAAAGAGTATATGTGAATGATTCTTTGAAAGCGGAAGCAAACCTGGTCGCGGAGAAAATGTATGCTGAAGTCTTATCTAAAGATATTTCAAACAGAATAGAAGTCATTGACGCTTTATTAAATAATTTCCGAACGCCGTATTGTTCGGAAGAATTGTTATGTAATAATCCATGGCTGGCACAATTACTTCCAAAACGGCAATTGGAAGATGACCGGCATTTCCAGTGGAAGAAAAAACCATATGAGAGAAATTGGGAATATAAGGAAAATCTGATATATCCAACAATTGTTCCAGGTTTAAAAGTTCGAAGTAAATCGGAAGCCTTAATCGTTTCTCGTCTGGAAAATTATTCCATTCCCTATCACTATGATGAGGTGCTCAATCTGAATGGCACGCGTATTAGTATCGATTTCCGTTGTTTAAACGTAAATACGGAAAAAGTATGGTATTGGGATCATCGTGGGATGATGGATAATCCAGACTATTTGCGCAAGACATTGTTCTGTGAAAAAACTTTTTTTGACGCTGGAATTATCCAGGGCATTAACCTTATTGTTACGGCTGAGACAAAAAAGAGCCCGCTGGACATGCTTCTTGTTGATGAAATGATTCGAATTTTTCTTTTGTAAGTTGATTCCCATCAAAAGAAGTCCTTTATGGTCATATTGACAGAAGAATACTGGTCTTTTTCCGTCAAAAGAAGTTCTTTAAGACTCTGTTAACGGAAACACATGGGTCTTTTTCCGTCAAAAGAAGTTCTTTAAGACTCTATTAACGGAAATACATGGGTCTTTTTCCGTCAAAAGAAGTTCTTTTAGACTCTATTAACGGAAACACATGGGTCTTTTTCCGTCAAAAGAAGTTCTTTAAGACGCTGTTAACGGAAATACATGGGTCTTTTTCCGTCAAAAGAAGTTCTTTAAGACTCTGTTAACGGAAATACATGGGTCTTTTTCCGTCAATAAATGATTTTTTGCTGGATTTGACGGAAAAGTTTTACCAGTTTTCAGTTTTTTTGTCTTTTTCTGGTCTTTTTGATGGAGAATGATAACAAAAATTCCGTCAAAATCATGAAATGACTTAAAAATGGCGGAATCTCATCCGTCAAATATATATATAAACTAGAAAAAAGCGGAAAGCCTCCGTTAAATTAATAAAAAGCAGAGAAAAAAGCGGAAAGCCTCCATCTCTTTTTTGTATTAAAATATAAAGAACAGAAAAGACGGTTGGCAAATGGCGGCCGGCTGTTTAGAATATGTTCATATGGAGCAACTAAACACATACAGGAGCCGAAGCGCATATGGAGCAACTAAACTTTTTCATGAGCCGAGCAACTAAACTAATTTAAAAGCTGAAGTTTAAGCGGAAAGAAGACCATGAGCGAGCGCTCTGTGCGATCGCCATAATAAAATAAAGTGAGAGAAAATATGAAAGATAAAGAATTTGTAAGAGTGAAAGATTATATTCCGGAGCTAGAAGTAGAGTTAAGATATGCCGGCCCGGACAATTTTACCGGCAAAAAAATATATGATTTTACCGACGCCTGGCTGAGATATGGCACAGTACAGAAGCTTATGAAAGCCCAGGAAATACTGAAATTTCAGGGATACGGGTTAAAAATATGGGATGCATATCGCCCGGTTTATGCCCAGTTTATTTTATGGGAAGTTTATCCGGACAGTACTTTTGTGGCAGATCCAACGACGGGCTTTTCTGACCATAGTAGAGGAAATACAGTGGATGTGACCGTTATTGATTCTGATGGAAAAGAGGTTATCATGCCGACGGAGTTTGACAGCTTTTCCCCATTGGCCGACCGTGATTATCGGGATGTCATGGACAAGGAATCGGTTGTCAATGCCTGGATGCTTCAGGAAACAATGATTGAAGCCGGCTTTATTCCATATCAGGACGAGTGGTGGCATTTTAGCGACAATGTTGTTTATGAGGTGGAAAAAAGTTTCAAACCTCCGGTTTGATTCTTTCGAAAAGTACTGCAAACCCTTTGCAACTGCCTTTGTTTTTGAAATGTTCGGACAGCCTATATTTCTCTTTATATCTTTAAAAAACACTTGTAAATAAAGGCTTATTTTAGTAAACTAACTCTGTACGGTTTAGAAAAAACTATTGGAGGTATTTTCATATGAATGTTTATAAGACAGACAAAGTCAGAAACGTCGTTCTTTTAGGTCATGGCGGTTCTGGAAAATCTACATTAGCTGAAGCTTTTGCTTTAACAACAGGTATTACAAATAGAATGGGTAATATTGCTGACGGCAATACAATCAGCGATTTTGATAAAGAAGAGCAGAAAAGACAGTTTTCTATCAGTACAACGGTTATTCCTATTGAATTCAATGGATTAAAGATTAATGTACTGGATACTCCTGGTTACTTCGATTTTGTTGGTGCAACTCAGGAAGGTATCTCTGTTGCTGATTCCGCAGTTATCGTAGTAAATGCAAAGAGCGGTATTGAAGTTGGTGCTCATAAAGCATGGAATTATTGTGAGAAATACAATATTCCTCGTATGATCTACATTTCCGGTATGGATGATGCAAATGCTGATTTCAACGGTGTTTTAGCTGCTTTAAAAGATTCTTTTGGTAATAAAATAGCAGCATTCCAGCTTCCAATCAAAGAAGGCGGAGCTCTGGTAGGTTATGCTGATGTTATGTCTGAAGAAGGAATGAAATATAAAGCAGACGGAAAATGTGATAAAGCCGATGTTCCTGGCGATCTTGCAGATGAAGTTGCTTCTACAAAAGAAGAGATTATGGAACATGTAGCTGAAACCAGTGAAGAGTTCATGGATAAATACTTCGGTGGTGAAGAATTTACAAAAGAAGAAATCGCCTCCGCTTTGAAACAGGCCGTTTCTGAAGGTGATATGGTTCCTGTACTTGTTGGTGCATCTACAAAGAACTTTGGACCAAGAACAGTTCTTGAGGCTGTAGCTGACTTCTTCCCAGCTCCGGATATGAGCCCTGTAAAGAAATCTGGAAAGAACGTTAAAACTGACGAAGCTTTTGATGCAGAGTGCAAAGAAGATTCTCCTCTGGCAGCTTATGTATTTAAGACCATCGTTGACCCGTTTATCGGTAAATATTCCTTAGTTAAGGTATATTCCGGCGTTCTTCATTCTGATGACCAGGTATTCAATGGTGCTACAGATGAGAGCGAGAAATTATCCAAATTATATGTAATGCGCGGTAAAAACTTCGAAGAAGTAAAAGAAATCCAGTCTGGCGATATCGGTGCTATCGGTAAATTAGACCTGGCTAAGACCGGCGATACATTATCCAAGAAAGAAACTCCAATCGTTCTTGATAAATTTGACATGGCTAAACCTTATACCTACATGAAATACAGCGCTGTTAATAAAGGCGAAGAAGATAAGATCCAGCAGGCACTTCAGAAATTATGTGCAGAAGATCAGACTCTGAAGGTTGTAGCAGACGAAGAAAACCATCAGTCACTTATTTACGGTATTGGCGATCAGCAGCTGGATGTTATCGTTTCTAAAATGAAAGAAAAATACAAAGTTGATGTTCAGCTTGAAAAACCTGCTTTCGCATTCCGTGAGACTATCAAGAAGACATCAGATGTTCAGGGTAAACATAAGAAACAGTCTGGTGGACATGGACAGTATGGTGACGTAAGAATGAGATTCGCTCCTTCTGGCGACACAACAAAACCTTATGAATTTACAGAAGAGGTTGTTGGTGGTAGCGTTCCTAAGAACTTCTTCCCAGCAGTTGAAAAAGGTCTTCAGGACTGCGTTCAGAAGGGACCTCTTGCGAACTATCCAGTAGTTGGTGTTAAGGCTACCTTATATGATGGATCTTACCATCCAGTAGACTCTAATGAAATGTCATTCAAGATGGCTACCATCCTTGCATTCAAGAAAGGCTTCATGGAAGCTGGCCCGGTATTATTAGAGCCTATCGCCAGCCTGAAAGTTACGATCCCGGATAGATTCACCGGTGATGTTATGGGTGACTTAAATAAGAGAAGAGGCCGTGTACTTGGTTCCAACCCTGTTTCAAGTGGTGTTACCTGCATCGAAGCAGACATTCCACAGTCTGAACTCTTTGGTTATGGCACAATCCTTCGTTCTATGACAGGCGGATTTGGTGATTTCGAATATGAATTCTCTCGTTATGAGCAGGCTCCTTCAGATGTTCAGGAAAGAGAAGTTGCAAATCGTCATACAGACGACGAAGAATAATATTTAATGAAATACGATATAATTATTATTGGTGGCGGTGCATCTGGTTTATGCACCGCCATAATGTCTAAAAAAGAGAATAATTCCGTTCTAGTAATTGAACATAAGGATCGTGTCGGGAAAAAGATTCTTTCTACCGGAAATGGAAAATGCAATCTTACAAACACTTACTGTAAGGTAGATTTGTTTGACTCTAATCCGGAAGGGATTTATCCATATTATCCTTTGGAAAATAAAGAATTTGCTGAAACGGTTCTCCGTAATTTTGATGCGGATGATACCATCGCTTTTTTTAATAGCCTCGGCATTTTATGTGAAAACAAAAACGGTTACATTTATCCGAGAAGCGAACAGGCTTCTTCTATTTTGGATGCCTTGAGATTCCAATGTGAAAAACTTGGCGTAGAATTTCTGTTGAACTACCAGCCGGTTAAAGTCATAAAAAAGGGGAAAAGTTTCTTTATCGATGATGAGTATTCCTGCAACAGATTAGTCTTGGCAACGGGTGGAATGAGCGCTCCGAAAACGGGATCTGACGGTAGCGGATATGAAATTGCTAAGGCTTTCGGACATACAATCATAAAGCCAATTCCTTCTTTGTGTGGCATTAAATGCTCCGATACATTTTTTAAAGAGCTATCCGGCGTCAGAAATGATTCCAAAATCAGTTTATTTGATGAAAAAGGTGCTGTGTTGATGGAGGTATCCGGTAATCTTCAGTTTAATGATTATGGTATTTCCGGTATTCCGGCATTTCAGATGTCGAACGTTTTAGGGAGAATGCTGAAGGCAGGAAAACGTCCTTTGATCAAAATTGACCTGTTGCCGGAAATCCCAAAAGAGGAACTGACAGCCTTCCTCTCCCGAAAAAAAGAGAATTATCTTTTAGGTGTCCTTAATAAAAAACTGGATAATGTTTTGCAAAAAGAACTTAAGAATAACTGTAAAAAAGTATCAAAAGAGGAATGGGCAATCTGTCTGTCCAATATCATTAAAGGATTTAAAATTCATCCGGTGGACTTATGTTCTTTTGCCGAGTCCCAGGTAACTGCGGGAGGCGTATCTGCGGACGAAATCCGGCCGGAATCCTGCGAATCCCGTTTCATTGAAGACTTGTACTTCACTGGGGAAATAATGGATATTAACGGCATTTGCGGTGGTTATAACCTGCAATGGGCATGGCCGACGGCCGCCTGTGTGGCTGGTATAGATAAATGGTAATCCGTAAGGAGAAGTGAGTATTGTTTATTTTATGAGATATGTTAAAATATAGAAAAATTAATAGAAAGGATTCTTAATCAATAATTATGATTCGGATCAGTCAAATTCAATTACCCGTATTACATTCACAGGCGGATTTAGAGTCTGCTATCTGCAGAAAACTTCGAGTAGATGAGAATGCCATTTGCTCGATCAAGTATACCATCGTCAAAAGATCTTTAGATGCCCGGAACAAATCGAACATTACTTTCAACTATGTTATTGATGTTGATGTTACAAACGAAAAAGAAGTTCTTGAGGCATGCAAAAAGAGTAAAACCATCAGCCAAAAACAGGAAAAGCAATATATCCTTCCGGAACAAGGAAATCTTTCCATGAACGTGCGTCCTTACGTTATCGGTAGTGGACCGGCGGGTCTTTTTGCTGCTTATTTCCTTTCGGAATATGGTTACAAACCAATTCTGATAGAGCGGGGTGATAATGTCGATAAACGGACGGAAATGGTGCAGAAATTCTGGAATGAAGAGTCTCCATTAAATGAAAATTGCAATATCCAGTTTGGAGAAGGCGGCGCAGGAACCTTTTCCGATGGAAAACTGGCTACCGGCGTTAATGATCCAAAGGGCAGAAACCATCTGGTTCTTAAGACCTTTGTAGAAAATGGTGCTTCGGAAGAAATATTATATGTGAATAAGCCTCATCTGGGCACGGATGTTCTGTGTAAGATTGTCAAGAACATGCGAAAAAAAATTATTCAAAATGGTGGAGAAGTTGTTTTTAACACGAAATTAATCGGTTTTTCTGCAAGCAACGGAATCCTGGACAGCATCAAGCTGGAATCCATGATGAATGGGCACTCGCATACGATGGAAGTTGACTGTAATAATCTGGTTTTGGCCATTGGTCATTCTGCCAGAGATACTTTTAAAAGCCTCTATGGTCACGGCCTTTCTATGGAGCAGAAAGCTTTTGCGGTCGGTGTCCGTGTAGAACATTCCCAAGAGAAAATTAATAAGGCTCAATACGGTGAGAATTACCGGGAAATCTATGGAGATGCTCTTCCTGTTGCGGATTATAAACTTGCAACGAAAACCTCCAAGGGGCGGAACGTCTATTCCTTCTGTATGTGTCCGGGAGGATATGTTGTAAATTCATCTTCCGAAAATGGTCATGTCTGTGTGAACGGAATGAGTTATTCCAACCGGGATGGGGAAAATGCCAATTCCGCAATTATCGTGAATATTACTCCGGAGGACTTCCCGTCTGAGCATCCGCTGGCAGGGATTGAGTTCCAGAGAATTCTGGAAAAGAATGCATATACTTTTGGAAAGGGACGAATTCCGGTTCAGTTGATGGGCGATTTTATAGAAGGGAAACCTTCTGTTCGATTTGGAAGTATCTATCCAAGCAGTAAAGGAAACCGTTCCTTTGCGGATATTAACAAAATCCTTCCGGAATTTGTCTGTGATTCCCTGAAGGAAGCTTTTGGTATTTTTAATAGAGTGATAAAAGATTATGCAGATCCGGATGCTGTTTTATCTGCAGTGGAAAGTCGTACTTCATCTCCGGTCCGCATTCTTCGGGATGCCCATTTTGAAAGCAATATAAAAGGAATTTTCCCATGTGGAGAAGGTGCCGGCTATGCTGGTGGCATTACCAGTGCTGCAATGGATGGAATCAAAGTATTTGAAGAAATATATAGCAGATATAAGGCATAAAACATGAATATCAATATTCTGAAAAAAGATGGTTATTTATATGATCTGGCAGTTCGGGGAGATTATATTCTTGAATTGTATTACCAGGATAAGAAGCCGGTGGATCTATTGAGAATCTGCCTTTTTGATCCTGTTGCCAATACGATGGAAGAACTGCTTCCGGAGGTCGAGAAAGTCGTTTTTGTCAAGCTTTATGTTGCCTATAAGCCGTGTGAGGAAGTCTATTATGCCACTTACCGAAATCTGGAAGAGGACAAGATAGAAATAAAAATACGTTCTTATCATTTGACTACGAAAAAGACGGCAATCCTATGTTCTTTTAATGAAACAGCAGATTGTCTGACCTCGGATAAAGTCATCCGAGCCTTCATTCTGAACAGTACCAATGTTCTGGTTCAGACGGAAGTCGTCAGCAATTCGGAGGCAGATAAATTAATGGGTAACATAATCTTTACCCAGACCTTATACTCGGGGGAATTAGATGAACCGATTCCGATTATCGAAGAAAATCTGAACAATAACGGAATCAATACCATCCTTCCTTTAAATGATACGGAAATTCTGATAAAAACGGGCTTTTCCTTTCTGGAAGATTCCAGGCTCAACTACGCTTCTCAGAATGAAGCGCTGATTGAAAGTGTTTATCGGACGACCAGTAAAAAATTTCTTTCAGACATCATGCTGCAGCTTGGCAATATCGACATGGAGCCTTTGACTACCACTTATTACGATAAATATATTCTGAAACCGGAAGTAAAAGACGAGTATATCTATTACAATGTGGTGGATATGAATGTCAAACAGTCGGAATGTCTGTTTCTCAATTATGTGACCGGAGAAAAATACACGGTAAAGATTTCCGACCTGAAGGAACAAGACCTGAGGATTTCCTATGTGGTGAATAATGACCCTTACGTGAGACAGAATACGCAGGACAGTTATGAGTTCATTAACATGAAAACCGCAGAAAATGACATTTCCTTTTACGATGATATTTTTTTGGATATTATTGGAAAACTGTTTATTTGTACCAACAAACTAGGTAGGAATTCCCACATGAGAATATATAACTATCCTAGAATGGATGTAGTATTTAATGAAAAAGCAACCTTTATTGCAGGAATCAATAACGGAGAAGATTATTACTTATACGTGGAATAATGATTAGTTTTACAGAAGAAGAGAAAAATACCATATTAAAAAATGCTCCGGAAGAAGAGCCGGAAAGACAATTTTATTTTGTTCATATCTGCCGGCAGATTCTTCAGGTTCTGGAGAAAGAAAAGGGACGGAAACTTACGGCCTGTGTCAATACCTTTGGCTGTCAGATGAATGCAAAAGATTCGGAAAAACTCCTGGGGATCTTAAAAGAAATCGGCTATGAAGAAAGTGCCAGCGAAGATTCGGATTTTGTGCTGTACAATACCTGTACGGTGCGGGAACATGCCAATGTCCGTGTTTATGGCAGATTGGGAGTTTTAAAGAGCTCGAAGGATAAAAATAAAGACATGGTGATTGCTCTTTGCGGCTGTATGATGCAGGAAAAAGAAGTTGTGGATAAAATTCGTAAAAGCTATCGTCATGTAAATATCATTTTTGGAACCCATAATATCTATCAATTAGCGGAATTATTATTCCTGCATTTTGCTGAGCAGTCCATGCAGATCCGGATTTTAGATGGGACGGATAAAATTGTTGAAAATCTTCCTTCCGAGCGGAAGTTTGCCTTCAAAAGCGGCGTAAATATTATGTATGGCTGCAATAATTTCTGCAGTTACTGTATTGTGCCTTATGTCCGTGGACGGGAAAGAAGCCGTGATAAGGCGGATATTCTGGATGAGATTCAACGACTGGCAGACGATGGTGTAACAGAAGTCATGCTTTTAGGACAGAATGTAAATTCTTATGCTTATGGGTTCCCGGAGCTTCTTTCGGATGTTGCAAAAATTGAAAAAATACAGAGAATCCGTTTTATGACTTCCCATCCAAAGGATTTATCGGATGAGCTGATTGAAGTCATTAAAAATACTCCAAAGATTGCCCGTCATATACATCTGCCGTTACAGTCCGGAAGTTCTGTAATCTTAAAAGAAATGAACCGTAGATATACAAAAGAAGATTATCTGAAACTGGTAGAAAAAATCCGTTCCAATATTGAAGGAGTGGCAATTACCACAGATATTATCGTGGGGTTCCCTGGGGAGACGGAAGAAGATTTCTTAGAGACCTTGGATGTGGTGAAGAAAGCGCAATTTGACAGTGCATTTACTTTTATCTATTCCAAGCGTACGGGTACCAAAGCGGCAGCCATGCCGAACCAGGTTCCAAAGGATGTCGTAAATGACCGTTTTAACCGTTTATTGGAGCTGGTAACGGAAGTAGGAAAAGAGCAGACCATGAAATATGAAGGAACCGTTGGGGAAGCTTTGGTAGAAGAGGTAAATCCAAAGGACCCAAAATATCTCAGTGGAAGACTCAGTAATAATAGTGTAGTACATTTTGAAGGAAATAAAGACCTGATTGGAAAGATTGTTCCGGTCCGGTTAACGGAGGCAAAGGGATTCTATTATATGGGATCCTTAATGGAATAAAATGGCATTATCTCCTATGATGTCTCAGTATCTTGAGACGAAAAAAGCATATAGTGACTGCATTCTTTTTTATCGGTTAGGTGATTTTTACGAACTGTTTTTTGATGATGCATTAGTAGGATCGAAAGAACTGGAAATAACTTTAACAGGAAAAGATTGTGGACTAGAAGAACGGGCACCGATGTGTGGAGTTCCGTTTCATGCGGTTGATGTTTATATCAATAAACTTGTTTCGAAAGGATACAAAGTTGCGATTGCGGAACAGTTAGAAGACCCGAAACTGGCAAAAGGAATTGTAAAACGTGATGTAATAAAAGTCGTTACACCTGGTACCAATACGAACAATCTGGCTCTGGATGAAGACAAGAATAATTATCTGATGTGTGTTTATTATACACCGGATTTTTATGGAATTTCTTTTGTGGACATCACTACCGGAAATTTTTATGCAACTACCGTGGATTCCGACAGCGGTTTAATGGACGAAATCAACAAATTCCCTGTTGCAGAAATTATATCCAACAAGGCTTTTGGCATGTCCCCGGTTAATATTGCGTTTTTGAAAGATAAATTAGGAATTACTTTGTATACGTTGGAAGATTCCTATTTTAGTCAGCAGGAGTGCATTGAAACAATTAAGAAGCATTTTAATGTGATGGATCTGAGCGGACTGGGATTAAATGATTTTCCAGGCTGTATTCCTTGCGTTGGGGCTTTGCTTTTATATCTTTATGATACCCAGAAAAACAACTTGAGTTTCTTAAATAAACTGACGACTTATTCTACCAGCAAATATATGGTTGTGGATTCTGCGACCAGAAGAAACCTGGAATTAACAGAAACCATGCGCGAAAAGAATAAGAAGGGAAGTCTGCTTTGGGTATTGGATAAAACCAAAACCGCCATGGGAGCGAGACGCCTCCGTTTCTTTATTGAGCAGCCATTGATTGATATAACGGAAATCAAGGCTCGTCAGGACGCAGTAGCGCAGTTAAACCGTTCTTTGATTGATCGTGATGAATTACGTGAATATTTAAGTCCGATTTATGATCTGGAAAGACTTCTGGCGAAGATTTCTTATAAATCAGCGAATCCGAGAGACTTGATTGCTTTTAAAAGTTCTCTTCAGATGCTTCCGGCGATTAAATATTCTTTGAGTCATTATGATAGTGTTCTGCTGCAGGAGCTGTATCAGGAACTGGACTGTCTGGAAGATATCGCCCAGCTGATTGACAGATCCATTGTGGAAGATCCTCCTTTGGCCATTAAAGATGGTGGAATCATTAAAGAAGGATATTCGGAACAGATTGATACTTTAAGAAAATCGAAATTTGAAGGAAAAAACTGGCTGGCTCAGATTGAAGAAAAAGAACGGGAAGCTACGGGTATTAAGACCCTGAAAATTAAGTTTAATAAAGTATTTGGCTACTATATTGAAGTAACCAATACCTTTAAAGATAAAGTACCGGAGCGTTATATCCGGAAACAGACTTTGGTGAATGCAGAACGTTATATTACGGATGAGTTAAAAGAACTGGAAGATCTGATTTTGGGCGCAGAAGAAAAGCTCTTTGCGTTAGAATATGATCTTTTCAGTGATATCCGTGACCAGATCAATAACGAAGTAAAACGAATCCAGAAAACGGCTTCGGTCATTGCCCAGATCGATGCTTATGCGTCCTTAGCTTATGTTGCGGAACAGAATAAATATGTAAGACCGGAAATTAATGATCAGGGAATTATTGATATTAAAGACGGCAGGCATCCAGTTGTGGAAAAAGTGATGTCGGAAGGCTTATTCATTCCAAATGATACTTATAGCGATAATGAGGAGAACCGTGTCAGTATTATTACCGGCCCGAATATGGCTGGAAAATCTACTTATATGCGGCAGCTTGCGTTGATCGTTTTAATGGCAAGTGTGGGAAGTTTTGTGCCGGCTTCTTATGCGAATATCTGTACTTGTGATCGGATATTTACCCGAGTCGGAGCTTCCGATGACCTTGCATCCGGACAAAGTACCTTTATGGTGGAAATGACGGAAGTTGCGAATATTTTAAGAAATGCAACCGCGGATTCCTTGGTAATTCTGGATGAAATCGGAAGAGGAACTTCTACTTATGATGGCTTGAGTATTGCCTGGGCGGTTGTGGAATTTATTGCCGATAAGGAAAAATGTGGGGCAAAAACCTTCTTTTCCACCCATTATCATGAATTAACGGAACTGGAAGGAAGAATAGATGGGGTAAAGAATTATTGTATCAGTGTCAAAGAGCAGGGGGATGATATTATTTTCCTGAGAAAGATTATTCGTGGCGGTGCCGACAAGAGCTACGGTATCCAGGTTGCTGCTTTGGCAGGTGTTCCATCCTCTATCACAAAACGTGCCCAGAAGATTGTAAGCCAGTTAGGTAGTGCAGATATAACGTTTAGGGAATCGGATAAAAAGCTTTCGGTGGTTAAGGAAGCAGGAATGGAGCAGGTAATTGATAAATCCAGTGAGGCGGAAGAGTATATAAAATCGCTGGATGTAGATAAAATATCACCAATTGAAGCTTTGAATATTCTGTATCATTTGAAAGAACTTTGCTGATCATGAAAGAAATCAATGTTTTAGATAAACTGACAATCGATAAGATTGCTGCAGGAGAGGTCATTGAAAGACCTCTCAGCATTGTGAAAGAATTAATGGAGAATTCCATTGATTCCGGTGCTACCATGATATCGGTTGAAATTGCAGATGGGGGCATTTCTTTGATCCGTGTTTCCGATAATGGAAGCGGTATAGATAAATCGCAGATCCGGAAAGCATTCTTAAGACATTCCACAAGCAAAATCTCAACGGCAGAGGATTTGTCTTTCCTCCATTCTCTGGGCTTCCGCGGGGAAGCTTTATCCAGTATCAGTGCAGTTTCTAAAGTGGAATTATGCACGAAAACCGCAGAGAGCCTGACGGGAATCATCTATAAAATTTATGGCGGGGAAGAAATCTCTTTTGACGAAGCGGGTCTCCCAAATGGCACGACGGTGGTAGTAAGAGATGTTTTTTATAATACCCCTGCCCGTTTGAAGTTTTTAAAAACGCCGCATACCGAGGGAAGTTATATTTCTGATATTGTCGGAAAAATCGCTTTATCCCATCCGGAAATAGCCATTAAATTTATTAATAATAAGTCCGTTAAGATCAACACCAGCGGTAATGGGGTGTTAAAAGATGCAATTTATGCGGTATACGGAAGAGATATCACTGCCAACCTTCTGGAGGTTCAGTATTCGGACCCCCTGATGGAATTATCCGGTTTTATAGGAAAACCGGAACTGGCCCGTGCGAACCGTTCCTTTGAATTAATGTTTGTTAACGGACGATATGTGAAAGACCGGGTGATTTCCGGTGCTGTGGAAGAAGCTTTTAAAGGTTATCAGATGAAAGGAACCTTTCCGTTTGCTATCCTGAACCTGAAAATCGAACCGGAACTGGTGGATGTCAATGTTCATCCGGCAAAATCGGAAATTCGCTTCTTTGATAATGAAAAGATATATAACTGGATTGTGGAAGTTCTTTCGGAACGATTAAAACAGCGGGAAAACATTCCGGCATTTACAATTTCTTCTGCGAAAGAAGAAAAGAAGAATGGGTTTTTAAAACCAGATCCGGAACCCGTAAAAGAAGCTGCGCCGGAACCTTTTGAACATCACCGGATCCAGCAGTTTCAGCTTCTGTCGGAGGATACGGAATATTCAGTGAATTCTTCATCAATTTTTCCGGCGGATCCGCTCATAGAAGAAGAAAAAGAGACCGCAAAATATATTCAGACTGAATTATTCAGCAAGGACTTTTTGAGCTCCGAAGCCCGAAGCAGTCATCGCCTGATCGGGGAAATCTTCGATACCTATTGGATCGTGGAGTACAATAACTCTTTATATATCATTGATCAGCATGCGGCCCATGAAAAAGTTTTATATGAAGAGTTTTTAAATAAAATAAAAAATGAGAAACATTATTCCCAGAATCTTATGCCATCCCTGGTAGTAACTTTAAGTTCTTCCGAGGAAGCAACTTTGAACCGGTATCAGGCTCAGTTAGAGGAAATGGGATTTGAAATCCGTCCTTTTGGGGGCTCCGAATATGCGGTTTCCGCGGTTCCTGCGGATTTATTTACTCTGGATGAAAACAATCTTTTTTTAAGTTTTTTAGACGAATTAGGGGAGATTTCCCCAACCATGGCATCCGAGCTTCTTTTAGACCGGATTGCGTCTGCTGCCTGCAAAGCTGCCGTAAAAGGAGGGAATAAAATTTCTTTTGCGGAAGCGAATTCTCTGATTGACCAGTTATTACAGCTTGAAAATCCATATAACTGTCCTCACGGAAGGCCGACCATTATCCAAATGTCAAAATCTGAGTTGGAAAGAAAATTTAAGAGGCTCCTTTAATGAACGATTCTTTGATTATTATTGCCGGGGCAACGGCTGTGGGAAAAACGGACCTTTCAATTTCTTTAGCGAAGGAAATCAAAGGAGAGATTATCAGTGCAGATTCCATGCAGGTATATAAAGGCATGGATGTAGGGACAGCAAAAATAAAGCCGGGAGAAATGAAGGGGATTCCTCATTATCTGATTGACGAATATGACCCATCTGAAGAATTCAATGTTTATGAATTTAAAAATCAGGCTAAGAAATATATAAAAGAGATTCAGGGCCGGGATAAAATTCCGATTCTTGTTGGTGGTACCGGTTTTTATATTCAGGCTGTTTTATATGATATCGATTTCACGGAAGAGGAGGACGATTCAGACTTCCGTAAGTTTTGTGAAAATATTCTTGAAAAAGAAGGGGCGGAAAGGCTGCATCAGATGCTTTCCGAAGTGGATCCTCTTGCGGCAGAAGAAATCCATCCGAATAACGTAAAACGAGTGATCCGGGCTTTGGTTTTTCATAAAATAACCGGTGGAAAAATATCGGAGCATAATCTGGAACAGCGTCAGAAACAATCCCCTTATAATTATGCCTATTTTGTATTGAACCGGGAACGGGAAGAAATTTATCAACGGATTAATTATAGAGTGGACCGGATGATTGAAAATGGTCTCGTTGAAGAAGTAAATGCTTTATTGAAAAAGGGCTACGGAACCGATCTGGTTTCCATGCAAGGACTGGGCTATAAAGAAATTGCCCAGTATCTGCAGGGGAATATTTCCCTGGAAGAAGCGGTAGAGAGAATTAAACAAGGTACCCGCCATTTTGCCAAAAGACAGATTACCTGGTTTAAAAGAGAAAAAGAAACCATCTGGTTGAACTACGAAGATTTTTCATCGGAACCAGAACTGATGAATAAAATGTTATTAATGTTAAAGGAGAAAGAAATTGTTTAGATATCCGGATATAGAGAAAAACTTACTTGATCTTGCAGAACAAAAAGAAAATGAATTAGTGGATATGTTTCGAAAGATTGAAGAGATTTCCGAAGCGAATCAATATAAAGTTTTATCGGCTTTTCAAAAAAACAGTGTATGTGAGGCGGACTTTAATGCCAGCTCCGGATATGGATACAATGAGATGGGCCGGGAAAAATTGGAGCAGGTTTATGCGGATATTTTCCATACGGAAGACGCTTTGGTAAGAACCCAGATTACCTGTGGAACCCACGCTTTGTTCTTGGCTCTTTCGGCAATTCTTCTTCCGGGTGACCATATTGTATTCTTAACAGGGAAGCCGTATGACAGTCTGGAGCAGTCCATCGGGATTACAGATAGCCCGAATTCTTTAAAAGAATATGGTATTACACATTCCATTATTCCGTTGATTCAGAACAGCCAGTTTGATTATGATAATATCCGGAAATCAATTACTGATAAAACAAAAATCGCATATATCCAGCGTTCCAAAGGATATGTAAACCGACCAACCATCAGCTGTGACCAGGTAAAAGAAGCTGCACAGTTTATTAAAAATATTAATGAAAATATTATTGTTTTTGTAGATAACTGTTATGGAGAGTTTGTAGAAGAAATCGAACCTACCGATGTAGGTGCGGATATCTGTGTCGGTTCTTTGATAAAGAATCCTGGAGGCGGATTGGCTCCTATGGGAGGATACATTGTCGGAAGAGCGGATCTTATTGAAAGATGCTCCTATCGTCTTACGGCGCCAGGACTTGGTAAGGAAGTAGGAGGTTCCCTTGGTACTTTAAAAGCGCTGTTCCAGGGACTTTCTTTAGCTCCAAAGGTTGTAGCGGAAGCTTTGAAAAATGCTCATTTTGCGGCAGCTATTTTTGAAGAATATGGATATCAGACTTCTCCAAAATCGAAGGAGATCCATCATTGCATCGTGGAAGCCATCGACCTTTTATCTCCGGAAAAAGTTATTAAATTCTGTGAAGCAATTCAGGCTGCATCTTATGTGGATAGTTATGTAAGACCAGTTCCTGCGGAAATGCCGGCTTATAGTGATAAAGTTATTATGGCCAGCGGAGCTTTTATGAATGGATCTTCCATCGAGCTTTCTGCGGATGGACCTTTACGGGAGCCTTATACGGTATATTTTCAGGGTGGATTAACCTATGAGAATGGAAAATATGCTTTGTTAAAGGCTTTACAGTCTGTTTTACAGATTTCATAGTCACGAGGGTGCCTACACCAAGGAGGCACTATGAATAGATTAACAATGAAGGAATTACAGCCGGATCACAGACCAGATGAAAAATTTCTGAAATATGGTCCGGCATCACTTACCGATGCGGAACTGTTAGCAATTATTCTTCGTACGGGAACGAAAGAAAATTGTTCCGTAGAGGTGGCTGAAAATATCTTAGGGTTTGAAGACATTAACCAACAGGACATTCTGAATATCCAATATCTGGATATGAAAGATCTTCTTTCCATCCATGGCGTTGGTGTTGTGAAGGCTTTACAGGTGAAAGCGGTAGCGGAGCTGTCTCAGCGGATTTCGAATACCAGCAGAAGAAAAATGCTTTTAATGTCAGACCCGGAATCCATTGCACAATATTATATGGAGCGGATGCGCCATAGTAAAAACGAGATGGTAATCTTGCTGTTATTGAATTCGGCCTGTGAGTTGATTAAAGATATTACGATTTCGCAGGGTACTGTTAATTCTGCGCTTTTTTCTCCCAGAGAAATTTTTATTGCGGCGCTGGATCATGATGCTGTTAATATTATTCTGGTTCATAATCATCCCAGTGGAAACACAAAACCCAGCAAAAATGATATTGCAGCAACAAAGAGAGTAGTGGAGGCCGGGGAACTGATTGGTATTCAGGTTTTAGATCATATCATTATTGGTGACAGAAAATACACAAGTTTTAAAGAAACGGGATTGATAAATAACTGATTTTTGATAAAATATAGTTATGAATATTGGATTGATTGCACATGATTCAAAAAAAGAATTAATGCAGAATTTCTGTATTGCTTATAAAGGTATTTTAAGTAAACACGAGCTGTATGCTACTGGTACTACGGGTCGTCTTATTGAAGATGTTACGAACCTGAATATCCATAAGTTCCTTGCAGGACATTTGGGTGGCGGGCGTCAGATGAGCGCTCAGATTGAATGTAACCAGATCGATGCGGTTATCTTTTTGCGTGACCCGATAAAGATGCGTCAGAACGAGTTGGATTATGCCCGCGTTTATGATCTTTGCGATATGCACAATATTCCTTTAGCAACAAATGTTGCGACAGCGGAAATTCTTATAATGGCAATCAACCGTGGTGATTTAGATTGGCGAAACGCATATAAATAATACTTGGAGGTAATGTAATTATGGTCAAACTTGTTATGGGCGCAAAAGGTAAAGGAAAAACAAAATTTCTGTTAGATAATGCGAATGAAGAAGCGAAAAACTCTGACGGCGTTGTAATTTATCTTGATAAGAATGCCAAGCACATGTTTGAATTAGATAGAAATATCCGTTTGATTAATGTTTTAGAATATCCGGTTTCCAGTTTTGAAGTTCTTATGGGATTTGTTTGTGGCTTGATATCCGGAAATAATGACATAGAAGCAATCTATTTTGACAGTTTTCTGACTCTGGCCAATGCGGAGAATCAGAATGTAGATGAAATTATTGATAAATTGATTATTCTGGCGAATAAACTAGGCGTTGATTTTATTGTAAGCTTATCATTAGATGCATCTGAAATTTCTGACAGGTTTAAGGAGTATATTGTACTATCACTTTAATGTCAAAAGATAATTATCCTGAAGATAAATCAAATAATAAAAAGAGGCAACTAAATATAGGGATCATTGTATGTGCGATAATAATCCTGTATTTAGTTGTTAATTTTTGTATCTATCTTTTTAACGGAAGAACGGAAATATATGAAGCATCTGTTGGTCAGACCGCCAGCCGTTATGAAGGTCAATATAATGCATTGATTCTCCGGGAGGAAACCATCGTTAATTCCGCCGGTTCCGGTTATATAAACTTTTTTGTTGGTGATGCAACCAATATCCATGCCAGCCAGCAGACTTATGTTGTGGATGGGACCGGTGAAATTTCGTCCATGTTAGAAAAAGCGGCAAAGGATCAATCAATTCTCAGTGATGCCAATCTTTCTAAGATTCGTTCCGGACTATATGATTTTGACACTTCTTTCCGGGAAGAACACTATTATGATATTTACAATTACAAATATAAAGTCGAATCACAGATTCTGGAGCTGATCAACAGCAGCGTATTTGAGAGTATCAATGCGGATTTGTCTAGTTCTGGGGAAAATGCGTATAAGATTGTATCTTCCGATATTTCCGGAATTATGCTTCACCATATTGATGGATTTGAAAACATAAAGCCAGACATGGTAGAAACCTCTTCATTTAACAAATCCGATTACCAGAAAAATATAATTAAATCCAACGATTTAGTAGAAGAGGGCAGCCCTGTTTATAAGGTTGTTACTTCAGAAAAATGGAATTTGATTTTCCAGATTTCGGATCCAACGGTTTTTGAAAACACGGATTATTTAACGATTCAGTTTTTAAAAGACAATATTGTTGCAGATGCCGCTTTTGAGATGTTTACGAAAGCGGGGAATACTTATGGTGTTCTTACCCTTAATAAATATATGATCCGCTATGTTACGGAACGATACACTCCGATTTCCATAATTGACAATACAAAAAAAGGAATTAAAGTACCGAAAACGGCAATCACCGAAAAACAGTACTATACAATACCTGTTGAGTATTTGTCCCAGGGTGGGAATTCCTCAGATTACGGCTTCAACAAAGAGGTGATATTAGAAGATGGAAGTACATCTATAGTCTTTGTTACTCCAGCCATCGTTAAAAAAACGGATCAATATTGCTATGTCGGCACCGATGATTTTTCGGATGGGGATGTTTTAATAAAGAATGACAGTGACAGCAGATATCAGGTTGGCGCAAAAGAAAACTTGCAAGGAGTTCTGGTTGCAAGGGCTGGATATGCAACTTTCCGGAATGTAGATATTATCGGTGAAAACAATAGCTTTTATATTGTGGATCCGGTTACAAGCAGGATTAATTTATTTGAACAGATTGTAAAAAATGCATCAAAAGTAAAGGAAAACGATATAATAAACCGATGAGTGGGATTAAGGAAAATTTAGAAAAAGTTAAAAGTCAAATTGAAGAAGCGGAAAAAAACAGCAAGTATGGTCAGAAAGTCACCTTAGTTGCGGTAAGCAAGACTCATCCGGCAGAGGATATTCAAGAAGCTTATGATGCAGGAATCCGTGATTTTGGTGAGAATAAAGTCCAGGAATTGATGACAAAAATTGATGTTTTGCCACGGGATATTCGTTGGCATCTGATCGGCCACCTTCAAAGAAATAAAGTGAAACAGATTATTGGAAAGACTTATCTGATCCATTCCGTAGATTCTTTGAGATTGGCGGAAGAAATTGATAAAGAATCCAAAAAAGCAGGCGTTATTACGGATATTCTGGTTGAAGTAAATATTGCCGGGGAAGAATCTAAATTTGGAACAGATAAAACTGAAGCAATGGAACTGGTAAAGGAAATTTCCAAGTTAAAAAATATTAAAGTAAAAGGATTAATGACAATTGCTCCGCAGACTGACGAGCCGGAAGAGGTAAGGGGATACTTTGCGAATTTAAGACATTTATCTATTGACATTGAAAGTCGAAACATAGATAATATTTCTATGGATTTCCTCTCAATGGGTATGAGTGGAGATTTTATTGTTGCCATAAATGAGGGAGCGAACATCGTTCGGGTTGGAACCAGTATTTTTGGCGCAAGAAATTATAATATAATATAAAGGAGTTATCATGGGAAAATTCAGCGATAAATTTTTAGGAGCTTTTAACATTAAAGAAGAAGATAATTACGATGACGATTATGAGTATGAAGATGAATACATAGAAGATGATGAATTCTATGACGAAGAAGAATTCAATGAGCCAGCTCCAAAGAAAAAGGAAAAAGTATTCGAAGAGAAACCGAAGAGTGTACCGAAACCGGTAAAACCAATCATTCCTCGTTCCAACAATAAACTGAGTCAGCATGAAGTATGTGTATTTAAACCATCATCTATCGAAGACTCTCGTGAGATTACAGAAACTTTATTAGATGGAAAAGCTGTAATTATTAACTTTGAAGGTCTTCATGTTGAAATTTCACAGCGTATTATCGATTTTATTTCCGGTTCTTGCTATGCATTAGATGGAAATCTTCAGAAGATTTCAAACTACATCTTTATTGCAACTCCGGAATCCATTGATATTTCCGGTGATTTTCAGGACTTAATTGGCGGCGATGACAGTTCTTTTGATATTACAGGATTTAAGTCACCATTACTGTAAATGAAATTAAACGATTTTTTGGCTGCCTATCGGAAACGAGAGGCAGCTAAATTTTTTTAAGAAAGAATTCGCAGAGTAGAGCGAAAAGGGAATTTGCTAAAATGGAATTTGCAAATAAGATAAAAAAACATTCGATTATTCAGATTATTTTATTTGTTCTTTTATTAGTGATTGATCAATTAACGAAATTCTGGGTAGTGCAGACTTTGAAAGGTAAGCCAAACGTTCCTTTTATTAAAAATGTGATTGAATTTCAATATCTGGAAAATAATGGCGCGGCCTTCGGATTTATGAAAAACAGACAGATTTTGTTTTACATTATAACAGTAATCGTTTTGGCAGTTGTTATTTTTGTTTGGTTCCGTGTCCGAAATCGCTTAAATCAATATCTGTTGTTAGATAAATCCTTATTTGCACCGAAAACTTTTAAAAGTGGCATTTTTTTAAATTATACGCTAGCTGTTTTAGGTGCGGGAGCAATCGGTAATTTTATTGACAGAATTGCACATAACTATGTTGTGGATTTCATTTATTTCAAATTTATTAATTTCCCTATTTTTAATTTTGCAGATATCTGTGTAACCTGCAGTGCAATTTTTCTTGTAATCTTTTTCCTTTTTGTATACAAAGAGGATCCGAATTTTAATATTTTTTCATCGAAAAAGGAAAAATAGTGATGGGCAAGATTGTATACAATGTTCCGGATGAATATGAAGGCTTAAGAATTGACCGATTTTTGGCAGAACAGTCGGAAGAATTTTCCCGAAGCTACATTCAGAAATTGATTAAAGACGGCTGTTTATTTGTCAATGATAAAAGCTGTAAAGCAAATTACAAAGTCAAAATTGACGATGTAATTTGTTTTGATGTTCCGGAAAGCATTGAATTGGAAATCAAACCGGAAAATATTCCTTTAGATATACTTTATGAAGATGAAGACGTAATTTTGGTCAATAAACCGAAAGGCATGGTGGTTCATCCTGCGCCTGGGCATTACAGTGGAACTATCGTAAATGCGTTATTATATCATTGTAAAGATCTATCTGGCATTAACGGTGTCTTAAGGCCTGGAATTGTTCATAGAATCGATAAGGATACGACAGGCGTCATTATTTGTGCAAAAAACGATCTGGCGCATCGAAATCTAGCGGAACAGCTGAAAGAACATTCCATAACGCGAAAATACGAAGCGATTGTTGTTGGAAAGTTTAAAGAGCCCGAAGGCATTATTTCCGGTAACATTGGACGAAAACCGAACGACCGGAAGCTGATGGCTATAACATCAAATGGAAAACCTGCGGTAACACATTACAAAGTCCTTCAGGAGTTTTCTAAAACAACCTTGATTGAATGTGTGCTGGAAACCGGAAGAACCCATCAGATCCGTGTTCATATGGCCAGCAAAGGACATCCCGTTCTGGGAGATGTTACATACGGCGGAAAGCCAGCAGAATTTAAATTAAACGGCGAACAACTTCAAGGACAATCCTTACATGCAAAAATCTTAGGATTTGTTCATCCAACAACGATGAATTATATGGAATTTGAAGCAAAACGTCCGGAATACTTTGAGGAATTGCTGAAAACCCTGTAAAATACAGCGTTTTCAGCTTTTTTATACTTGCATCCTCCTCTTTTTCGATATATAATGATGTCGTTAAAGTGTTCTTTGAAGACAAGTTCAATTTATGTAAAATTACCATATTAATTGCAGTATAGCAAGGATTTTGAAAAATCCGGCGCACTGCTCCCAATAGAAATGAGATGAAAAAATGAAACTTCAGCAGCTGATGAGTTATGCGAGACGGGCTTTGGATGATTATTCCATGATTGATGATGGTGATAAGATTGCTATCGGCGTTTCCGGAGGAAAGGATTCCCTGGCACTTCTATATTGTATGAAAGAACTGCAACGTTTTTATCCAAAAAAATATGAAATGGAAGCCCTCAGTGTCGATCTTGGCTTTGGAAATATTAATTTTGAAAAAATAGAGGAATTCTGCAAAAAATTAGACGTTCCATACTATGTAGCAAAAACGGATATTTCCTCTATTATTTTTGATGAACGGAAAGAAAAAAATCCATGTTCCTTATGCGCAAAAATGCGGAAAGGGGCTCTGAATTCTCTGGCGAAGGAACATGGCTGTAATAAAACGGCGTTTGGTCATCATAAAGATGATATTGTCGATACTATGCTACTCTCTTTAATTTTTGAGGGGCGTTTCTACTCTTTTTCCCCGGTTACTTATTTAGATCGGATGGATTTAACGCTTATCCGTCCGTTAATGTATGTAGAGGAAGCGGATATTATTGGTTTTGCTAATAAATATGAGATTCCGGTACTGAAGAATCCATGTCCTGTGGACGGAGAAACGAAACGTCAATACGCGAAAGAACTTGCAAATCAGCTAAACAGGGATCATCCGGGTGCGAAAGAACGTATGTATCGGGCGATTCTGGAGACGGTACCCTCTTATAAGAAACCAATTAGTTCTGGTTCAGACCAAGAAAGTAACAAATAATTTTCTTATGTAAGGTGAGATTATGTCAAATAGAAGTTATCATGATCAGTTTAAAATAGATACAAACCTGAAATTAAGAGAAAAATGCAAAGAATTACCTGCCTTTGCATCTGCTTTTTTCCGAGGGATTGAGCCAACGACCTCTGCCCGTACCAGAATGGCTTATGCTTTTGATTTAAAGGTTTTCTTTACTTATATTAAAAATGAAACTGGTTTAGGACAAGATAAGGAAATTACGGAGTATCGTATTAATATTCTGGATAAAATTACGCCATCGATTATTCAGGACTATATGGATTATCTGAAAGTTTACAATAATGATGAAGATGTAGAATGCACGAACTCGGAACGAGGGCTTATGAGAAAGCTCTCCTCTCTTCGCTCCATGTATAATTATTTTTACCGGATGGAAATGATCAAAAATAATCCGGCTCAGATTATCCAAATGCCGAAACTGCATGAAAAAGAGATTGTTCGACTGGATAAAGATGAAGTGGAAGATCTGCTGGATGTTGTTGAAAATGGAAAAAATATGACAAAACAGGAACAAAACTTCCATGATAAGACTAAAGTAAGGGATCTCGCAATTGTCACATTGCTTCTGGGAACCGGAATTCGTGTTTCTGAATGTGTTGGCTTAGATCTTAATGATGTGGATTTTAAAAATCATGGTATTCGTATTACCAGAAAAGGTGGTAATCAGGTTGTAGTTTATTTTGGGGATGAAGTGGAAGATGCTCTTTTGAACTACATCCGGGAACGTAATGGAATAATACCAATGACTGGTTATGAAAATGCTCTCTTTTTATCGATGCAGAAACGTCGCATTACGGTAAAAAGTGTGGAAAGGCTGGTAAAAAAATATGCCGGCCAGGTAACGCAGCTTAAGAAAATAACTCCTCATAAGCTTCGAAGCACCTATGGTACACAGCTTTATAAGGAAACCGGAGACATTTACCTTGTGGCCGACGTATTAGGCCATTCTGACGTTAACACGACAAAAAAGCATTACGCAGCGATTGAAGATGAAAGACGTCGTATGGCCCGAAATATGGTCTCATTACGCGAAGATCATACCGAAAGCACGTGATATTTTTGATCGGGGCTCATAAAAATACACTTTATATTTAAATAATTTAAGTATATAAGCTTTGTATCGACTTAAAAAAAATCGGTTCCTCATTTATACTATTTTTAAGAAAAATTCAGGCAAAATAACAGTACCAAAACATTAGTCATTACGTTTATTAATCCGTATAAAAATAGTGAAAAGAAATATTCAAAAAAAAGGAGCTTATATGCAATCGTTAAATTTATGCAAAAAAGACTTGTTTTGCATGAAATGTTTCTTTATGGCATTTCGGACATTCTTCAATTGTTGGAAGCCAATAACCTTGTCTGCTTCTAGTATATTTACATTCCGTACATTGAAAAGCTGTAAAAGTATGTTCTTCAATTACATCAATTATACTTTTTCCACCACTTACTTTTTCAAGTTCATCATCTTTAACTTCCCCGAAATCAGATTCAGAAATAGAATACTCCTTAAGCAATTTTATGTATTCTTCTTTTGATTGTACCTTGCTTACTTTTTCCTTAAATTCTTCATTGTTCATAATATCGTTTGCAAAATTATCATTCATTTTCTGTTTCTCCTTTTCATTTAATCTATTATTTTCTAGAGTTTAACAAACTCGTTTTTAGGATATACGACTTCTTCAAAATGATTGAAACCATTATCAAATAAATACGGAAGTTCAGCACCATACCAATGAAATTTCCATTATTACATTTTACTTTATTTTTCATTTTCCAATCTTCCTTTGACAAATCAAATACATGAGTTATCGTCGAATTTTGCTTGTATTGACTATTTCTTTTCCTTCAAAATACACATATTCGGTGTCAATATTCCAAATGTCTTCCGGATTCATAGTGAAGATATCTTCACATAGTACGACTAAATTTGCATCTTTGCCAACTTCAATGGATCCAAGACGATGGTTCAGACGCATACGAATGGAGTTGGTAACAGTATATCCGTGAATCATCTGCTCCAGTGTAAGTCGACCACTTTTTGGTGGTCGGCCCCCATCTTCATAATAGCGGTCATGATCGATTTCATCGATATCACCTGGAAAAAGTCGGGTGATACCGACTTGGATACCGGTGAATGGATTGAGAAGTTTTTTCTCTGTAGCCTCAATGACATCACTTGAAAATCCGACGTGTTCGCCATCCGCGATAATATCGGTATAGACATGTAGCCTACTCCAACGTTCATACCCAAGTTTAGCTAAATGTGTTGCTGAACCCATACCACTCCAGATCGGCGTGGTATCCATGAAAATACCTAACTCATGGATACGGTGGATTTCATTTGGATGGATAATCTCGCAATGGGCAGCGGTAACATAGATACACCAGTCGTCACCACATATTTTTTGCGCAGCTTCACAGGCATCACATATTATGCGCAGACCACCGTCGCTGACACAATGGATATGGAGGTCAATCCTTTCTTTGTTAAGACGTACCATTAGGTTCGTCATTTCCTCCACCGTGCAGTGGCAGCCAGTGCCACAATTCTGACCCTCGGGATCGTCGATAAATGGCTCAACTGTAAGAACATCGCCAAACTCAATCGACCCATCAATAAAATATTTCATAATATTGCAATTAATATGATCGGTGGTGTACTTTTTCTGCCAGTCGCGAATCTTTGCTATGGTTTTTTCAATAGCTTCATCGTTCATGACAGGAAGAACGCAGGTAGCTTCATAGTTTATATTCAGGTTTCCATTTAAATCCTTTTCGTAAAGATATCGGATATCGCCCTCTGTTTCGGTAACACCATCCATGCATACCATAATGCCATAATGATGAAAGGTGTCAAAGATTTCCCCGGACAGCTCATCACTCATCGCATCCGGGTAATGAAAACCGGATTTCTGATAAATCCCGTCATCTTTCGGAAGTAGAGCCTGTTGTGCCCACCCGGTGTAGTTTCCATCCTCATCCTTCACAAAATAAGGTTCTGCAATTGGGCTACTGTTGCGAGGAATGCCATTTTCGTCCTTCAGCATTTCCAGTGCAACATCGTTGTAGAGGCAACCGTGACCACTGTTGTCCTCGATGCGAGCAGGACGATCCGAAATTATCTTGTTCAGACGCTTGTTATTTGGACCTTCTGGGCCGAACCATTCATTCAGATAACGAGTATAAACAAAATATGGGAGCTTCTCTTTCGGATAAAGCACCGCAAATTTTTTAATGTCTTCATACATATCGTCTTCATTTTCTGTTTCTGCGCCATGAAGGACCCAGGCAGATTTCGACATCATTGCCGGGTGCGTATGTCCTTCGATTAATCCAGGAAGCACGGTCTTTCCGCCGAGATCAATCCATTCAAAATCTGTATTCCAATGAAATTTTGCATAGGCGATTACTTCTTTATTTTTTCCTACACAGGCAAAGTGCTTATCATCGATCGCAACCGCCTCAGCCCAAGGATTTCGTTGATCTTCTGTATAAATTTTTCCGTTGATTAAGATCTTTCTTTTCATATTATTGCTGCCTTTCGTTATAGTATCCATACCGATTATAGTATAATTTTCTCAAAATATGCCTTTGGTATTCGTTTATACGAGATAATATAGAAAAAGGATATTTCGATTTATGCCAGGTTTTATTCTCCAAAACGAGGGGTGATATGAAACGTTTGATCCGGCATTTTATCAAATTTCAGTATTTCACAATTATGAATTCTTAAATCAGACATTCCATAGATATCACCAGTTTTCATATACGTGATCAATGCTCTCAACAGAGAATCATGAGCAAAAATCAGACAAGTTCTGTCTTCTGGATAGCTTAGAAGAAATTGTTCTACTTCTTTTGCTCTATCCAGAAAATTATCTCCGCCAAATTCTGTTTGAATGATATATGGATTTTTCGCTAATCGAGGGATTACGGAAGGCGAATCCTTTCCATCGTCTGGATTTGCTCCTTCAAAGGAACCAAAATAAGTTTCGTCAAAAACATGTAAATGCGTGATAGGTTTCTTATTTTCCGTTGCTATTTCTGCAGTTTGAATCGCACGGATTTTTGTGGAACTGAAGAATTCATCTGCTTTAATAGAGTGGATAATCGGACGGATATTCTCCGCCTGCTTTTTTCCTTTTTCGGTAAGCGGCATATCCATTCCTACAATCAGACCAACATTTGCTTCTGATTCTCCATGGCGAACAAAATAAATCGACATACTTTTCCTGACCTCATAATAATTCATTATTTTAAAATTCGTATATACTACGAATATATTTACGGCTTTTTCTATCATCTTATTTTTTTGATGACTTTATTAATATTTTATAACATTATTTATGCTTGATTGAAATAATTGTTTATAAAAAAATAAAAAACAGCCTATAGTTTGCGCTCAGATTATTAGAAGAAATAATGTGAGGCCTTACTATAGGCTGTAGGATATAAAAACAATTATTCTGCAAAATAAGCAACAAGTAATTTCTGTCCGGACATAATTTCATCGGAATGAAGATTGTTCATGGACTTTAATTCGGATACAAATTCTTTCGTGTTTTTATTAGAACCGGATTTATATTCATCCGCAATACTCCATAAAGTATCTCCGGATTCAATCGTTATGGTTTTATAATATTTATTCAGTTTAACGGATTCCCCATTTTCGTCTGCATTTGTTATATTCTTATTACTGAAAAGGATAACGCATACGGTAAGAACAATTAGAACTAAAGCGGTCAAAAAACGAACCAGTTGTTTTTTTACTTGTTTTTTTCTATTAATTCTGCTCTTTTTCATTTCTTATCTCCCAAGAATATATGCACGAACATTTGTTTGCCCTTATGATACAACACGAACATTTGTTTGTCAACACTTTTCCAAACAAATGTTTGCAAATGTTTGTTCGGTATGATAGAATTCTATTAAAAGAAAAAAACAGATTCAGTATTTAGTCAATGAAAAGGAGACTCTCTATGGCAAAAGAAAGAATTTCCGCAAAACAGCTTGAAATCCTTGAATATATTAAATCGGAAACATTAGCAAAAGGATATCCTCCAACCGTAAGGGATATCTGTGAGGCAGTTAATCTGAAATCTACCGCCTCAGTTCATGCTCATCTTGAAACATTGGAAAAGAATGGTTTTATCCGGAGAGACCCTACAAAACCAAGAGCTATTGAAATCATAGATGATGAATATTCTTTAAATCGACGGGAATGTGCACAGGTTCCGATTGTTGGCCGTGTTGCTGCTGGTGAGCCTTTATTGGCTCAGGAAAATATTACGGATTACTTCCCTATTCCGGTTGATATGCTTCCAAATGATCCGATTTTCATGTTGATTGTTAAAGGTGACAGTATGATAAATGCTGGTATTTTCAGCGGTGATAAAGTTATTGTAAGACAGACAAATACGGCACGGAATGGTGATATGGTGGTTGCACTTATTGAAGATGGAGCTACCGTTAAAACTTTCTATAAAGAAAATGGTCATATTCGTCTCCAACCGGAAAATCCGGACTATGATCCGATTATTGTTCCGGATTGTACGATTCTGGGCGAGGTTATCGGAGTTTTCCGTTTGTTTTAGTCAATTTAAATAAAAATAAGAGTCTGATTATGAGGATGCTGTAAGTAGTTCCTTAATATCAGACTCTTTTTTATTATTTATTCCGGATTTTACAGTTCTGCAATTTCAACAGACTGGCCATCCACCCAGATTCTCTCCAGATCATAGAACAATCGGTCTTCCTGATTAAACACGTGGATAATAACATCGCCATAATCCATTAAAATCCATTTTGCATTCTGATATCCTTCTGTTGATTTGGGAAAGACACCAGCTTTGCCTAATTTTTCGTCAACATTTTCAGCTAATGCCTTTACCTGACGTTCATTGGCTCCTCCGGCTATAATGAAATAATCGGCAATAACCGATATCTTGCTGATATCAATAATTTTAATATCAACAGCTTTCTTCTCATCTAATGCCATAAATGCGATTTTTGTTATTTCTTTTGCGTTCATTTTTCCTCCGTTAATCTGCGGTAAAAATCATAAGTAGCTCTGGTAGCAGGGTCAATATCTCTGCCCTGAGATTCCAAATATTCAATGGAATTTTTAGCAATCGTACATACTGCTTTATCGATATCCGTAAAGGCTAAAGTTTGGATATCTTCTATATGCGGAATAATATCATCTCGGTTTGGTTCAATATAATCTGCTACATAAATGATTTTCTGCAACATGGACATATTCGGCATTCCCGTTGTATGGGTCCGGATGGCATCCTGAATTTCACGGTCTAATACGCCGAACTTATCCGCAGCAATTTCTGCACCCAGTTTTGCATGAATTAAAGCGTGATTCCGATATTCATATTCATTCAGCATAATGCCATATTCTTCGCATAACGGAATACGGTCTTCATCATCGATACATTTTGCACAATCATGTAAAAGGCCTGCGATTTCGGCTCTATCGGGGCTGTCATAATGGTATCTCATGGCTAAAGCACTAGCCGTAAAAGCAACACTTATTGTATGCCAATATCTTTCATAATCTAAATCATCCTGAAGAATTTCCTGAATAAAAGTCAAGTATTCCAGTTGCATATTATCGCCTCTAATCTATATATAATTTATTATTTTTAATGTAATCGATTACGCCGTCGGTTGTGAAATATTTAACAGATAGACCATCATGAATTCTATTCCGAATGTCTGTAGAAGATATTTCCATATCCGGCATAAAAACATTATATATCTTTGCGGAAAACTTTTCTTCCAAATATTTTATCTGGCGGTCAATTTCCTCAACATCAATATTTCGGGTACTGGTGAGAAAAGTGGCAAGGGAAAAAACTTCTTCCGGACGATTCCACTTTTCTATCTGAAATAAGGTATCACTTCCGACGATAAAAAACAGTTCATCCTCCGGATATTGTTCATGAAGAGTTCGTAAAGTATCGATGGTATAGGTATTCCCTTCTCTATTAAGTTCCAGATCAGAATAATTAAAATGTGGATTGTCGGAAATCGCAATTTTAGTCATTTCTGCTCGGTGAAGATCTTCCCCTATTTTATCTAAATCTTTAAAATAAGGGTCTCCTGCCGGCATGATCAGCACTTTATCCAGATGAAAACGATCGTATGCAGTTTCTGCAAGAAGCAAATGTCCGTAATGAATCGGATCAAAAGTTCCGCCTAAAATTCCTATTTTCATTTGTTCTGATGTTTTTTCTTATTGTAGCGGTATAAAGTTATTTTTTTCCCCATAACCTGGACAACTTCGCTGGCTGTTCTTTCTGCAACCATTTCCGCAATTTCCCTAGGATCATCAAAGCAGTTTTTTAAAACACCAACTTTGATCAGTTCCCGGGCTTCTAAAGCCTCGTCAATGGCGTTGGTTACTTCTGGTGTAAGACTTTCTTTTCCTACATTAATTATCGGTTCTAAATGATGAGCAGCGCTTCTAAGTTCCGCTCTTTCTTTACTTGTCATAATCAGTCCTCATAATAATCAAATTCATGACCATAAATCTTTACCGTATCGCCTTCTTGAATGCCACGGTTTTTCAGTTCTTCTAAAATCCCCTGTTCCTTCATGAAATTTTGGAAGAATAAGAAGCCTTTTTCAGATTCCAGGTTCGTATAACCTAACATACGTTCAATGCGAGGCCCTTCTACACTGAAAACGCCTTCTTCTACTTCTTCAATAAAGAATGGCTCAATTTCATCACTGTAATAGTCATTCACATCAAATTCACTTTCAAAAAGAACATCTTCTTCTGTTTCGGAAAGTAAATCTTTTACATAATAAAGTAAATCCTTTAATCCATCGCCGGTAGCAGCAGATATTGGGAACACTTTAATACTTTTGTCATAAGATATCAATTTATCCATGATATCTTTCTTTTCTGTTTCATCAAAAATAAGATCCAATTTGTTCGCAGCGATTACCTGTTTTTTCTTTGACAGTATATCATTGTACTGTTCTAATTCTTTATTAATTGCAACAAGATCTTCTAAAGGATCACGGCCTTCTACTCCGGCAGCATCTACTAAATGAATTAATACACGGCATCGTTCAATATGTTTCAAGAATTCATGCCCTAACCCGAGACCATCCGCTGCGCCTTCTATTAATCCAGGAATGTCGGCAATTACAAATCCATCATCGCCTAAATCTACAACACCTAAATTGGGATCAAGGGTTGTAAATGGATAGTTGGCAATTTTCGGTTTTGCATTGGTTACTCTGGATAAAAAAGTAGATTTACCAACATTTGGAAAGCCTACAAGTCCCACATCTGCAATGCTTTTTAATTCTAAAATTACGGTCAATTCTTTCGAACTGCCACCTGGCTGAGCATATTTCGGCGCCTGCATGGTACTGGTTGCATAATGCATATTTCCCTTGCCGCCTCTGCCACCTTTTAGAATTACGAAAGGTTCTTTCGAATCTCCCATGTCACGGATGATCTTTCCGGTTTCTGCTTCACGGATTAAAGTTCCCTGAGGAACTTTTAATATCAAATCAGATCCATTTGCACCATGCATTCTGTTTTTGCCGCCTTCCTCTCCCGGAGTAGCAGCAAATTTCCTTTTATGTCGGTAGTCAATTAGCGTATTTATGTTTTCATCGGCTATAAAAATAACATCCCCGCCTTTTCCGCCGTCACCACCATTTGGACCGCCATCAGGAACATATTTTTCTCTGCGGAAACTTACATGACCGTCTCCGCCTTTGCCGGATTTAATTGTAATTTTAGCTGTATCTGCAAACATGTTTTTATTATATTCAGAAAAAAAGCAGGCTTCAAATCCTTTGATTTGAAGCCCTTAGTTTTGAGTTACTCTTCTACAGGAATGATAGAAACCTGAGTCTTATCTCTTCCTAATCTGTGGAAGCTTACTTTTCCATCTTTAAGTGCGAATAATGTATCATCTTTACCAATACCAACGTTCTCACCTGGATGAATCTTTGTGCCTCTCTGTCTGTATAAAATGTTACCAGCTTTAGCAAACTGTCCATCTGCTCTTTTTGCGCCTAAACGCTTGGACTCGGAATCTCTACCGTTACGTGTTGAACCCACACCTTTTTTATGTGCCATTTATCTCAACTCCTTTTCAAACACTAATACTTGTTTTCAGCCTAATGAAACTTTTGTAATTTCTACTTCAGTAAAAAGCTGTCTATGACCATTTTTCTTATGATAACCGGTTTTTGGTTTATATTTGTAAACGATTACCTTTTTCGCTTTGCCCTGGTCAACGATTTTGCCTTCAACTACAGCGCCTTCAACAGTAGGATTACCAACGGTTACTGCTTCATCACTTACCATGAGAACACGGTCGAAAGATACTACAGAACCAACTTCACCTTCGAGTTTTTCAACTCTAACTTTGTCACCTTCGGAAACTTTGTATTGTTTTCCACCAGTTGCAATGATTGCGTACATAACGTACCTCCTAAAAATATACTCGCCAATTACGGTGTTGCAAATATCATTTACAATCTTAAAAAACCTCACTGCGCGGCCAACTATGAAAGTTTATCAAATAAAAAAAGAAAAGTCAACAGAATATATAAGAAAACTGCCGGAAGAATCCGGCAGTTTATTTACGTCAGAACAATGGATAAATCGTGTTGTTGAACCAGGAGTATCCTAAATCCATTTGAGGAAGAACTCCTAAGTTAACCAGCAATCCACCAAGGAACCATAAGAGAATCAGAATCAGAACGATATTTAATATAATACAGAAAATGAAAAGTCCTTTGTTACGAGGACGATCATCCTCTTCCTCCTCTTCTTCTGCTTCTTCATCAAAAGCTTCATATACTTCCACTGGTTTTTCTTCACGAACCGGTTTTGCTTTTTTCTTAGGCTTTGGAGCTTCGTACTCTTCTTCCGGGGTTTCTACTTCTTCTTCAAAAGTTTCCACCTCTTCGATTGGAGCTTCTTCAACAATCGGTCTTCTTTTACGAGGACGTTCTTCCATTTCACCTTCCGGATTTTCTACAAAAGGTTTTCTTCTACGAGGACCAGCTTCACCTTCCGGTCTTCTTCTGCGTGGAGCAGCCTCGCCTTCCGGTCTTCTTCTGCGTGGCATTTCAGCGGCTTCTTCGACCTCTTCCCGAATCGGTTCTTCTACCTGAAGAGAATCATAACCACCTTTCGGCATATAGATTTCTTCGTGGGCAGGAGCTTCTGATTCTGTTGTTACAACAGGAGTTTCCGCTTTGACCGGACGGATTCTTTCCGGTACAGGTTCTTCTGCAACCGGTTCCGGAGCAGCTTCTGTATTCATTTCCGGAGCTGGAGCATTATTTAAAGACGGCATAGCAATAGCACATGCTTCATCATATGCAATCTTTAAAAGAGCGGTACGGATTTCTTTTGGCTCATCGCCTTTTTTGATATTGTTGATCAGTTTACCAAAAGTCTTTTTTGTAGCTGCTAAAGCAGAATCATGGTCACCGGTAATGGATTTTGCAAAATTATAAACGTCTTTTGCATATTCCTGATAAATCGCTTTAACCGCATTCTTGTTTCCTGATTTAATTTCTTCAATAAGTGTACTCATAAAACACCTCTCTGTAGTGCATTTACAACATAAAGTCACACTATTCTACCAAAAAAACTTTTCTATTTCAATAGAATACTTTTATCAACTAGTTCATATAAAGGCCTTCTTGCTTTCTTTCTGGTAATTTCCACAAGATTTAATTTCGTCATTTCCACAATGGTTGTTTTGATCGGATCTTCCGAGACAAACTGTTCAAAGGCTTTTAAAAGGAAATCTTTATATTCTTTCGGAATCATATTGATAAAATCAACGATGATGATTCCGGAAAGGTTCCGGATCCGGATCTGATGCGCAATTTCTTCCGCTGCCTCCAGATTAACTTTCAAAAATTCTTTCTGGGAATCTTTCTTGGAAACATATTTTCCGGAATTCACGTCAATGGATACTAAAGCTTCTGTCGGCTGAATATACAGATAACCACCGGATTTCAACCATACTTTTTCCGTTAAGGCATCTTGAATATCCCGTCTGACGTTATACAACGTCTGCAAAGAGGTAACATTATTGTCGTAAAGCTTTAATTTATTTATATCCATGGGTTGATATACTTCCAGATATTCATGGATTTCCTTATAAATGGCTTCATTATCGGTTATTATCTGGCCGACTTCATTATGATAACCGTCCCGAATACTGGAAATATAGGATTTAGGTGCCTGAAATACCTTGCTAAAGCTTTTTTTATATAACCGTAAATCGTTTGTTGCTTTCCATAAATTACTGAAAAATTCGATTTCTTCAAAAATACTGTCAATGGAAGCATGCATCGCATTGGTACGGACGATAAAGCCATACTGATCAAAACCAAATTTTTCATAACGACTATGAATCGCTTCTTTTAATTCCGGCCACTTAATTTTATTGGAAAAAGAGATTCCTCTGTTCTTTAAAGAAAATACCACATATTTTCCCACGAAAGTTATATTGGAAGACAGAACAGGTTCTTTGTTTCCCACCGCTTCTTTCGAAACCTGAACCAGAAGTTCATCTCCGATTCTTAAGGGACCGTCAGCTCTTTCCAAATTTGTGAATAAAGGCTCAATTCCATCTTCAAACGGATAATAACCGGTTTTTCCTTTGGCATATTCAATAAATGCAGCATTAATGTTCGGAACAATATTTGTTACTCTTCCGATGTAAATATTACTCAGGATAACGTCTTCGTTTCCATCGCAGTTGATCTGCATTACTTTGTTGTCGTTATCATATAGTAATGAAAAAATATAATCCTGTATCTTGGTAATAACTAGCTTTCCTTGTCTTTTCATTAACGTTCTGTTTCAAAATCAATTAAAGAAATAAATCTGTCTGCAATTAAATCTGTCCGGATTATTTTAACCAATTCCCGCTGATAATCAATACCCGCTTCCTTTAAAATCAATTCGGCTACCGTTTCCGCTTTTAAATTATTATCATTTCCGGCAGTCAGAATCATTTCAGCACAATATTCTTTGCTGGATAAGTCAATAATCTGTTTTCGTATATCTACCATCTTTTCCAGAGACTTTGTTTTTTTAAGAATCTCTATGGATTCTTTCCCCAAAATGCTGGAAATTGCCGCATGGAGAGCCTGGTCTGTCAGAACTTTTTCATCAAAAAGAACTTTGTAGCTGGCATATTTAACAGCTGCCATAGCCTTTGTTCCATTTGGTTTGATTTTTTTTATATCCAGAATTACAAAACCATCCCCTGCAACCTGATTCATGCTTTCTACTATGGCTTTCAGATCCTGTCCATCTGCTATTTCACAGTCTACATATTCTCCCACGCTGGTAATCCCAAGGCCTAAAGGCATGGCAAAACTCATTTTCTGGTGAGGATTGAATCCTTCCGAATACGACATTTTAACTCCTGCCCGGTTGAAACATCTCTGAAAAAAACGCATGATGTCCAGATGGCCGATATATTTTACGGATTCCTCTTTTGTGAATTTAATTCTTATTTTCAAAGCAGATCCCTCCTTTGAAAACTCCTGCACCACAACCGGCACATTTTTCTTTACAATTTGGTGTCACTTCCGCTTTTAAAGCCTTTGCATATTCCCTCTTCATAAAATCTTTCGTAGCACCAATATCAATGAAATCCCAAGGAAGGATTTCATTTAAATCTCTTCTTCGGTAAACGAAGAAATCCATTCCGTATTCCATGCCCTCCAATGCCTTCATCCAATTTTCATAGTCAAAGAAATCGGTCCAGGCATCAAAAACAGCACCATTTTGATATGCTTTTTCTATCACTTCACCAACTCTTCGGTCCCCACGGGCAAGAAGCCCTTCGATTACGGAAGTCTTTGCATCATGCCAATTATAACGGATGCTTTTTTTATTTAACTGCCCTTTAATGGAATCATTCAAGGTGCAGGCTTTCTTCAGATATACCTCTGGTTCATACATTGGCTCCCATTGGAACGGTGTGAATGGCTTCGGAATAAAGAAAGAAGTGCTTACCGTAATCTGAACTTTACCCGTACGCTCCTCTTTCGGAACCGTATCATAATAGATTTTCGCAATCTGTTCCGATAAATCGGAAATGCCAAGAATGTCTTCTTCCGTTTCCGTAGGAAGACCCAGCATAAAGTAAAGCTTTACTTTATTCCATCCGCCTTTAAAAGCCAGAGTAGATCCAGACACAATATCTTCCATCGTGATACCTTTATTGATCACATCCCGCATTCTCTGTGTTCCGGCTTCCGGAGCAAAGGTTAGGGAACTCTTTTTAATATCCTGAACTTTGCTCATGACATCTAAGGAAAATTCGTCGATACGGAGAGATGGAAGGGAAATATTGACTTTTCGGTCTTTGAATTCTTCGAAAAGATACTCCATTAATTCTGCAAAATATGGATAATCACTCGTGCTTAAGGAAGTAAGGGACAATTCTTCATAACCGGTATTTTCAATGAGAAATTTGGCATACTTCTTTAAAAAATCCAAAGAACGAGTTCGGAAAGGACGATAAATCATTCCTGCCTGACAGAAACGACAACCACGGATGCATCCTCTCTGCACCTCTAAGACTGCCCGGTCCTGGGTTGCCTGAACATATGGAATCACCGGCTTATCCGGATAGAAAGAATTACTCAAATCCGACTCTACCTGTTTTAAAACGGTTTTTGGAGCACTGTTTTCATATTCCGGTTTCGGTTCAAAAGATTTTATTGTTCCATCTTCGTTATAGGATGCCTCATAAAGAGAAGGAACATAGATTCCTTCAATGGCAGCAGCTTTCAAAAGGAAATCCTTTCGGCTTCTACCAGAGACTTTATTTTCCTTATATACGTCCATTAACTGATAATATACAGTTTCACCTTCTCCAATATAAAAAAGGTCGAAAAAGTCTGCTAATGGCTCTGGATTGGCGGCACATGGGCCTCCACCGATAACAATCGGGTCTCTTTCACTGCGTTCGTCAGTATGAAAAGGAATCTGGGATAACTCCAGAATCTGAAGAACATTGGTGTACGCCATTTCATACTGTAAAGTAATGCCAAGAAAATCAAAATCCTTAATGGGATCCTGGCTTTCCAGGGCAAATAATGGTATTTTCTCCTCAAGAAGAATCTTTTGCAGATCCGGCCAGACCGAAAATACCCGTTCACACCAGATATCTTCTCTTTTATTCAGCATGGAATAAATAATCTGCATGCCTAAATGACTCATGCCGATTTCATATAAATCCGGAAAACACATGGCAAAACGGATATCCACTTTTTCACGGTCTTTCATACAGGAATTCACCTCTCCTCCGGTATATCGGGCAGGTTTTTCCACATTTAATAAAATACGCTCCGTAAGCGCCATTTTTCTTTCCATCAATCTCTCTCCTGCAGGTCCATATTAATACCTTCCAGATAATGCAGAGGCACACCCAGCTTTTCGGTAATAAAATAATTACTGTCTAATTCATCAATATTTACGCTCTTCTTTTCTCCATTTTTTGCTTTTGTAAGAAGCTGTTTTAATTCAAAGTAGCGCATATAGTAGTATTTATCCGCACCGGTAAAATTAATCAGTAAAAAGGAGATTCCACCCTGTTCCTCAAAATCCGTCATGAAATCAAACTGATGATCATGTACATTCGATAACTGGAAGGTATTTTCCTTGCACTCTTTTGCATCAAAGCAGATCGGGAAGGATTGAACAACGCCAATATAGTCTACGGTGCTTTTCTTTTCAAAATAAGCCAAAGTAATATGACGGTTGTCATCAATTTCTACCGGTTTGATCGGGGTCGGTATCTTCTGTACTAAACCAAGCCGTAATTCTCTGTATTTTTCATTGGACTGATTAATTATATTTTCAAATTGAGAGCCTCTTAAGCCTCTGCTGTCCCATGTTGCCATATTTTTTCTCCTTTAAGAATTTTTATCAGATTTTCCGGAAGAGATGCGCATATTTTCTTTCCGTTTAAATAATCCAAATGGTTTTTTATATCATGAAATTCCACGGTATATGCATGAAGAAACTGGTTTTTCAGCCCATATTTCATGGAAAAATATTGATTGAATTCCTTATCGCCATATTTATTGTCACCAGCCAAAGGATGGCCTAAATAAGCTAAATGAGCTCGAATCTGATGACTCTTTCCTGTAATGAGGTCAACTTCCAGAAGGGTGTATTTATCATTTCCATCCAAAGGCCGAATCTGGGTGATAATCTCTTTAGGAAATTCCTCTGTTTGAACCGGACGGACCGTTACCTGATTGCGTTCCTCATTTTTTGACAGATATGCCTTAAAAGTCTGTTCTTGCTCAATTTCGCCTTTTACCAGGCAGATGTATTTTTTACTGAGCCAGCGGTTTCTGATGATTTCATTAAGGCTGCGGGTTGCATTTAAATTTTTACCTGCCAGTACAATTCCACTGGTATTCCGGTCTAAACGGTTGGAAATACCCGGTGTAAATACATCATCCGGATGATGTAAGTATGGAAGTAGCAGATCATTCAAAGAGATATCTTTTTCCGTAGCTTTTTGGGTAAGCATTCCCGCTGGTTTATTCAAAGCAAGGATATTATCATCTTCAAAACAAATCAAGGAACGAATCTCTTTTTTAATCGGAGTTTCTTTATGGGTGGAATGGAATTTTGCAATAGTTTCGTCTGCCAGATAAAACTTCACCGAATCCCCCGGATTTAAGATTTCATTACCGGAAGCTTTTTTATCATTTAGAACAATATTCTTTTTGCGTAGCATTTTATAGACAAAGCTCGCCGGAGCCTTGTCCAGATATTTAAAAATGATTTTATCCAGCCTTCCGCCAGAATTCTTTTCATTGATTAATAATTCGATCAAGATGTTCCCTTATCTGCCTCTGCGTATCTTCTAAACCATAAGAATTGTTGATCACAAAATCACAGTTTGCAGCAAACTCTTCATTGGAGAGTTGATTATCAATAATACTTAATGCTTTTTCTTCAGAATAACCTCTGGTTTCTTTTAAACGCTGAATCCGGACATCGGTGTTCGTAATAACTGCCCACAATTCATCTACAAACTCTTTATATCCTTCTTCTATCAGAAGGGCCGCTTCCAGGACAACAATCCGGTCTGGAATATAGGTCCGATAAAAATCGAATTTCTCCAGGATATAATCCTTTACCAGAGGATGAATCAGATCGTTCAGCTTTTCCAGTTTATCATCATTGTTAAATACAATGGAGGATAATTTAGGACGGTCGATATTTTTATCCGGGTCAAGAATGTCCGTCCCAAATTCCGAAACCACAGCATCATAACCCGTCTGGCCCAGATTCATTAAATCTTTTGCCACATCATCCGCCATAATAATATATGCATGATATTTTGTTTTTAGATAATCCAGTATTGTCGATTTCCCGGCACCGACACCACCTGTTACACCAATAATCATTTAATGAGCCTCAAACCAGTCCTTCCCTATATTTACTTCCACTTCTAATGGAACTTTCAGGGAAACGGCATCTTTCATTTCGTTATATAAAAGTTCTTTTACTGCATCCGCCTCTTGTTCCGGAGCTTCAATCAGAAGCTCATCATGAATCTGGAGAACGATTCGTGCCTGAAATCCACCTTTTCGAAGAGCCTTGTCCACATTGATCATGGCGATTTTTATAATATCCGCCGCAGTCCCCTGAATCGGAGCATTCTTTGCTGCTCTTTCGCCAAAAGCTCTCTGCATGAAATTAGAAGAACTCAGTTCCGGTATTGGACGGATTCTTCCCATCATGGTCGTGGTGTATCCATCAATTTTTGCTTTCTTTACTGTGTTATCAAGAAATTCCTTAACTTTTGGGTAAGTTGCAAAATACTGTTTAATATATTCATTGGCTTCTTTTCTGGAAATACTCAAGCCCTGGCTCAGTCCGAAAGAACTGATACCGTATACAATACCAAAGTTTACTGCTTTTGCATTGCTTCTCTGCTCTTTGGTAACCTCGTCCAACGGAGTATTAAATACCTTAGAAGCCGTAATCTTATGGATGTCTGCATCCCGTTTATAGCTTTCAATAAGGTTTTCATCAGCGGATAGATGCGCAAGAAGCCGTAATTCAATCTGGGAATAATCTGCATCCAGGAAAACGCAGCCTTCTTTTGCTTCAAAAGATTTACGGATTTCCTGTCCCAGTTCATTCCGAATCGGTATATTCTGAAGATTCGGCTCCGTGGAACTGATTCGGCCAGTAGCGGTAATCGTCTGGTTGAAAGTTCCATGGATTCGTTCATCCTCTTCAATATAATTTACCAAACCATCTGCATAGGTTGATTTCAGTTTTGTCAGCTGGCGATATTTCAGGATTTTATTAACTATCGGAAATTCATCCGCCAGTTTTTCTAAAACATCAGCAGAGGTCGAATAACCGGTTTTTGTTTTCTTCCCTGCCGGGAGTTTTAATTTCTCAAATAAAATAACGCCTAACTGTTTTGGAGAGTTAATATTAAATTCTTCCCCGGCTTCTTCATAAATGTTTTTTTCAAAGCCGGTGATCATTTCACTTAACTGGATGGAAAACTGCTTCAAGGCTTCTTTATTCACCCGGATTCCTTTCTGTTCCATGTTGTAAAGAGAATAAACCAAAGGCATTTCCATCTGCGTAAATAATTCCCACATATCCTCCTGAAGAAGTTTGTTTTTCAACACAGGATAAGCCTGATAAGCGTTCTGGGAAGAAATGGCTGCCAATTTTTCACAGTTCAACCGGCTGTTATCTTCCGGATAAGATTCTTTTAAGCTTTTCTTTCCTAAAAGATCTTCCCTGGAAGGAACGATACGGTTTAAATAATCTTTTGAAATACTGTCATAAGAATAAGCAGAAATCAAAGGATTCAAAAGATAAGCCATAATCGTCAGGTCAAAAATAGAATCAGAAAAAAAGTCTCTGCAGTTCAATGCATGAAACATCTTCTTTAAACCGAAAACATATAAATCTATTCCGGAGTTAAATATCTGCTCTGCAGCTTCCAAAGAACCTTCCAGGAGATAGGTAAGAAGCTGGTCATCTTCTTCATAAGTAATAGAAATTAAGGTAAGGTCTTCATCAAAGAAAATGCCGGCATCCAGACCTTTGCTTTTCATATTCCAAAGAAGATCTGGAAGCTGTTCTGGTGGAAGGAAGGAATATTCTGCAGAAACTGAGTCTGCCTTTTTTTCCATGTCAAAACGATTCAATAGATTTTTAAGTTCCAGCTTTTTGTATAACTGGTAAGAATTATCATTATAGAAATCCCCTTCGGATTCCACTTTGGCAGCAGAATAATCCATCGGCACGGGAGCCTGGGTATTAATGGTTGCCAGAAACAGACTCATTCTTCCCTGTTCTATGAATTCCACCAGGTTTTCCTGAGCTTTTTTTGGTTTGATTTCGGAAGCGTGTTCGAACGCATTCTCTAAAGAATGGTATTGGGTAATGATGTTTGTCGCGGTTTTAATACCAATTCCAGGAATTCCGGGAATGTTATCCGAAGAATCGCCCATAAGTGCCTTCAGTTCGATAAACTCTTTCGGGGATACCTGATATTCTTTTAACAGGTCTGCCTCGTAATAGAACTCTATTTCCGTTCCTCCGGATTTTGTTTTTGGCAGAGCCACCATGGTAGTATCGGATACCAACTGAAGAAGATCTCGGTCTCCCGATAAAATAACAACATCCAAGCCATTCCTTTCAGCAGATTTTGCATATGTTCCGATTACATCGTCTGCTTCATAGCCTTCTAAACGTGCTGTTTTTATTTTCATGCTTTCCAACACATCAATTAATATCGGAACTTGCTGGTTCAATTCCTCCGGCATTCCTTTCCGGTTTCCTTTATAAGCTTCGTACACTTTATGCCGGAAGGTTTTTGCTTTCATGTCAAAAGCAACAATGACATAATCTGGTTTCACTTTTGAATAGGTACTGAAGAAGATATTCAGGAATCCATAGATTGCGTTGGTATGGAGCCCCTCAGAATTCGTTAGATCCGGGACTCCATAAAAAGCACGATTTACAATACTGTGACCATCAATCAATAATAATTTTTCTCTTAAATTTTCCATAAGATTATTATACTTCACATAAATTTTAATGGCAATTTCATTTGATAGAAACTATAATGAAAAATCATGAAAACATCGGTAAACAAAGAAAAAACGAATATCATTACTTATTTTTTCCTTCCGCTGTCTCTCCTCTATCTGGAAGCTCTGGCCCGTATATTGACCGGAACGAAGATTGAGACATTCAATGCGGTGGCATGTTTTTTCATCTCTTTTGCAGCAGGGGCGGTATTTAATCTTCTTTTTTCTTTGACAAAAATAAAAGTACTAAACAATATTCTGGCTTTTCTTTTCGTTGAGGCTTCATCTTTACTTTTCCTGATGACTTATTATATTTTTTCCTGTTATAAGTCCTATATGGATATAAAAACCATTCTTGCAGGTGCAGAAGGCGTTATTGAGGAATTTTCTAACTCCATATTAACCTTAATTTCAAAAGGAATCGGGGTTATTCTGTTGTTTGAAATTCCTGCCCTCCTTTTTATTCTCTTTTTCTTTATTTTAAGAAAATTAGGCTTTCGGAAAAGTAAAAAAAATGCAAAAATTGTTTTTATCATCGGTTTCCTTATTTTCGAAGCTGCAGGAATCGGCCTGATGGCAAGAAATGCATCCAGCCGAATGAAAATGACCAGCGAATACAATTTTGATCTGACGGTTCGGACCTTCTCGGTTCAAACAGCATATAAACTGGATTTAGCTTACATTATCTTTCCAAATCCATTCAATTCGCGATTGGAAAATTCTGTGAATTATTTAGATTCATCTTCTCAAGATGGAAAAATCCATGGATTTCATCAGCTGAAAATCGATTATAAAAAAATAGCAGAAAACAGCACGAATCGAAAAAGCCAGACAATCGCGGAATATGTAGATAGTCTTCAGCCTTCTTGCAAGAATCCATATACGGGTTTATTTAAAGATAAAAACATTATCTTTATTACGGTCGAATCCATGTCCAAAGAAATGATCCGTCCGGATACCATGCCTACACTCTATAAATTGATAGAGGAAGGCTTTGTTTTTGAGGATTTTTATCAGCCTTATTATAATGGCAGTACGGCAACCGGAGAGTTTGCAAATCTCCTGGGTCTTATTCCGACAGAAGCAATGGCTTCTTTCCGGCAAGCAGGTAACGTCTATCTTCCGTTTACGCTGGGAAACCAGACAATCCATAATGGATATACAAATTATGCATATCATAATGGTACCGTGGAATATTATAACCGCAATAAAACCCATCGGAATTTTGGATATGAAAAATTTATTGCGGATGGAAATGGCATGGAAACGGCTTTGTCGGATACCTGGCCACGAAGTGATCTGGAAATGATGCAGTATTCTATTCCTCAGTATTTGGACAAGACCCCATTTTGTATATACTACATGACGCTAAGTGGTCATTTCCCGTATATGAAGGATGCAAGCCATTTGGTGGAAAAATACTGGAACCGGGTAGATAATCTGGATTATTCCGACATAATAAAGACATATTTCTGTGCAGAAATAGATTTTGATGAAGCCCTTTCCCTTCTGATAGAGGAATTGGAAAAGGCCGGTATTGCAGACGATACGGTCCTTATATTAAGTCCGGATCATTATCCATATGGATTGACGAAAAGTGATGCCTGGGCTGCGGATCGAAACTATCTGCCGGAGCTGTACGGTTTTGAACCACAGAATTATGCCCAAAGGGATCATAACTGTCTGATCATCTGGAGTAAATCCATGGAAAAATCAGCCCCAGTTGTTGTTTCAGAGCCGGTTTATAGTGTAGATATTCTGCCTACTCTACTGAATCTGTTTGGAATGGATTATGATTCCCGGTTATTGGCCGGACGGGATGTTTTTTCTGACGAATTACCGCTTGTTATTTGGGCGGACTATTCCTGGATGACAGAAAAAGGCTTTTATAACTCCAGTACCGATACTTTTACGCCGAAGGATGGTATAACAGTAGATGCATCTTATATTTCGAAGATTCAAAAAGTGGTAAAAAACAAAATGATTTTCTCCCGTTTAATTCTGGAAACAGATTTTTATCAAGCAATAAAAAAGGCCGATGAACAATAAATCATCGGCCAATCTTTGTGGGTTTATTTAGTGTAAAATTCTTATTTCGTGTTCTTATTTTTCTTCATATTATTTGTTAAAACAAACATTGTACATGAAGCAAGCAGCAACAAAACTATATATAACATTAGCTGCGAGGTATCACCTGTCTTTGGGTTTATTGTCGAATACTCAGATTCAAAAGTCAGGGATAATGTACCTTCGTTAAGTAACTCTTCAAGGTCGATATATGTTCTGTTTCCGGCAGAAATTGCATTTCCGTTAAATTTCCATGATTTAGGTTCATAACCGTCCGTAGCAATTGGACGAATCGTATAATGCTGCTGGCAAATTTCCTCTTCATTACCAAACCAGATTTCTAAACTGTTATCACTGTTAGATCTATAAAAGAATTCCCTGCCTGCAAATATATCGAAATCAATATTTTCGAGTGTTTCTGTATTACTTCCAAGTCCATCTTCATAGGTAACTTCATAGTTTTTGTGACCAGTCTTGCCAGCTACCGACAAATCAATTTTATCATCTTTGTAAACAGCATAGCATTCTAAATCTACGTTTGGATTGAAAAGATTGAAGATGTATTCTTTACCTGCTTCAATACGGACATTGTTGATTTCCCAATGGCTGAAGGTATCAAGCAGATCATCTTGTTCATGAGGAATGACAACGAGCTCACGTACTGGATCTCCATTTGGTTTATTTTCTGTTATAACTAATGATTTTTCATATACATCGTTTGGATCAATACATACAGATATCTCTTCTGATAGTTCCTCTGCTTCGCGGTTATATGGTAATTCGAAAAATGTATCTATTAACTCCGCATAATTGTGACCCAGACTGCTTGATGATCTACGGATAAGCTCTTCGGGAAATTCACAATATTTCCTGATTTCATTTACTAATTTATCAATATAATTTTTATCTGTTCCTTCGTCATTATAAAATCTTATGACAAAATCCTTGTGCCCTGTAGAGCTGCCATTAAATAAAAGGGAACTGAATATATCTGGGCTCGATGCCTTCCAATCTGCATAAATATGAGTTGCTTCCTCGGAAACAAGACTGTCTTTATCAATCATGATTTTTTCATGATTTTCTGTGTAATAGAACCAGCCTTCGCATGAATAGCCATCTCGATGAATATTTTCTGGGTTTAGAAAACGTTCTGGATATTTTTCACCAACTGTTAAGTCTGCTTTTTGAATATGAGGACCTCCTTTAAAAGGAAACCTTCCGTATCCGGCATCAAAAGTAACTGTTATTGTGCCTGAATCTTCAGCAAATGCGAAAGTAACATTTGCAGCAATAACAAGACTCATTACAGTGAAAAACAAGACAGCCTTTTTGAACATTTTTTTAAATTTCATTATTTTCACCCTTCTTTTTTTAATTGTTAAATCTCCTGTTTATTGATTTACTTTAAACCAGGCAAACAGACATCTAAAGACAATATATCATAAAACCGTAGTACAAGCTATATGCAAATATACCTTATAGACCATAAGAATAAGTAACTAAAACTTCCCACACCGATAAAGTGTGTTGAACCTTGAAATGTCTTATCTCATAGATGAGGTTCCCGTGTCAAACAGCAAAAGCACGGTGCGTACTTAGATGTGTTAAATGCGCAACCGAATATCTGAAAAAACATGGTAACCATGGCATACACCATGGTTACACACTTCTTAAGCTAAAAAATTACTATCGTCACATCATACCGGCATACTCAGAGGAAGAGATTGAAAGCGTAGGTGTAGCTGATACAAAAAATGCTCTCCATAGACCATAGAGGTCGCAGATTGCTTCAGACCCTCGATATACGGTTAAACTGATGTCTGAACTTTTATTAATATGCAATTTTGCGGGTGTGCACTTTTGGGACACCCGTATATGGATGGTTCGGAAGCATTTCAGACATCACCGTAACCGCATATGGCTACTTTTGAATCAGTTCAGACATCACTGCATCTGAATCATTTTATAAAAAAATATTTTAAGTCATGTAAGTAGGAGAACTTTGATGATTACCTGTTTTATTGGATTTTATAGGTGTGATTTCCATTCGGAGTATGGGAAGTTTTAGTTATTAAAAATAATAATAGTAATCAAGATATTCCAGTATTCCACCGAAGAGAATAATAAAGCCCAGAATAAGGAAAAGTCCGGATAAAACAATTCCAACGATACATAAAATCTTTCCCGGTTTTGCTAAACGGAAATCGGATTTTCCGGAGAAAACAAGACCGACGATAGCCATTGCCAGATAAAAAAAGCCAAAAATCTGCCCCACCAGTGGAAATAATGCAATAAAGGATAAGACGGTGGATACGATACCAAATACAAAGCTTAAAATACCGAAAACCTTTCCTTTTACCGGAGCTGGTTCCGGAACCGTATTTGCAGCCTGTGGTGTTCCTTGCGTATAACTATATATCGGCTGATAATTATTATTTGTATTTCCTTCCATATGTTCTGTTATTTGGTTTACCGGCTTGCCACAGTTGGAGCAAAAATTAGCTTCTGTTTCGTTTAATGCTCCGCAATTACTACAATATCTCATTTTTACCTCCAAAAAATTAAAATTGTTCTTTACTTTTTCCGTAAAATCTACGATAATGTTCTAGTCGTGCAGGTGTGGCGGAAACGCAGACAATCAACGAAAATCCTTGAAAATAAAGGATTTTTTTTATTATCTGCATAAAGTACAACAAATTGTACAACAAATAATAAATAAATGCCGTTTCAACCTTTTGCAGCTTTCCGGAAAGGAAAGAAATGCTGAATTATTTTGATTATCAATATCATTTCAATGGTGACGAAAAAACCTTATTGGTTGAAAAAAGCAACCTGAAAAAGTCCGGCATACCTGATAGCTCTTTTGTTATTATATCCCAAAACATTAATTTAGAAAACATTAAAAATCATAATGACGATTTAAGCGGTTTTTATATCGTTTTAAATGGAAATGATTTTTTGATGAAAAAAATTAATTATATTCCAGATGTTCAATTATGGTTTGTTTCAGATGATTCATTCGGAGAATATGCCGAAAATATAATAACTTTGAATGATTTACAAAATAAAAAAGTTGATTCTGTTGTGATTGTCGGTAAAATTATAGCTTTCACAAAAAACATATCAGATCAGGCAGCAGAACACACAAGTTTTTATTTAAAAGAAAGTTCTTTAAAAAAATATAATATTCCTGATAATTCCTATTTAATTATTGATTCTCAATATAATATGAATTTATCCAATATTTCCGCCGGGGTTTATATGTTTTATTATAAAAGCGAAATTGTTATAAAACAGATTTTCCCGGACAGAAAACATAATTTATATTTTCTTTATGATGATCAAACAACTGAAATTGTTGAAAATCCGATTGAAATAATCGGAAAAGTTACCGATATAATCAAATTTTTATAAAAGAAAGGCGGAACACATGGAAATACAAGAAATAATAAAAAATAAAACATTCGTTTCTTATAATGGTTACATAATTATTAATATTGATAAATTGATCAATGAAAAATTAGAAAAATTGACTAAAGAACAGACAACAAAAGAAAACAGATCAGCAGCAGCCAAAGAAATATTGAACAATGTTTGCGATGAAATAATGTATCAGATTGAATTTAATGCAGAAGATATTATAGTTGAGGCTTTATTATTATAATATGTGTTTGTGGTGCCCTCTTATTAAGCATATAAAAAGAAAAATCCGGACTATTTGCAGCTGATCCGGATTTTTCTTTTTTTTGAATAATTTAATAATCAAATAATATGGTTTTTTTAATAATAAATGGTATAATAAAGAAAATAAAAAGCTATTTCTTTTTAGTGTTCCGCCGAACACATAAAGAAATAGCTTTTTTATATAAACATAAACCGCCAAAATTCGGCTTTATCT
>JAZRYR010000025.1:0-4331 GCA_045600845.1 Lachnospiraceae bacterium | reverse complement strand
CATGGCTACGATCCGACTTGACTATTAAACATTTACATGCTTTGGCTTAAGGACAGGAAGCCGGACCTGAAACTTGCGGAACTTGAAACCATTGCAATTGAAAAAACAGAACCGGTAAAACTTGCTCCGGCATATGAAAAGAATAATATTGCCATCGTTCTTTCCGCCAATAATTATTATTGCCCGTATGTTTCTACGCTTCTGATTTCTTTGAAAGAACATTTCCGGGAAGAATTTTTCTACGATATTATTGTTATGAATCGGGACATAACTGCAGATTCACAGAAATTGCTTTTATCCTGTTTAGGAAATGCCGATAATATCTGTTTGAGATTTTTTAATGTAAGTACTTTTGAAGAACGATTTAAAGGATTGTATCTCAGAGGTCATTTTGCGTTGGAAACATATTTTCGTCTGCTTATGCCGGAAATTCTTCCTGTGTATCATAAAGTTCTTTATTTGGACAGCGATATGATTGCAATGGCAGATGTTGCAGAAATATATAATACCGATGTAGAAGGATTTCTTCTGGCCGGATGCAGGGATGCAGATACAGCGGGGTTATATAATGGATTTGAAGAAGATCGAAAAGATTATATGGATAACATCCTGAAAATAAAAAAACCATATGATTATTTTCAGGCGGGAGTACTTCTATTTAATCTGGATGAGTGGAGAAAAAGATATACTACAGAAGAAATATTACAATTTGCTTCTTCTTATGATTGGAAACTGCTGGACCAGGATGTGCTGAACTATCTTGCACAAGGGTCAGTAAAATATATTGATATGTCATGGAATCTGATGACGGACTGGGATGGAATCCGTATCAATGAGATTATCCGGTTGGCTCCGGAAAACTTGCGACAGCAGTATTTGACAGCGAGAGAGAATCCACGGATTATTCATTATGCAGGGCCGGATAAACCCTGGATACAGCCAGTTTCGGATTTCTCTGACGAATTCTGGAGATGTGCAGGCCAATCGCCTTTTTACGAAGACATCATCAACCGCTCAAAAAAAGACAGTAAAAAAGCAAACATCGAATCGAAAATAAAAAAGGCTGCAAAAAGCAAAATGCCGAATGGCTTGTATATTTTCTTAAGGAGAATTTTCTATAAACTTACTGGAAGAAAAGAGTAATGGAAAATAAACGATGATTATATATGCCAGCATAGGTTTGTGCTGGCATGTTTTATTCCTCTTGTGAATTTAGTATTGACGAAACTACTTTGTTAAGGTAGTATGGTAGCATAGTAGCACACTACCATACTAAAGCGAACGGAGAAAAACAATGATAAACGAGGCAGTATTGCAAAGAGGCGAAAAATATATATTTGCACTCAGGGAGTTGTATATAAACAACGGCTTTGTTCCGTATAGAATGAGCAAATTTGAAGAGTATGACCTTTATGCCAGAAATAAAGACTTTCTGGTTTCCGATAACGTAATTACCTTTACGGATACAGATGGAAAACTCATGGCTTTAAAGCCGGATGTTACCCTGTCTATCATAAAGAATTCCAAAGACCTTCCGGAAGAATTGCAGAAGGTTTATTACAATGAAAATGTATACCGTGTTTCTTCCGGCACCGGCTCTTTTAAAGAATTGATGCAGGCCGGAGTGGAATGTTTTGGAAATGTATCCGAGCAGGAAGTGGTGGATGTGCTCCTTCTTGCGGTGGACAGTATGAAGCTTTTATCCAACGACATTGTCCTGGCAATTTCGAACATTGATCTGATTAAAAAAGTAGCGGATGACGAAGGACTTATGAACCAGCTGCTTGCAGTCCGTGGAGGTATTAAAGAAAATAAAGAAGCTTTGGAGAATATTACTTCTGCATTTTCTGGTGATGAAGCTATCGGATCCTTCCTGAGAATTCTGGGAAAATTATCTGCTAGCGAAGCCGCTGATTTCATTCACTTTGATTTTTCTATGGATGATGATGTGAATTATTATAATGGCATTGTGTTTAAGGGCTTTATCAAGAATGTGCCGACGGCTGTTTTATCTGGTGGTCAGTATGATAATCTGATGCAGAAAATGCGCCGTCGTTCCAAAGCGATTGGCTTCGCAGTTTATGTAGATGAACTGGACCGTGTGGAGGTATCGGAAATTGACGATGGCGATGACTATATCAGCGTAGCTCTTCCAAAGGGAAGATTAGGTGAAAAGGTGTACGACTTGTTTGCCAAGGCTGGTTATGAATGTCCTTCTATTCTGGAAACAAACCGTAAACTGATTTTTGAAAACAGTGAAAATAAAGTAAGATATTTTTGGGTAAAACCTTCCGATGTATCCATTTATGTAGAGCGTGGTGCTGCAGATATCGGTGTTTGTGGAAAAGATATTTTATTGGAATACGAACCAGACATCAGCGAACTTTTAGACATGAAGACCGGAATCTGCCGAATGGCGGTAGCGGCTCCGAAAGGTTTTCAATATGATCCTTCAAAAACATTGAGAGTCGCTACAAAGTTTGCTAAGATAGCACAGAAATTTTATCAGTCAAAAGGCCGCGATATTGATATAATTCATTTGAATGGGTCCATCGAACTGGCGCCGCTGTTAGGCCTTTCCGATGTAATCGTTGATATCGTGGAAACCGGTACAACCCTGAAGGAAAATAACCTGGAGGTGGTAGAAGAAATCGTTCCGATTTCCGCAAGACTGATTGCCAATAAATCTGCCCTGAAATTTAAGGGAAACAATATAAAGAAACTGGTGGATAATTTATCCGAGATTGTTTGAAAAAAATAAGTGTTTGGAGGGAAAACCATGATAAAGATTCTAAAATTCGGTGAAGTAAAAAATGAAGACATTTTTGCACGTGTGGAGCCTACCGTGAACGTAGAGGATGTAGTAAAAGACATTATTGAAAACGTTAAGGAAAGAGGCGATGCAGCTCTTTTGGAATATAATGAGAAATTCGACAAGGCTCATTTGAAGAACCTTCAGGTTAGCCCGGAAGAAATCAAAGAGGCTTTGGCTCAGGTAGAACCGGAGTTTATGGAAATCCTGAAAAAAGCTGCAGCAAACATTCGTAAATTCCATGAAAAACAGAAAAGAAATAGTTTCATCCTTAACGATGAAAAAGGAATTGTTATTGGACAGAAGGTCATTCCGGTAGATAAAGCGGGGCTGTATGTTCCTGGCGGCACCGCAGCTTATCCATCTACCGTTTTAATGGATACCATTCCTGCAAAAATCGCAGGTTGCCCGGAGGTCGTTATGGTAACGCCTCCAAACGCAGACGGAAAAATTAATCCATATATTCTGGCAGCAGCTTCGGTAGCCGGCATGGATAAAATCTTTAAGGTTGGCGGCGCTCAGGCGATTGCAGCCTTAGCTTATGGAACCAAATCCATTCCGAAAGTTGATAAAATCGTTGGACCTGGCAATGCCTTCGTAGCAGAAGCTAAGAAACAGGTTTATGGAAGCGTATCTATCGACATGATTGCCGGACCAAGCGAGATTCTGATTATTGCAGACGGAAAATCCAATGCAAAATATGTGGCAGCTGATCTTCTGTCTCAGGCAGAACATGATAAATTAGCCAGCGCTGTTTTAGTAACCGATAGCGCAGAACTGGCAGTGGAAGTACAAAAAGAATTAGAAGAGCAGATTCCAAAACTGGAGAGAGAAGAAATCGCAAGGGCCTCCATCGACAACAACGGTAAAATTATTGTAGCCGACGATCTGGAAAAGGTAATCGATATTGCTAACGAAATCGCTCCGGAGCATCTGGAACTGTGTGTAGATAATCCGTTTGATTATCTGGATTCTATCCGTAATGCCGGCTCCGTATTCTTAGGAAGAAACTGTCCGGAAGCTTTAGGCGATTATTTTGCTGGCCCGAACCATACCTTACCAACCAGCGGAACCGCAAGATTTTCCAGCCCGTTGTCGGTAGATGATTTCGTAAAGAAAATGCAATATACCTACTATACAAAAGATGCTTTGGCAAAGGTGGCAGAAGATGTGGCAACCTTTGCGAAGAAAGAAGGACTTACCGCTCATGCAAAGAGCGCAGTCATCCGTACGGAGGCAGAAGAATGAGCAGCTTTTTCAGTGAGAAATATAAAGCGCTGACGCCATATACTCCTGGCGAGCAGCCACAGGAAAGAAAATATAATAAATTAAATACCAACGAATCACCGTTCCCGCCATCACCTTATGCCCAGAGGCTGGCCCGTCAGGCTGCTGGTGACCTTCAGCTGTATTCGGACCCGGAAGTAAGAGGTCTGGTGGAAATTGCCTGTGAAAAATTCGGCCTGGAAAAAGAGGAAATCTTATTTACCAACGGTTCCGATGAAATACTGAACTTTGC
>JAZRYR010000024.1:0-51700 GCA_045600845.1 Lachnospiraceae bacterium | reverse complement strand
AAACAAAAATATAAAAATAAAATCGAGAAAATCTAAAATTAAGAATCCTAAAAAAAACAACACATAATATAAAAAGAGGACAGTAAATGAAAAAAATAGTGTTAGCTGTTTTTGATGGAGACCGAGAGTATATTCAAAAGTTTTCCGATTACGTAAAACGGAAGAAAATGCTTCCTTTTGAAACACTCGGGTTTTCCAATCGGGAGGCATTAGAAAATTATGTGGAGTCGAACAAAATCGACGTGCTTTTATTTTCCCCGGAGGAAATGGCAGAGGAGGAAAAAACGGAAGAAGAAACTTGCGTAAAATTTCTCTCCCATAGTAACATAAAAAAGTTTGTTTATCTGGGAAAACAAAGAAAGAGCAAATCTGCTTTTCTGTATATGAATAAGTATCAGTCCACGGAAACCTTGATAAAAGAACTGATGGAGATTATGGAATTGCAGGAGACCGAAAATTTTCCGCAGGCGTGTCCTTTGATAGGAATCTACGCTGTTGTTCCAGGGGAGGAAGCCTTTCAGTCATCTTTACGTCTGGGCTCGAACCTGGCCCTGGAACATTCGATTCTCTATCTTACGTTTGACCGGTTTTCCCTTCTAGATCCAGATCAGACCGGAAATTCTTCCTTATCGGACTTAATTTACTTTTATAAAACCAATCCCAAAAAAATCAAAGAAGAACTGAAGAACACGGTGGGTCATTACCGGGGTTTTGATTTTATGACCGCGCCATCGGAACAAAGTGATATTGATGAATTGAATTTTACAGAATGGAAAGATTTTTTTTCGCGACTGGCCACGGAGGGAAATTATGAACAGATTGTTGTAGATCTGCAGGAAGCTTTTAAAAATCTGGAGGATATTTTTTCTTGCTGTGAGAAAGTTTACGTCCCGGTAGAAGGAAACTCATACGCATGGAAGAAAGCAAAAATGCTGCAGGAATATTTTACCGGGAGAGGAAGACCGGATCTGGTAGAAAAACTGGTAATGATGAATCTGAACGGGTAGAGGAATCGTAATGTCCGAAGGACGGAAACAGAAGAGAACTTTTCCGGAAAGAATCCAGGAAAGGAGAAGGCATGGTTTTAACAGAAGAACTAAAAAAAAGACTGGTGGACCGTATTGATCTGTCCAAAAATATCAGCGATGAAGAACTGAATGAAATAATATCCCGGCTTGTTTTCGAAGAATATCGGGAAAAACATCTGTCTTTAAAAGAAAAAGAAAAAATCTGCCGGGAGCTTTTTCATTCAATCCGGGGCCTGGACATTTTGGAAGAGATGCTGGCAGAGGATGAGATTACAGAAATTATGGTGAATGGACCGGATCGCATTTTTGTTGAAAAACATGGAATTCTGCAAAGGTATGAGGGGGCATTTTCTTCCGGAGAAAAACTGATGGATATCATTCAACAGATTGTAGCCGGCGCCAATAAACGGGTAAATGAAGCTTCACCGATAGTAGATACCAGACTGAACGACGGAAGCAGGGTCAATATTGTATTAAGCCCTGTGGCAATAGGAGGCCCGGTCCTGACTATCCGTAAATTTTCGAAAGATGCTTTAACGATGGAGAAATTAATTGCAATGAAAAGCATTCCCCCTCAGGCAGCGGAATTTCTGAAAAGGAGGGTAAGGAATGGAAGCAACATTTTTATCAGTGGGGGGACAGGCTCGGGAAAGACCACCTTTTTAAACATCCTGGCAGGCTTTATTCCGGAAGGAGAAAGAGTCGTGACCATTGAGGACTCCGCAGAACTTCAGATAAAAGGAATTGAAAATCTGGTAAGTCTCGAATGCAGACCGGCAAATACCGAAGGGGATAATGAAATAACCATCCGGGATTTAATTAAAACTTCGCTGCGAATGCGGCCGAACCGGATCGTGGTAGGAGAAGTAAGAGGAGCGGAAGCCTTGGATATGCTTCAGGCAATGAATACCGGTCACGACGGAAGTTTATCGACGGGGCATGGAAATTCGCCGGCCGATATGCTGACCCGCCTTGAGACCATGGTAATGATGGGAGCGGATATACCGCTGGAAGCCATAAGAAGCCAGATTGCATCGGCCATCGATCTTATGGTTCATCTGGCAAGAATGAAGGACGGAAGCCGAAAGGTTGTGGAAATTACGGAAATTTCCGGATACGAAAACGGCGCTTATGTGATGAATCCGCTCTTTGTATACAGTAAAAAAGAAATAACGGATGCTAACGGGCAAAAGAAAAATTATCCGGCCCGGCTTCATCCAACGGGAAGAAAAATGACAAAGAAGAAAGGCGCGGAATTATGGACATCCTTACAAAAATCCGATCCGGAAACAAATTAAAAATTGAAATGTCCCCAAGAGATAAAATAAAAGAGCTGATTACATATGCAGTTTCTGCATTCATCTTATATATGTTTTTTCGCTCGCTTTTTGCCTTTCTTTTTCTTCCGGTAATGATTTATTTTTATCACCGATACTATAAAAAACAATTAATACAAAAGAAAAATGAAAAAATGAATCTGCAGTTTAAGGATGCCATAAAGGCATTGGCAGCAGCTTTAAGAGCAGGAAAATCTGCAGAAAACGCCTTGAAAGAAAGCTTACGGGAAATGCTGGTAATCTATGGAACCGAAGAACCCATCAGCAGGGAAATGACGATTATGGTGAATCAGGTATCTTTCGGAATCCCTTTGGAAAAAGCCCTGGAAGACTTCGCCCTGCGGAATCCGGTAGAAGACATTCATACATTTGTTTCCGTATTTCAGATTGCAAAAAGGACAGGGGGAGATCTGGTGGAAATCATCCAGAACACAGCAGAAAGCATTTCGGACAAAATCGATACAAGAAATGAGATTTCTGTTGTGATCCATTCGAAAAAACTGGAGCAGAAAATTATGTCGGTTATGCCTTTAGGGATTTTATGTTACATCCAGCTGGCTGCACCCGATATGCTGACCCCTTTATATGGAAATGTAAAAGGGCTGCTGATAATGCTGGTCTGTCTGTTGATTTATGGGGCTGCTTATTTTTTATCGGTAAAGATTATGGATATCGAGGTGTGACATGATTTATATCTATGCAGGGATTACCATCGCCATCGTTGTTTTATTACTTATATGGAAATCGTATAAAAAGACTCTGTTTGAAAACCTAAATAAAAAAGAACATCCATTAAAATTTCTATATCCGTTTTCTGCCAGGTGTCTGGATTTCTTCCGAAAAATATTTCCGGAAAAGCACGGAACAAAAATTGAAACCATGCTAAGGAGCCTTTATGTAAAGGAAAATATCGGGACAGAAAAATATATTTATTATGTCCGGAAAACATCGTATGCCGTACTAATACTACTTTTTATCGGGTTTATGGGAGCGGCAATCTGCTTTACCAACCAGAAAATCCAAACCATCGATCAATTGGAGAGAAATGCTCCGGGAGGGGGGCTGGAAAGTATTCCGGTTCAGGTAGAGTATGATGGAAAAACGGAAAACATCAACTTGGAAATTGAAGAACGCCAATATACGAAGGAAGAAATCCGTGAAATTTTTGACCGGGTAAGTGAAGACATCCAACAGGAAATCCTGGGTGAAAATGAAAGTCTGGATAAGGTTAACCAGCCGTTAAATTTAATTTCCGAATATCAAAATGTGAAAATATATTGGGAAATAGAGGATTTAGACTATGTTGCATATAATGGGGATATCTTGGTGGATAATGTGGATAACCAGGGTAAATTGATTAATTTATATGCAAATTTAGCATTAAACGAAGATAAAAGGACGGTACTTATCCCCATTCTACTGATTCCGAAGGAACCAGACGAGAAAGAAATCCTAATGGAAACAATTCGAAAATCCATCGAAGAAAGTAATAGCATTTACGAATCAACGGTTAATCTGCCGGAAAAAATCAACGACAAAAAAATACAGTTTAAGAAAGTCAAAGAGAGGAAAGACCTGGCGATTCTGCTTTTGGCCCTGATCGGTCTGGCAGCTTTAATGGGGCTTTATGATAAAACGCTGGAGAATAAAATCAGCAAACGAAAAGAAGAAATGATGATCGATTTCACCGAAATCGTTTCCAAGCTCTGTCTGTTATATGAAGCGGGGCTGAGCGTGTTAAAGGCGTGGGAAAGAATCGTGGAAGATTATGAGAGAAAAGGTAAGAAGCGATTTGCATATCAGGAAATGAAACTGGTATTGGAAAAAATAAAAAGCGGAGAAAGTGAACGAGCTGCATATTCCGAATTTGGAAAACGTTGCGGACTTCATCCTTACATCAAACTGGCTAATATTTTAGAGCAGAATATTGCTCTGGGATCCAAGGGTTTGAAGGCCAGTCTGAAAACTGAAGCAGAAGAAGCTTTCGAAGAAAGAAAAAGATTGGCAAGAAAAAAAGGAGAAGAAGCCAGCACAAAACTGTTGCTTCCGATGGTCCTGATGCTGCTTGTCGTCATTGTAATCATAGCGGTACCGGCATTCATGTCCATTTCTTTTTAAGGGACATGGAGTCGAGAAAATAAAAAACAAAGGAGGGAGATGTATGATCCAGACAATCATAGGGAATATAAAAAATATTTTTTCCTTCGGTTTAAACAAGATTCTGAGGGACGAAGAAGGAGTAGGGGTCGTAGAAGTGATTTTGATCCTGCTGGTTTTAGTGGGGTTAGTCATTATTTTTAAAGACCAGGTTGTAACTTTGGCAAGGACTATTTTTCAGAACATTAATAGTCAGGTTAGTTCTTTGTAAAGGAGCGGCAAGGCCGGATAAACATGCAAGTGGAAGGAAAGAAGAAAAGAAAAGAATGGAAGGCAAGCATCACCATTTATTTAGCTTTAATGTTGGTCCTCGTCATGGCACTGATCTGCACTTTGGTGGAATCCGGTCGCATCAGCACGGTGAATTCTAAACTTCGAAGTATCACTTATATGGCAGCAGATTCTTGCTTTGCGGAGTTTGCAGAGCCATTATTTTCCCAATATGGAGTAATGTTCCTATGGAACGATGAAAACGAATTTATTGAAAATTTTAATCATTATGTAGCACAGAATCTGACTCTTGCCGGCACCGCAGCAAGAAACGATCTGATGTTTTACCGGATGAATCATGAGCAAAGTGAACTAATCGACATTACCTGGGCAACGGATGACAACGGAAAAGTATTTGCCGATCAGGTAGAAGAATACATGAAGTATCACGTGTCTCAGACACTGATCCGGAAAATATTGTCCGATATCGGAATTTTTGAACAGAGCGATCAGATCAGTGGCTTCATGGATCAGATCCAGAAATACAAGACTATTTTTGTAAAAGTGGAAAAAACCGTATCGGACATTAAGGATAAAATCGATAAAGCCAAAAATTTGGCACAGAATCCGAAAAATCTATTACAGGAATTAAAGACTTGTGTGGAAGATTATGAATCGGAAGGAACCGGATCGCAGGTTCTGGAATTTTCTTCACAGATCCGTGAATTAGAAAAAACAAAAAATCAACTGTCCGGGTATCTGGAAGGTATTCATGAAGAAACGGAAAAATATTATGACAGCGTATCAGAAGCAAAAACGGCAGTGGATCATCTGGAAGCGGAACTGAAGGAAAAAGAGAACATTTATGACAAAGAAGTGTATCAGGTGGTAGAAGAAGAAATCAAAGATATCAAAACAAAAAGCGCAGATACGGATGCCGATTATTATCATGTGGTGGAAAATGCAGAGATCACCAATGGATATATTCAGAAATTGAATCAGCTGAATTCTTTGATTGAAGAAGGAAAAGCAGGGCTGACACCGGAAAATGCAGGAGAATTAAAATTAGAAATTGCGGGGTGTGAGGCATTGTTTTCTGGTTTTAATCTGAATCAGCTGGGCGTGAATTTTGAAAGCATCACCGTGGATCGGGAAAGCAGAGCATTTTTGGATACCATATCCGATATCTTTGAAGGTGGACTTTTAAAGTTTCTTGCGGGTGAAATCTCGGAAAAAGACATTGACGGATCGGACTTCCCTTCCCAAACCGTGGGCAGAGGAAAAATTCCGAAAGAAACGTCTTCTACAGACGGTAAGGAAGAAGACCGGGAAAGTCTGTTGGATGTGGGAGTCAACAAAGGATTGTTCAGCGAGTATGTGGTGGAATTTCTGGGAAACAAGTTGGAAGGAAAGGAAAATACGGCGCTGGATTATGAGACCGAATATGTGATTGCCGGTATGAAAAGCGATAAAGAAAATCTGGAATCGGTGATCAATAAAATTATTTCCATCCGCATGGGATTGAATTTTATCAGTCTGTTAAAAGACGCTTCCAAAAAGGCAGAGACTTACGCTCTTGCGGCCTCCATTATCGGGTTTACCGGTCAGCCGCTCCTGATCAAAATTATGCAGCTTCTGATCCAGTCCGCCTGGACCATGGCGGAAAGTATGATTGACGTAAAAGTGCTATTGGAAGGGAAAAAGATTGCAACGATCAAAAGTGGTGAGGATTGGAATCTGTCCCTGGAAGGATTGAAGAATTTTACTCCGGATTCCATAAGTGGAATCGACAGCAAGAAGGGCATGGGCTATGAAGACTATTTAAGACTTCTGCTTCTGATGGAAAACCGAACCAAGCTGTATTATCGGACCATGGATATGCTTCAGGCAAATATGTGTAAAAATGAAAATGCAAATTTCCGGTTTAAGGATTCCATTCAGGCCGTAAAAATAAAGGCAACCTATTGTGCGCCGAGACTTTTTGTTCTTTTGCCCGGAGCAGGAAATCTTTTAAAAGTGGGCGATGGCAGCTATCGTTTCTGCATGGAGCAGGAATATGAATATTAAAAAAACGGGCAGAGAAAAATGTCCTTTGTTTATTAGAAAGACCGTCCTATGAAAAAGACCATAATTAAATTCAATAAAAAAAGCACCCTCGTGAAAAAACAAGGTCTTCCTCTGATCAGAGAAAGGACATTTTTCTCTGCCTGGAAAGAAAAAGCAAGCCTGACCATAGAGGCCGCATTGGCACTTCCCATCTTTATGTTTTTTGTAATGGCCATGATTCATCTTTTGGTGATTCTGTCTTTGCAATCAGAGATTCAGCTGACCATGGAAGAAACGGCAAGAAGTATCGGAAAGAAAGCTTATCTGGTGGATTGCGCAGATGCGCTGATTTCTTCCGGAGGTTCCGATGTGGATTTGGATACGGAAAGCCTTCTGTCTGCAGGCATCAATTCCCTGACGATCAAAACGTGGATGATGAAGGATGGACTGAAAGAACGACTGGATCATTCGTCGGTAATGGATGGCTCGGATGGATTCTATACTTACAATTCTTCTTATGATGAAAAATCGGGAATTCTGGATCTTGTTGTGAATTACAATTACCGAATTCCGTTTCTGCCGAAGTACATCGGGACGGTGGCGCTGGCGCAACGCAGTTATAGTCATGTGTGGATCGGAAACAGGTTGGACCAAAAGAACGGCGGAGTACAGGAGTCCGCTTCCCACATCGTATATGTGACGCCTTATGGAACGGTTTATCACACGTCCAAAGATTGCCATTATCTGGATTTATCCATCCGTCAGATTTCGTTTTCTGAGATTTCGTCTGTGAGAAATGCGGATGGAGAGATTTATGAAAAGTGCACTTGTGCAGATCATGTGGCAGCAGGAGATACGGTTTATATTACCGATTATGGATCGAACTGGCATACCGATATTCATTGCAGTGGCTTGAAGAGAACAGTGAACGAAATCGATATTTCAGAAATCGGAAATTTACATCTGTGTCCGAAGTGCGGGGAACAACATTAATATGCAGATTGCGGAAATCATAAAAGAAATTATATTATTGGGCTTTTTATTTGTTGCCGCATGGATGGATCATAAAAGGCAGGAACTTCCGATGGGATTTGTGATATTGATGGCGATTACCGGAATCCTTTTTCAAGTAACCACGCAGCAGATGAGTTTCTGGAATCTGTTTCTTGGGTGTATGCTCGGGGGACTCTTTCTTGGAATGGGAAAATTAACAAACCAGGCAATAGGGTATGGAGATGGATGGATGTTGGCTGCGACGGGAATCTTTCTGGGATTTTCGAAAAATGTTTTTTTACTTCTGCTGGGAGTTTCCCTGGCTGCCATTTTTTCCATAGGACTTTTGATTTTTCAAAAGAAGAAAAAGAAGGATGGGATTCCGTTTCTGCCATTTTTATTGGCCGGATATGTACTCCTGCTGCTGCTCGGTTGAACCGGCGGGATATGAATTCAGGAACTTAGGAGGAAAAAAGTGAAAAAAAGAAAACTGAAAGCCGCCTTTACTTTAGAAGCGGCGGTCATCGTACCCGTTGCGATGATCATCATTGTGTCGATGTTATTTATCGCATTTCTCATCCACGATTGTGTGGTAATGAATACGGTCAGCTCTTACATCATTATGGAAAATGCGGACAAGGATTCGGAGCAGCCAGAGAATATGAAAGATGAAATCATGCAGATACTTTCCAGGCGGATGATTATCACTAAGAACATTGCGATAGAAATGGAAGGCGTGGAGGAGAGGGTTTCTGTAAAAGGAAGAGGAGATTTTTTGATACCGATTCCGATGGTGCAGGACTTAACCGGCATTTCCAAAGCAACAACAAAGCTTTGCATTTCCAATTTAAATGGAAGAAAAACTTTGTTGAAATATCAGGCCTTATGTGACGGATTCCGAAAGGCAACGGAAAATAAAAAAGATACTTAACAGAAAAAACCATAATCGGAGAGGCGGGAAATGAATATAAGTTTTAAGAAAAACATTAATCGTAATTACATGGTAATTGAAAAAGTGCCGGAGTTTAAAGAGAGTAATTTTAAGATCCAGATGCTGTTAAACAACCGGATTACCGGAGTATTGAAGTTTGATTACGAAGCAATAAATGGGGAAATCAATTTTCTTTATGATGTTTCCTCCCTGCAGGTTTTTTCCAAACAATTTGAAAAAAAGAAAATGTCCTTTGATCATTTGCAGGTTCTGTTATTATCCCTGAAGACCATGATTTCAGCATTGGATGAATATCTTTTAGATCCGGGCGATGTGATTCTAAAAAAAGAATGCATATTTATCAACCAAAAGGAAAACAATTTTGAATTTTGCTATTACCCTTTTTATAATGAAAATATTGCGTGGCAATTACGGGAATTGTTCGGGAGTATTCTTCCGATGGTAGACTATGAAGACAATCAGGCGGTGCATCTGGCATATGAATTGTATGAAAAAACGCAGACGGATAATTTTACTATCACGGATCTGTTGGCAGTATTAAGCGAAGACAATAATTCCAGATATAAAATTTTTGATTTTGCAGAGGAAGCGGTTATTAAGAATCCGGAAATCCCTCCGGTGTCGTTCGAAGAACCGGGGAAAAAAGTATATACCGGAGAAGTCGAAGAACCTTCCTTTTTTGTAAAGCTGTCCCGTTATCTGAAGGGCCGGGGAGTTCTGGATGTCTTAGAAGACATTAATAACGGGGAGTTCATGGACCGGCTCCGGGAGTATGAGTATAACGGGGAAGAGTTTTGTTATAAAAACTTAATAGATTCTTACGCAGTTGAAACTGTAAAAGAAGAGGCGGACTATGATTTTGGGTTTGAATTTTATGATTTTGGGAAAGAGTTATTTATGGGGCCGAATCCGGAAAAGGAACTGGATTCCGAAGGCAGAAAGTTTTATCAGCGTTGAAGAAAAGTGGAAATGTTGTTAAAATGAGGACATGGTTTATGACGAGTTAATTCAATTTTTTGGACAACAGAATTTTGCGCAGACAAATGTCTCCGGACCTGACTACACGATTGTTGTGAATCGGGTGGATGGAGAGATGATTTTCTGTGTGCTTTTGCATAGTACCCAAAGCCGGGTAATGATGGAGAGCACGGTTCTGAATTTTAAAAGCCAGATAATGTCTCATGCTTCCGAAGACAATATTTTGTTTCTTCTGGTTACGGATGATATTGAAAGAGACAAACACTTTGTCCGGCTTCCGGATATTAATCTGTGGATAGTGGATGAAGAGGAACGGCAGCTTTTGATTTATGATGATATGCCGGATGATTTCTATGGAATGCGTTATGGAATCGAAAAGACGCTGATTGCCGGAAAAACCAACGCCTGGGGAACGGTAGGAACTACGACCAGAGAGAATTCCTCTTCCTGGGGAACGACCAAAGGGACTTCCGGTTGGGGATCCGAAGGAACGACAGCCAAAGGGACTTCCTCATCTGCAAACAGGATAAAAAATAAGATAAAGAATCTTCCTTTTATAACAATCGTATTGATTGCCATAAATGTCATTTGGTTTATCATTCTTTTGCTGAAAGGGGATCCGGAAAATGCCGGTTATATGGTCGCCATGGGTGGAAGCTTCGGCCCATATGTCTTTGAAGACCATCAGTTCTGGCGGATTCTGACCAGTATGTTCCTGCATTTTAATTTTCAGCATCTGCTGGGAAATATGTTATATTTAGGTATTGCCGGTTTTAATCTGGAGCGAACTGTCGGCCATGTGAAGTATTTATTAATCTATATGCTTTCGGGCATTGGTGCCGGACTAATCTCCTGTGCGTACTATTATTTCATGGGAGTCAATACGGTATGCGCAGGCGCCAGCGGAGCCATTTATGGTTTAATTGGAGCGGTGGTTGTTCTGACCTATAAGAACCGAGGAAGATTAAGCAAGAGCATGATGTGGGTGCGGATCGGCATCGTGTTGCTGTTCCTGTTCTATTCCAACTTTACGAATTCACAAGTTGACGCAGTGGCACACATTGCAGGCTTCTTGTTCGGTATAATTTTAACAATATCTTTTTACGGTGGGAGGAAGAAACAAAGATGAAAGATCCAGAATGCATTTTTTGTAAATTAGCAAACGGCGACATTCCAACAAATGCGCTTTATGAAGACGACGACTTTAAGGTTATTTTTGATGCTGGTCCGGTGACCGTAGGACATGCTCTGATTATTCCAAAAGAGCATTATGCTAATATTTATGAAATTCCGGAAGAGTTGATCGGAAAAGCTTATAAGCTGGCAAAGAAGATGGCCATGGTTTTGACCGATGTATTTGGCGCAGATGGTTTCAATCTTCTTCAGAACAATAATGAATGCGCTGGTCAGAGCGTTTTCCATTTCCATATTCACTTAATTCCTAGATATAAAGACCAGGAAGTTATTTTCGGATGGAAACCAGGCGAGCAGGATACCGAAAAATTAGAAGCAGCTTTGGTTCAGATCAAAGAAGCGCTGAAATAAATGGAGGATACCCATCGATGAACGATGTCAATTGATAGACGATGTTAATCAGAAATTAGGGCAAAGTCTATGGTGAAAGGGGTCATCACGTACGAAGGCTAATCATCAGAATAAAAAGGGCTGGACAGCGGATACTGCTGCCCAGCCTATAATTGTATGGCGGTGCCATTACAATAAACCACCTGCTAAACCGGTGATCGTGATTGTTTTAATAAACTTGTCATAGAAGATTTATTTACAGAAATAATTATCGCACATTCTTATGAATCCACCAATGAATCCACCAATGAACCCGCAAAAGGACTTGCAAATGGATTCACGAAGGGACTCTTGAAAGGACCTGAAAATGAATTCTTGAAAGGCCCTGTGAAAGGACCATTATTTCAAATAATTATGAAACCTTGGTCCCGTTTTCGCCCAGAATTTCAGAAAATCTTTATGTTTTGGTCTACTTTTATAAGAAAGTAGACCATTTTTTTATTAATGGGCTTGATTCTGGTCAAAATCAAGCCCATTATCTTTAAAAATTCCGCCCATTTGGGCTATCACTTTCTACGATATGCCCCACTGAAAATGACGGGGCTGTTTCTTGTCTTTTTTTGTAAAAAGTAAGGAATATTTATCTTTTTATGTCCAAAAGGAAAATTTATTTTCCATTCAGTACTTCCAGAATGACTTCGGTTACCTTTTGCGCGGCGTTGTCGCTACCAGCCTCGGTCATGGCCTGGATATAAGAGAGACGGTTTTTATTTACTTCAATAACATCGTTAATCAAGGACTCACGGCTTAATTCGTCTTCAAACAGATTCTCTGCAAAGCCACGTTTCTTGAAGGATTTTGCATTCAGAATCTGATCCCCACGGCTCTGGTCGGTTCCTAAAGGAATGAGCAGAGAAGGCTTTTTCAGAGCAGCGATTTCATAAATTACATTTGCCCCAGCACGGGAAATAATCAGGCTGGAAGCTGCGAAAAGGTCTGGCAGTTCTTTGCTTACGTATTCAAACTGCTTATAACCCGGAATCCCTTCAAAGCTTTCGTCCATCTTTCCCTTGCCACAGACATGGGCGACATAAAAAGTTTCAAGAAGTTCATCTAAAGCCAGGCGGACGGTCTCATTAATTCTCTGTGCGCCAAGGCTTCCGCCGATAATCATCAGAAGTGGTTTGTCCTCCGGAAAGCCACAGAATTCATAGCCTTTATGTGGATCGCCAGCAAGGAGTTCGTTGCGGACCGGAAGACCGGTGTGAACCGATTTGCCTTCTGGCAGATACTGCTTGGTTTCCGGGAAGTTGTAGCAGACTTTGGCAGCTTTCGGAATGGAAAGCTTATTTGCCAGGCCAGGAGATAAATCCGACTCATGGATTACTACCGGGATGTGGCACTCTGCAGCTGCAAAAATAACAGGAACAGAAACGAAGCCGCCTTTGGAAAATACAATATCTGGTTTATGTTCCTTCATATATTTCCTCGCTTCTCTCAGGCCTTTCAGGATTCTTACCGGGTCGGTCAGGTTCTTTATATCGAGATATCTTCTTAGCTTGCCGGAAGAAATTCCGTAGTAAGGGATGCCCTGGGCTTCCATCAGGGACTTCTCGATGCCCTCATAAGAACCCATATATTCTATTTCGAACCCTGCCTCTTTCAGATAAGGAATCAGAGCAATATTCGGTGTTACATGTCCTGCGGTGCCACCGCCGGTGAGAAGAATTTTTTTCATTTTGCATGCCTTTCCTGTTCGTAGCTACAAGAATGTTTTCAACATCGTGAATCAAAAAAAGACACGATATTTTTTCTTATTATACAATATAAGAGGGTTGTTATAAAGATTGATTTACGATAAAATAAATTTGGAAAAATATGCCCGTAAAAGCTTTCGGGCTTTTTCGTGATGAAAATTAAGAGGGAAAAAATGGAAATTAAAATCAAAAACATCAAAACTTTAGTTCATAAAGAAGAATTTACACTGGAAAATCACGACATCTATATCTCCGGAAACCGTATTGTTTCTTTGGATAAAGCACCAGAGAATTTTGTAGCGGAAAAAGAGATTGATGGCAAAGATAAACTGGCAATGCCAGGAATCATCAATGCTCATACCCATGCCTATATGAGCTTTTTCCGAAACTATGCGGATGATATGCTGTTCTGGGATTGGCTGAATAAAGTTCAGACGGCAGAAAACTATATTACGGAAGAAGACTGTTATTGGGGAACTCTCCTCGATAATATTGAGATGATAAAAACAGGAACCACCAGCTATGTGGATATGTATATTAAATCCAGCAAAGGGGGAGCTCTGGAAGGACCGGAAAGCGCATGCGCCGGAGCTGCTTATAAGATGGGTATGCGGGCGGTTTTAACCAGGGGAATGGACGGTCCGGTAGGAAACCCACATACGGAAGACCAGGTTAACGAATTTTTAGCAGAGAAGGAAGCTTTCAAAGATGTCAGCACCTTAAAATTCTGGTTCGGACCGCATGCACCGTACAGCTGTCCTGCGGACAATCTGGTACGAATTGTGGATTTGGTGAAAGAGCATAACGTAGGTCAGACCATTCATTTGGCAGAGAGCGAAAGTGAAGTAGAAAACTGCCTCGCAGAACATGGATGCTCCCCAATTCAATATGTGGCAGACTTGGGCGTTTTCGATGTTCCGACCATTGCGGCACATTGCGTAAACGTATCCGATGAAGACATCCAGATCTTAAAAGAACATAAAGTCAGCGTTGCCTTAAATCCAAAGAGCAACATGAAATTAGGCAACGGCTTCATGCCGGCAGAGAGATTCCTGAAAGCAGGCGTAAACTGCTGTATCGGTACCGATAGCTGCGGAAGTAATAATTCCCAGAACATGTTCTCGGAAATGAATATGGCGGCTTTGATTTACAAGGGTGACATGAAAAAGGCCCAGTGCATCAGCGCCCAGGACATCCTCCGTTATGTAACCATAAACGGTGCGAAGGCCATTGGCATGGAAGGCGAGTTAGGTGAAATTAAGGAGGGGATGTTGGCCGACATTTCCATCCTGAATCTTTACGAGCCGGAATTCTTCCCGAGCTGCAACATCGTCAGCGGATTAGTATATTCCGCAACCGGCCGTGAAGTCGAAACGGTAATCATCGACGGAAAAATTGTTATGGAGAAGAATGAAATCCTGACGGTAGATGTAGACCGGGTATATTATGAAGTAGAAAAAATCGCAGACCGTTTAGGGATGCTGAAAATATAAAGGCGAAAGAAAAAGCGAAGCAGTAAATGCAGAGAGTAAACGGACGCGGAACCGAAAACTAAGCAAAAACGCGGCAAAACCGCAGAAATATATGAGGCAAAATTATGAGCAATATTAAAGACATCACTCTGGCAAAATCCGGACATCAGAAAATCGAATGGGTACGCAGAAACTGCCCTCTTCTTTCTATGCTGAAGGAAGAATTTGAAAAAACGAAACCTTACGAGGGAATCCGGGTAGCTCTTTCGGTTCATCTGGAAGCGAAGACCGCATATCTTTGTCAGGTCCTGAAGGCTGGCGGCGCAGAAGTATTTGCAACCGGCAGCAACCCGTTATCCACTCAGGACGACGTAGTAGCAGCTTTAGTAGAAAGCGGAATCGAAGTATTCGCATGGTACGATTGCACCGAAGAAGAATATTTCGATAACATAAAGGCAGTTTTAGAGCATAACTGTAACATCGTCGTGGACGACGGCGGCGATTTAGTTCATATGCTCCATACGGAAATGCAGGACAAGCTCCAGCATGTAATCGGTGGATGTGAAGAGACCACGACCGGTATCATCCGTCTGAAAGCCATGGCGGAAGCTAACCAGTTACAGTTCCCTATGGTTATGGTTAATGAAGCAGCCTGCAAGCATTTCTTCGACAACCGGTACGGAACCGGCCAGTCTGTATTTGATGGCATCAACCGCACCACGAACCTGATTATCGCCGGAAAGAACGTTGTAGTTGCAGGCTATGGATGGTGTGGCAAAGGCGTTTCCATGAGAGCGAAAGGTCTTGGCGCTAAAGTTATCGTAACCGAAGTAAATCCGGTAAGAGCCATCGAAGCCGTTATGGATGGTTTTGAAGTAATGCCAATGAAGGAAGCTGCCAAGATCGGTGATTTCTTTATTACCGTTACCGGCTGCACTGACGTTATTACGGAAGAAGATTTCGCCGTGATGAAAGACGGCGCAATTCTTTCCAACGCCGGACATTTCGACATAGAAGTGGACGTTGCATGGCTGAGAGCCAATTGCGCAGAGTCTATGGAAATGCGTAAGAACATTATGGGCTACAAACAGAAAGACGGACGTTGGATTTACGTTCTGGCGGAAGGCAGATTAGTTAATCTGGCAGCAGGAGACGGACATCCGGCTGAAATCATGGACATGAGCTTCGCAATCCAGGCTCTTTCCGTAAAATATTTAGTAGAGAATAAAGACGCGTTAACCGAAAAACTGATCAAGGTTCCGGAAGAAGTAGACCACGAGGTTGCTTTAAGAAAACTGGAATTCCTTGGAAAGAATATAGATACCTTAACCCAGAAGCAGAGAGACTATCTGGAGAAATCGAGTTTATAAAATGAACAATCTGGAAATGTGTTTTTTCGGCATTGAGGAATTGCCGGATTATGAAATGGAACAATTTATGGAGGAGGCTCTGTTTGCACAGGATGTACTTTTAAATAAAAGAGGTCCTGGAGCAGAATTCACAGGCTGGGTAGATCTTCCGATAAATTACGATAAAAAAGAGTTTGCACGCATCAAAAAGGCAGCAGAAAAAATCCGTAAGGACAGCAAAGCTTTGGTTGTCTGTGGGATTGGCGGTTCCTATTTAGGAGCAGCCGCAGCCATCGATTTTCTGAAGGGCGGAATGCACAACTTAAAATGTGCCGACGGTTCGGACCTTCAGATTTTCTTCGCCGGCAACAACATGAATGCTGCCTACATTAAGACCGTTCTGGACCTGGTAAAAGATAAGGACTTTTCCTTAAATGTAATTTCTAAATCCGGAACCACTATGGAAACTTCCATTTCCTTCCGTATTTTCCGGAAAGCACTGGAAGACAAGTATGGAAAAGAAGAAGCGGCGAAGAGAATTTATGCGACCACCGATAAAGAAAAAGGTGCGCTGAAAGCCTTAGCAGAGAAAGAAGGCTACGAAACTTTCGTCGTTCCGGATGATATCGGCGGAAGGTATTCTGTTCTTACTGCGGTGGGTCTTCTTCCGATTGCGGCAGCAGGTTGTGATATTGATGCGCTGATGGAAGGCGCGGCAGCCATGAGAGAAGAGCTGACGGAGCAGGCAGCAGATACGGTTGAACAAGAAGGTTGTTTGCAGAAATCGGACGACTCCAAAGAAGCAAACGAGACCGGAGAGATGGAAGTCAGCGATGCGGTAGGCTATGCGGCTTTACGGCAGCAGCTGTATTCCTGGGATAAATATATTGAAATTTTCGAAAGCTATGACCCGGACCTGAAGATGTTCTCCGAATGGCTGAAACAGTTGTTTGGCGAGAGCGAAGGAAAAGACGGCTATGGAATCTTCCCGGCTTCCCTGACTTTTACAACGGACCTTCATTCCATGGGACAGATGATCCAGGACGGCGAACGGAATATTTTTGAAACCATTATTGAAATCAAACCGACGAAAGGTGTATTAGGAATTCCAGCTTTTGAGGAAGACTTTGACGGTTTTAAATATCTGGAAGGAAAGAATGTAGACTGGCTGAACTTACAGGCGTTGGCAGGAACCTGTCAGGCCCATTCCGACGGCGATGTGCCTCAGATTTTATTTCGTGTTCCGGAACGGACGGAATTTTATTTAGGACAGCTGTTCTATTTCTTCGAGTATGCCTGTGGCATCAGTGCTTATGTAGAAGGCGTGAACCCATTTAACCAGCCAGGTGTAGAAACTTATAAAAAGAACATTAAAGAGATTCTGGCGAAATACAAAAAATAAAACCGCCCATAGGACGGTTAAGATTTAGTAATCCTCTTCGATGACCTGAATCTCCAGGTAGTCAAACTCGATTTCTTCAATAAAGGAATCAGAAAGGAACCGGGTTTTGGAAATTCTTTTGAATTCTGAAACATTGCTGTCCAGCCACAGAGGAATGCTTAAATTAAATTCCCGACAGATTTCATCCAGCCCTTCAAAGACCTTTTTGGTTCGGGAGAGCTCGTAATTGTCGTTAACGGCCACATGGTCCGCAAGCATTTTATTATTTTTAAATAGTTTTCCCCACATTCTGAACATAGTGGGATTGTAACATTAAGAAGTCGTTTCAACAAGGAGATTGTTATGGACAACATCAGTCAATTAAAAAAATGGGTGGAAGAAAGCGAAAACATTGTATTTTTCGGTGGAGCCGGCGTTTCCACCGAGAGCAATATTCCGGATTTCCGGAGCGTAGATGGTCTGTATAACCAGGAATATGATTATCCGCCGGAAACGATTTTAAGTCATACCTTTTTCGTAAGAAATCCGCAGGAATTTTACCGGTTTTATAAGAACAAGATGTTGATTCTGGATGCAAAGCCGAATACTGCCCACTTAAAACTTGCGGAACTGGAAGCAAAAGGAAAACTGAAAGCCGTAGTCACCCAGAACATTGACGGGCTTCATCAGGCGGCCGGAAGCAAAGTCGTCTATGAGCTTCATGGCAGCGTTCATAGAAATTACTGTACGAAATGCGGAAAATTCTTTGGACCGGAATACATGGCAGCAGGGGATGGTGTTCCGACCTGTGATGCCTGTGGTGGCATGATCAAACCGGATGTGGTTCTTTATGAAGAAGGCCTGGATTCGGAAGTAATCGAAGGTGCTGTAAAGGCAATTTCGAGAGCAGATGTGTTAATTATCGGTGGCACCAGCCTGGTGGTTTATCCGGCAGCAGGACTGATCGATTATTATAGAGGAAACAAACTCGTACTTATCAATAAGAGCACAACACCGAGAGACAATTTAGCAAATTTAATCATAAACGATAGTATAGGAAAGGTTTTTGCACAACTTTAAAGGAGGTTGCGATGGATAATTTTTTAAGTGGAGGAGTAGACGAACTTCAAAAAGTAAAAGTCCAGCTTATGGATGAAGCGGATAAAACATCGGCTGTTTCCGAGGCGGAAATGGCGGTTAAGGCAAAAGAAAAAGATTTAGAAAGCCAAAAGAAATATATGGCAGAAAAGATATTTACGGCTACCAAAGAACGACGCAGCGACCTGAAGAAAGCTCAGGACGAAGTCGTTGATGAAGCTACGAAGGTGTTGAAGGAAGCGGAAAAGAAAAGAAGAGAAGCGAAAGCCACCGCCGTAAACAATAGAGTACAAAACGAAACGGCAGACCTTACTGCGAAAATTGACAGCACAAAGAAAGAAATCAAAGCCCAGTTCAAAGAAAAAGGAGTGCCTTCTTTCTGTAATTCTTTCTATTATTATTCCCTGTTTGCACCAAAGACCGGAAAGAACTTCCTGGCGTTTATCATCACCGTAATTCTTGCCTTAGGTGTTATTCCAAATGCCGTATGTCTGCTGGTAAAATCGGATCAGTGGTTGTTAAAAATTTTAGTATATTTAGCAGTGGTTGTTTTCTTTGCCGCCATTTACTTCATTATTTTCATTACGACCCATTCCAAAGGAAAAGGCGAAGTAATCGAAGCTGCCCGCGCGAAGAGAAATATCATTGAAGAAAGCCAGAAAGAAATCAAAAAGATTACAAAGGGCATCCGCTCCGATAAAGATGAATCTGGTTACGATCTTCAGATCTTTGATAATGAAATCGCTCAGGCGCAGCAGGTAGTAGATGAAAAATCAAAAGCAAGAGAAGAAGCCTTAAGAGTATTTGAAGAAGAAACTGCAGTCCAGATCAAAGAAGAAATTGAGAAAGAAAATATGCCGGCCATCGAACAGATGGAAAGTGAGCTGAATGGAATGAAAGAAGATCTGGAAGAAAAGAGAGTCGCTGTCAGAGCCATCTCAGAAAACCTGGCAAATAGTTACAGCGGATATCTGGGCAAGAAGAATATGTCCCCAGATAAAATTGACACGATGATTTCCTTGATTCAAGACGGAAAAGCAGAAACCATCATGCAGGCCATAGACCTTATGAATGGTGAGATTAAATAATGCCAAGACAACAACGTAAAAATAATATACCATCGGGAAACAAACAGTTTTCCCAGAACAGAAGGAAAAAACAAAGAAATACCATTCTCATTGTAGCCACAGCGGTAATTCTCCTTGCCGCTGTTGGTCTTTTTCTGTTCTTCCGGTTCCGCACCTTCTCCGAATATAAAGTGCTGGCCAGTCTGGACCTTGCGAACTCGGATGAACAAACCAGTGTATTTGCCTATAACGATGGATTTGTACGATGCAGCAGCGAAGGTGTTACTTATTTTGACAGCAAGGGGATCCATTGGGCAGAAAGCTTTGAAATGACCCAACCGATGACGGCGGTTGTCGGCTCTTATTTTGCTGTGGCGGACATGAAAGGAAAGGACATTTTCTTATATGATGCCAGCGGATTGGTAAACCGGATTACGTTGTCTCACAGCATTACGGATCTGGAGATTTCCGATCAGGGCATCGTGGCAGCAGCAACCAGCGAAGCAGACTCCAACTACATCGAGGTTATGGATAAAGACGGCAATGAGCTGGTAACTGCCAAGAGCGTGTTTGCTTCCAGCGGTTATCTGATGGACATTGCCCTTGCGCCGGATGGATCGAAGCTGGCAGCAGCTTATGTATATGTCAGCGAAGGAACGCTGGAATCGAAGGTTGTATTTTATGATTTTGCTAACGGAAACGGGGGCGAGGACATGGTTGTGGGAGGCTTCAACCAATATAAATCCACAATTCTGACCACCGTCCGATTTATGGAAAAGAACAAAGTCTGCGTAGTAGGCGATAATGCCATTTCCATTTATGATTTTAACGGCATACCGGAGTTGGTATATGAAAATCTGGATCTGGGAGAAGAAATCCAGAGCATTTTCTTTAATGAAAAATACCTAGGTAGGATTGTGACAAATGAAGAAGGAGAAGCAAACTACCTTTTGAAAGTCCTGGATATGAAGGGAAAAGAAGTTTTTACAAAGGACTTTGATTTCGTATATAATCATGTGCTGTTTGCCGGAAAGAATGTTCTTCTGTATTCCCGCAGCGATTGTGAAATGTATAGTTTTAGCGGGATAAAAAAGACAGAACAGGAGATGGAAGACGGTATCTTCAGCATGTGTTACTGCGGAAAAGGAACGGATTTCGTTTTAGCATCCTCTTCCGACACAGAATTTATCCGGATGAAATAAAAACCGGTTTATCCGGAAATGTAAGATTGGGAAAGGAGAAAAATGGGAACAGCATCTTTGATAGCAACAATTGTCGTAATACTTTTTTTGCTGTTTTGTATTTTTAATGGATACCGAAAAGGATTCTTACGCATCATTCTGACAACCCTGGCACTCGTGGTGACCATTGTGGCAGCAGGTCTTATCGCGCCCCATTTTTCTAAATTTTTACAAGGAACTTTTATTGGCACCGCTGTTGAGAAATCCATCGATTCTTTTGTAGAGAAGAGAATTAATGGACTAACAAGGGATGTGATCAATAAGGTAGAAGAGGCTCAGGAGAAAGTGATTGACGGACTGCCTCTACCGAAATTCATAAAAGAGGATATCTGCGAGAAAAACGAAAAAAGTGGCTATGCGGAGTATGGGGTAGGAAACTTTAAGGATTATTTAAGCGCCCGGCTTTCGATTACCGTCATCAACGCAATTTCCTATATTATTCTTCTGATTGTAATTTATCTGATTCTCCGGATTCTTCTCCGGGTCATCGGTGTCATCGGACGGATTCCTATTATCCGGGGCGTGAACCGGCTGTTTGGCGCCATTATTGGATTGGTGGAAGGAGCGCTGGTAATCTGGTGCATCTGCCTGATCATTATGGCAATCTCCCAGACTTCTTTCGGAACAAAAATCGTAGATGTCATAGAGCAGAGTGCAGTGTTGAAATTGATTTACGACAACAACCTTTTGCTGACCACAGCAAAATCTGTTTTTAAAATATTCTAAAATTACCGAAAGCCACAGAAGGCATGATTTTGGAATTATGCATCGGCAATTATAGGTTAACAGAAGGCTTTTTTTGGATTTCCGTCAATTTAGCTTAAATTAGGAAAATGACGGAAATGCTGGGAAGCGTTGTTAAATGAGGCTGCTGAGGTTCGGAAATGTCCATTCGTATGACACCGGAATTATAAAGATTAAACAGGGCGTGTGAGAAATGAAAATTTTTTCACGCGCCCTTTCTTTTTTGGATGATCCAAATTTATGAATTAGTGGTTTTTGTAGTAATTACGAACATAGTCTTCGTAGAAGTCACGGATAATCTGGTTACGCTCATCGAAGCCAGGCTCGGTTGGACGTGCGCTAAGGTGTGCACTGTATGTGAATCCACCGCCAGGAGCGAAGGTATCAACGTACTCAGCCAGAGCATCTTTCAGGTACTGAATGTCACAGTCTGCGCGGCCTAATTCACCCTGGTTATCCCATGCGCCTTCGAGGGTCAGCAGGTTACCATATTTTGCCTTAATGCCCTTAAGGTCGTTAGAAACCTGTGCAGGATTCCAAGCACGAACATCCATCTCAATCCAGTCCGGAATAAACTGCTCGCATTTGCCACAGTCATGACGGGTAACGATCATGCCGTTCTCATGAGCAATGTCGATATGTCTCTGCTGAAGAGGTTTGAAGAATTCACGATACATATCCACGGAGAAGAAAGGCATACGATAAGCGGAGTCATCATCCATGATACCGAAGATATCCGGTTTGCAGTAATAGATTTCCTGTTTCATAACTTCGATATAGAAATCAGCAACATACTCTAACATTTCTTTGAATGCGTCTGGTTCTTCATACATAGCTAATACAGCATTTTCAAATCCCATGAAAGAAACTGCGGTCAGCCAGTAATCGGATCCGCCGATGGAAAGAACATGGTTTGTTCTGTCCCAGTTTGCTTCCTGTGGTTTGTAGTAAGCTTCCCAGTCACGGTTGGAAATATCGATATGATGAACATATTTATCCCATTCGGTGATGTCTGGGCAGATGATCTTGTTTGGATTTGGCATAGCACCCATGTTCAGTTCTGGGCATCCAACATATTCAACGCCGAAGGATGTAACGATAGTTCCTTCTGGAGCTACAGCAGGGGTAAGAAGATCTTCTTTTACCATGTCACGATATGGATCGTATGGTGAAGGAACGTACTCAGGAATTTCGCGGTTTAACACACGAAGATAGTTTTCTCTAGGTGTAAGAGTCATAATTTTTCCCTCCAATAAATATTATGCTTTGGAGTCAGTATAACATGGCGTTTATTAAACCGCAATAAATTCAACTATTTAGTTGCTAGATGAATAAGGCTGGAATAAAATAAAGAAAAGAAAAATGAAAGGAGTCTAATTTATGTGGAATGATCTGAATACCGGCGAGTATGAAGGTATGATCGCCGAGACCGTCATGATTCCAAAAGAGAATGGCGGATATGTCCGGGGATACTGGTCCAGACCTTTAGGCAATGGTCCTTATCCGGGAATCGTTCTGATTCCGCATATGCCTGGTTGGGATGAGTTCTGCCGCGAAGCAGCAAGACGTTTTACCCAGCACGGCTATAGCGTAATCTGTCCGAACCTTTATGAGGAATTCGGACATGGAACTCCTGCAGAAGTGGCAAAGAAGGCGATGGAAGCAGGCGGAGCCAGTGATGACGAGGTAATGGAAAATACAGCAAGTGCTCTTGGTTTTTTACATAATCAGGCAAACTCCAACGGGAAAGCCGGTGTTATCGGAATGTGCAGTGGCGGACGCCATACCTTCCTGGCAGCATGTACTGTAGAAGGTGTGGATGCAGCAGTAGATTGTTGGGGTGGCGGCGTAGTTACCCCTCCGGAAAAACTGACACCGAAGAGACCGGTAGCACCGATCGATTATGCAGAAAACCTTAAGTGCCCTCTGTTGGGAATTTTCGGCAACGAAGATGTTAGCCCGACGAAGGAAGAAGTAGATATTCTGGAAGCCAGATTAAAAGAATTAGGCAAGGAATACGAATTCCATCGTTACGATGGAGCGGGTCATGGCATGTGGTATTATCACAGCCCGATGTACCGTCAGGAAGCAGCCATGGATGGATGGAACAAGACGTTGGCTTTCTTTGACAAGCATTTGAAATGAGTAACAATATTGAACAGAAAAAATTGATAGAGAAGAACAACGGCGGGGGCACGGCAAGTGACCCCTTTGTTGTCATGGCTAAGCCAGTGGGCAGCCGTTGCAACATGAAATGCCATTACTGCTATTATCTGGACAAGGGGCAGTACTCGACCCATAAAAAGCAGGCCCGCATGAGTTCTTCTCTTCTGGAACAGCTGATTCAGGAAACGATCGAAGCCAGTCCCGGTCCGGTAGTATCTTTCGTATGGCATGGTGGAGAGCCGACTATCGCCGGCATGGACTTTTATAAAAAAGTTGTTGAACTGGAAAAGAAATATTTACCGGAAGACTGGGCGGTCTGGAACAATCTCCAGACCAATGGGCTCCTTATAAATGATGCCTGGGCGAAATTCCTGAAAGAAAACCGCTTTGACGTGGGCTTAAGCATGGATGGGGCAAAATGGGTCCATGACAAGAATCGTCCCGATGCCGGTGGGAATCCGACCTATAATAAGATTGCTCGAAACGTGGAAAAACTACGGAAAGCGGGCGTTCATGTGGACTTCTTATGTACGGTCAGCTCGGATAGTGCCAAGGATCCGGTTGGTGTTTATAATGGCCTGAAGAATCTAGGGGCGGAGTGGATGCAGTTCATTCCGATCGTGGTTCGGAAAGGCGATGGGACGTTTTCCAAAGAGTCCGTTTCGCCGGACGAATACGGCGATTTTCTGATTGCAGTTTTTGATGAATGGGTGCGAAAGGATTTAGGAAAACTGGATGTGCAGCTTTTCGCAGAAACGGCAAAGGTATGGGCCGGCGGTGAAGCCAGCCTTTGCTGGATGGCACCGACCTGCGGGCGGGCAATTATAGCAGAAGAAGACGGCAGCATCTATTCCTGCGACCATTTTGTAGATCATGAACACCGGCTGGGAACCTTAGGAGGTTCTGTTCCAGAACCGGATAAAACCACTGTATACAAAACTTTGAAAGATATGCTGGAAAGCGAAGAGCAGAGAGCCTTCGGTAATTTTAAGCGAGATGGGCTAACGAAAGAATGCAGAGAGTGCCGATATTTGGCCTGCTGTAATGGCGGTTGTCCGAAGGACCGCTTTGGACTCAGTAAGGACGATGAAGAAGGACAGTACTACCTTTGTGCCGGCTTGAAAAAATTCTTTATTCATGTAGATCCGATTCTGCATGAGATCATGCGCCTTTCTTCGAAAGGCAAGCGTCCGGACGAAATCCGAAAGATTTTGTCTTAACTGAATATTTATCGTATAATAATATACACTTTAAAAATGAGTTTTATTTTTTAATACATTAATTATCCTTACAAAAATCGGGAGCAAAGGAAACTATATTATGAAAAAACTTTCAAAAATCATCACAGGAATATTAGCTGCAGCATTGCTTATCACGTCGCTGCCGGTAGATTCTTTCGCACTTATAAACACCGAAAGTCTGAACATCAAATCGCAGGAAGATATTACCATCAACGTAAAGGACGGAGTGCCGCTGGCATATGATCCGACATGAGAAAATGAATTCCCTTACGGAACATTTGCTTTTGGTGATTATGATCTGAATATCAGTGAAAGCTCCGAAGACGGAGCTAACAGGATCGTTATTCCCGTATACCGTCTGGGAGGAACTAAAGGCAGGGCTACCGCCTATATCGAGTTTGACCCGATGGTAGCGCAGCTGGAAGATGGCTCCCTGACCTATGGCTATGCAGCATCCGGAAGGGATGACATAGAGATATCCTTTGAAGAGCCGATTCCTATAGCACAGTATCAGGCGCTCGGAACGGATCCGATCTTACCGGCTCCTGAGGGTGTATATCTGGAAGCTTTCTGGAATGAAGAAACAGAAAAATATGATGTAAAGATCATGCAGGACATAGAAGACAGTGAGCCTGTTGAACTCACTGCGGATTCCTACTTCTGGCAGAGCTACAATTTCGCACTGGAACGCTGGAATGAAGTTGAGGGAATGAAAGAACAGGTATTTCCGTTAGCGTCTGAGGCCCTTGATGTTGAGGATGAAAATTACGAAAATGATTTCCGCTGCATCTATACAATAGGTGAAGAACGCTTTGCAACGGCGACACTGATCTATGGTTATGAATATGACCCGGAGGATGATGCAGCCAAGGAAGTTCCGGAAGATATAGAAAAAGATCCCGAACCAGAATATACAAAGATTGACTTTGAAAACGAATTCGAATCAAGCACCTTTGAACTTACCTTTGCTGAGGATGAATGGGTAAAGACCATTATTGTAAAGGCAATAGATGATGAGATTAAGGAGCTTGATGAGGTTGCCCTTTTTACGATCACAGGTTGCTACGGCGGAACATACTCCACCATCTGTAATTCACTTGCTCTCGGCATCAAGGATAATGAGCCTATGGGAAAATCCGAGATCAATTTCGAAGCAGGAGAAGTCCTTTTTGATCAGGATGACGGGGAAGCCGTTGTAACATTAGTACGTACAGGAGATACCGGATATCCGGTATCTGTAAAATATGAAACTGAGGACGGAACCGCAGTTGCAGGGAAGCAGTATACGAAGGTTTCAGAAGAAGTTTCCCTTATGGGTGATATTGACACCGTAAGCATCAAAGTTCCGCTTATCGCAGAAGAAATGCGAAAGGGCATAAAGACCTTTAAGGTAAAGATCACCGAGGTCAAAGGTGGAGGAACAGAGGAAGCCTGCAAAGCAGGTAAGACTGATACCGTTACGGTTGCTCTTACCAGCTCCGGAAATGCCGTTAACTCAGGGCAGTTAAACCTTGCATCCTTTGCAAGCAGGGCAAACGGCATCGACAGCTCAGCCAAGATAACTGAATCAAAGGAAGCGCTGGTTCGTAACGATACTGAAATCGAGGCAGAACCGAATATTTATAAAACAGCTGCAGGCAGGTCTTTAACCGGTATCTATGTTAACACCAATACCTATGATTATCCGGCACTGCAATTCAGCAGAGATTCTAATTATCTGAACCAGCAGTTCTGGGTGGATGAAGAAGCGGTTTTCGGAAATAATAAGAACTGCAAGGTAGGATATCACGAGGATGCTATAAGCCCTGTTTTCAGCACGGCATGCCATGATTTAGGTGATAAGGGAAGGAATTATTATTCCTGCGATCCGGGCAGGCTTACAGTCGGACATGATGCAACCACAACAGAGCCGGCAAAGCTTAACATTGAAAATGCAGGATACCTTTTTTCAAAAGTTTCCTGGGAGGCACATCTCGATTATGATGCAGTTTTAAGATATGACGATGGCTGGAAGAAACAGAGTCACTACCGCTATATTCAGCCGTGGATCACGATGCAGGGAGGAGGCTTTGACTGGTCAACAAATTTCGGTCCTCATTATTTCGGGAAAAAGGACTGGCCGTATGATGGTGAACAGAAAACGCAGACAGTAAAAAATCAGGCAATTGATTTTTCGGCGGATCCTTTTAATATGAGTCTGAAGCTGGTCTGCCATTATAACGGAAATCAAGGGCCGGAGCAGACCTGTGACTCTTATACAAATGCCAGCGGAAAAGCGTCCATCAAATCTCTTGTTTTTACAAGAAGAAAATTTGATGCTACGTCGATCGGCCTTCGTATATTTACGGCAAATGATGCAGATGCTGCAGGGGAATATACCGTACTGGATCCCAATTCAGCTGTATACGATGTTCTGAAGCCGGAGGTTTCCATTGTAAACGGCATGGGTGGCGTAGACACTAAGGGCCATCTTTATGCCGGCACGCAGCTTTTGATCCAGGTAGCCAAATCTGCAGCCTATCTTCCGCTGACAGCAGAGACAGTACAGCAGACGCTGTTTTTAACGGACAGTGAAGGGAATAAGTATTTCCCGAAAGTGGAGAAGGCTGATGATGGTGATAATAATGAATGCAGTAGTTTTTATCTGACCCTGCTGTGGGACAACATGGAGCTTTCGGATTTAAGCAAGACTTATACAATAAATTTCGTATATAACAGACAACAGACTATTGAGGTAGATCTGTCTCCGTCCCTTCCGAGGGATTCAAACGGAAAACAGATGTATGATGAAAAATCACTCCAGAAAGCCTATGACAATTTCATCTTTGATTCAGATGGTCTGGAAAGAAGGATAACATACACATCATCCGTATATGATGAAAACAAGGACAGTTATTTTACCCAGAAAATACTTACCCTTCCGGCGTCATCTCTTATTAAACAGGGAAGCAGTCTACTGCTGGATCCTCGGATTTCTCCAAATTCGGATAATATTCAGAAAATCAATTTCGGGCTGGATCCGGAAGATATTATCCTGTTCGGCGGACAGGAATATGCCGGAAATAAGGACATCATACTGACGCTTCAGGATCTTTCACCGGGCATAGTGACATTCCGTTTTTATGATAGAGAATACCAGGACGAAGTTTCCGACTGTAATGTACTTATATCCCATACGGAACTGTTCTATGATGCTGACGGAAACGGAAAGATCGACGGATATTTTGATGAAGAGACCGGATATTTTATTGTTGATGCTAAGAGCCGTGATTATTCTTTGGGTATGATCACAGAGGATTTCAATGAAGAGAAAATACTTCCGACCATTGATCCGGACGGAACGGTACACCAGTATTTCCTTAAGACTTATTATACGGTAACACCTAAGGCGCTCAAAAAACTAAACAATGACCTTCTGCAGGTGCTTCCGGCCTTTGTTTCCGGCGTTACCGATGAAGCAACTTTGGCCGGAATGACCGAGGAAGAAAAGAGCTACCGGGTGATCCAGGCATCCGGAACTTTTGTTGTGCCTTTTGACAGAGAAAAAGGAGAGAAGGGGAATAAACAGGAAATAAAAGACACCTCAGAAGACCATGCTCTTTACGGAGCAGCAGCTTCAAAGCTTTCGACTCTTGATATGCCGCTTGGCGGTAATACCAGAAGCTATGTTGGCGCTCTGGTCGGAGAAGAAGGAAATCAGAAGCCTCTTAACTGCACGGATTTCCATGGCAACTTAAGGGTGCCTTATACGGGAGATGCACTTAAAAACCTTCCGGACTTTACCATCAGCAATGATGGAGGAGAAAACTATCTTGTTCAGGATAAGAACGGATATTTAGGAGCATTTACCGGCATTTCCACATTTACCGTAAATACCCAGGTACAAAGGGAGATCAAGACATTAGCTGATATCGTACCGGAAAGCATTGCAATGGGAACCTTTAAGACCCAGCTGGAACCGATTGATATGAGCAATATGCTGGATGAACCTCAGAAAAATGATGAGTTCGATACGGGAAATTCCATGCCGACTGCGGATATCGCCGGAGATATGAACCTTCCTGCACTGTCATTCGGGCTTTCTTCCTATTTTGATGTGACTAATTATGACGGAAATAAGATGCTGATCTCTGTCGGGATCCCTGTAGCTCAGTATACATATTCCAAAAGCTCTTCAGGTAAAACGGAAGAATCCGAAGACGGGTCAACAAAAGACACAGCGCATTATGTGGATTCAGACGGGGAAACAATTGAAAAAAATGTAACGAAGACAAAGGTATTTGACGAAGAAGGTGCTAAATTAATAGGCGAAAAAGTAACGACAGAATATCATAAAGACCTTAATCCGGAGAGCCTTAAAAAAAACGGGGAGTTCACAGAAGAACACCATTACAAATATGTTGAAGCTTCCGGAACGGTACACTATGAAAATATTACTGTCCGGCACTGGATTGACAAAGACGGAAATGCTCATAATGAAACAATAAAAGACTATAATCCGTATAAACAGTCAAAAGGCTCATGGTCGTCACCTATATCAGGACAGGCAAAAGAGACCATAAGTGCAGTCAAAGGCATGGATTTTTCAAAACTCTTCGGTAATGAATATCCATCCAACCATCAGAAGGCAAAAGATACTGGCGACAAACACTTCCGGAATTTTGCCATTTCGTTTACGGTGAAGTTTGCCCTGACGCTCGAGTACGACCAGATCGCAGGCATATGGAATGCAACAAACCTGGCAATTCAGTTAGTAGCATCGGTATTCTTTAAATATGAGTACAGGTTTGCCGTGGTCGCATATCTGTTTGTTAAGGTTACCTTTACCGTGACATTTTCAGCAAATGCTTCATTCCCTCTTAAGAAAGAGGAAGGAACGTTACTGGAATCAGTTGCAGTAAGCGGCCTGTGCGGAAAGATAGCGGAGGGCGGAACTGTTGAACCGGGAAAATGGGCCGTATTCAAAATGAATGCAAAGGATAAGCTGGGAGCCACGACACTTAACGGAATACGGCTTATGATGGACGGAAAGGTCAACATGTATATCTCGGAAGATCCCGAGGTATTCAAAAATGTTGACAGTGACGGAAACAAGAAAAAGATCATCGCAAAGGGAACCCTGAACGGAGACGGACAGGCGCCTACCGATGTGCGTTTCAAGTATGACGGAGATGCAGATTATCTCTATGCAGGATTCTTTGTCCGTGAAAACTCTGATCCGGCTGTCTTCGATGATACAAAGGAACTTTTTATTGTTGGTCATACATTTGACTATAACTATACCGGAATAAATCTGGATTTCCTTTTCCAGGGCGGAATCGGTGCGGATCCGCTTCCGGGACTGTGCGTAGAACTTTATTTTAAGGCAAATGCCAATGTTCTTTTCCAGCTTGGAGGCACCAACCTTGCGGACAATTCCAGAAACAGCGACATGACCTATCTGGCTCTTATTGCTGCAGTAGGAATAGATATCACGGCATGGATATTCCATTATTCAATGGATCTGATTGGTTATTATTACTACCTGACCAAGGCATACCCCGGAGCAGAAGCACAAGTTGATAAAGGATGGAAAGCGGTAGGACAGCTCTATCCGATAGGCGATGACGATAATGCAAACGAAGCAGATGACCTTGTTGGCATACATACTTCCGTGCCGGCAAATACAGCGCGCTCGCAGAGGCTTTTCAGTACAGCAGAGAGCAATGCTTTTGATCCGGAGGATAAGAGCGTTCCGTTCCAGTTCTCAGGCTACGGAGCTTCCGGAACCGCGTTCAAGCTGACAGATAAGATGGACAGCGCTTACACATACAAGGCGGTGGAAGCCGGAGGCGAAAGCTATATCGTTTACCCGATCGCAGTAGAAGGACCAAAGAATGATGCTGATGCAGTTCAGCTTGTTTTAAGCAAGGTGATTTCATACGGAGAAACCCAGGGACTTGAAAACCCTGCCGATCCGGAATCCAAAACACCGTATATTGTTGTAGATAACCATAAAACACCGTCAGAAAACACCGGTGATATAGAGTTTGATGTGACGTCATCAGGTGATAACATCATTGTTGTATGGACTACATATGAGAAGCAACTTAAGGAAGGCGTTTCGGATCTTTCCGAGCTTGGAAAGAACATGGTCGTAAAGAAAGCATCATTTAATGTCAACGGCGGAACGGCATTTACCGGACATCAGGTGATATCGGAAGCTGCCGGTAAGGCAAGAAGCCTTCCGGTTGCCTGTGACGGAGCTTCATTTTATCCTGAAATGACAAGCTACGGCGGAAACCAGCAGGAACTTTCTGATCTCAGGGATTACATGAAGAAAGCAAAGGGCTTTTCAGATTCAGAACTTGATAATATGGAAACAACACCGGATAAGGCCCAGCTCCTTATGTGGTATCAGACCGCGGTAAATGCCGCAAAGATGAACGGAAACAGCACCGAGCTTGTTGCAGTTACCGAAAATGGCGGAAAGACAACAAGAACAGCTGTTGATATCTCAGGAGAACAGGGAGAATCCATCGGAGCCGTATCTGCGACTAAGACAGACGACGGATATTTAGTTGCCTATACGACCAGAAGCACCGCATACTTTGACGAAAGCGGAAAAACAACAAGTAACTTTGACGGCAATACTCATTACTGCACCGTTAAGAGAATGTATGTAAGAAATTTCTCAAACGGAAAATGGGGCACTGCTTATCTGTATCGTACATATTTTGATTTTGAAGATTGCAATAAAAATACATTTGATATAATTCCTGACTCAGTAAGGGACGGATTATATTCAGGCAGCAGTTTGATTACGCAGCAGGACGGTAAGGCAATCATCGATCCTGCTTTCCAGAGCCTGAAATTCATCCGTGCGGCAATAGATGATAAGAGCGGAATCCAGAACCTTCTGGTATTCATGGTAAACGGAAAAACATATGCAGTAACGGAGGATGATGTTAATTCACTTGTATCCGGAGGAGGCGCAAATCCGATACTTCTGTTCGATGAAGAAGCAGCTCTTGATACTACCCTCGGTGCCGATAGCTTAGGAAACATGATGCTGCTTTATACCAGAAGCGTTGAAGGCTCAACAGGAAACGCTTTGTATGTATCCTGGTGGGATAAGAACTTAGGCAAATGGGGAGATGAAAGCATCCTTGCCATGAACCACCTTCAGGTTGAGGAAGATAAAGATAAATATAACCTTACCGGCCAGGAGCTGGAAAAGGCATTCCTCGGAGAGAAGACAGGAAACGAAGAGTATGACAATTACATCAGCGAGCTTGATAAGAAAACTCCGGAAGGTGAAAAGAATACTTCCAAGGGAGCAATGGATCAGGTAACGTTCAGCAACCTGGATATCCTTGCAGTAAACAGGCCTAAGGATGACGAGGAAGAAGAGGACTGTACCGGCCTTATCGCCTTTGCGCAGGGATTAAAGACCGGTCTTAAGCGGGTTTCCGAGACAACAGATCAGGGTCAGTCATATGACCAGTTGCTTGCGGACGGAGAAGGATTTGAACAGGGATTCTACTGTATTGCCTTCGGAACGGGAGAACAGAGCATTTCAGGCGAATATGTAAACATTGATTCGGAATGCTTCACTGCCGGCTCCTCTATTACCGGTAAAGTAGGATTTGCAAACACCGGCACGGCAGCGATTCGCGGATCAGAAGCAAACCCGATAATTGTTGAGCTTAAAGCCATAGCTGCGCAGGATGACTATATCCAGACCCTTGGCTCATGGCAGATCAAGGAGAACATTCCGTCAGGAGCAAAAGTCGACTTTAACTTCGGCTCAGCGCCTCTTACGCAAAACCTGACGGAGGGAACAAAGATCGTTCTTTCCGTAAGTGAAGATACGAATTATATCGAAGATGCTTATGGCAAGGTAAGCGAGCCGCTTTATACAGTCGGAGGCGGCTATGAACTTGGCATTGAAAATGCGGAGTTTAAGTTTGTAAGCGCTGACGAAAAAAATGCATACTATGATTTCTCAATGCAGGTAACTAACAGAGGCGAGGCAAAGGCATATGACCTTCATATGCAGTTCACTTCCGAAGATGAAGACGGACATAATGTGCCTCTTAATATTACGGGAAGCAGCTTCATAGTAGAGCGCCAGACACCGATCAATTTGATCAACGGTGCCGGAGGAAATGATTATGCAAACGGCGTCGTTGCACTTGTGGATGAAGACGGAGACAGCAGCCTGAAAGCAGGATATGCAAGGAATATCACAGGGCGCCTTTGCGTAAAGAAGAGCGCTTACCAGAAGGAGTCATTACCTGTCAAACTGGAGGTATATTCCCGTGATGATAAGGTTTCCAGGGTAAACAGTGATGTACAGATAGAGCATACGGAAGGCTTTGACGGAAATGCGTGGCTTTCCACCTGCCTGAATCAGGAGACTATATTTGCACAACCGTCCAGTATCACAATGAAGTCAGGAGCAACCCTGATAATGAACTGTCCGTTTATGTCAACCGCGGTAACAAGCGATGTCTCAGTCCGTGAGATCAGTGACGGAAGCGAAAACTGGAAACCGGTCCTGAATTCAATATCTTTTGTAAACGGAGAGATCCGCGCGGTAGCAACTCTATCCGGTAATACAGTAATCCAGATCGAGGATAAGGCAACCAACAGCTTTGTTCAGGTACCGCTTATCGTAAAGGATGAGGTATCCGCATTAAATGTTGCTGAGTCTAACCAGGACCTTGCTTTTGGCGGTAAATGGACATATAAGAGTAATGTAACTTACTGGGCTGGAGAAAAGAATAAAGCTCCGCTGGATAATGACATAATGGTATCGAATGCTGATAATGCAAGCTTTAATTTCACAACATCTGCAGAGGGAATCCTTGTTTACCACACCGGGGATATAGACATCAAATCCGGTGAATTCGGAATCGTTGATACCGAAAAAGGTAATGGTTATACAAAAGTTACTTTTAATAATTACTCTTATTATATGCATACCGTTACCATTACTGCACCAAAAATCGGCATACAGATTGACCGTTATGAACTGTTTTATGATGACTATACCTTAAGGAATCAGGCAAAAGACAAATATCCTCCGGAAATCATCTACGACAGGTCCCTTCCTAAGAGCGGAACCATTAAGAACGGTGATGTATGCCCAATAGGTATTTATATAACGGATGACCATCCGATCCTTTCGGTAAATGTGGAAGGTCTTAATGTTATAGAGCGCCACCGCCTAAGGGATGAACTGATATATATTGAAGCCAATGTAAGCCAAAACGGAACACTTTCTGTTACAGCCATGGATATAAACGGAAATGCAAGATCTGAGTCCTGTATCGTGGACTGGTTTACTTCAGGAACCGCTTCCGGCCTTCCGAATTGGCCAAATGCAGCAGATAAAGAGAAGCTTGAAAATGTATTTGTTCCGGTAAGAGCAAGGGGCCAAGTGCTTGAGCTTGAACCAAGTGGATATTCGGAAATTCCTCAGCCGTGGCTTTATTTTACCGAATACGGAACAAAAGACAATCAGAAAACTCAGAATATAGCTTTCAGTTACCTTGACCATGCATGGCTTACAGAAGGGAAAGGCTTTATATCCGAAGATATATTAGAGTCGGACCATGTTTTGTACAGGAACGGAATCTGGAAGGTCGATCTTTATAATGGTCAGATAAAGGATGATAACAGGATCACTGTATTAAAATATACTGATAACTGGTATAAGACGGAAGCAGAGAATAAGATTACCCAGACGGGTACTACTTTTGATATTGTCGTCGAGGGACAAAGGCCGATGGCAGGCGTAGAAAAAATATATGTCTATAGACCGGAACAGGGAGAAATTGATTTGGAATATGTAAAACTTGGACGGCCTTTGGAATTTATTATGGATTACAGAGTCAATGCGCCAATCAGTGTACAACCGACAAGTGTAATCGGTGATCAGAAGCTTGGTTCTTATTCTTTTAAAAACCCGGAAAGTTTAAGCTTTGATTTTCCATGGAATGAAATTGTGACAGAACAGGATGCAAAGACCGGATTACACACAATTACTGTTCCTATAGACAGAGTAATTGATTTCAAATTTGATGACAATATTGTATGTACACTTCGCGGTCAGGATTCCTATGAGAAATCATATACATGGGAAAATGCAGGTTATATAAATAGTTCTTTATTACATGAACCATTTGTTTTCTCAGACCTTCCGAATGGTGAATATTATATAGATATTTATACGGAAAAAAATGGTGGCAAGACAATAACATCACCCGAAATATGCCTTGGACCAAAACTGACCGGAGATATCCGTATAGATTCTGCATATAGTGATGACGGGAAAAATGTTACCCTGACAGCGATTGCGGAAAAGACTAATAATACGGGAAAACTGAAATACAAATGGGAAACAGGATCCACGGAAGAATATGATTATTCATATGATAATACAATAACCCTTCCGGTAGATGACATGCTTGTTAATGTATATGTTCAAGGTGAAAAAGAAGCGGGTACATTATCTGCAGACATCGAAATAAAAAAAGCGGATGACTGGTTAAAATATATTCAGAATGCCATTGACAGAGCCTCGGATAATATTGCAACAACGATTAATGTTCCAAGTGATATTATCGGAGAGACAACTATAACAAAATTGACGATTCCGGAAAAGAAAAACATTATTCTTAACCTCGACGGGCATACGCTTAAGTATACAGGCGATCCGGATGGTATGTTTGATGTTTACGGAAAACTGACTGTTACTGACAACAGTAAAGGAAAAGGCCGGATCGTCGGAAACGCTGGAAATAACTTGGAAAAGAATGGATTCCACGTAAATAAGGGCGCATCACTGGTTCTGAACGGAATCACAGTCCAGAATATTTATGGAACGACAGGAGGTGAACCGGTATATGGTTGCGCAATACACAATGAAGGTGGAACTGTCGAAGTACGTGATTCCGTCATTAAAGATAATGGTTCTTATGGTATATATTCCGCATATGGAGAGGGCAAGGTAGTTGTGATCGGTTCATCATTTATCGGGAATGCCGGAGGCATCTACGTGAACGGAGATGACCTTACTGTAAAGGAATCCATCTTTGATAATAACAGCAGTGATGATAGTTACATAGGCGTGATCTATGCGGATGGAACAAATGTAAACCAGAAGGTCATCATAAAAGATTCGGCCATTACAAACAACAACATACTTAGTTCGGCCAGCGTTATTCAGATACGCGGAGAAGGAAATAATGAAATGACCGGCTGTACGGTGACCGAAAACACTGCAAAGTCCAGCAGTATTATGAAGGTTACCTCTTCTTTACTGATGAAAGACTGCACCATTACCGGAAATAAAGCTCCAGATGGAGCAGTATATTTGAATACTGGTTCTCGATTGGCAGTAGACGGAAAGGTAGTAATTGATGAGAATAACGGTATTGATGTTTATCTGCCTGATGTAAAGGAAGACAGCGAACCGATAACAGTCAACAGGGGTCTGTTTGATTCGGTAATAAATGTTTATACCAATTCTTTGCTTGCGAGTGACGAGAATAAGCAGATAACATTTGCAGCTCTTCCGGATGTGACCGGAGAATGGGAAGAGAATTTCAAGGTAAGCTCAAAGTTTAAAGAAGTCGGAATTGACGCAGAAATCGTAAAGGAAGGACAAACTCTGGTTCTGCAGAATGAGCTTAATGCCGATCAGCTTCTGGATAAGCTTCAGGAGGCTATAAATAAAGCTTCGGATAATGTTCAGACAACGATTGTCGTTCCAAAGAATATTATCGGAGTGACAACCTTAGGAAAGCTTACGATACCTGAAAAGAAAAACATTGTTCTTGACCTTAACGGACATACGCTTAAATATAAAAAATCCGGCACCGGTCGCCTTATTGATGTCTTTGGAAAACTGACTGTCATCGACAGCGCTGAAGAAAAGGGGTGCATTGCCGGATTTGAACGGGAAATTCGGCATGCGATCTACATTAATCCGGGAGCTTATCTGATAACTGATGGAATAACGATTCAGGATATTTACGGATTTATTACGGCAGGCGATGCAAAGGGCTGTGCAATATATAATGAGAACGGAACGGCAGAAGTACGTAATACAATATTTAATAATGATTTGGGATACGGTATATATTCCGCATCCGGAGAGGGTAAGGTAACCGTAACCGGTTCATCATTTACTGAAAATGCCGGAGGCATATACGTGAAAAACGATGATCTGACCGTAGAAAAATCTACTTTTGATCATAACAGCAGTAATGAAACCAATTATAATGGTACGATCTGTGCAGAGGGAACAAATGTAAACCAGAAGGTCATCATAAAAGATTCGACTTTTACAAACAACAGTTCATTGAATACATCCGCTGTTATAGGGTTGTTCGGAAAAGGAAACAATGAAATGACCGGATGTACGATCACCGGAAACACCGCAAAGTCCGGCAGTATTGTGAGGTTAGCATATTCTGTGCAGATGAAGGACTGCACAATTACCGGAAATACAGCACCAAGAGGAGCGGTGTTATTAGGATCTGATGCTCTTCTGACATTAGACGGCGAGATGGTGATCGATGAGAATGACGGTCTGGGTGTTTATATTCCTGAAACACAAGCAGGCGATAAACCGATGACAGTCAATAAAGGTCTGCATGATTCGGTAATTAATATTTGTGCCGATACAATATTGAAAGATAAAGATCCGGAGCCGATACTGTTTGCCATCCTTCCGGATGCGACCGGAGTATGGGAAAAGAACTTTAAGGTAAGCTCAAAGTTTAAAGAAGCCGGAATTGATGCAGAAATCGTAAAGGACGGACAAACTCTGGTTCTGCAGAAAAAGCTTGATGCTGACAAGCTTCTGAATGATATTCAAGAGGCTGTAAATAAAGCTTCGGATAATGTTCAGACAACGATTGTCGTTCCAAAGAATATTATCGGAGTGACAACTTTAGGAAAGCTTACGATACCTGAAAAGAAAAACATTGTTCTTGACCTTAACGGACATACGCTTAAGTATGGAAATGTCAATTCCGGATGTTTGATCGAAGTAAACGGAGAACTTAAGGTAATTGACAGCAGCAGCGGAAATGGAACAATCGCAGGTATGGCAGATAATAAATGTAACTCCTGCGGAATACTTGTGAATAATGGTGCAGTTCTCAATATGGAGGGGGGAACGATTCAGGATTGCTACAGCAATGCTAAACAACAGTTTGAGCCGAAAGCTGATAAGTCCGGAACAGCCATTTATAATATGAATGGTATTGTAAACCTGAAGAATGTAACGATTAAAGATAATTCATACTACGGATTATTCTCGATTTCAAGAACCGGTAAAGACAGCGTAACAGTTAAGGATTCTGTAATTTCCGGAAATTACGGCGGAATATATGTAAACGGAAATGACCTGTCAGCCGATAACGTAACCTTCCGTGATAATGCAAATGATTATAACGGCGCCGGAATTTATATAGTTGATAAAAACAATAAGATATCTGTTACGAATTCAGAATTTTCCGGAAATGCCGTAAGAGACGGTGTAGCGGCCATTTATTACACAGGAAACGGAACCCCGGTAATTTCAGGATGTACGTTTACTAAGAACAAATCATATTCCTGTATTGTAAACTTGGAAGACGGAGCACTGTTTAAAGACTGTACCTTCACAGACAATGATTCTGATTGTGATATTGTCATTGGGGAAGGAACGGTAACATTTGACGGAAAGATCATTGCAGGTGAGGTAGAAATCGGAGAATTCATGGAAGCGAACTCTCAAATCATTGTCAGCAAAGGACTGCATGATTCTGAGATCGGGATTTATTCAGAATATCTGCTCAATGGCATGAACGATGATTCTTACGCATTTGCATCTCTTCCAGATGCGAGCGGAGAATGGGAGAAGAACTTTAAACTCAGTCCGTGGTTAAAGGAAGACGGAATCGATGCAGAAATCGTAAGAGAAGGACAAACTCTGGTTCTGCAGAAAAAACTTGATTCTGACCAGCTGCTCAATATTGTTCAGAATAAAATAAATGAAGCTCCGGATAATGTTCAGACAACGATTGTCGTTCCAAGAAATATTATCGGAGTGACAACCTTAGGAAAGCTTACGATACCGAAAAACAAAGACATTGTTTTAGACTTAAACGGACATACGCTTAAGTATAAAAAATCCGGCACCGGCCGCCTTGTTGATGTCTTTGGAAAACTGACTGTCATCGACAGCGGTAAAGAAAAGGGATGCATTGCCGGATATGAACGGGAAATTCGGCATGCAATTTATGTCAATCCGGGAGCTTCACTGATCACAGACGGAATAACGATTCAGGATGTTTGGGGATTTATAGTGGCTGCCGGGATAGATGGCTGCGCAATATATAATGAGAACGGAACGGTAGAAGTCCGTAATACAATATTTAAAAATGATTCGGGTTACGGAATTCATTCTGCATCCGGAAAGGGCAAAGTAACCGTTACCGGTTCATCATTTACCGGAAATGCCGGGGGCATCTATGTGAAAAATGATGATCTGACTGTAGATAAATCCACCTTTGATAATAACAGCAGTGATGTATTTCAGTATAAAGGTGTAATATGTGCAGAGGGAACAAATGTAAACCAGAAGGTCATCATAAAGGATTCGACTTTTACAAACAACAACATATTGAATTCTGCCAGCGTTATTCAGTTGCTTGGAAAAGGAAACAATGAAATGACCGGATGTACGATCACCGGAAACACCGCAAAGTCCAGCGGTATTATGTTTATTTCCACTTCTGCACTGATTAAGGACTGCACAATTACCGGAAATACAGCACCAAGAGGAGCGGTGTTATTAGGATCTGATGCGCTTCTGACATTAGACGGCGAGATGGTGTTTGATGATAATGACGGTCTGGGTATTTATATTCCTGAAACACAAGCAGGCGATAAACCGATGACAGTCAATAAAGGTCTGCATGATTCGGTAATTAATATTTGCGCTGATACAATATTGAAAGATGAAGATCCGGAGCCGATACTGTTTGCCATCCTTCCGGATGCGACCGGAGAATGGGAAAAGAACTTTAAGGTAAGCTCAAAGTTTAAAGAAGCCGGAATAAATGCGGTAATCGTAAGAAACGGAAAAACCCTGCTTCTTCAGACTCCTCGTATTATGATCGAAGGAACTCCGATTGCAGGGCAGAAGCTTACCCTTGTCAACATGCCGGCTGATACCTCAGGTCTTACATATACATGGTATCGTGTAACCGGATCGGAAGAGCAGGTGATCGAAGGTGCTGATAAGGCATTTTACAATACGGTAAATGAGGATATCGGTGCAATGATCAAATGTAAGATAAGTAAAGCATCGGGTACTTTTGAAATCACGGATGCAGTAGGACCGGTTCACGGAATTACTCTTGAAGGCACTCCGTATGTAGGTGATCTGCTTAAGATTACCGGAGCAGAAACAGGTAATGTCCAGTCATATTCCTGGACAGGAAGAGATCCGCAGACCGGAAAAACATATTTGATCAGTGCCAATAACATGTATACAACTGTTGCTAAAGATTTAGGCATGGAAATCTATTGTGATGTAACATTAAAGTCAGGCGAAACCGCCAGAACAAATACAGTAGGACCGCTTAAATTGCCTAAAAACAGGGTTTATGTCACAGGAACGGAAAAAGTCGGAAGTACCCTTACAGCAAATGTGGATACTGATTACGGAACGCCGATTTATACCTGGTACCGAGTAGTTACATGGGGACCGGAAATAGCTATTGAAGGAGCAACGGGAAATACGTATGTTTTAACTGATCAGGATGTTAACAACTTTATCCGCTGTGATGTATCTTTCAAAGAAAGTACTACCGTACTCAAATCGAATAAATTTGGACCGATAAAGAAAAACTCATCAATGAATACGGCAAGAACCACAGCTATCCGCCAGATAAGAGAAGCTATGGGAAGTGATCCTTCGGATGCAGTAAAGAAGATTGCAGAAGAGGCATTTGCCGCAATAAGTGCAGAATCTGATCCGGACAAGATCTTTGAAATATCGGATAAAGCTCTTGAAGACATCTTCAATCAGAGGAATGCGGAGAATCTGCCGAGGTACGAGATCATTGAAAGCGTGGATATTTACTATCTGTCAAAAGAATCTGACGCAGTATTTGTAAGCAGTGCGCCGTTCCTTAAGCTCGTCGAAGTACGGGTAGATAAAAAAACGGTTGATCCTTCAAACTTTGATGCTGAAGAAGGCTCCACGAAGATAACGATTCATTCGGACTTTATGAAGACTCTTTCGGAAGGAACACATTCGATTGAAATTGTATCAGAGGACGGAATTGCTTCAACGGTATTTGCAGTATTTGAAGTGCCGCAGACGGCGGACAATGTTAACGTACTGATCTATATTGTTCTGATGCTTTCATGCCTTGCGGCAATATTTACGGCATTATGTATAAAAATGTCAGGAAGGAAAAAGGAAAGATAAAAAAGAGAAAAACATGAAAGCGATGAAGGATTTTTTACCGGTTACAAAAGAAGATATGAAGAAAAGAGGATGGAAGCAGGCGGATTTTGTTTACGTGATCGGCGATGCTTACGTAGACCATTCTTCTTTTGGACCAGCCATTATCAGCAGAGTGCTGGAATCTCGTGGCTATAAGGTGGCCATCATTTCCCAGCCGGACTGGAATGATCCGGAAAGCATTGATGTTTTTGGTGCGCCGAGGCTGGGTTTTTTAGTATCCTCCGGAAACATGGATTCCATGGTCAATCATTACACGGTAAATAAGAAGCGCCGTCATGAGGACGCCTATACACCGGGAGGAAAGGCCGGGAAACGGCCAGACCGGGCGGTTTTGGTTTACTGCAATCTGATCAAGAAAAAATATAAAGATGTTCCAGTAATTATCGGAGGAATTGAAGCCAGTCTGCGTCGGCTGGGTCATTACGACTACTGGTCGGACAAGATGAAGCGCTCCATTCTTCTGGACTCCGGAGCGGATCTTTTAAGTTATGGCATGGGTGAAAAATCCATGATTGAAATCGCAGATGCTTTAAATTCCGGAACGCAGGTTTCGCAAATCACGAAGGTTCGTGGAACGGTTTACAAAGCCAGAGAAATCGACCATATTTCATCACCGAAGATTCTCCTTCCGGATTATGATGAAATTACGGCTGACAAGCGTGCCTATGCAAAAAGTTTTAACATTCAGTCCCAAAATACCGATGCCATAAATGGCAAAGTATTAATAGAGAAATACGGAGAAAAAAGATATATCGTCCAGAACCCGCCGTCTTTTCCGCTAACGATGGACGAAATGGACGAGATTTATGATTTACCTTATAGGAATGCCTACCATCCGTCCTATGAAAAAGAAGGGGGCGTGCCGGCAATCAAGGAAGTGAAGTTTTCCCTGACCAGCAACCGTGGCTGCTTTGGTGGCTGCAGTTTCTGCGCCTTGAATTTCCATCAGGGAAGAGCAGTTCAGGTACGAAGTCATGACTCCTTAATTCGGGAGGCGAAAGCCATGACCGAAGATCCGGAATTTAAAGGCTATATTCATGATGTGGGCGGACCGACGGCGGACTTCCGCCGACCGGCCTGCGAGAAGCAGAAAGAAAAAGGGGTCTGCACCAACAAGCAGTGCATGTATCCGGAAATCTGCAAGAACATGGTAGTGGATCATTCCGATTATATTGCTCTCCTCCGGAAACTGAGGGCCTTGCCGAAAGTGAAGAAAGTATTCATCCGTTCGGGAATCCGCTTTGATTATGTGATGGAGGAGATAAACGGCGCAAAAGGGGACACAAGAAATAACGGTGAGACTTTTCTACGGGAAGTTTGCAAGTATCATGTCAGTGGCCAGCTGCGGGTTGCGCCGGAGCATGTTTCCGACCGGGTACTGAAACTCATGGGCAAGCCAAAGAAAAAAGTATATGAAGACTTCTGCCGGAAATTTGACAGAATGAATCAGGAGCTGGGCATGAAGCAGTATGTGGTGCCGTATCTGATTTCCTCTCATCCGGGCTCCACCTTAGAGGATGCCATTGCTTTAGCGGAAAGAGTCCGGGACATGGGTTATATGCCGGAGCAGGTACAGGACTTTTATCCAACGCCGTCAACCATTTCCACCTGCATGTATTACACGGGCCTGGATCCGCGGACCATGGAGCCGGTGTATGTGCCGGAAACTTATCATGAGAAAGCCATGCAGAGAGCTCTGATCCAGTACCGGAATCCGGAGAATTATAAGCTGGTAAAGGAAGCTTTGCTGATGGCCGGAAGAGAGGACCTGATCGGTTTTGACCGGAAACATTGTTTAATCCCGCCAAGACCGCTGAAGGAGAAGACAGATGCTGCGAAACCGGTAAAGAAAGCCGTTAAACCGAAAAATAAGAAATCAGAAAATTCATGGAACAAGAAAAAAACCAGATGAAAATATGTCCCGTTGCGAAGAACTGCGGCGGATGTGAATACATGGGAGACGCGTACGAAGAGCAGCTGTTAAAGAAACAGAAAAACTGTGAGAAGCTTCTTGGAAAATTCGGGAAAGCAGAGCCCATCCTCGGCATGAATTTCCCGTACTATTACCGGCACAAGGTTCATCATGCCCTGGCCAGAAATAAGAAGGGCGATATCGTTTCCGGAAGTTATCGGAAGGGAACAAGACGGGTCGTTTCTGTGGACGAGTGCCTTTTAGAGGAGAAAGGCTGCCAGAAAATCATTGCAGATATCTGCCGGCTTTTGAAATCTTTTAAAATCACGATATACAGCGAAGAATCCGGCTACGGTCTTATGCGCCATGTCATGGTCCGCAAAGGAAATATGACGGGAGAAATTATGGTAATCTTAGTTTCCGTCTCTCCGGTTTTTCCGTCGAAAAACAACTTTTGTAAAGCCTTGACAAAGCTTCATCCGGAAATTACAACGATTGTTTTGAATGTGAATCCGGAAGATACCAGCATGGTTTTAGGAGAGAGGAACATCGTTCTTTACGGTCCCGGAAAAATAAAAGAGAAGCTTTGTGGTCAGGTCTTTTTCATGTCCCCGGCTTCTTTCTTTCAGGTCAATCCAATGCAGACGGAAAAGCTCTATCATACGGCAATGGAGTATGCCCAACTGGAAGGAGCGGCTAATGTTATCGATGCTTATTGCGGAACGGGAACCATTGGTCTGATTGCGGCAAAGAATGCGAAAAATGTGATCGGCGTGGACCTGAATAGAGACGCGATCAAGAATGCGATTACCAATGCGAAAGAAAATAATATAAAGAATACCCGCTTCTATAACGCAGATGCCGGCGATTTTATGGAAAAGATGGCGGCGGAAGGAACTTACTGCGATGTAGTTTTTATGGATCCACCGAGAAGCGGGAGCACGAAGCAGTTCATGAATTCTGTGTTGAAACTGGCGCCTCAGCGGGTTGTTTATATTTCCTGCAATCCGGAAACTTTAGCCCGTGACTTAAATTATTTTACCAGCCATAAATACTCGGTGAAACAGATGCAGCCGGTAGACATGTTTCCATTTACGGAGCATTGTGAGGTGGTCTGCCTTTTAAGCAAAGGTTGATGCAGTTTACGAAAATGGGAAAGGAATAAACCGAATGGGAATCAATATCAGGCAAATGCCATCCACATTAACCGGCCTTTATTCATCCGGCAAGGAATTTCACTATACCATCAATTTAAAAATAGAAATGACCGAGGATATTGATGGAGAGGTTCTGGCCCATGCCGTAGAAAAAACCAGAATGCGCTATCCATATTATTTTATCCGGCTGGTTTTTCTGGAGAATGGGGAAATAGAAGTGGAGGAAAACCCTGCGTCGGTTATCGTGCGAAAAATAGGACCTTCGTTGCTTTTGATGAGTGAAGAAAGCAATTATCATATTCAGATGTTTGAATATGAAGGACGGACTTTATTTTTCCGTATTCATCACGGTTTTACCGATGGAAGGTCCCTGATTAAATATATGCAGACCGTGATGTATTTGTACGTCTCCGAAAAATATGGAATTGCACCGGAGTCGCCGGGGGTTCGTCTCCCTGGGGAAAAAATTCCGGATGCAGAGACGGAAGATCCGATGCTGAAACTGTTTGAAGAAGTGAAAAACCTACCGGAGAAAGAAGAAGCGGCGGAAGCAGTGGCTGCTGATGGTAGAAAATGGGATAAAAAATACATGGAAAACCGCGGTGCAACAGCGTATTTCCTGACGGTTCCGGAGGATTCTTTTGTGAAATACTCAAAAGATGTGGACAGCAGCCCGGCAACTCTTCCTCTGGTTTTCATGCAGAAAGCGGTCCGGTCCCTTCATGAAGAACCTCTTCCGATTTTTGTTGCAGCAATCGCAGATAGCAAGCCGTTCTTACATTGCGAAGAATTTATGGGATATTGTGTTCAAGTGACGATGCTTCCTTTACCGGAAAAAACCAGAGACTGGACCATCGAAAAAACCGCTACCGCAATCCGTGCTGCGGTAATCCTTCAGACCCAGGAAAAGGTGATGAAGGAAAAAAGTCTGGAAGAGGCGAGATTGGTATATAAGGCCATTACCGGGAAAAAGGAAATAAAAAAGGAACCGCTCCATAATTATTATGTCCAGGAATTTGATGACACGACAATGATTATCGGCAGCACGTATCCGGGACCGATCCGGTGGGGAGACCTAAATCAGTACATAACTTCTTTCTATGCTTTTTTAGATACACGGAACAATATGTCGGATTTTTTAATCAGTGTATTTGCAATTAATGGGCAATTTTGCATTACCGTGAATCAGAGATTTACTTCGGACATATATGTAAAACAGTTTGCAAAAGAACTGGAAAAAGAAGGAATTTCTTGTACTGTATCGGAAATATATTCGATTGAACCGACAAGAACCATAGAATTATAAGTGAGGAAAAGATGAGAAAACGATCGGCAGATGAATTGATGAAATATTTTTCCATGGAGGAGCATCCGGAAAACGGACAGTTTGTGGAAAAACATTATGTGCAAGAAGGAGAAGGCAGGGCGGCGTCCGGCTCTATTTACTATTATGTGGCGCCGGGAGAGAAGACTGCTTTCCACCGCATTGATTGCGATGAATACTGGTGTTATGTTGCCGGCGATACTTTAGATTTGTGGCAGGTTTCTCCGGAAGGGGAAGTATCGGTTATGAAACTGGGAATAGAAAAAGGGGCGGAACCTTTCGTATATGTAAAAAAAGGAAGGATTTTTGCTTCCCGCCATAGCGCAGAAACCTTAAATCCGCAGGCAGATCGTGGACAAACGAAAGAAGGAACGTTCCTGACCTGCATTACCGTTCCCCGGTTTACTTATGAAGGATTTGAAATGTTTTCGGAAGAGGAAATGGTTAAGAATTATCCTCAGACGGCAGAATTCTATCAATAATTAAAAGAAAAACGGCTTCCTCAGAAAGCCGTTTTATTATGCCTTAAGTTCCTCCACTTATCATCCAAACGGATCTACGCGGTTCTGCCAGTAGCAATCCCCGATGCCTTTAGATAAGTGCAGATGAGCTCCATAAGATTCACCGGTATTTCCGACAGCGCCAATGTACTGGCCCTGGGAAACGTATTGTCCATCGTCGACCCAGATATCGCTTAAATGCATATATTCAGAATAAACATCATTGCCATGATAAATTACGATATAGTTTCCGGTGTCGTAGGTTGGAGACCAGCGGGCGAGAACTACGATTCCACCGTCCACCGCTTTTACCGGAGTTCCTTCCGGAGCAGGAATGTCGATTCCGGCATGGAAGCTTCCCCAACGAGGACCAAACTCCGAAGAAACATAAAAGTAATCATCTAACGGCCAGATCCAGGAACCGGAAATATCCGGAACATAATCACCACCATCATCATCGTCGTCATAATCGTCATCGTCCAGCCAGCTTAAGTCATCATCCAGCTGGGCAGCCAACGCGGAAATCTTTTCTGCATTTTCTTCCAGTTCTGCGTTCAGGCTTTCCATGGCAGCCATTTCCTTTTCCAGAGCTTCTTCTGTAACTGCCAGTTCCCCATACTTCAATGCTTCTAAATCTTCCAGAACTTTTCGTTCTTCTTCCTGGGCCTTATAAAGGGCCTGAATGTCCGCCAGTTCTTTCTCTGCTTCGGCTTTATCCGCGCTTAACTGAGTCCGCATTTTTTTCAGGTCTTCCTGCATGCGTTTGTCGTACTTGGTAATTTCCTCGGTATAAGCAATTTTGTTGATAATATCTTCGATGGATTTTGCGGAGAGAATCGCATCCAGATAACTGATGGAGCCGGATTCATAAATATATTTGATTCGCAGGGACATACGTTTATAGGCATCGTCAATTTTCGTTTCCAGATTGTTCATCTGAACCATTAATTCATCAACCTTCGCCTGTTTTTCCGTCAGCTTTGTACCGTACTCTTCCAGAACTTTGGACACTTCGGCAATCTGAGCATCCACCTCTGCGATTTCACTTTCTAAAAGACTTTCTTTTTCTTTTAAGGTATTTACTTTTCCCTGGTTTTCAGCCAATTCCGCCTGCAGTTCATTCTGCAGGGAATTTGCATCTTTCAGGTCGTCGGAAACATCGGCGCCGGCAATCGTTGACAGCACCAGAGAAACGAGAATAGATATGATAATTACAGAAAGAAAACGTATTTTTTTCATGGTCTCATTATAACGCAAAAGCCTAGGTAAAGATAGCTTTTGTTTCTTGTGAAAAGGATTTATTTTCAATATAATATCCATATGTGAAGTACTTATGAAGGACGGAAAAATGCTGCACGATAAAGATATCCGGGAACCTCTTTTTGATTATCTGGATGAGACTTTCGGAAAAATCCGGATTCTGGAAGAGAAAACAATGGGCCGCTCCCGGGCGGACATTCTGATGGTAACTGACGAAGCCTTATACGGAATTGAAATAAAAAGTGACGCAGATACTTATGCCCGGCTGACAAGTCAGGTAAAGGACTACGACAAATATTTTGATTATAATATTGTAGCGGTGGGAACTTCCCATGCCCTTCATGTTGGCGAACATGTTCCGGATTATTGGGGAATCATCACCATTGAATTGGTAGATGGGGTCATGGATTTTTACATGTACCGCAAGCCTCAGCCGAATCCGAAAGTGAAATGGAAACGGAAACTGGAAATTCTGTGGAAGTCGGAGCTGTCCCAGATTCAGGAATGGAATAAAATGCCGAAATACAAAGAAAAAAGCCGGAAGTTTGTCATTGATAAAATCATAGACCGGATTCCTGAAAAAATAGAGGAGAAGAAGCTGAAGGAACAAGTCAGTGAAGTCCTCTTTGAAAGAGATTACACGATTTTTAACGGGAAATAAATGGAGGGACGAAATGATTTATTATGTTGATTGCAATGTAAACGGAAATGGAACGAAGGAGAATCCTTTTAAAACCATAAGCCAGGCAGCAGAAATTGCGGTAGCAGGTGACGAAATTATCGTAAAAGACGGCATTTACCGGGAAGAAGTCAGTCCGGTAAATGCTGGATGCGAAAATGCGCCGATCATTTACCGTGCAGAAAATTCCAGAGGCGCGATAATTACCGGCGCCGATATTTTCGAAGGTTGGGAAAACGTGGAAGGCGATGTATGGAAGCTGACCATTGCGGATGAATATTTTGGCTCTTACAACCCGTACAAAACTATGCTTAGCGGCGATTGGCTGGATATTGTAACCTTCGGTCACACGGGCGAAGTTTTCTTAAATGGTAAGGCTTTGTATGAAAAGAAAACCTTGGAAGAAGTTAAAAATCCGGTGATTTACGAGGGCTCCTGGGATAAAGATTTTACAAAGCATACCTGGTTTACTAGTGAAGAGCCAGGTAAGACAATTATTTATGCCAACTTCCAGGGGAAGAATCCAAACGAAGAATGTGTTGAGCTTACCGTTCGTCGTCATTGTTTCTATCCGGAGCAAGAGCATGTAAATGCTATTACAGTAAAAGGTTTTGTGATCAGTAAAGCCGCAACTCAATGGGCTCCGCCGACGGCTCTTCAGGAAGGCATGATTGGTCCACATTGGTCCAAAGGCTGGCTCATAGAAGACTGCGAAGTATCCGATTCCAAATGCTCCGGAATTTCCTTAGGCAAATATTATCAGGAAGGCAATGACAATAAGTGGTCCTTACAGAAATATAAAGATGGTACCCAGACCCAGCGTGACTGCGCATTGATTGCTCAGCTGGATGGATGGAGTAAGGAGACCATCGGCTCCCATATCATTCGTGGCTGCGACATTCATGACTGTGGCCAGACCGGTATTGTGGGAAATTTAGGCTGCGTTTTCTCCATTATTGAAGACTGCGAAATTCATAACATTAATAATAAACGAGATATTGGCGGCGCAGAAATCGGCGGCATTAAATTCCATGGCGCTATCGATGTCATTATCCGGAACAACCGTATCCATCATTGCACCCGTGGTGTATGGCTGGATTGGCAGTGTCAGGGAAGCCGGATCTCTTCCAACATTTTCTATGACAACTGCATGCCGTATGACTATCTGCTGAAAAAAGAGCATAAGCCAGGCATGGGCATGGGCGAAGACTTATTTATTGAGATTGCTCATGGACCAACTTTAGTCGATAACAACGTGCTTCTTTCCGACCGCGCCATACGGCTGGCTTCTCAGGGCTGCGCCTTTGTGCACAATCTGATTTACGGTTCTTTAACTGCAGTAGGAAGAGGAGTAAAGAACGGAACCAATACGCTGGATTCTACCCGTTACACACCGATTCACCGGCCGCATAGCACCGGCATTACGGGCTTTATGTCTGTATTAAATGGTGACGTAAGATTCTACAATAATGTATTTATTCAGCCGGAAATCCGCCAGGGTTTGGCAGACATCTGTGAAGGCGACCAGTGGGATGATGAAACCTTAGTCTGCGGAACCGTAAGCTATTCCGACTATCGGACCGAGGAAGAATGGAAAGCCGCTTTTGAAGGCAATCATCTTCAGGGTTCGGACTTTAATCGTGATCTATATTATGTTCCGCTTCCGGTATGGACGGGCGGAAATGTGTTCTTCAATGGGGCTCAGCCAAGCAAAAAAGAAGAGGACTTTACGGTAGATAATGAGCATAAAGTTTATGTGAAGCTGACCTGTAAAGAGGCAGACGAAGAGACCGGATGTATTCTTGGTTCCTGGATTTTGGAAAGCAACTATGAAGAGTTTCTTCCGGAGGCAAAATTAATTGATACGGAAGCTTTAGGCATGGCTTTTGAACCGGAAGAGCGGTTTGAAGAACCGAACGGCGAAGACATTATTTTTGATACGGACATTTTCGGTAATAAACGAGAGAAAATCGTGGCTGGTCCGTTCGCCATAATATAAAACGAACATTTGATTATTGGCGGAGCTTTAGCTTTTGGCAACCGGGAAGTAAAAAGAGTCATTGAGAGCTATGAAGAATCCAAAGAAGCGCCGATCTTTATGTTAGGCGGAAGAGCTTCCTTAGGAAATGCGGCCATGGTGAACGCCGTATCTTCCCGCTCCAACGATTTTGAACCCATGTTTATGAATCTGGATGGAGTCCATTGGCCATCGAAAGAATCTGCAACTTTAATAAATGCAACCCTCACCGCAGCTGCAGTTTATGGATTTTCCGGAAAAGATTATATGGCTCATGAAATTGTTGGCGAAGATCTCTCCGTAAGAATCATGGCAGCTGGTGGACGTTGGGATTTCAACGTAGGTTGGGACAGCTCCTTTACGATGCCGATTTATGGCGTTTGTGCCCAGTTCGCCCGTATGAGAGGCCTGAATGCTTTGCAGCTTCGTGACGCCTGGGGCATGGCCATGGGTATGGTAGGTGGAACCATGTCTCATATTTATGACTATGCAACCTCTGCCAAATTAGGCGCTGGCTACAACATCCGTAACGCAGATTTTGCAACCCGCCTGGCAGCAGAAAACTTCTCCAGCCTGAATAACATTTTTGAAGGCGACCGGAACATTTTCCGCCAATACCGCGGCATGGACAATGCCTGCAATCCAGACTATCTGACGAAAGACTATGGAAAGAAATTCTATATGGAAGAGAGTATTAAGCTGTATCCCGTAGGAACGCCAGCAACCATCGTTGCTTTTGCAGGCAGTGAGCTTTACGGACAGTGCAATGTAAAAGATATTGTGGATATTGAACTGGCAACACCGGTAGGAGACTATGAGATGTACTATTGGCCGGCCTATGAGCCGGGGAGAGACGCCTTGACTCATGCTCAGTTCAGCTACCAGTATGCGTTATGTGCGCCGCTCCTGAAAGGACCATTCTCCGTAAAACATTACTCCGAGGAAGTCCTTCATGATCCGGAACTTTTAAGACTTACGGGCATTACTCGTCTGACCCATGACGAGAAGCTTCCTTTAAATCCAAGAACCATCCGTGTCACTATTACGAAAAAGGACGGAACCAAGCTGGAAGTCTTCAAGGACAGCAATGACTTTGATATGCATAACTATCCAACGAGAGAGCAGCTTCTTGCCAAGTACTGGGATCAGATAGATGCCTACGGCTTAATTAAACATTCTGCAGCAGAGCAGCTGATTGAGTTGGTAGAACGTTTGGAGGATATTGAAGACATGCGGGAAATTACGGATCTTTTAGTACCAGAAAATCCATGCTCGTTATAGGTAGGGATAAATCAGAATTTGTATGGATGTTATTACCCTGTAAAATCAGAATTTGCGGAGATATTCTTGGTTCATCAATCCAGAATTTGAGGAATTTTTCAGTAAATAAGCCATTTGGAAGACTTGCTCTGAAAAAAACAGCAAAAAAATTCGGTTTGGCATGATATAACCATGAAAAAAACGGTTTATTTCTATAATTTCGCAGGATTTTGATCAAAAACCGTCTTATTTCATTGCAATCCATGATGTTTACATGAAAAATAAGGAGAAATCCGTCGACGATTCATGCCAAAACGAAAAAATC
>JAZRYR010000023.1:0-5597 GCA_045600845.1 Lachnospiraceae bacterium | reverse complement strand
ACTTGAGGACTGATTTATGGCAAAAGAAATGATTACCGTTGATGGCAATACTGCCGCTGCGGATATGGCATATGAATTTTCAGAGGTAGCGGCGATATATCCCATAACGCCGTCTTCACCTATGGCCGGCGCTACCGACGCGTGGAGTGCAAAGGGCAGAAAGAATATGTTCGGACAGCAGGTTAAGCTGATCGAAATGCAGTCAGAAGCCGGTGCAATCGGTGCGGTTCATGGCGCGCTTCAGACAGGTGCTCTCGCAGTAACTTATACTTCCAGCCAGGGTCTTATGCTGATGATTCCAACACTTTACAGAATCGTCGGAGAAAGACTTCCTGCAGTTCTTCATGTAGCGGCAAGAACAGTGGGTACCCACGGCATGAGTATTTTTGGTGACCACAGCGATGTAATGGCCTGCAGACAGACAGGCATAGCAATGCTGAGTTCGGGAAGCGTTCAGGAAGCTGCGGAAATTGCAGCAGCGGCACATCTTTCCGCTCTTAAGGGAAGTACTCCTTTTATCCATTTCTTTGATGGATTCAGAACATCACATGAACTTTGCAGAATAGAGGCACCGGATAAAAAGGCACTTACGGCTCTTCTTGACAAGGATGCATTAAAGCGCTTCCGCAGGTATGCATTAAATCCGGAACATCCGCGTCTGCGCAATACGGTTCAGAACGATGATGTATTTTTCCAGACAAGGGAAGCGGCAAATCATTTTTATAATGACCTTCCGGGCATTGTTGAAAATTATCTTCATGAAATAAATAAAATCTGCGGACGCAATTATGAACTGTTTAATTACTATGGCGATCCAGATGCTACGGATATTATTGTAGCGATGGGCAGCGTTAGCGGAACCGTATGTGAGGTTGTCGACTGGCTTCGCAGCCTGGGCCGTAAAGTAGGTTACGTACAGGTTCATTTATATCGTCCGTTTTCTATTAAACATTTTCTGGAAGCTCTTCCGGAAACTACCCAGCGCATTGCGGTATTAGACCGTACCAAAGAGCCGGGAGCAGCCGGAGAGCCTCTGTACCAAGACATTTGTACCGCTTTGATGGGAAGCGACCGCAAGATTTCTGTTATCGGCGGACGTTATGGACTGAGCTCCAAAGATACGGACCCATCCCAGATTGCAGCGGTATTTAATAACCTTGCCCAGGAGAATCCAATTAAGGGATTCACTATCGGCATTAATGATGATGTTACTCACTTAAGTCTGGAAAACGCAAAGATGGATGGCTTCAACCCAGGCAACATTATGCTGGTTAAGTTCTGGGGCCTTGGCGGCGACGGAACTGTTGGTGCAAACCATAATACGGTTCAGATTCTGGGCGATTGCGCCAATATGTATTCTCAGGCCTATTTCCAGTATGATGCAAAGAAATCCTTCGGTGTTACCAAGTCTCATCTGAAGTTTTCACCGGAACCAATCCGTGGTTCTTACTATGTAAAATCCGCAGACTTCGTAGCATGTCACAATCAGAGCTTTATCAGCCAGTTTGATATTGTAGATGAAATCAAGCCGGGCGGAATTTTCCTGCTGAACTGTGATCTGCCGGACGAAGAGCTGGAAACCATCATTCCTGGAAAAGCCAGAAGACTGCTTGCCCAGAATGATATTCAGTTTTATACAATTAATGCTACCAAGATCGCAGACGAATTAGGTCTTGGAAGCCATACCAATACCGTACTTCAGGCTGCATTTTTCGCCCTGACAAAGCTGATTCCGTTAGAGGAAGCTTTAGGCGAAATGAAAAAAGCAGCCAGAACTTCTTACGCAGCAAAAGGCGAAGAAGTCATTCAGAGAAATATTGACGCAATTGATGCCGGAGCAAACGCTCTTCATAAAGTTGAGATTCCGGATTCCTGGAAGAACGCAGAAGACGACCCGGCTCCAGATGAGTCCGATCTTCCGGAAGTGGTAAGAAAAATTCTCTTCCCGGTTAACCGCCAGAAAGGTGACGATATTCCAGTCAGCACCTTTATCGGCCGCGAGGATGGTGTTATTGAATTTGGTCTTACGGCTTATGAGAAGAGAGGAATCGCCGTACATATTCCAAACTGGGATGCAGAAAAATGCCTTCAGTGCAACCTTTGCTCTTTTGTTTGTCCACATGCAGCCATTCGTCCATATCTCTTGAACGAAGAGGAAGTAAAGAATGCTCCGGAAGGCTACACCGTAGTACCTGCGAAGGGAGCCGATGGACTGTACTTTACCGTAAAAGTATCTACTTATGATTGTACCGGCTGTGGAAGCTGCGCCAGCGTATGTCCGAAGGAAGGCGCCCTCACCATGGAACCTGCAAATCTTAAGGAAGAAGATAAAGTGGCTTGGGAATATGGTCTGAACCTTTCCGACAAAGGCGATGTATTTAATCTGTATTCCATCAAGGGAAGCCAGTTTAAACAGCCTCTGGTAGAATTCTCCGCTGCATGTGCAGGCTGTGGAGAAACTCCATACGCAAAACTTTTAACACAGCTGTTCGGCGACCGAATCTATTGGGCAAACGGTACCGGATGTTCTCAGGCTTGGGGTGCTCCAATGCCGCAGATTCCTTATACCAAAGATAAAAATGGCAGAGGCCCGGCATGGACCAACAGCTTATTTGAAAATAACGCAGAGCTGACTTTAGGTATGTACCTGTCCGTATCTCAGCAGAGAGACGCCCAGAAAGCCAGAATCCTTCAACTGATGGAAGATTGCAAAAACGAAGAAACTCTTTCTCAGGTGGACCATGCAAATGCGGAGCTGAAAGAAGCCTGCGAAAAATTCATCGAAGCCTTTGACAGCTTTGAAGAATCCCGAAAAACTGCAGACGCTGTCATCGAGCTCCTGGAAAGCGAAGTTGGCAAAGGAAATGCGCTTATCGATGAAATCTATGACAATAAAGACTACATGGCAAAGAAGACCTTCTGGATGTATGGCGGCGATGGCTGGGCATACGATATCGGATTTGGCGGTTTAGACCATGTAATAGCAACGGGACTGAATATTAACTGCTTCGTAATTGATACAGAAGTATATTCCAACACCGGCGGCCAGAGCTCGAAAGCGACTCCTCTTGGTGCAGTTGCACAGTTTGCATCTGCGGGCAAGAGCACCGGCAAGAAAGACTTAGGCGCAATTATGATGAGCTATGGAAATGTATATGTGGCGCAGGTTGCCATGGGCGCAAATCCAAACCAGCTGATCAAGGTCTTAAAAGAAGCCGAAGAATTTGACGGACCTTCTGTAATCGTTGCTTACACGCCATGTACGGCTCACGGAATTAAATCCGGAATGTGCGCTGTACAGCAGGAGATGAAGAAAGCGGTTCAGAGCGGATATTTCAATCTGTATCATTATGATCCAAGATTGGAGCATCCAATGAAAGTAGACAGCGCGCAGCCGACTCTTTCCTATCAGGAATTCTTAAGCGGAGAAGTTCGTTACGAATCCTTGAAGGGAACCTTCCCGGATCGAGCAGAAAAGCTCTTTGGAGAAGCAGAGGAAGCAGCAAAACTGAAATACGAAAAATATAAGAAATTAGAACTGCAGTAAAGCAGATGTTTTGAAGTTTTAAGTGATGTGAGAAAAATCCCTGGAGAGAAAAATCTTTTCAGGGATTTTTGGAGGAAGAGTTTATGATATATGATATTTCCCAACCTTTATTCGAATGTAAGGTGTTTCCCGGTGATCCAAAACCTGAAAAAACAGAACTTATGCGAATGAACAAAGGCGATCTCTATAATCTGACAGCTATTTCAATGTGTGTGCATAATGGCACGCACATTGATGCACCCTGCCATTTTATCAAAGATGGAAAAGGTGTTGACCAGATCTGTCTTTCCCGGTTTATCGGTCCGGCATATGTTGAAACGCATAATGGAGAGGTAAACGGAGCAGATGCCGAGCGGATAATAGAACATGCGCGAAATGCTCATTCTCAGGCATGGAAAAAAATACTCATCAAGGGAAAGGCAACGGTTACCCTAGAGGCGGCCATTGTTTTTGCAGCAGCAGGAATCGATCTGATTGGAAACGAATCTCAGACAATTGGACCAGAGGATGCACCGATGGCCGTTCATTTAGTTCTCTTACAAAAGGAAATCGTTCTTCTTGAAGGCATTCGTTTGACATCGGTGCCGGCCGGCGTATACCTTTTAAATTGTGCACCACTGAATCTGACCGGAACCGATGGCTCTCCATGCAGAGCGGTTCTGATGGATTTTAACGAGTAGGGAAAAATATATACTGGAAGAATCGGAAAAGGGTCGATTTACAAGAAAGCAAAACAACATATTCTTAGCTTGCGGAGGGATTACATAATGACAACGAATGTGAAACAAATAGCCATTCGACCAGAAACCCACAAGGATTATAAAGATATCGTAATGTTGGCATCAGTATCTGTTCACGCCGATCATCTGCGGCAAGGAATTGGATCGGCGATGATAAAGCTTGGCATTGAAAAAGTGAAAGAAATGGGATTTAAAGGTATTACGGTGGAAGGAAATTACCGGTTTTATAATACCATCGGTTTTAGAACGTCTTCGGAATATGGGATTTATCCCGTCAGCGGATTATCCGATGACTGAGCCAAGAAGATGTCAGATGTGCATGGAAACCTATCCCGGATCCCTCAAAGATAGAGGAGGGTACGTTGTCTACGATATGTACTACAATGCTTGAAACAAACGATTGGTTTGCTGAAAAAAGTTGAGGAATTTGAATTATGGACCGACCGATAACGACTTTATTTATGTTAATGTCCGTGGATGGAAAAATCAGCACAGGCTCTACGGATGAATTGGATTTTGATAAAGATCTGCCAAATATATCCGGCGTTGAAACGGGACTGCATCAATATTATGAGATTGAGCAGACGACGGACCTTTGGTCTTTTAATACCGGAAGAGTACAGGCAAAAGTGGGTGTGAACACAAAGGAGATGCCAGCAAAAATGCCGGTGTCTTTTGTACTGTTAGATAACCATCATCTGACGGAGCATGGCATCCGTTATTTCTGCGCACGGTCCCAGCAGATGGTACTGATTACTTCGAATGAGGAACATCCGGCTTTTCATGTCGAAGAAGATAATCTGCACATTATTTATGGAGAAACCTTGGCAGGGGCCCTTGCCCGGCTAAAAAAAGAATATGGCTGTGAACGACTGACGGTTCAGTCTGGCGGTACCGTGAATGAGTTATTTCTGCGTAACAAACTGATTGACTATGTGGATATTGTTGTCGCGCCGGTGTTGATCGGTGGAAGAGAAACGCCGACGTTGATTGATGGAAAATCCTTCCAGTCGGTAGACGAGTTATCAGGAGTAGGAGTTCTGGAATTGGTAGACTGCAATGTGCTGCAGAATTCCTATATTCGGTTACGATATAAAGTGTTAGATTGATAAATTGGAATTTGCCGAGATATTCTTGGCTCATCAATCCAGAATTTGAGGAATTTTTCAGTAAATAAGCCATTTGGAAGACTTGCTCTGAAAAAAACAACAAAAAAAATTCGGTTTGGCATGATATAACCATGAAAAAAACGGTTTATTTCTATAATTTCGCAGGATTTTGATCAAAAACCGTCTTATTTCATTGCAATC
>JAZRYR010000022.1:0-53788 GCA_045600845.1 Lachnospiraceae bacterium | reverse complement strand
TTTTTGATCAAAATCCTGCGAAATTATAGAAATAATCCGTTTTTTTCATGGTTATATCATGCCAAACCGAATTTTTTTTGTTGTTTTTTTCAGAGCAAGTCTTCCAAATGACTTATTTACCGAAAAATTCCTCAAATTCTGATTTTACAAAGTAATAACATCCATACAAATTCTAGTTTCTCAAGATGATTCATTTATAAGTTTGAATCAAAAGAAGGTTCAAGCTTTCTGCTATCTGTAATAATAAAAAGACCGTGCTTTATAGAATTAAGGCACGGTCAACCAATAATAATTGAATTTGAGAATTCGTATATTACAGACCTAATTTGAATACTTCGTTGGCATTCTTCCAGTTAATTTTCTCCAGTTCCTCTTCGGTAAAACCTAAAGTTTCCTGAAGCTCTGTAACTCTCTTCTGATCTGCAAATGGGTAATCCGTTGCATACATTGCACGGTCCAAGCCCAGATATCCCTTGAAATAGTTCATGATAAACGGTGAGTGGTTTGCTAAGTCAAACCATGCCTGCTCACTGTGCATAATTTCGTAAACGGTACGAAGTCTCGGTTTGCCGTCTGGACCTACTGGAGGAAGTTCATGCGGCATACGTCCGTCCAGGTATGGAAGAACGCCGCCGGCGTGTGGCATGATGACTTTCATGTCTGGATGCTTTTCCATAATTCCGCTGTTGCACAGACGGATAAAAGCAAAAGCAGTATCAATAATAAAGGAGAACGAAGCTACCATTGCGTAGTCTCCAATGGCATCGCCCCACATCGGAACAGTAGGATGGATGCTGATTGGAAGGCCTGCAGCTTCGATTTTATCGTAAACCGGAATTAAGGAAGGGTCGTCTACCTGCAGGTTGCCGTTTCTGGAGAAGAGCATAACTCCCTTCATGCCTAAATCTAAAACATGGTCAACTTCTTTTACGGCGTCTTCCGGAGAAGTCCAAGGAAGGAGACCGATACCATAGAATCTGCCGTCGCTGTTATCAACGATGGTTTTCACTTCTTCGTTTATTTCTTTACAGAAATCTACCCCCTTTTCCTTTTTTAAGAATCCCGGGTCAGGAATATTCGGGCTGATTACAGAAATATCAACGTTGCCCTGATCCATAGATTTAAGTATATTTTCCGGCAAGTATTGTGAATCAGGAAGCAGTAATTTTTGGCAGCCGAAGTCGCAGAAAAAGCCTTCGCCCATGCGGGCGCATTTTGGATAGTCATTTTCAAAGAAATATTTTTCAATCTTTCTTGGGAATACATGACATTGAACATCAATACGCATATTACACCTCCATCATTTATTATTAAATCGCATTCCTTTCGAAGGAAAACAGAAGGAATGTTTTTCTTTCAATTATTATATCACAGCCTATAAAAGAAAAGAGAGAATCTTCTGGAAGAAAGGAATTTTGAAAAAGATGAAAAAGAAAAGCAAATAATGTATAATTCAACAATAAAAACAGGTGAGGGAAAGACATGAAATTACGAAAAGGCAGACCAGAAAACAATGAGGGAAGATTGGAAAAAGAAATCCGGACCTATGACTTTTTAGACAACCTGGGAATTGAATATGAAAGAGTAGATCATGAAGCGGCTTTTACGATTGAAGCCTGCGAGGAAATTGATAAAGCCTTGGCACCAACTTCTATCTGTAAGAATCTGTTCTTATGCAACAGCCAGAAGACGCAATTTTATATGCTGCTGATTCCGGGAGATAAGAAGTTTAAAACGAAGGAGCTTTCCCCACAGATTCATAGTTCCCGACTTTCTTTTGGACCAGGAGAATACATGGAAGAGTATCTGGACATAACGCCAGGTTCCTTAAGCATTCTGGGTCTGATGAATGACCATGAGAATAAAGTACAGCTTCTCATTGATGAAGATGTATTAAAAGACGAATATATCGGATGTCATCCATGCATGAATACTTCTAGCTTAAAAATAAAAACAGCCGATATTCTGGGGAAATTCCTGCCAGCCGTAAAACATGAGTATGTTACGGTTGCATTGGGAAAAGAAGAATAGGAAAAAGTATTGGAACCACTATCCGAAAAAGTAAAAGAGTTTTTAAATATTGCCAGGACCTATTATGACCAAGGGGACAAGCTGATTTATACTACGTTAGGAAATAATTTCCTGCGTGGTGGGGAGCTTTTTGATGAAGAAAATGACCATAGAGGAAGAATCGACTGTTCCACCTATGTTCACCTCGTCCTTCAGGGAATTCCTTACGAGAAAAGTCCTTATGTGACGGGAAATCCTGAGGATTTTTATCATTCCGATTGTCCATGGGCAGACCGGGAGATTATCCGTATGTTTCTGGAGAATAAGTCGATTAAAGCGGCTTTTAAACTGGCCGCTTATTACGATAACCTAGGAAGAACCAAAGCAGATGGACAGTACAAGCCAGGAGACCTTCTGTTTTTCCAAATCCGGGAAGAACGCCGAAAAGATTACGAAAGTTATGGCGTATATAAGGCAATCTCCCATATTGCAATTGTGGCAGATGATGGCCTTTCCATTTATGAGTCTTCCGGAACTCAGACAGGAAATGTAGCAGAAAATGCACTTCGGCCTGGAGTCATAAAAACGAAAATCAATGATAAACCAGAGCCTTTATTTTATGTCTCTCCCTTTGAGATATAAGAAATCGACAAATAAGTAAGAATATGGGATACTTATTCCCAAGAGATTAATACATCGTAAAGGAGAACTAATATGAAAAAAATATCTACAGAAAAAGCACCAGCAGCAATCGGACCATACTCCCAGGCATACGAAGCAAACGGATTTTTATTTACTTCCGGTCAGATTCCAATTGACCCTGCCACAGGAAACCTGGTAGAGGCAACCATTGAAAAACAGGCAGAGCAGTCCTGTAAAAACGTTGGCGCTATTTTAGAAGCAGCAGGAATGGGATTTAAAAATGTTATTAAGACCACTTGTTTTCTTGCAGATATGGGCGATTTTGCAGCATTTAATGAAGTATACGCAAAATATTTCGTAAGTGCACCAGGAAGAAGCTGTGTCGCAGTAAAAGACCTTCCAAAGGGAGCTCTTTGCGAGATTGAAGCAATTGCAGTGAAATAAAGTATTTCCAAGAAAGGACAAATCCAGCACTCCAATACAGGAGTTATGGACGGATAATAGGTAAGAAATGGATTTTACAACAGTAAAAGGCAATCTGGAAAAAATGCTACAACTGCAGCAGTCCGGACCGAATCTGCAACGGACTTTCCGTCTTATGGAAAAAACCAGGTGGATGTGATTACGAAGTAGTCCTGATTAACGAGAATTTAGGCTATTGATTACTCATCAAAGTACCCGATATATTCGATGGAAAGAGAACTATCCGGAAACAGATACCTGTATAATTCGATAAAGTAGTCATCGGTCATACTGGCAATATAGTCTGTAACCAACTGGTTTGGCTCCGTGGATTCATAAGGAACGGCTCGGGTATAGTGGGACTGATTTACGTAGTCAATATGATGGGTGAATATTGGGGAAATCCTACAGCCGGATTTTAAGTCGTCCAGAAGAGTTTCGTAAATATTCTCCATCATAATTTCTATGGTTTTATATTGCGGCGTTTGAGCGGTGCTACCGAAATAAATAAGATCATAGTTATCAGCTTTGGCTTTCTTTAAAGCATTAAAATGGATATCGTCCATTTTGATGTAAGGTTTGCCAAAGCTGTTTTCTACAATATTGACAACTAGGTTGTTAATGATCTCTGCATTATTGGTACCAATGGCATCGTCTTCAAAGACATTTTCCATATCCATATTTGCCCGTTCCGCATCCTGACGATCTTTGCCCAGATAGGCAATAATATCGGAAACACGGACGACACAGGCTTCCAGAGTGGAAGGCACCAGTTTCTTGATGTAGTCCGAGTCGATAAAACACTGTTCGATTTCCCAATCAAATTGTTCAAAGGTCTTTCCGGTATCCGGACGGTATTCGGACAATTCCAGCTCCCCATTGTGACAGGCAATTCCGTCCAGAGTCTGAAGCGTAATGTTATACGGGAAGATATTATCCAATACCCGGACCGATTGGATATTGTGATTAAACCGGCGTCCCGTATGGGCTTTTAATAAGTTATCCAGAAAACGTTCTCCGGTGTGGCCAAACGGAGTATGGCCCATATCATGTCCTAAAGCGATTGCTTCAATCAGGTCCAGATTCAGGCAGAGGGCTCTGCCGATGGTACGGGCAATCCGGGAAACAAACTGTACATGCAGGGAACGGCGGGAAATATCATCGTTTTTGTAGAAAGAAAACACCTGGGTTTTGTCCGCATAACGTCCAAAATACGGGCAATGAACGATTTTATCGGCATCACGGATAAAAGCTGGTCGGATAAAAGTCGGGTGGTCGTGGTCTGGATTTCTACGGATTGCATTTTCGTTCAAAAAGGCGTATTCCGAAAGATTCTCGGAAAAAACATTTTGTATTCTTTTTTCAAGTTCTGGAGACAGTTTCTCGTATTTCAGCATTTTCTTCCTCTTATTAATTTACGCCATAAAGACGGATGCCGATTCTCTTATGCTCGCTGCGTGCATGCATCCGTTCAATCTTTTCCTGAGCTTCTGGATTGGTTTTTCCGGTTAATAAAAATTCATCTAGATCTGCATATTTAATACCCATTTCCGATTCGTCCGTCTGTCCTTCAAATAAACCAGCCGAAGGAGCTTTGGTACGGATGTTGATTGGAGCATCCAGATACTCTAAGAATTCATAAACTTCCCCAACGGTCAGATCTGCAATCGGATTAAAGTCCGTGCCGCCATCTCCATATTTGGTGTAATAACCAACATAAAGTTCGTCACGGTTTCCGGTTCCAGCAACCAGACGGCCTTCACTCTGACCGATAGTATATAAAGTAGTCATACGAAGACGAGGCGCCATGTTGGAAATAGCTGCATCAGTCAGTTCATTTGGATTGCATTTCTTAATCTGGTCAATTAAGGTCTGACGGGTTTCTGTCAGGTCGATGGTACGGGTTTCGATACCAAACTGTTCTGCAACTTCCAGACCATCTTTCATATCTTCTCCGAAGTTCCTTTTGGAAGCACATGGAAGAATGATGCCCACGGTATTGTCACATGCTTTTTTACATAAGATACCAACCAGAGCAGAGTCTTTTCCACCGGAATTTCCATAAACGATACCGCTGCAATGGGCATCCTCCAAACGCTCCTGAATCCATTTTACTCTTGCTTCCAGTTCAAATTTATAATCACGCATAGCTTTTCTCCTTTGAATTACTGAGGTTATCATAATGAATTCCCCCAGGGAATGCAATAAAAAAGAGAAGACCCAAAGTCTTCTCTTAAAGTAGCGGGAGACGGATTTGAACCGCCGACACTTCGGGTATGAACCGAATGCTCTAGCCAACTGAGCTATCCCGCCACAACCGGCTCTTGTTTGAATTAAGTGGGGCCTACAGGGCTCGAACCTGTGACCCCCTGCTTGTAAGGCAGGTGCTCTCCCAGCTGAGCTAAGACCCCTTACTTCAAGCAATTTGTCGTGCTTGAGTATTGTATTAAATTTACCTTTACATGTCAACTTCTTTTTTCAAAAAAGCAAAAAAGTTTCTTTTTGTGAAAAATCAGGTATAATCAATAATGAGAAAGAAGTCTGGTAAAGGTGGACAATGTTATGATAAGAGTAGGACAGGGATATGATGTCCATAAATTAACCGAGGGAAGACCTTTGATTATCGGTGGAGTAAAAATCGATTATGGGAAAGGTCTGGAAGGCCATTCCGATGCCGATGTTCTGGTTCATGCCATTATGGATGCTTTATTGGGCGCAGCGGCTTTGGGAGATATTGGAAAGCTATTTCCGGATAATGACGATAGGTATTCCGGTGCGGACAGCATTTCGTTGTTACAGGAAGTGGGAAAGGTGTTAAAGGAGGCTGGCTATAGGGTTGGAAATATTGATTCCACCATTATTGCCCAGGCTCCCAAAATGCGCCTATACATTGATCAGATGAGAGAACGGATTGCGAAGGTGCTGGAAATGGATGTGTCTATGGTCAGTGTTAAGGCGACGACAGAAGAAGGAATGGGATTTACCGGACGGAAAGAAGGCATTGCAGCCAGTGCAATCTGTCTGATTCAGTCGCTCTAAATATTAAAAATCGTGTTGATTTTCTTGAGGAAATGAAAGAATTTTGATATACTTTACTGAATATGTAAAATACATGAAAAGAGGAACAGGCATGAGAATATACAACACTCTGAATGCAAGAAAAGAAGAATTGGTACCAATCGAAGATGGTAAAATTAAAATGTATGTCTGCGGACCGACGGTCTACAATCTGATTCATATCGGAAATGCCCGTCCAATGATTGTTTTTGATACATTCCGCCGTTATCTGGAATACAAAGGCTATGAAGTAACTTATGTTTCCAACTTTACGGATGTAGATGACAAAATTATTAAGAAAGCAAACGAAGAAGGCGTGGATTCTTCGATTATTTCTGAACGCTATATTGAAGAATGCAAAAAAGATATGGCAGGTATGAATATTAAGCCGGCGACTGTTCATTCAAAGGCAACGGAAGAAATCGGCGAAATGCAGGATCTGATTCAGACCTTAATTGAGAAAGGTTATGCTTATGAGTCCAACGGAACTGTTTATTACCGAACCAGAAAGTTCAAAGGCTATGGGAAACTGTCCAAAAAGAATCTGGATGACATGCAGTCCGGCCACAGAGAAATTAAAGTAACCGGGGAAGAAGACAAAGAGGATCCTTCTGATTTCGTATTATGGAAACCGAAAAAAGAGGGCGAGCCGAGTTGGGAAAGTCCATGGAGTGATGGCAGACCAGGCTGGCACATTGAGTGCAGTGCCATGAGCAAGAAATATTTAGGCGATACCATCGATATTCATGCCGGTGGCGAAGACTTAATCTTCCCTCATCATGAAAATGAAATAGCACAGAGCGAAGCTGCAAACGGATGTATTTTCTCAAATTACTGGATGCACAATGCGTTCCTGAATATTAATGGCAGCAAGATGAGCAAGAGCCTTGGTAATTTCTTTACCGTAAGGGATATTGCAGAGAAATATGATCTTCAGGTTCTTCGATTCTTTATGCTGAGCGCGCATTACAGAAGCCCGTTAAACTTCTCCGACGACCTTATGGAATCGGCAAAAGCCGGTCTGGAGCGTATTTTGAATGCGAAGAAGAAATTAGATTATGCAGAGCAGAATGCAGAAGGAAGATCCTTTATGTTTGAAGAAGGCGAGGATCAAGACTTCGGAGCTGAATATTTAAAGAAATTTGAAGATTCTATGGAAGATGACTGCAATACAGCAGATGCCATTGCAGCTGTTTTTGAATTTGTCCGTGCAATTAACAGTACGATTAATGAAAAATCATCCACAGCCCTGGCTGAATTGGCAGAAGCCAGACTGGTACAGATGTGCGATATTTTAGGTATTATTTTAGACCAGGAAGAAGAATCTCTCGACGTAGAAATCGAGAATATGATTGAAGAACGTCAGGTTGCAAGAAAGAATAAAGACTTCGCAACCGCAGATAAGATTCGTGACAAACTGGCGGAAATGGGTATCGTTCTGGAAGATACAAGAGAGGGCGTTAAGTGGCACAGAAAATAAATGAAATTCCGTCTTTGAATCTGGCTTTTTTAGGAGATTCGGTTTATGAACTGTTTTTCCGGGAAAAAGCGGTCCTGGAAAGCGACAGCAATGTAAATTCTCTGAATAAAAAAACGAAAGAGTTTTCGAAGGCTGTTACCCAGGCGAAAATAGCAGACATCCTTACGGGAAAAGACGGAGAAGAAGGATTTCTGACAGAAGAAGAGCAGGGCGTATTCCGCAGAGGAAGAAATGCGAAAGGCGTGTCTATTCCGGGAAGCTGTACTCCTTCCGAATACCGGAAAGCAACGGGTCTGGAGGCCTTAGTGGGATATCTGTTTTTACTGGACCGGAAAGAACGGATTGCAGAAATATTAAATTACGGAATTGAACGGTATAATGATGGCAAATAAAAAAGAATCTGAAAAACATGAATTAATGGTAGAAGGCAGAAATCCGGTTCTGGAGGCGCTGAAAACCAACGATAATATTGACAAACTGTATGTTCAGGAAGGCGTAAAAGACGGACCTCTGGTAACTATTGTTGCAAAGGCGAAAGAAAAGAACGTTATGGTAATTCCGGTGCCGAAGGAAAAACTGGATGCCATGAGCGATACAGGTCATCACCAGGGAGCAATTTTAAATCTTTCAGCCATTCAGTATGCTGATGTGGAAGATATTCTGGCCCGGGCGGAAGAACGTGGCGAAAAACCATTTCTATTCGTTTTAGATGGTATTGAGGACCCTCATAATCTGGGAGCGATTATCCGAAGCGCGAATTTAGCAGGAGCCCACGGTGTAATCATTCCAAAACATCGGGCAGCAACCGTAAATGCCACCGTAGCCAAAGCAAGTGCCGGAGCGGTTTACCATACACTGGTAGCAAAAGTTACCAATATTGCACAGACCATCGACCAGTTGAAGGAAAAGGGAATCTGGTTTGCCTGTGCAGATATGGGTGGAGAAGAAATGTACCGCTGTAATATGACCGGAGCCATCGGTTTAGTTATTGGTAACGAAGGCAACGGAGTAAGCCGGCTGGTACGGGAAAAATGTGATTTCGTGGTCAGCATTCCAATGAAGGGGGATATTGATTCTCTGAATGCTTCTGTGGCAGCAGGAATACTGGCATGGGAGGTTGTACGGCAGAACCGTATGAAGTAAAGGCTTTTTTCTGAGGATGAAATTAGGGGTAGAAATTACAAACGAAAAGGTCTACAATAGCTATGAAATATTGTGGCCCTTCAGGGTCGCTTAATTGATAATTTTAGGAGGTTTTTTATAATGGCTGGTTACAAAATTACAAAAAAAGATGGTTACTATACCTACACAGCACCTGGACACAATGAGTGCAAATGCACAAGACTTCATGATCCTGCAGACGTTGATGGCGGACAGCTTATCAATGGTTTAACACATTTCCTTCCAGCAGGTGGCGGCACAGAATTCGCAGCTAACCCAGCAGAATCTATTTACTACATTCTTCACGGAACAATGAAGTTCAAAGGCGAAGACGGTGTTGAAACTGTTCTTGAAGCAGGCGACAGCGTTCATATCGCAGGTGGATCACCTAAGTGCGTTACAAACATCGGACCTGACACAGCTCAGATGTTAGTTGTACTTCTTCCTCCAGCACAGAAATAATTTTATCCGGAATTTATTAAAAAGCTGTCCTTACGGGCAGCTTTTTTGTTATATAAAAATGCTTGAAATTATCAATAAATTTATCACTTAAATACCTATTTTTCCGAAAAAAGTGGTAAAATAATCTATACATCATATTATGTGAATTTGAAGACAAGACGGTTGAGACCCTATGAATCAGAAAACAAAAAATAAACTCTTTTTCTTAAAGAAAAATGCCCAACTGGACAAACGAATCAGGGAAGATGTCCTTGATAATAATATTGCATATATTCCTTGCAATGTATGTGGCATGGATGATATCATCAGCCATTATAGCGTGAAAGGACATGAAACCCTGAATCCGGAGTTCCGCGAGTACATAAAGGATTATGCAGATAGTATTCCAGCGGAATATCCCATCGTAATTGATATCTGTGGCCATGACTTTATGGAAGAAGAAAAAGAAATAATCCGGTCTACGATCGAAGATGATTTTTTCTATGAAATGGGATCGATTCAATTGAAAAATCGCAAAAACCTGTTGCTATTTATCTTTATGGCTATCGGAATGATTGTTTCCGGAGTCTTGATAAGTGTTTTTGCAAATGCCTTTGCAGGACTGCTGGAATTGTTTTATGTTGTTTTTTGGTTTTGCGCAGATATGGTAGTTGCTTTTATCATTATAGATGGAAGAGAGCAAAGAGAGAGTAAAATTTTGTCCGGAAGATTAGCCAGCGCTTTCGTACAATTTGATAAAACTTTTGATGAAAGAAGTTTGACAGAAGAAGAAGCTACAGAAGTAATGGGCGAGATTTTTAACGAATAAGATTATTTTAAGAATTGAAATGCATTTCATTGCATTTCAATGAACACATACGATAGAATAATAATAACAAAAATGCAAAATTACTGACATATAAGGGAATTTTCAAGAATGAAACAGGAATTATTTAGAAAAGAAAGCCTAAAAAGAGTGGAATCTCCAGATGAACTGGATAAATATGTTCGTGTTACTACTCCGGGAGTATGGATTCTTCTGGCAGCCCTGGTTGTTATCCTTCTTGGGGGGTGTGTATGGGGATTTTTCGGAAGACTGAATACCGTTGTAAAAGGCGCATGTATTTCGGAACAAGGCATACAGCATTGCATCGTAGCGGAGTCCGATGGAGATAAAATAAAAGAAGGAATGCAGGTAAAAGTCGCAGATTGTTTTGGAACGGTTACGGAGGAAGGCTTTTTACCTGTATTATATGGGGATGTTGCAGCTCGTTATAATTATCCGATCGATAAATCAGAGTATAACATCAAGGTTTTGGAATTTACTTCGAAAACGAATATTCCTGACGGTATGTATTATATGGAGATTATCATTGAAAGCAAATCTCCGTTTTCCTTTGTCTTTAATTAATTATCAGGTGGTTCAATGACAGCAAAAATCAAACATCCAATTACAAAAGGCGTGGCAAAAGTACCGGTAATTATGCAGCTAGAAGACTTGGAATGCGGAGCTGCTGCACTTACCATGATTCTTGCCTATTATAATAAATGGATTCCGTTAGAGCAGGTACGTTCAGATTGTGGAGTTTCCAGAGATGGGTCCAATGGAAAATACATCCTGAAAGCGGCCAGAGGATATGGTCTTTCTGCAAAAGGCTATAGAATGGAAGTGGCTGGGCTGAAGGAAAGAGGCATTTTCCCATGTATTATTCACTGGAATTTTAACCACTTTGTTGTGCTGGACGGATTTAAAGGAAACAAAGCCTATCTGAACGATCCGGCAAAAGGTGCCTATAGCGTTTCCATGGACGTTTTTGACGAATCTTTTACGGGAATTTGTCTGTTGTTTGAACCTTCGGAAGAATTTGTCCCTTCCGGTCATCCGAGAAAAATGTCCGAATTCGCAGCAAAAAGGCTGAAAGGGGCAGGCGCAGCAGTCACCTTTGCAGTTATTACTGCGATAATTGCTTCTCTTATGGGGGTTATTAATCCGGCATTTTCCAGAATCTTTATTGATCGTTTATTAACGGAGAAAAACCCGGAATGGACAGGTCCGTTTCTTTGGATTCTGCTTGGTTTCAGTCTTATACAGATTATTGTTTCTGCGGTTCAGGCCATCTATAACCTGAAAATTAATGGAAAGATGGCAGCGGTGGGAAGTACTTCTTTTATGTGGAAGATTTTGAAGCTTCCTTTAGATTTCTTCTCACAGCGTATGTCAGGTGATATTCAGTCCAGACAGAAGTCAAACGAAACCATTGCAAACACCTTGATTAATACGTTTGCCCCATTAGGGTTGAACACGGTTATGCTTATATTTTATCTGGTTGTCATGATCCGTTACAGTTGGATACTTACTCTTATTGGAGTGGCATCTTTGGTATTGAATGCCCTGGTATCCACTATGATTTCGAAAAAAAGAGTTAATATTTCCAGAGTATCGATGAGAGACGCATCTAAGCTTTCCAGCATGACCATTTCTGGTATTGAAATGATTGAAACTATAAAATCCAGTGGAGCAGAACGTGGATTCTTTAATAAATGGGCAGGCTATCAGGCCAGCCTGAATGCACAGGAAGTAAAAATGACTAAGATCAATACTTATCTTGGGGCAATTCCGTATGCTATTGATTCCATCGCAAATTATGCGGTTTTGGTCATTGGTGTATATCTTGCTATGCAAGGGCAGTTTACTGTTGGTATGATCATGGCTTTTCAGGGATTTTTATCAGCCTTTATGTCACCTGCTTTCCAGTTTATTTCTGCCGGACAGGTCATCCAGGAAATGAGAACATCCATGGAAAGAGTGGATGATGTATTAAATTATTCGGATGACAAAGTATTTGACCAGGAAAATCTGGATGAAAATATCGAATATAAAAAACTGACCGGAAAAGTGGAAGTAAAGAATGTTACCTTTGGCTATTCCAAGTATGGAGAGCCGGTTGTTCGGGACTTTAACTTATCTTTGGAACAAGGAAAATCCGTTGCTATTGTAGGCGGAAGTGGCTGTGGAAAATCTACGATGTCCAAATTGCTTTCCGGCTTATATTCTCCGTGGGAAGGGGAGATCCTTTTTGACGGAAAGCCAATGAGAGAGATTCCAAAACCGGTATTTAAGAGTTCTCTGGCGGTTGTTGACCAGGATATTATTCTGTTCGAGGATACCATTGCCAATAACATCAAAATGTGGGATGAATCTATTGAAGACTATGAAATGATTCTTGCAGCACGGGATGCCCAGCTGCATGATGATATTATGAGAAGACCGGATGGATATCAATCAAAACTGATTGAAGGCGGAAAAGATTTTTCCGGCGGACAGAGGCAGCGTCTGGAAATTGCCCGGGTTCTGGCGCAGGATCCGACGATTATTATTCTGGATGAAGCAACCTCTGCGTTGGATGCCAAAACAGAATATGGAGTCGTACGGGCTATCCGGGACCGAGGTATTTCCTGTATTGTTATTGCACACCGCCTATCCACAATCCGTTCCTGCGATGAAATCATTGTGATGGAACATGGTGAAATCTCTGCCAGAGGCACTCATGCACAATTAATGCAGACCAGTCCTGTTTATCAGGAACTCGTCACAAACGAATAAGGAGGTGTTTGAGATGAGTTTGTTAGATAAACAATTAAAATACAGACAGAAAAAAGATAAAGAAGTCTTAAATGATTCCATGGGTATGATCGCCAGAGCGGTTTTAGGCTCGAATAACATAGAAGCCTATGGAATGGCTGGGCAGACCAGTTTTGCGGTCGAGAAAATTCTCAGATATTTTAAGATTTCTTATACGCATAAAGAAATTCCGGAAAAAGTGAAAACCTTAGATGAACAATTGGATTTCCTAGTTCGTCCTTTGGGTATTATGAGGAGAACCGTCAAGCTGGATGATAATTGGTATAAAACCTCAGCAGGACCTTTAATGGGAATTCGAAAGGATTCCGGGGAAGTAGTAGCTCTGATTCCTCATGGATTATCCGGGTATGTCTTTTATGATTCCATTCAAGGAAAGGACATACGCCTAAATTCCCAAACCAGTCAATTATTGGAAAAAGAGGCAATTTTATTCTATAAGCCATTGCCGTTAAAGGCCTTAAAAATTCGAGATCTTTTGAAATACATCATTCAGCAGCTTTCCGTTTCGGATATTGTATTTTATCTGTTGATTCTGCTGATCAGTACTTTATTAGGCATGCTTTCTCCGGTATTTACCAAATGGTTATTCGGAGAAGTATTGGATTCCGGAAGTATTCCGGTATTATTAAGTCTGGCTGTTTTTATGGTAAGTTATTCCATCAGCGGGGCGCTGCTAAATATCTATCAGAACCTGATTAATGCTAAAATTTCAACAAAAGTAAATCTGGCAGTAGAATCTGCCGTAATGCACCGGATATTGTCCCTTCCACCGAGCTTCTTTAAACAGTATTCCTCCGGTGAATTATCGGAAAGACAGTTTTATGTATCCATGCTCTGTAATTCCCTGATCAATTCGATCGGGGCTACAGGAGTTTCCGCTGTTTTTTCACTGATTTATATTGGACAGATTTTCGCTTATGCGCCAAGTCTTGTTCTTCCATCCATCTGTATTACGGTTACAACAATCCTGCTTTCGTTGATTACGACGTTTAAACAAATGAAAATCTCCAAGGAAATCATGGAGACCAGTGCAAAAACTTCTGGCATTAGTTATTCGACGATTACAGGTATCCAAAAGATTAAATTAGCCGGAGCAGAGGAGCGGATGTTTGCGAGATGGGCAAAATCCTTCGCAAAGGAAATAAAACTTCAGTATAATCCGCCAATACTTATCAAACTTAGCGGAACCATAAATCTTGCCATCAATTTATTGGGAACGATTGTTATTTATTTGCTGGCGATGAAGAGTGGAGTAACGGTATCGGATTATTATGCTTTTAATGCCTCTTATGGAATGGTTGCCGGTGCTTTTGCAGCCTTTGCCAGTATTGCAACAATTATTGCAGATATCAAACCGACAATGGAGATGGCGAAGCCAATTCTGGAAACTTCACCGGAAATTTCGGAGGGAAAAGATATCCTGACCGAGATGAAGGGAACCATTGAATTGAATAATGTCTGCTTCCGGTATAATGAGTCAATGCCGAATGTTATCGATGGACTTTCCTTGAAAATTGAAAAAGGGGAATATGTGGCAATCGTAGGAACCACAGGCTGTGGAAAATCAACATTGTTAAGACTGATGCTTGGATTTGAAACACCACAGATGGGAAGCATTTTCTATGATGGTAAAGATATAAAAAGTATTGATCTGGAATCTTTAAGACGAAAGATCGGTACCGTAATGCAGGACGGAAAATTGTTCCTGTCCGATATATATTCCAATATCGTTATTACAGCACCGGAGCTGGATATGAAGGCCGCCTGGGAAGCTGCAGAGATTGCATCTGTTGCAGAAGATATCCGAAACATGCCAATGGGTATGCATACTTTGATTTCTGAAGGACAGGGAGGTATTTCCGGTGGTCAGAAACAAAGGCTCATGATTGCCCGCGCGGTGGCATCAAAGCCGAAGATTCTGATGTTTGATGAGGCTACCAGTGCATTGGATAATATCACCCAGAAAAAGGTATCGGAGGCAATTGATAAGCTGGATTGCACGAGAATCGTTATTGCACACCGTTTATCCACAATCCGTCATTGCGATCGGATTATTGTCCTGGATAAGGGCAATATCGCAGAAAGCGGAACCTATGAGGAACTGATTGCCCAAAATGGCGTCTTCAGTGAACTGGTAAAAAGACAGAGAGTTGATCTGGACGTCGATTAAGAGGTCTTTGTGTTTTTGCTATCAAGATCCAGGCGAAGGAGAGCATCTCTCAATGCTTCTGCGGTGATTTCCATAGCCTTGATCCGGGCATATTTCTTATCTACGGATGGAAGAATGTGCCACGGAGCAGCTTTGGTTGAAGTTTTTTGAATCATTTCATCTACCGCGACTTCATAAGCATCCCATTTTTCACGGTTTCTCCAGTCTTCTTCCGTAATCTTCCATTGTTTTTCCGGAGTATTCTGACGATCCGTAAAGCGCTCTAACTGTGTATCCTTATCAATCTGCAACCAGAATTTTAAGACAACAGCACCGGAATCCACTAAGTCCTGCTCAAATTCATTAATCTCATTATAAGCTCTTTTCCAGTCATTTTCCGAGCAATAACCTTCCAGACGTTCGACCATGACACGTCCATACCAGGTACGGTCAAATACCTGAACGAAGCCTCTTTTTGGAAGCTGACGATAGAATCTCCATAGGAAATGTCTGGATTTTTCATAATTATCCGGAGAAGCAATCGGACATACATCATAATCCCGAGGATTCAACGGATAAACAAGTCTGCGGATAGTACCACCCTTACCGGCGGCGTCCCAGCCTTCAAATCCGATAACAACAGGAACCTCATATTTGGTAGTTAAAGCCTGCAGGGCAGCTAATGTGTAATTCAGCTCTTTCAGGCGAACTTTATAGTCTTCTTCGGAAATTGTCCTGGATAGATCCACATCTGCCAATTTTGGCGTGGTCGCCATTTCAAACGATTCCTCATAGAGAGATCCGTTATGTTTTCCTTCTTCGAGAGCCTTTTGAATCGTATCCCGCAGAAGACGGAATGCTTTATTTTTTACTTTGTACCATTTATCACAGCCGTCAAGGATATGCCATTTACTGTATTCACTGGTATCCTGGATTACCGTATCATAGGCCCGTTTCCAGCTCTTATAGTGATTCATCTGTTCATAGGCAAGGTCTCTTATGATACCATATTCCTCATATTCCTGAACGATATCATAAGTTTTTTTCAGGTCTTTTCTCGATGCTCCTACAAATATTTTAAGTATCCGATATCCATTGTTGATCAGCGTACGTTCAAAATTATTGATGGAATTAATGCGTTTACGGTATCCGGCGTCATCCAGCTTACCATGAAAGTAGTCCTGAATCGTGGCTTCCATATAACCATCTTCGTAAAATGAAAAACGGCCATTCATTGGAATCGCATTGAAATAAGGATAGATGAAGTTGTGTTTTTCTTCGTTTAGGGTATCCGTTTTAGAGAAAACCTCGAAAAAGCGAGGGTCCAGTTTCTGAATTAATTCATTAAGAATGATACCAGGACCTGCCAGCTGAAAGCCTTCAATAAAAACAATAAACGGAATGTTGGATTCCTTGATTTTTTGAAGAGAGGCAATGATTTCCTCTTCATACTGTTTTGTTTCCTTTTTGAAAGCATTTTTTTCCGTTTCATTCATTTCTTTCTTATTGAGATTTTCTACCTCGACATTAACTTTTCTTTTTTTGCTCATTTTGTGAACGCTCCCGATTCTTAATAATAAATGGCTGTTTTGATTAATATAACTGATTGCAGATGTAAAAACAAGGAATCTTTGCTTTTAATAAAAAAGTGATAGAATTCCCGTAAACATAAGTATATAATAAATCTGTATACTCTATTATAAAATAATAGGGTAAATAGACGACATATTTTAATTTATCAAGTGACGGCTTTTTATTTTTATAACTTAGAAAAAGGGAGGTAAACTATGCAGCATATTTTTAAAAGATTTACTGCAAAAAACTGGATTTATACGGCCATCATACTCCTACTTACTTTAGTTCAGGTATTTTTTACTATGCAGATTGTTCAATATATCGGACTTCTGACTAATGCTGTTCAAACGGTTAGGGAAAATGGTGTAGCGGAAATCTGGTGGTACGGCCTATATATGGCAATCAGTGCAATTTTACTTGGGGCAGCTCAAATTGTTATACAGTTCCTGGCAAGTAAGACGGCAAGTGATTTTGTTACAAACTTACGATTCCAGTTGTATACAAAGGTAAATGATTTTGCAATCGCAGACCTTGCGTCCTTTTCAACAGAATCTCTTATTACCAGAACCACTAACGATATTCAGAATGTTCATCTTGCTTTACTGACCGCATTAAGAACTATTTTTCTGGCACCGGTTACGATGGTTTGGTCTATTATTTTGTTAACCAGGAATGCGAACCCGAGTCTTACTTTGGTAACAGGCATCTGGTTGGTTATTCTGGTTGTGGCAGTAATTATTATGATTGCCTTACTGATGCCAAAATTCAAGATCGTCCAGAAATTGACGGATGAATTGAATATTGCTTCCAGAGAGAATCTTACCGGAGTAAGAGTTGTAAGAGCTTTTAACGCAGAGGAATATCAGGAAGAGAAGTTCCGTAAGGTTAATGTAAACTATACAAAAGCACAGATTTTCAACGGAAAGATCATTGCCTTATTTACTCCGTTTGTCATGATGGTCATGTTTGGTCTTACTTTATCAATCCTTTGGGTAAGCGCTTACCTGATTCATGGGCTAGATGCTGAAATGGCAGGAATTGCATTTGCAGCAACAAATTCCTTTGTTATGCTGGCAAGTCAGATTGTCATGGCGTTTATCCTTCTGATTACGCTGGTTGTTCTTCTTCCGCGTGCAAATGTCTGCATGAAGCGTATTGAAGAAGTATTGCAACATTCCGAATCCATACATGACCCGGAAAAAACAGTGGAATTTACAGAAGAGGGTACGATTGAATTCCGTAATGTAGGATTTACTTATCCAGGTTCTGAGAAGGAAGCGGTATCCGATATTTCTTTCAAAGTTAAAAAAGGTGAATCCATTGCTTTTATCGGCGCAACCGGTAGTGGAAAGACTACCATTATCAATATGATTCCTCGTATGGCGGATGCAACCAGAGGAGACGTATTTGTTGATGGAGTCAATGTAAAAGATGTTCTTCAGGAGGACCTGAGAAATAAAATCGGATACACTCCGCAGAAGGCGTTTCTTTTCAAAGGAAATATTAAACAGAATATCGCTTTCTCCAATCCGGAAATGACCGTAAATGAAATAATTGCCGCAGCAAAAATTGCAGAAGCAGACGATTTTATTGCTGCAAAACGTAATGCGTACGATTCCGAGGTTTCCCAGGGAGGATCCAACTTCTCCGGAGGACAGAAACAAAGACTTTGTATTGCAAGAAGCGTTGCAAAGAAACCGGAAATTCTTATTTTCGACGATTCTTTTTCAGCGCTGGATTATCGTACCGATAAAATGGTTCGTGAAAATATCAAAAAGAGTTTGCCAGGCGCTACCCGTGTTATCATTGCGCAGCGTGTTGGAACCATTATGGATGCAGATCAGATTGTTGTTCTGGATAAAGGTAAAATGGTTGGCATAGGAAAACATTATGACTTGGTTAGAAATTGTCCTGTTTATCAGGAAATTGCCATGTCTCAATTAAGTAAGGAGGAATTAGGTCTATGAACGATGAATTAAAAGCGCCAAAAGAGAAAAATAAACTCGTTGATATGGCAAAATCATTCAAAAAATACTATCTTCCGTTTTTTATATCGATAATTTTATTGATTGTTTCCGTAGTATTTACAATTCTTACTCCTGGAAACGTCCGGAATCTGACCAATGCAATCAGCCCGGTAGGAAAAGAACTTGTCGATGGAAAATTCCTGGTTGATTTTAATCAAGTTGCTTTTTATGGAGTGAAGCTGGTTCTCTTTATTGTTATTACCTTTGTAACCGGACTTATAGCCGGATTGATTTTAAATACAATCATTCAGCGTTATACAAAAGATTTAAGAGAGCAGATTGAACATAAGATCAATGTGATGCCATTAAACTATTATGACACGACTCTGATCGGTGATATTCTTTCTATCGTAACCAATGATATTGATACTTTAGGAACTTCCCTTCAGAACTGTGTTAATATGCTGATTCAGTCTGGAGTAATGTTGATCGGTGTTGTCATTACCATGTTCCTTGCCTGCTGGCAGATGGCAATCGTTGTATTGATTTCTCTTCCATTGATGCTGATCATAATCTTTGCAACATTCAAAGTGGCACTTCCATTATTTGATAAAAACCAGCAGACGTTAGGTGAGGTAAACTCCGTAGTAGAAGAGAATTATTCTGGACATCTGGTAATTAAAGCTTTCAACGCGGAAGCAAGAAAGAAAGGTGAATTTGCCGAAGTCAATGGTCTTCTTGGAAGAATTCTTTATAAATCTCAGGCTTTAGGCGGACTGGTTGAACCAGCAATGTCCTTCGTATCTTATCTGACTTATGCAGCCGTTTTGGTTGTTGGCGGATTATTGTTTGCGAAAGGAAACATTGCCGATATCGGTATCATCACCGGTTTTATTATTTATGTATCCTTATTCCAGGAGCCATTAGCTCAGATCGGACAGGCCAGCTCGACATTGCAGCTTGGTACGGCAGCTTGCAACCGTGTATTTGATTTCCTGCAGCAAGAAGAAATTACAGATGAAAGTGAGAAACCACTTTATCTGGATGCCAAGAATATCCGTGGGGAAGTTGAATTCCGTGATGTATGTTTTGGATATGATCCTGCAAAACTGACCATCAAACATTTTTCGGAAAAGATTAAACCAGGAATGAAAGTTGCTGTAATCGGACCAACCGGTGCAGGAAAAACTACCCTTGTAAATCTTTTAATGAGATTCTATGAGATTACCAGTGGTGACATTTATGTAGATGGACAGTCTGTTACGGATATGTCCCGAACAGAACTTCGTAATATTTTCGGTATGATCCTGCAGGAGACCTGGGTTATTAACGGTTCCCTTCGAGAAAATATAGTTTATAACCTTAAGAATGTTGAGGAAGACCGTCTGAAAGAAGTATTGGAAGAAACCAATCTCTCTCACTTTGTAGAAACGCTTCCAGACGGAATCGATACCATCATCCAGAAAGAGAGTGCACTTTCTGCCGGCCAGAAACAGTTGGTTACCATTGCCCGAGCGATGGTTGAAAATGCACCAATGCTGATTCTGGATGAAGCAACCAGTAATGTTGATACACGAACCGAAATTCTCATTCAGAATGCAATGGATAAACTGACCAAGGGAAGAACCAGCTTTGTAATTGCCCATCGTCTGTCCACCATTAAAAATGCGGACCTGATAATTGTTATGAAAGATGGTAATATTGTGGAGACAGGTACTCATGATACTCTGATGGAGAAGGGCGGATTATACAGCGAATTATATAATGCACAGTTTGCTTAAGAAGAAGAGAAAACATGAATGCGACATCAATTTTACAAAAGCCGGCTGCATCGGCTGAAATAGGGATGCTGGACAGTATGGAGCAGTATTTTCAGAAAATAGGTCTGGAACTGCTGATTAGGGTTATTGTTGCAATTATCGTAATAATAATTGCTGTAATTTTGATCCGTAAATTAACCAAGGCAATCAAGAAACGGATGGAGCGTAATGGAAGAGACCTTCAGGCGATCAATACCATGCGGATTATTGTCCGTATGATTGCGTATACGGTATTGGCATTTGTTATTTTTTCCGTCTTAGGACTTCCTGTCAGTTCGGGAGTGTATATTCTTGTAGCATTGGTTATTGCAATCATTATTGCTTTAAAAGATTATGTTTCAACGATTACCAGTGGCTTATATATTTTGATTACCCGACCTTTTAAATTAGGAGACAAAGTATCCTTATCTTCCGGAGAATGCGGGAATATCATTAAAGTCACACCGGTTTATACCCAGATCCTGACCATCGACCGAAAAGTAATCAACCTTCCAAATAATGTGGTAACAAAAGGAGCGATCATCAATCACATTTATGAAGGGGAACGAATGTTGTTCTTTAAAGTCAATGTAGCCTATAATACCAATATTGACCAGGCAAGGAAAATTCTTGAAAAAATATTCAACGAGTCCAGCTATCATCTAAAAGAACGGGATGTTCGCGTTGTTGTGGAGAGTTTTAATGATTTCGGCTTTGAACTGCAGGCAATGATGCCGGTAGTTTCCTCGGATTATGATAATCTGCGATGGGAAGCAGGAGAGAAAGTTCTAAAAGAATTTGCTGAAAACGGTATCGTTATTCCTTATCCGCAGATGGTTCTTCACCAAGGTGACCAGACTCAGAAAAAAGAGAACGTATAAAAAGAAAATGAAAAGCCTGCTTCGGCGGGCTTTTTTGGCAGATGAAAGCATACTGCTTCGCGAGGAAAGAATGAAAGAAAAAATCAAGGAAAAAATAAGAATACCGATTTTTTTAGGAGCTGCTTTTAAAAACAGCATGGGGCCTCTTTTTGCTTTTTTTCTTATCACGACTTTCATAGTAAAAATTTTAACAAATATTTTTGAAATTACCCTGAATCTGATTCTGCAAGAAACAACCGAAGCAGGATTTGTTTCCAGTCAAAACTTCTTGTCTCTTTTCAAATCTCCTGTGGCCATAGCAATCTGTCTTATTTTTATCGTCATTCTTTTTCTGATTGCTTTTTTTGAAATAACAGCGATAATTACCTGCGTAGATAATGCCTATCAAAATAAAACAATTCGTTTCGGCAGTATTTTTTCAACATCCTTTAAAAACATGAGGAATGCATTAAAGCCGAAAAACTGGTGCGCCATCCTGGTCAATGCGTTGCTGTTTCCTTTTTCCGGAATTTTTGTCGTTTCAAGTGTTATTACTGATATTTCTCTTCCGGAATATATTGCCGACGATATATTTAATAAAACAGGAACCACGATTCTGTTTATTGCGGTGCTGATTTTCATTGTTGTTCTTGCATTTCGTCTTATATTTGCAAATACTATTTTTATTACAGAACATAAAAGCTGGAAGGAATCCGTAGAAAAATCCCGAAAAACAATAAAAGGAAATGCAGTAAAAAGTTTTTTCTGTGTTTTGGTACGAAGGATTTTTTCGGAACTTGTTTTTATTGATTTTCCTATGGGAATGTGCCTTCTTGTCTGTATGCTGTTTCAATGGATGCTGAAAATGGGTTCCGGCTTTGAAACCGGAGCTGTTTTACTTCTGAATACCTATATTTTCCCTTATGCTGTAAATCTTTTTTCCCTTTTCAGTATGGTATATGTCATTGCCTATATTTTCCTGCTGTATAAACAACGTTGTGAAATTCCAGAATTTCCGGCAGGGGAATGGGGCAACGAAGAAATCGTCCGAAATAAAACCCTCAGAAAATCCAGAGCGATTGCAATTATTTATGTTGTATTGATCGTGAGTATAATAATCGCGGTGATAACCGGGGGAAGGATTCTAGGGAAAGACGTCTCTTTATTAGCGCGGTTGACGCCCAAAACGGATGTGACTGCCCATAGAGGGGATAGTGAACATGCGCCGGAAAGTTCGGCTGCAGCCTTTAAAAAGGCGATAGAAGACGGCTTTACCGATCGGATTGAGTTTGATGTTCATCCAAGTAAAGATGGGTATGCCATCGTTATGCATGATTCCAGTACAGAAAGAACCTGTGGAAAAGGTGGAGACATTTCGGACATGACCTTGGCGGAAATCAAACAATTAGAATGTGGAAGCTGGTTTGCCGATGAGTTTTCGAATGAGAAAGTTTTAACCTTGGAAGAACTTCTGGAATTGACCGGAGATTTTCCGCTTTTACTGGAAATAAAAAATCATAGCAAACAAGAAGGCTTTGAAGAGTCCATTATTGAAACGCTCAGAAAATATAATTGTATTGACCGGGTAATGATTCACTCTTCCTCCTACGAGTCGGTTGTAAAAGCAAAAATAGCTGCTCCGGAAATCGATTGTGGTCTGATCATGTTATTTTCTCTGGGAGATTTTCAGGATATTCCATACACGGACTTTTATTCCATCGAACATACTTTGATTTCTAAAAGAGATATCTCATTGGCACATTTATATAATAAAAAGATCTTTGCATGGACGGTGAATAAAGAAGAAAATGCAGATTGGATGATTCGGTACGGAATAGACAGCATTATTACGGATAACCCGGAGATGGTCTATGAAGTCCTTGAAAATTATTCATAGTTCCTCATTTTGCAAAATGGAAGTATCGATTTTTTTTATTTTTGTAGTATAACCAATCAGGCTGTTCTGTATCATTACCATATTTCCGGAGGTTACGAAAAAGTCAAAAAATACATCTACGGCTACGACGACCGTGAATGCCTCCATTGGAATTCCCAGCTGGGTAAACAACAAGGTGTAAATGGCAACTGCACCGCCAGGAATCGGCGGAGAAGCCATGGACAGAACAATACAAAGAATGACGGCACTGATAATCCATATGCTAGAAACGGTAATTCCGTAGACTTCTGCGTAATAAAAAGAAATAATCAAATAATATAAAGCTGCGATAGGCTTGGAAAGCGCAAATCCAAGGGGTACCCCAAAACTTACGATGTTTTTATCAATGCCAAATCTTTTGGTGCAGCTATCGTAAATGGTTGTGAAGGAAGCTGCAGAGGATGCCGTAGATAAGGAAATGAGAAAAGTAGGGAGCCCTTTCTTTATAAGAGTTCCTAAACGTACCTTATACCGCAGGGATGTATAAACCATATCTGCCATAACAACTACGATGATGGCAGGGATGGTAATAGCAACAAATTTCCAGATGGAAGAAAGAATAACATAAGATCCATTCCAGATCAGCTGGAGCAGAAGAATGAAAATAAAGCCTGGTACGATTTTAATGATCTGATTGATGACGAACTGGGTCAGAGAATTCAGTTGTTCTACACACCGAGCAACGGTTGTGGTCTGCTTCTGAAGAAAGAGAAGAACAATTCCTACCACAATACCGATTACGATAATCTGAAGAGTATTTCCTGAAATAAACGGAGAAAAAATGTCGTTGGGAAGAATGTCCAGAAGTAACTGGGCAACTCCGCTAAAATCGGTAGATCCGGAAGAAGATAACGAATAATTCAAACGAAATAGGAAAACCAGAAGACAGCCGGCAAGGACCGTAATACTGGTGACCTTCAGAAAATGAAGAATCAGTTTTCCTCCAACGTTTTTAAAGGATGCAGCGTCCCCGACTCCGTATAATCCCCAGGCAACAGAGAAAAACAGCATCGGACCGGCGATACATTTCATAATCAGGAAAAACTTACTTACTATCGGATTCAGTACACTGATCAGTATGGTATCCAGAATATTTTCCGGGACAAAGATTTTTGTAGTGATTCCAATAATCAAAGCGGCAGCGATTACAATCAGCAATGGAATCAAAGGCCCACGGGAGACTTTTGGGATGGAGTATTGCAAGGTACATTTTCCGTTATCAAAGGAAAAGGACGGAGCAAGACCCAGACGGGCCAGAATACTTTCAGAGTAACGGTTGTTTTCTTCCAGAGGATTGACCGCATGATCGCAGTCAATACTTAAGGTGATTAAATGTCTTCCGCGGCGTGTTCCTATAGAAAAAGAAACATCCTGGTCATCGCCCAGGGCATCCCTCCAGGACAGCAGGCATTCTTCCGCAGATAATCTAATCTGTTGCTTTTGCTTCTTATCAATATTCTGTTCTTCCAGATAGGTCTGAATTGTTTCTGATATGGTATCTACACAGGAGAGAATACCATGAAACTTCATATTCTGATTCTGAGGAATCGTTTTTCCAGCCAATTTTTTTCTCCGTTTTATCGTCCTTGATTCTTTCAAGGCGTGCTTTATAAAAATGTTATCATTCTTTCTTTTTTTAATTTTATCGGAAACAAAGGCTTTTTTCAATGTATAAGGGATAAGTATTTTTGCTGTTTTTTTTAGGGAAAGTATTTGTCTGTTGTGATGGTAGACGTGAAATGTTGCAACGCCCAATATTTCAAATAATCGTGAAATTCTGGTCTCATTTTTGGCCAGAATTTCAGAAGCTCATTATATTCTGACCTACTTTCATAGGTAAACTTGACCATCCTTTTATAAATTGACTTGATTCTGGTCAAAAACAAGACCAATATCTTTAATAATCACGTGAATTTGGTCTGGAGCCATAATATGACATGCTGAAAATGATGTGTCATTACATATTGTCTAAAAAGAAGACACAAGTCTTTTTTTTTGCCGATTTGCAGGACAAAAATGGATTTAAAAAATATTGATTAAGCAATAAAAATAGTTTAGTATAACTTGGTAATGCTTTTATGATGATAAAAAAGGAGAGAAGAATATGAAAAAGAAACTTTTTCGTGGAGTTATTGCCTTGATGACGATTATCTGTCTTACGATTCTTTCGGCATTTGTCGTTTTGGCAGATCCACCAGATGATTATGAATCTATTTCAAAAGATACTACTTACTATGGAACAGATGATTCTAACTCATTTTTACCAACAACAATCAGTCCGAAGGATACAGATCCGGAATTAACCGTGGAGCAAACAACGGACAAAAACAGCTATGGTGCAACAGACAGCATCACAGTAACTCTTTCTGTTAATAATACCAGTGAACATGGTTCCTTTGCACAGAAAGTGAAATTATCTTTAGAGACACCGGATGGCTATCTTTTAGCAGACGGAAATAAGTCCGAAACAACACTGGACGCATTAGAAGCAGGCGAAACAGCAACGCTTAAAACGACCTTTATCTCAAAAAAAGCAAATCCGAAAACCGGTGACAATAACACCATCTTTTGGATTATTGGAATATTTGTTATAAGCGGTGGAGTCCTTGTTCTCTCCATCCGTTCCAAACGATTCCGCAAAACCTTCCTGCCTATATTTATCGGATTTATCGCTGCAGGAAGCTTGCTTGCAGGAACGGCTACGAAGGCATTTGCCGGAGAAGACCTGTCCGGAAAAATCGAAAAATCAATCAATGTAAAAGTTGATAATAAGGATCTTACAATAAAAGGCCTTGTTTCATATGATGAATGGGTTGTAATGCCGGGCAAGGGCGATCTTGTTGCATTAGACGGACCGGAAGCACAATTCAGAGTACTTAAAACCAATGGTACCCAGGCAGAAGTTCTTGCTATGGAAGATGGCATAAAGATGGCATTCAACACAGAAAGTAAATCAACTCAAATGTACCTCCCAGATGGAACACCAGTTTCTGTACAGCAATACAAAGACTCCGATCTGGATAAATATCTGAATGGGAATACCGAGGGATGCTATTATTATGGACTTTCTGAGAACATAAAGAATGCAATCATTCCACAAGATATTGACCAATGTGCTTATATGTGGAAGTCTGAGGAGAGTCCATATGAAAAAATATATCCTTACTGGACCGGTTACTTCATGAAATCAGGACAGCCTTATAAATATTATATGGAAAGACCTGGTCTAAGTGAAAATGTCGGAGAAAGAAATGTTTACGCTCTGGATCTTGCAGACATAATGGAATATTTAGGGGATGAGAATCTTGCACCGGATAATCTTAACCAGATGTTTTTTAATACAATGGAAACGGATAAAACCTGTTGGCTACGCTCTACAGCTTATTCAATGAATCCTTTATATACATATTATGTATATGGACATGATGGTGTTATTGATCTTCAACACCACAATCTTTCAGAGATCAGAGCTCGCGGAGCATTTACGATTGATTTGAGTAAATGCGCATGGGATTATCTTTCATAAGAATTGAATAATTATCGAAAACCAGAGGGTGGCAGAATGTACTGTCACCTTCTTTTTTTGTATATGCGACGAGAAAAGTGCATCGTGTCTGCACGAATGCACTTGGCGACGGTTGAGCAGTATTTGTAAGCAGCGCACCGTATGCTTTCCTGCATAGTGGCAGTCTTTACTGTATTCTTTATAAATATGTTTAGGAGAAAAAAAGAAAGATAAATATGTTCAAAAGAAGACCATTCTAAGGTATTGGATATGTATTGACAAAAGAAGGATGAAACTATATATTAGTAGCATACAATTTGATTAGTTTATTTTTTACAGGAGGAAAAATGATAATGAGAAAATCAGTAAAAAAACTGACAATCGGTTTATTAACCCTTGCTATGCTTGTTACTTTATTTTCTACAGTAGCATTTGCAGGACCGCAAGAAGAGAAAGCAGATGCACTTGAAAATTTGCCAACGATAAAAGGACTGCAGTTTATCAATAAAGCTCAGGAACTTCTTACCGCTGGTGGAGCACTTACAGAACATCCGGAAGACCAGACTCGTGAATGGGTATATTCCACTGACGCATCATTAGATGAGCTGCCAGAGGGACCTGGAAGAAAAGAAATAATTGAAGCTGCAGAGTGGAGCACAGACGTTCCTGAAGGAATAGACGCTCGCTATATCGGTGAGGATGAATCAGGACGCCCTGTACCAATGGACGTTATTTATACCATCCATTACGCTGTAAGAGTAACAAAGACAAAAGGACCTGAAGAAGGAAAAGTTGAGTATAAGTATTTTGACGGAGAAGAGCTTTATGAAAAAGAGTCTCCAGCTATTGGACCATATGCAGTAACTATGCTTCCAAAACCTGTGACAGTTAAAGCTATTGCTGCAAAGAAAGTTGTTGGAGAAAAAGATCCGGAATTAACATTCTCTTTATGGGATGAAGACGGCAGTGGATTGAATCCTGAATTACTTACCGGTAAACTTGCTCGTAAAGCAGGCGAAGATGTAGGCAAATATGAAATCTGGTTGGGAAGCGTAAATGAAGCTGAGAATCCAAACTATAAGATTACATATGAAGGCGCTGATTTCACAATTGAAGCTGCTACTCCAAAAACAGGTGATTCCAACAATATGGTTCTTTGGATTGTTTTAGCAGTAATCGCTGCTGGAACAATGACAGTAGTTCTTAAAACAAGAAAAGAGAACTAATCAAATTAACAAACAAAAGTAAATAAACATGTAAAAGAACTGCCAGCTTTGGCAGTTCTTTTATGTATGGCTTTAGCCAGTTGAGTGCGGAGAAGATTCGCTTTCGAATAAATCTTTGAACATAAAAAAAGAAGATTGTCCTATAACCCATAAAAAAAGAAGATTCCACTGGAATCTTCTTTTTTTATGCGGAGGATGGGACTTGAACCATTTTTACGTACAAAATAAGTTGATTTTAGGAGGTTTTTAGGAGCACCATCCATAGGTCACCCACATGGTCACCCATTTTCTTTTCATAAGAAATTCAGCGAACTGCCAGAGTAAGAGATGGAGCAATTGCTATAATTGGTTAAGGCGGTTCAAAATAATAAGTTTCGGCATTGATAATTCGAAAGATAAAAGCACTGTATATATTCTTAAATCATACGGGGAAATAATATGCAGTCCCTTTGAAGTGCAGCATGTAGATAGTGAATTAAATTCCTTGCATGATAGGGATTAGTTGCTGAAACAAATAAGAATATAAAGAACGACAGACGATTGTGCCTGCACAAAAAGTTAGGTATTCAACATAAGTGGTTGTTGAGTACCCTTTTTTATGTTTGACACATCGAGCTATATTCAACATTAGTGGTTGGTAAATGATTTATGTGGTATAATTTCTATAGGAACAACTTGCAGGAGAACGCATATCCAGCGTTTAAACTCCTCGAATTCGAGGGGGTTAGAATTTCATCCGGAGAAAATGCATTTACGATATCACCTCAAAAATGGATTAAATCAACCAATGCTATTGGTATCACCTCGAAATCAGGTCGTTATGGTGGAACCTATGCTCATTCTGATATCGCATTTGAATTTGCTTCGTGGATTTCACCCGAATTCAAATTGTATATCATTAAAGATTATCAGCGTTTAAAGAAAGATGAAGCTGACCGTCTTGCAATTGGATGGGATGAAAAACGAGCATTTTCAAAAATCAATTATCATATCCATACAGATGCGGTACAGAAATATCTGATTACCGATGAATTGACTGGGGCTGAAATCGGTTATACATTCGCAAATGAGGCAGATATTATTTCACCAACGGGGACAGCCTTGACGGAATTTTTGTATCTCCTGAATATCGGGAAAGATTTGCAGAGCTTGCAGATGATGCCATCAACTATTATGGGAACTGAGAGGTGATTTCATGCAGATTACAGCAGAAGAATAATTATGTTCACCCAGAGACCCGTGAAAAACCTCACCGGCTTTTTCGTACTTTGGAATATCCTAAAAAAGTAGAGAAGAACCACTGGATAAGGAATCGCAAAACTGCTTGCTGGCGGGAAATAGAAAAACTTGGATAAATTGATTCATTATTTTTTGAGAGTGTTTTCTTTCGCACTCTTCTTACCATCTTGTCTGCAGCAATTCGCCTTTCAGGTAAAGACTGCCTGACTCTTCTTTTTTCAATGGCTTCAGCTGCTGCTGATCGACCATATAAGCAATATTCTGTCTGGTGCATTCCAGAAGGCTGCAGGCTTCTGCTGTTGAAAGAATGTTCTTTCTGGTAACAGTCTTAAAATCTTCCACAGTGAGAGGAAGCTCAAAACCAGTCGAATACAGCTTTGCAGCCGGAATATCTATCGAATCATTGAAACTTGCGGCATACCCACCGGGACTGACTCTACATGATTCAAACAGTTTGCCATTGGCAAGAATTTTCGGGATGTCCATATATTCCAAAAGATCCTGCAGTGAAACGACCTTCGTTTTTTTATCCTTGAACATACAGAGCAGTCGCTGACCGGAGAGTGGTACAACGTCATATAGATTCCGCGACTGTCGGGAAAGAACGTATTCTGGCAGGTTTTCTGTCTTTTGCAGGTGCATATTGTCCTGTGAGCTTTTTCCACGTGAGATCTCAAGGAACTTGCTCTCTTCATACTTTTCCATATGATGTGTTGTGAGAATATCTTTTATATTTTGCCGTCCGCTGGGAATGATGCGTTCTTTGACCCAGAGTCGGCTCTCTTCACGCTGTACCGTAAATACCCCATGCTTTACATAATCCGCAAAAAGTAGTGGCGCATTCCATTCCGTCAGATCGTCCTGAAGTTCAATGATAAAGGCATCATCTTTTTCATAATAAAGAAGAACTCCGACCGAAGTTTGAAGCTCGCTGTCGAGAATATCATAGGCTTTCATATATTTTGTACCTCTCGTAGATCATATTCCAGATGACATCGATAAAGGCAGGAGAAAGTATCCCGTCAAGCCCTTCGAACAGAACGTCTTTGTCGGAAGGGACAAGCTTTCCGCTGAATACTTTTTTCTTGTCAGCTATCAAGGAAAGGTTCTCATAGCAGGAACCCGAACCGATGAAATTCTGGCAGCGTTTGTTTTCAAGTACGTCATATGCCCTTGCTTTCTCATCGGAATCACAGTTAAACAGCAGGGACAGACCGTGATCAAAAAGAGGAGCGATCAGGATGGTCTTTGCCCTTGCATTGCGAAGAATCTCTATGTTTGCACCATGCCGGTCACGGTTGAGGATCAGGTAATCGACCGCTATCATTTCGTCTATATACTTCTGCCACCTGTTCCTTTTGCAGAATGCATAGGGACTTTCGCCGGGAAGGGCATTGATCCGGTAATAATCATCAAGAGAAGCTTTGGATTCACCTTTTTTCTTGAAATCCTTCGAAGCACATAGATAGGTAGTAAATACTTTTCCGTTGATCTCGATATCTGCGAAGATTAGATCGTAGGAAAGATGTTCGATTCCAAGGATGGTCAGCAGCCGGTCAACGATGATTTCGTTGATGCATTCATGTCCTACAACGCCTTTTTCCGGGTCGAAATTAGACAGTTTGTAATATATCTTTCTTCCGTTAAGTGAAGACTCCGATTTGAGAAATGTTCCGGCTGTCCCGCTGGAGCTTCTGATGTGGGACCATTTCAGGAATGTAAGGTCCTGTTTTTCCAAGTATAATGCCATTATATCCACCTTTCTGTTTGACGAACGTTAAATATATAATAGATTTTACATATTTAATGCGAATTAGTCAATGATAATTAACTTTATTTGACGTCTGTCAAATAAAATTAAAATATGAAACAATAATTTGATATATCTATGGTGTTGTAAAAGGGAAGATACTCTATGGGCATCCGTAAAAAGATGGCTTAATATATCAAAGCATATAGCCACTATATAATAATAGGTTTTATAATAAAACTGTTTCCTTGTTTCTTATATTGCATTTCAGGTCATACTTTTCGGGTAAACTATTTACACATCAAATCCCGGAGGTAAATGCAAATGGAAGTAAGACTTATAAGTTCAGAAATCATAGGAAGATTTCAAAGACATCTTAAGGATGAGGAAAAAAGTGATGCAACGATTGAAAAGTATGTTCGAGATATTACCGCTTTTGTTAGCTACATGGATGGTACATATCTGACCAAGGAATCGGTCATCGGATACAAGCAGCATCTGTTAGAGGAAGGATATGCTGTCCGCAGTGTCAATTCCATGCTGGCAAGTATCAACAGCCTGTTCCGCTATCTCGGATGGATAGAGCTGAGGGTCAGGACCCTGAAGCTTCAGCAGGAGGTGTTCTGCCCGGAGGAGAAGGAACTGACACGTGCAGAGTATGAAAGGTTGTGCCGTACTGCTGAGAATAAGCACAAGGAAAGGTTATGTTTGATCTTGCAGACAATCTGCAGCACGGGAATCCGTGTCAGCGAACTTTCATATATTACAGTGGAAGCCGTGGAAAACGGAAAGGCAGTCGTTTCCATGAAAGGAAAGACCCGAACCATATTCCTGCTGAAAAAACTACGGAAGAAGCTGCTGAGGTATATTTCCAGGCAAAAGATAAGTGCCGGCTGTATATTCGTGACACGGACCGGTCAGCCGGTCAGCCGGTCCAACATCTGGCGCGAGATGAAAGGACTGTGTGAGGAAGCGAACGTGGATCCACGCAAGGTCTTCCCGCACAATCTCCGGCATCTGTTTGCGAGGATCTTTTACAGTCTGGAAAAGGACATCGCAAGGCTGGCAGATGTCTTGGGACATAGCAATGTCAATACGACCCGGATCTATATCGTTTCAACCGGTGAGGAACATCGCCGGTACATGGAGCAGATGCGTCTGGTGATATAAAAAAAGCGCCGCCTATTGGCGACGATGCAACATAATATGAATCATGTTGTAATCGAATATGAAAATGCATACGAATTCCATATTCTTGAAAAATGTTATCACACGGATTTGTATAAATCAAGTGATTAAAGAAGAAAAGTATGACATCCAATGCAATCGATATATTGAAAATCATAAAAGAGGGAATAACAGCAAAGCCTCATCCCTTCTGTTCAAAGGTTAAAAGGGCAAGGCTTGTTTTGATGTACCTATTTCTGGGAGAGTAGGGGCTTTCTTTCTTATCCCTCCCCTTAGTGGCACCTGTATGATGCAACATAATTCATATTATGTTGCATCATACAGGTGTTTTTTATTGTCCGGAAAGTGGATCGCACAGATAGGGTTTAAGGGAAAAACATATTATCAGGAATTTCCTGAAAAACAAAAAAATAGGACAGAAGAAATACGACAAATTTAATATAAAAAATCAATAAAGGGGGGGGTGAGAAAAAAATGAATACCAACAGGGGAAAGAGAATACGGAAAACATTGGATACGATGAACCCTATGAGGTGTTCGGATGAACTGAGAGGGGGATAGGAAGTAATGTATGGTATCCTCCCTTTTCCGGAGGGATACTTTGGCAACGATTAAAGAAATTTTGAAAGGACAATACGTATATGAAGTCATTCAAGAAAAAACGCGGGATGTGTTCAGTGCTTAAGCTGTTTCTTGCGTTCTGTGTGCTTATAAGCAGTGTGTTTTTCTCACTCCCGGCTTTTGCGGCAGGAACACCGAACAATGTGACGTATGTTGCATTTTCCTCCGATGTCCATAACACGAGCGGCGATGCTTCTTCTAAACGTCTGGACAACTGGATCAACACGGTGACTGGAAAGCTCGGAAGCAAGTTCGATAATATGGGCTTCACCGGTGACCTTGGCCCAGGCAGTGGAAGATCCAGTGATTATTGGAGCAATGCTCAGAAGGTCATGGATGTTGTTAAAAGCAGTACAAATGTAAACCAGAATGGTTTCTATGTCTGCGGCAACCATGAGTACAATCCGGGAAGCTATTCTCATAACACAAACCAGACCACAAAGAATTACTCCGATGCAGGTACTTATCAGGAGGGCGACGGTTACATCCTGTACTCCGTTGGTGCAACGCAGGGGTACGAGGAATACACCGAAGCAACAAGAACCGCTCTGAGTAGCTTCCTTGAAGAACACAAAAGTTATGATGGCCCAATCTTCGTTCTCGGTCACTATCCGCTTCATTACTATGGTGGAACGTCCGGTGAAAGCACCACGATCCATGATGGCAAAGCGGCGAAATACTCAAAAGAGATGATCGAAATCATGAACGGTTATCCGAATGTAATCTTCCTGTGGGGCCATAATCACAGCAGCAGCAACGACCATTACGATCAGGTTTACACCGACAAGATCAATAACACCGGGATTAACTTCACCTATGCTGCAGCTGGCTGCATGAGCGATAATGAATACGGATTTAGCGCAAACGTTAAGGGCAAAGGCCTGGTAGCTGCGATTGAGGACGGTTTCGTTACACTTACTTATTATGACAAAAGCGGCAATGTTGTCGAAACTCCTACAAAGGTTTCCCTGAATGGCGGCAGCGAAGACCCGACACCGGAAAAGCCGGTCGATGAGATATCCGTAACGCCTAAACAGGGCGGCACGACTTATCCAAAGGGTGTCACTATAGCAGTCGGCGAGAGCATTACCGTTCATGTAACCAACGAATCCAGTAATAGCGCTTACGATTTCACGACCACTTTTGAGAAAAACGGAATCGCAAGTGCGGATCCGTCTACAGTGAACATTGGCGAGGGTGCGACAAAGGATGTCGTTATTAAAGGCCTTAAAGAGGGCGAGACGAAAGTAACGATTTCGAATAAGAACCAATACGGATCACAATACACGAGAAGCGTGGTCATCAATCTTAAAGTAACTAAAAAAGGCGGAGACACTCCGGAACCACTGGAGACAAAAAACGTTTACACCTTAACGAATCACTTTGAGATGGGTAAAACCTACCTGATCGTTACTGTTGACAATGGCTCGGGCGTTGCTCTTGCAAACAACAGCAGCAATTCTTTTACAACAGTAGATGTTACGGTAGCAGATAACAAGATTCAGCAGGATGATCTCGGCAGTGCGGAATGGACGGCAGTTGAAGCTTCCAGCCAGACAACCATCGGCCTGAAGAACGGAAGCAACGTTCTGAAGGTAGATGCCAGCAACAGCAGATCACCATATATCAAAACCAGTGGTACGAGCTACAACGCAGGCGGCTTTGGCTATACCGAAGGTAACCATGTATCCTATCCATATGGCGACCCTGCAAAGGATTATTTCATTGGATCCGGGGACGAAACTTTCAAAGCAAGCAGTTCCGAAAGCGGTCTTGGTAAAGTTTACATCTTTGTAAAGGGAGAAGGCAGCGAAGACCCGACACCGGAAGAGCCGGTCGATGAGATTTCCGTAACACCTGTAAAGGGCGGCACGACTTATTCCAAGGATGTCACCATAGCAGTCGGCGAGAGTGTCACCGTTCATGTAACCAACGGCTCTGAAAATGATTCTTACGATTTCACGACCACTTTTGAGAACAACGGAATCGCAAGTGCGAATCCGGCTACAGTGAACATTGGCAAGGGTGCGACAAAGGATGTCGTTATTAAAGGCCTTAAAGAGGGCGAGACGAAAGTAACGATTTCGAATAAGAACCAATACGGATCACAATACACGAGAAGCGCGGTCATCAATCTTATCGTAACTGACGAGGGTGGTAGCGAGGAACCTACACCGGAAGAGTACGAGGTAACGTTCGAGATGAACGGCCACGGCAACCAGGTAGAAGCACAGAGGGTAACAGCCGGCCAGACAGCACAGGAGCCGACAGCCCCAACAGCAGACGGCTATGACTTCGGAGGCTGGTATGCAGACACAGAATTATCAGAGGTATTCAACTTTGCAAGCACAATCAATGAAGACACCACGGTATATGCAAAGTGGACCGAAAAAGAACCTGAGATACCGACAGGGGAAACTGTTTACACCTTAACGGATCAATTTAAGATGGGGGAAATCTACCTGATCGTAACCGTAATCGATGGCCAGGGCGTTGCTCTTGCCAACAACAGCAGTACTTTTGCAACAGAAAAGGTTACCGTAGCTGATAAGAAGATTCAGCAGGACGGCCTTGATAAAGCGGAATGGACGGCAGTCGAGGCATCCAGCAAGACAACCATCGGCCTGAAGAACGGAAGCAACGTTCTGAAGATTAATGGCAGCGGCACACCATCTATCAAAACTGATGCTACAAGCTACAACGCAGGCGGGTTTGGCTATACCGCAGGTAACCATGTATCCTATCCGCATCATCAGAAAGATTACTTCATCGGTTCTGCAGCCCGAACCTTCAAAGCAAGTGGTTCCGGAAGCGGTCTTGGTAAAGTTTACATCTTTGTAAAGGGTGAAGGAAGCAGCGAGGACCCTACACCGGAAGAGTACGAGGTAACGTTCGAGATGAACGGCCACGGCACCCAGGTAGAAGCACAGAAGGTAACAGCTGGCCAGACAGCACAGGAGCCGACAGCTCCAACAGCAGACGGCTATGACTTCGGAGGCTGGTATGCAGACATAGAATTATCAGAGGAATTCAACTTTGCAAGCAAAATCAATGCAGACACCACGTTATATGCAAAGTGGACCGAAAAAGAACCTGAGATACCGACAGGGGAAACTGTTTACACCTTAACGGATCACTTCGAGATGGGTGAAACCTACCTGATCGTTACCGTTAAGGACGGCCAGGGCGTTGCTCTTGCCAATAACAACAGCAATTCTTTTGCAACAGTAAAGGTAAATGTAGCAGAAAACAAGATTCAGCAGGATGATCTCGGCAGTGCGGAATGGACGGCAGTTGAAGCTTCCAGTAAGACAACCATCGGCCTGCAGAACGGCAAAAACGTTCTGAAGGTAGATGCTCAAAACCAAAGCAACCCATATATCAAAACCAGTGCTACAAGCTACAACGCAGGCGGCTTTGGCTATACCGAAGGTAATCATGTATCCTATCCGTATAATCAGAAAGATTACTTCATCGGCTCTGCAGCCGGAACCTTCAAAGCAAGTGGTTCCGAAAGCGGTCTTGGAAAAGTTTACATCTTTGTAAAGGGTGAAGGTGGCAGCGAGGACCCTACACCGGAAGTTCATAACTTGTATAATGAAGGAGCTACGTATAGGTTTGATGCTGAAAATCTCATTGTTCAAAGCGATTTGGCATGCGTAGTTGTTGCTGAGTTATCAAACGGCGGATATGAACGTCTCACTGCGGTACAACGTGATGACGGTACTTATGGATTTGACTTTTCAAAGCTATCCGGAAAATTTTCGCTTCACATCGCCCTAAGAGGTGACGCTGATTTAAACGGTGTTATTGATATGGGAGATGCACAGGTACTTATGTTAAGTTGGGTAAACGAAGAGCCTTTAGAAGGTGTTGCTGTATTTGCTGCTGATGTTGACGAGGGTGATAACATGAGCGACGCAGCTGCAATCATGCTTTCTTGGGTTAATGACACAGGTTTCAATTGGAATTAAAATAAAATATGGAGGTATTAAAATTATGAAAATATTTAAAAATCGTTCCATTGTATGTTTGATTCTCTGCCTTGCTCTTTGTCTTGGAATGTGTACAGTGGCTTTTGCTACTGAAGGAGATGGAGCTCAAATATCTCTATCTCTCGATCAAACTGAGATAACCGCAGGCACTGATACTACCATTACAATGACAGTCGGCACAAACCAAGCGATCGTCCCGATTCTCTTCTCTGGTAAAGGTGAATCTCAGGATACTAGAATTACTATTTCAGAAATTCAGGGCGGCAATTTAGGACTTTCTGCATATAATGTTGATACAGGTAAATTTGCCTATATGAATCCAGGCAATTGTACAGATACAACTGTATTGTCTAAATTTGTTTTTTCTGTTCCTGGCAATTTACCTGCAGGTGAGTATACTCTCGGAGTTAATAGCGTGAGTGTTACAGATTCTTCATGGGCTAAGTTGCCATTGGAGACTGCTAAAACAATTACCTTTACAGTAGTAGCTCCGATTTCTGAATATATTGTAACGTTCGAGATGAACGGCCACGGCACACAGGTAGAGGAGCAGAAGGTTAAAGAAGGCTGTAAGGCAACCATGCCGAAAGCTCCGGAAGCAGACGGCTATAAATTTGAAGGCTGGTACGCAGACGAAGCATTATCAAATGAATTTGATTTTGATAAGGAGATTCTCGAAAACACCACGGTATATGCAAAGTGGACCGCAAAAGAACCTGAACCACCAGAAAAAGAAGAGTACGAGGTAACGTTCGAGATGAACGGCCACGGCACACAGGTAGAGGCACAGAAGGTTAAAGAAGGCTGTAAGGCAACCATGCCGAAAGCACCGGAAGCAGACGGCTATAAATTTGAAGGCTGGTACGCAGACGAAGCATTATCAAATGAATTTGATTTTGATAAGGAGATTCTCGAAAACACCACGGTATATGCAAAGTGGACCGAAGCACCAGTAAAAGAAGAATACAAGGTAACGTTCGAGATGAACGGTCACGGCACACAGGTTAAGCCACAGACCGTAAAGGAGGGCGGTAAGGCAACCATGCCGGAAGCACCGGAAGCAGACGGCTATAAATTTGAAGGCTGGTATGCAGATAGTAAATTATCGGTTAAATTTGACTTTGGTACTGAGATTCGCGAAGATACTACGGTATATGCAAAGTGGACAAAAGAGGAAGCAGCAGTCCTGAAAACAGGAGATAACAGCAATGTATTCCTGTGGATAACACTTTCCTTCCTCTGCATCGGCGCATTGGCAGGAACAGCAGTATTTGCTAAAAAAAGAAAATAGTCTGAGTAACAAAAATAAGTAATAATTTAACAGACTGTTGTGGCATAGAGCTGCAACAGTCTGTTAAAAAAAATCTGTCAACGAAGGGTGGATCTGCTGCATTCAACGGCCTCAGCCGGTTTTTTTAGGTGATGGGCTATACAAATGTTGCGTTAGAACAGCATACGGAACGGAAAGAAAAAGTTCTAACCATGACTTGCGAGAACATTTTCTGTTTGCTGTGTTGTACTGAATTAATAAATTATCTGAAAGAAACCGATCATACGATAAGAAGGTAGCAGCATATGAAAAAGAAATATCAGAGCCCTTTCACGGAGGTACAGGAATTTGACTGGAATGACATTATCGTGGCGGGCAATCCAAGAGAAGATGATCCGTTGTCTATATATTTTTATTTATGAAAAGAGTCGCTATCAATGATGAGGTGACTCTTTTTTATTGTTTCTTACAATATATTATAGATTTTCACAGAGGATATTTTTTGTCTATTGGTGATTTTTTCTCATATACAAATTTAATAAATAAAAATATCGGACATATAACTTTTGTCATTAAAATAACAAAAGGAAATATGAAAAAAAAGAAAAATAATGCCGATATTGAAAAAATCATACTGGAATTAGAACTTCTGGATGATGAGAAAAATATTTTGAAGAAAAAACTCAAATTTGATACAATAAGTTCGGGTGGTGCTCTAAAAGAAAATATGAGCATTCAAAGAAAAGAATTAGAATTATAAGGAAACTGTACATGGAAGACCTTGAGATTTACATAATGAATGTATGCAAAGAACGCAATATAACCAAGAAACGTCTCCTGAGACTAAAAGGACTTCTCAACCTGATATTCGACTATGCCACTTCTCCAAAGCAGCATTTAGTGGAGTCGAACCCGCTACCAAAGAATAACACGGCCTTCTTAAAGCAGTGTGACACAAGAGTAAAGAAGCCGGAAGAGAAAGCGTTCCAGCCGGACGAATTAAAGAAAATCAGTGCTTACTTATGGGAACGTGTACAGAAGAGTAAATACGACATTAATGGATATCCACATCCATTCTCAGCAGAATTTCTCCCGTAATCCAGAAGCGGATGCGGATGTCATTAGAAAGAGTCCTTATGCAGAGCATTTGACCACTGTAACTGGGAATCAATTCGGAAAAGATACTTGGTCATTCCGTTTCGACAAACCTGAACCATTACACGTTTGCAACAGCAGATGATTATATAGGAGAAACTGCTGAAAAATGGGACAAATTCCTGGAAAAACAGGAAGGTCACCCGCGGTCACCCGTAATTCTTCAATTTGCGGGATAAAAAAAAGCCCCGAAATCATTGATTTTAAAGGCTTTTTTCAAAAAAAGTGCGGAGGATGGGACTTGAACCCACACGCTGTAGCCAGCACAAGATCCTTAGTCTTGCTCGTCTGCCAGTTCCGACACCTCCGCAGGGCGTCAAAAGTCGCGCAATAAGTATTATATCATAAAGTCTATAAAATACAATATTTTTTTTAAAAAAATTTTTAGGATTTTCTTCAAATTTTCACCAATTGTATGGTAGAATATAAAATACCTATAGGAGGGTTAGCGTATGGAAATCATTAAATTACAAGAAGGAAAAACAGCTACTTTAAAGGTTATCGGAAGACTGGACACCATTACTTCTGCAGATTTGGAAAAGGCGGTTTTAGAAACTGTGCCGGGAATTGAAAACCTGATCTTTGATTTTGAAGAACTGGATTATATTTCATCTGCAGGTTTTCGTGTACTTCTTTCAACCAGAAACAAAAATGAAGGATTTTTGAATATTAAAATTCTTCATTTAAAGGATGAGGTCGAAGAGTTATTTGATGTTACTGGTTTTTCCGATATTTTTACGATTGAATAAAAGGATAGAGTTATGTTGGTAAACTGTTGTGCAAAACTGGATAACAACAGGATATGGGTTGAACAATCTTTTGGGGCATCGGTAGAGATGCTTCCGGCTGTGTCTGCGTTTATTGAAGAAGCATTGGAAAATCTTTCCTGTCCGATGAAGGTAATATTAAAAATGGCCATAGCGATTGAGGAAATTTATGTAAATATTGTGCAGTACGGCTATGATAATAAAGGTGGGGAAGTTGTTGTAGGAGTTGGATTTCTTCCGGAAGATGGAACGGTAGCCATAACCTTTATTGATCAGGGAATTCCATTTAATCCATTGGAAAAAGATGACCCGGATGTAACCCTTCCTGCGGAAAAACGGAGAATTGGTGGACTTGGTATTTTCATGGTAAAACAGATTGCTGACGATGTTTTATATGAAAACAAAGACGGAGAAAATATATTAACGATTATCAAAAAAATAAAAAATTAACCACGAGGTATTTATTACATGGATTCAAAAGTTGAAAATGGAGTTCTTATCATAAACTTAACTGAAAGGGTAGATTCGAATAATGCAAATGATTTCGAAAAAGAAATTGATGAAATTATCGAACAATCTACTTTTGACGAGTTATTACTGGATGGAGAAAAACTGGCTTATATTTCCAGTGCCGGATTAAGAGTTGTTCTGAGATTGAAGAAAAAAGAGCCTTCCTTAAAAGTTATTAATGTTTCTTCAGACGTTTATGAAATCTTTGACATGACCGGATTTACAGAGGTTCTGACCATTGAAAAAGCTTATCGAAAGATGAGCGTTGATGGTTGCGAAATTATTGGTAAAGGTGCGAAAGGCACGGTTTATCGTTTAAATGAAGATACCATCATTAAAGTATATAATGACCCAGACAGTCTTGCAGATATCCATAAAGAGAGAGAACTGGCTAGAAAGGCTTTTGTTCTTGGAATTCCAACGGCGATTTCTTATGATGTTGTCAAGGTTGGCGATAGTTTTGGCTCCGTATTTGAGCTTTTAGATGCAAAGTCTTTCTCTCAGCTGATTGTGGAAGATCCGGACAATTTAGAGAAATATGCAAAAGAATATGCTTATTTATTACGTCAGATTCACGATACCCCGGTGAAAGCAAGTGATATGCCGGATGCTAAAAAAAATGTTTGGAAATGGCTGGATATTATTGCAAATCTGCAGTTCCTTTCCGAAGAAACTTTGAAGCAGATCCGTTCTCTTGTTGAGCAGCTGCCGGATACCTTAACTATGATTCATGGAGATTACCATACCAATAATCTTATGATGCAGAATGGAGAGACTCTTCTGATCGACATGGACACCTTATCTCACGGCCATCCGATTTTTGACCTGATGAATGTTTTCTTTACTTATGTTGGACAAGCGATGGTAGATCCGGAGGTCGTAAAGGAATTTACGGGAATCGATGCTGATACCGCTTTAAAAGTATGGAAAGCATTTATTCCGGCTTATCTGGGAACAGAAGATGAAGCCATCATTGATACGGTTTCGGATAAAATCTGGCTTATGGCTGTTGTAAGATGCATTAATCATTACGGCAAAAGAGGATTTTTTGATGGGGAAGAAGGAAAGGAAAGACTGGAATATTGCCAGAATACTCTTGATGAACTCCTCTTGCGCGTAGACACCTTAGAATTCTGATTGTTTCGGGTATGCTTAAAAAAGCATACCCTTTTTGATTAAGTACATTATGCAATCCCAAAGGGATTATTTATGGATAAAGAAAAACTGGTAAAATTATTGAAACATACTGGATTCCATGGAGAAATTACGATTCTCAATTGCGTGGATTCCACCAATCTTACCGCAAAGGAATATGCGCTGTCCGGAAAAGAATGTCTGGTAACGGCAAGAGTTCAGACAGCTGGAAAAGGAAGGTTTGATCGGACCTTTGAGAGCAATGATGGTGGTCTTTACATGAGCGTTTGCTTGAAAGTGAGTCCTGCTACGTTCAATAAAATAACGGAAGAAGCGGACGAAAATAGCCAAGCCGTTTTCCAATTGGGAGAGAGGCTTTTGCAATATCCGGTTCAGGCAGGGGAAGCAGTTCGAAATGCTCTTAAAAAACTGTACGGAGAGCCTTTTCAAATAAAATTGCCCAATGACATTTATCTGAAGGATAAAAAAATCTGCGGAATCCTTATGGAGGCAGTTCCTCATAATGATGATATTTTCTTGATTTTTGGCATCGGGATTAATCTGGAAAATGAATTGTCCGGAGAACTGGTGAATGCTGCCAATCTGAAAAAATTAACTGGAAAAACTGTAGAAAAAGAATTCCTTTGTGCTGCAATAATACAGGAATTGCATAATATCTTGTGATTTATACTAAAAAAACAGTCAATAATGTATGAATTTTGTATAAATATTCAAACAATTTTAATAGGAATAAAAGTCCATTCATGATAAAATAGTTTAGACTAGACACGTTATCAAAGCTTATCTTGGAGGTCAAAATGGAGACAAAAAAGATTAAAAAAGTACTTGTTGCGAACCGAGGCGAAATCGCTACCCGTGTTATCAGAGCCTGCTATGACTTAGGCCTGAACACGGTTGCAGTTTATTCAAAAGAGGATATTTACAGCGAACATCGTATCAAGGCAGATGAAGCTTATATGATTGGTGAAAGCTTAAGCCCTCTGGGAGCATATCTGGCTATTGATGAGATTGTTGATTTAGCAAAGAGAAAAAATGTAGATGCGATTCATCCGGGCTACGGCTTTTTGGCAGAGAATGCAGATTTTGCGAAAGCTTGCGAAGATGCCGGGATTATTTTCATCGGACCAAACTCCACGGTTCTGGGACAGATGGGAGATAAACTTTCTGCAAAGGAAATGGCATTAAAATGTAATGTGCCGACCATTCCTGGAAGCAAAGAACCGCTGAAAGATGCTGACGAAGCATTGGCCAAGGCCATTGAATATGGATTTCCAATTATTTTGAAAGCTGCTGCCGGTGGCGGAGGAAGAGGCATGAGAAGCTGCTTCAGTGAAGAAGAAGTAAAGCCTGCCTTTGAACTGGTTCAGTCCGAGGCAAGAAAAGCTTTTGGTAACGATAATATTTTTATTGAGAAATTCCTTGTGGAACCGAAGCATATTGAGGTTCAGATTTTAGCGGATAAATATGGCAATACCGTTCATTTATTTGAACGTGACTGCTCTTTACAGAGAAGATACCAGAAAGTAGTAGAATTTACTCCTGCCTGGTCGCTTTCGAAAGACATTCGTGATTCTATCTGCGCAGATGCAGTTAAAATTGCAAAAGAAGTTAATTATGAAAACGCAGGAACCGTAGAATTCCTGGTTGATCAGAGTACTGGAAAACATTATTTCATCGAAATGAACCCACGTATTCAGGTGGAGCATACCGTAACGGAAATGGTTACCGGTATCGATTTAGTCCGTGCACAGATTCTGGTAGCTGACGGAGCTCCTCTTTCGGATCCGATGATTGGTATTGCAAGTCAGGAAGACGTTACGGCTCGTGGCTTTGCAATCCAGTGTCGTATCACTACGGAAGACCCTGCCAATAATTTTGCTCCGGACACAGGAAAGATTACGGCATACCGTTCTTCCGGCGGTAATGGCGTACGTTTAGATGGTGCCAATACCTATGTTGGTTCGGTTATCACTCCGTACTACGATAGCCTTCTGGTAAAAGTCACCTGTTTTGATGCTACTTTTACAGGAGCTGTTCGAAAAGCTCTCCGTGCGATTACAGAAACAACCATTCGTGGTGTTAAAACTAATGTTGGTTTCTTAAGTAATATTCTTACCAATGATGTTTTCCTCAGTGGGAAGTGTTATACAAAATTTATTGATGATACTCCGGAATTATTCAACTTACCGGGAAGCAAAGACAGAGCGACCCGTATGCTGAAATATATTGGTAACATCGTAGTTAATGATCCGACCTCTGGCCGCAAACTTTATGATACGCCTCGTTTCGTACAGACCAGTGGACAGCCTCCGAAAGCTGGATTAAAACAGTTCTTGGATGAAAAAGGTCCGGAAGCAGTCAGAGATTGGGTTCTCAACCAAAAGAAATTGCTTGTTACCGATACAACCATGCGAGATGCCCATCAGAGTTTATTGGCGACCCGTGTACGTACCAGAGATATGGTTAAGGGTGCGGATGCTATGGCAGAAATTCTTGCGGATGCCTTCTCCTTTGAGATGTGGGGTGGCGCTACTTTTGATACCGCTTACCGTTTCCTCTATGAAGATCCATGGGAAAGACTGGATTGGCTCAGAGAGGCTATTCCAAATGTTATGTTTCAGATGCTGCTCCGTGGTTCCAACCTTCTTGGATATTCCAGCTATCCGGATAATCAGGTACGTAAGTTTATCGAAGAAAGTGCAAAGGGTGGAATCGATGTATTCCGTGTATTTGATTCCCTGAACTGGATTCCAAACATGGAAGTAGCTATGGAGGAAGTTCTGAAACAGAATAAGATTCTGGAAGCTACCATGTGTTATACAGGCGATGTTTCTGATCCAAGAAAAGACAGATACACGTTGGAATACTATGTAAATATGGCAAAGGAATTAGAGAAACATGGCGCCCATACCTTATGTATTAAGGATATGTCCGGCCTGCTGAAACCTTACGCTGCGAAGAAGCTGATAAAGGCCCTGAAGGATGAAATCGGTATTCCAATCCATCTGCATACCCATGATACATCCGGTACACAGGTTGCTTCCTTACTTATGGCGGCAGAAGCTGGCGTAGACATTGTCGATCTGGCAATTTCTTCCATGTCCGGACTGACCAGCCAGCCGTCTATGAACTCCGTTGTTTCGGCACTGAAAGGCACAGAAAGAGATACGGGTCTGAATATTCATCAGTTAGAGCCGTTAAGCGAGTACTGGGAAGACATCCGTCTCCGTTACGATTCTTTTGAATCGGAATTGAAGACTCCATTAACGGATATTTATCGTTACGAAATTCCTGGTGGACAGTATACAAACCTTCGGCCGCAGGTACAGAGCTTAGGTTTAGGTCATAGATTCAACGAAGTAAGAGAAATGTTCGTAACCGTAAACCAGATGTTGGGAGATATTGTAAAAGTTACTCCTTCCTCCAAGATGGTCGGAGATTTAGCTATATTCATGGTTCAGAATGAGCTGACTCCGGAAAATATCGTGGAAAGAGGCGCAGGACTGGCTTTCCCTGACAGTGTTGTAAGTTATTTTAAGGGGATGATGGGTCAGCCTACCTGGGGCTTCCCGGAAGACATCCAGAAGGTAGTTCTGAAAGGCGAAGAACCGATCACCTGCCGTCCTGGAGACTTATTGGATCCTATCGATTATGAATCCGTTCATGACCACCTGAAGGAATTTAAGGACGAAGACCAGATTACGGATCGAGACCTGGTAAGCTGGGTAATGTTCCCGAAGGTTGTAGAAGATTTCTACAAGAAGAGAAAAGAGTATGGTTATATTACCAGATTAGGAAGCCATGTGTTCTTCCATGGACTGGCTGTTGGTGAAACCAATAAAGTAAACATTGAAGATGGTAAGACGCTGGTTATTAAATACCTGGGCAAGGGCGATCTGGACGAAGATGGTTACCGTACCGTTCACTTTGAACTGAATGGTTCTCTCCGTGACGTAAAGGTAAAGGATAATACCGCTTCAAAGAATATCGTAGCTGTTCAAATGGCAGACCCTTCCGATAAGAGTGAAATCGGAGCTTCCATTCCAGGTGCAGTATCCAAGGTGAACGTGAAGGTTGGCGATGTTGTAAAAGAAAACGATATTCTGGCCGTTATTGAAGCTATGAAGATGGAAACATCCGTCACTTCCAGAATGGCTGGTACGGTTGAAGAAGTATTGGTTAAACTGAATGATACGGTCAAGGCCGGACAATTACTGATCAAGATTAAGGCATAATATCTTCTGTAATACATGTGAAAAACAGCATAAAATATTTCAGATTATCAAAAATGAGAGGTGGGGATTAACCCGCCTCTTTGCACGTATGAAAAAGGATGCCTGTGGCATTTTTACTGATAACATACCTACCATATGTTGCAAAGCCCAATATCTCAAATAATCGTGAAATTCTGGGCTCGTTTTTGCCCAGAATTTCAGGCTTTCTTAATATTTTGGTCTACTTTTGGAGAAATCATGGCCAGAATTATAGTATTTGGCTCAATTTTGGTCAAAATTAAGGCCATTATTTCTAATAAGACCGCCTTTTTGGGCTAATGCTTCCCAATAATGCCATTGTAAATAATGTGTTACTCAAAAGATTATATTTAGAAATTCCTTTATTATGTTTTTGGAGATTGTTGACCCTTCAAATTTTGATTTTTTAGCATTTATGGACTCTTTAAATTCCACTTTTTTGCGTTAACATCTGAAGATATTCCATTTCTGCAAACATTAATTGACTTTTAATATGAGTTGTGTAAAATTAGAACATAATAATTGAACAAATATTCAAATGTTCAAAGGAACAAGTATTCAAATTATTGAAAGGATAAAAGATGTACTATGGCAGAGCAGTATTTAACCATAGCAGAAGGAATCAAGAACAAGCTTCCGTCAGATGAAATAATTTATGATCTGGCAGAAGTTTTTAAAGTTTTTGGAGATTCGACCCGAACGAAAATTTTAAGCTGTCTCACTTTCGGGGAACTGAAAGTAAGCGATATTGCAGGGGCTTGCCAGATGAGCATTTCCGCAGTTTCCCATCAGTTAAGAATTTTAAGAAATGCAAAGCTGATCCGGGGAAGAAAAGATGGAAAAGAGGTAATCTATGCCCTGGATGATAAGCATGTAGAATTGATTATTGAATGCGGCCTATCTCATTTGAGGGAAGAAGACTAAAAATGAAATACACAGAATGAGAGATAACGAAAGTGAATTGCAATAATTGTAAAAATGATAAAAACTGCAATGGATGTTCCGGTTTGGATGCTTTAAAGGCAGCCATTCTTCCGGATAAGAAAGAAGAACCATTACCAAAAGAGGATGCTTTCCTTCCAAAAAAAACGGTAATAGAAACAAATTCCGAATTAAAAAAGATTTCTACTGGTAGAACGCTGAAAGATTTAAATATCGGAGAAAGTGCAATTATAACCCATGTTGGTGGTGAGGGCTTCCTTCGCCAGCATTTTCTGGACATGGGAGTCATTCCGGAGGCGGAAATCACTTTGGTGAAATATGCGCCTATGGGGGATCCGGCGGAATACCGGATTCATGGTTATGAGCTGACGTTACGATTAAGTGATGCAGAAAAAATAATAATCGGAGAACCTTATTTTTCCGAGGATGAAGAACATGAAATATATCATGCCCATACCCATAGAGATGCTTCCAGAAAGGAACTTCTGAAAGAATCTGCCCATCCTGGTTTTGGTGAAGGCGGAAAATATCATACAAAATCGGATGGAGAGGAATTGCCGAAAGGAACGTTACTGTCCTTTGCCCTTGTAGGAAACCAAAACTGTGGAAAAACTACTTTGTTTAACCAGCTGACGGGTTCCAATCAGCATGTTGGTAATTTCCCAGGAGTAACGGTTGACCGAAAAGGCGGCGAAATCAAGGAACATCCGGGTACAGAAGTAACGGACCTTCCGGGCATTTATTCTCTTTCTCCATATAGTGACGAAGAAATCGTTTCCCGGCAGTTTATTCTTGAAGAAAATCCAAAAGGAATTATCAATATTGTCGATGCAACCAACATTGAACGGAATCTGTATCTGACTATGCAGCTGATGGAACTGGAAGTCCCAATCTGCCTGGCGTTAAATATGATGGATGAAGTAAGGGCAAATGGGGGAACCATTAATGTTAACAAGATGGAAGACCTTTTAGGTATTCCTGTGGTACCGATTTCCGCAGCAAAGGACGAAGGCATTCACGAGTTGGTTCATCATGCCATTCATGTGGCAAAGTATCAGGAGAAACCAGGAAGAACGGACTTCTGCAGTTCCGATAAAAATGGTGGTGCGGTACATCGGTGCATCCACGGTATCATGCATCTGATTTGGGATCATGCAGAAGAAGCTGGAATCCCGGTTAGATTTGCAGCCAGCAAATTAATTGAGGGAGACCATTTAATCGAGGAATCCTTGAACCTGACACAAAATGAAAAAGAGACCATAGAGCATATTATTGTGCAGATGGAAGAAGAACGAGGTCTGGACCGGGCAGCAGCGATTGCCGACATGAGATTCGTCTTTATATTTGATCTTTGCCGGCAATGTGTTGTGAAACCAAAAGAAAGTAAAGAACACAAATTCAGTCAGAAACTGGATAAGATATTGACAGGAAAATGGACCTCCATTCCTTTATTTGTAGCCATTATGGCATTGGTGTTTTACATGACGTTTAATGTAATCGGAGGAAACCTGCAAATTCTTCTTCAGATGGGAATCAGCGCATTGACGGATTTAGTGGACCATCTCCTGACTGCGGGCAATGTGAATGTGGTCATTCACTCGCTGATCATCGATGGAGTATTTAATGGAGTAGGAACCGTTCTATCGTTTGTGCCGATTATCGTTGTCCTGTTTTTGTTCCTTTCGCTATTGGAAGATACGGGCTATATGGCCAGAGTCGCGTTTGTTATGGATAAACTCTTGAGGAAAATCGGATTATCCGGAAAAAGCGTCGTGCCTATGCTGATCGGTTTTGGCTGTACCGTTCCGGGTGTTATGTCTACGCGAACCCTTTCTTCTGAGAGGGACCGGAAAATGACTATTATGCTGACTCCATTTATGAGCTGCTCCGCAAAACTTCCGGTTTATGCTTTTTTTGCAAGTGCCTTTTTCCCGCAATGTGCCTGGTTGGTCATGGTTGCCATGTACTTCATTGGAATTCTGGTGGGTGTTATTGTGGCTTTAGTATCGAAAAGAACTGCTTTTAAGGGAGAAGCGGTGCCATTCGTTATGGAATTGCCAAATTACCGATTACCAGGAGCTAAGAATGTTCTCCATTTAATGTGGGATAAAACCAAAGATTTTATAAAGAAAGCGTTCACGGTAATCTTAATAGCGACCATTGTTATTTGGTTCCTGCAGACCTTTGATTTCCACTTGACCATGGTAGAAGATTCCTCCCAGTCTATGCTGGCAGTAATTGCAGGCTTTATTTCGCCGATATTTAAGCCTTTTGGCTTTGGCGACTGGAGAGTGGTAACCGCTCTGGTCAGCGGATTTATGGCAAAAGAAAGCGTGGTTTCGACACTGTCGATTCTGTATGGGGGAATGCAAGGACTGATTTTGTCAATTTCACCGGTTGCAGCGTTCGCCTTGCTGGTATTTTGTCTGTTGTACACTCCGTGTGTGGCAGCTATCGTTTCTATCCGTAAGGAACTGGGCGTGAAATGGAGTCTTGGAATTGTTGTAGGACAATGCCTTTTAGCTTACGTCTGTGCCGGCCTAGTTACGTTGATTGGATTGATATTTTAGATAGTTTTGTTATAATTTTCCTATGGATAAAATAAAGGCTCTTTGGGTAAAGTATAAAGAAATCATCACATATGTTTTTTTCGGATTTGTCACGACGGTCGTAAATTACGGCGTATTTGCTTTATGCGGACATGTTTTCTGTTTCAATGTGGTGATTTCCAATGCCATTGCCTGGATTTTCGCAGTGATTGTTGCCTTTGTGACAAACAAATTATGGGTATTTGAAAGCAAAAAGCATGATGCGAAAACTCTGCTGAGAGAGTTTGGCGAGTTTGTTGTCGGCCGATTGGTTACTTTAGGACTGGAATCCATACTTCTATGGATTTTTGTAGATAAAATAGGTGTGAATGACCTGATTATGAAAATCATAACAAGTATTATTGTTATGGCGGTAAACTATATATTCAGTAAGTTCATTATTTTTCGGAAGAAAAAAGCGGAATGAACGAATCGTCATCCCGCTTTCCAAGCTACTGGCCAGAATCGAACTGGTGACCTCGTCATTACCAATGACGATCAGAAATTAGCGTAAAAGTTAAAAAAATCCTTTATTTTCAAGCTTTATTGAGGTTTTTTAAAAATGAAAATAGAGCGGAAAAATGGCATATTTTGGCAAAAAATGGCATATTTTACACTTCATTTTACACAAGTTGTGTAAAATAATTGTAACAGTAAAAAATCAGAAACAGCAATGGTCCAAACGGCATAAAAAGACATCTTGGTGGATGTCTTTTTTTTCTGAGAAAAGCATAGGTTTGTTTCGGTAGATTTGAGTCCATCCTATGTCCCTGCTCGCTGTGTTTAATTGATTTTATGATTTGCACAATAATTCTTAATGCCAATCTTTTTGATTTCTGCAGCAATCTGAGTTATCTGTTCATGGTTTATGAATTTCCATCTGCTGCTAAACCGGTAAATGTTTTTTGTGTGGTTTGCCTTTCCGTTACTGACCAGCTCAATGAATCCATAAGCAATCAAAGCACGCATATCTTCATAAAAAAAGCGGGCCGTATGTATCGTATATAGCGCATAGTCATTGATAACTTGATTTCTGTGTAAATAAAAACATTCATTTTCAAATCCAAGATCCGGGTAGTCCGCGGAGGGTTTTCGCTTACCATACCATTGGGCTTTACAGATTATGTATAAATGTCTTTGACGTATTGTCAGAGCTTTATAAGCCTCTGAACGCAGCATGCTTTCATATATTGTTAAAAAACATTCGTTGAGTGCAGTGCCGGGGATCTTCCCGGTTCCTAGGCTTTCCCAGCTTTTTGGTGCGATTTGTTTTCGTTTTGATCTTTTGTTTGACATAATAAAAATCTCCTTGCTGATTTTTATTTCTTATATGTCCGAAAACAAAAGACAGTTTTCGCCAGCTAAAAAGTGATTACAGGAAAAAATCCTAGTGCAGATTATTACAGGATAATCTGCTATTTTTTGCAGATTTTCGTAAAAGCCAAGTGTAAGATTTTGCATTTGGGAGGAATAGATGAATAAATCATCTGTTAATTATTACACTCATATATATACCTTTACCCACCAGGCTTACTTTATAGGAATAGAAAAAGCGTCAAAAGGAACATGAACGTTGCAGCGCATTTTAAGTCATGCTTTTGGGGTAAACTGTCTGTAAATAATAATCCGGAGGTAAATACAAATGGAAGAAAGAATAATAAATCCAGAAATCATCCACCGATTTCAAAAGCACCTTGCTGAAGAGGAGAAAAGCAATGCGACCATAGAAAAATATACCCGTGACGTAAAGGCATTCCTTTCCTATATGAATGGCACGGCAGTCACCAAGGAATCCGTAATTGCATATAAGAAACATCTGATGGATGAAAACTACGCAGTCCGAAGCATAAACTCCATGCTGGCGAGCCTGAACAGTCTGTTTTCTTATCTCGGATGGACCGGCCTGAAGGTTAAGGCATTGAAGCTCCAGCAGGAAGTGTTCTGTCCGGAGAAAAAGGAACTGACCAGGGCCGAATATGAACGCTTATGCCGTACCGCGCAGAAAAGGAAGAATGAGCGTCTCTGCCTGATCCTCCAGACCATCTGCAGTACCGGGATCCGTGTCAGTGAGCTTTCGTTCATAACAGTAGAGGCGGCGAAGGAAGGGAAAGCGATGGTCTCTATGAAAGGAAAGTCGCGAACAGTCTTCCTGACAAAGGAACTCAGAAAGAAACTGCTGCGGTATGTCCGTGGGCAGAAGATATCGGAAGGATGTATATTCATTACGCGGACCGGAAGACCGATCAGCCGTTCCAATGTCTGGCGGGAGATGAAGGGCCTCTGCATGGAGGCAGACGTGGACCCCTGCAAGGTTTTTCCACACAATCTCCGGCACCTGTTTGCCCGGATCTTTTATGGGCTGGAAAAGGACATCGCAAGGCTTGCAGATATCCTGGGGCACAGCAGCGTCAACACGACCCGGATCTACATCATCTCATCCGGGGTGGAGCACCGCCGTTCCATGGAGCAGATGCGCCTGGTGATATAAAAAATGCCGCACGGGGCGGCGGCAGCACATAATACGCATTATGTTGCAGTATGCCGGTGTAGCTGTGCGGTCATAGGAGCAGGAATCCGACCAGGAACCTATATATGAACATGGCAACAGGACCTTATCTTTTTCTTTCTTGGAAAAAAGCATAAGGTTTCTGTTGCCATGCTTATATTTTGGATTTACGGGGTGAATTTTGGATTTTGAGCCATATTTTTTTCAGAAAACTGTTGTTTTTTCTGAAGCATTACAATATAATTTATGCATAAAATTCTCCCTTTGTATCAGATTACAACATAATGCGTATTATGTGTCGGTATGCATATGGAGAAACGAAAGGTGGCTGCGGCTGTCGTAAAGAGATGAGTGAAAGAAGAGAAGACCTTACGGGCAGGGTCTACGGTCTCCTGCATGTGGCCGGACCTGCCGAGCCGAAGAACAGCCGGCGCTGCTGGCGCTGCGTCTGTGACTGCGGAAAAGAAAAGATTGTACAGGAACGACTCCTGCTGTCCGGCAGTACAAAAAGCTGCGGCTGCCTGAAGAGCCCGGACCGCACGGGCCAGAGGTTCGGCTCCCTTGTCATTGTCGGACGTTCGGATAAACGGGGCAAGCGGGGCAGCCGGACGGTTCCCCTTTGGGAATGCCGCTGCGACTGCGGCGCAACGGTGTACCGGGCAATGGATTCACTTACTACTTATAAGAACTGTGCCTGTGAGCAGTGCCTGAATCAGTCAAAGACAGAGCATATGCGGAAATATGCAGGGTTTTATGACAGAACACAGATTTCTCGCATAAGCAATATGAAACCGACAGCGGCCAGCACCAGCGGTGTGCGCGGTGTCACCTTTGACAGACACAACGGCTGCTGGGTAGCCCGTCTGACATTCCGCCGGAAGGTTTACCATCTTGGAAGCTATAAGAACATGGAAGATGCCGTAAAAGCGCGGAAGCGCGGCGAAGAAATATACGAGGATTTTCTGGACTGGTATTACACCGAGTACCCGGAGGAACAGAAGGAATCAAAAACACAGCAAGATACGCCTGTGTCCTACGGCAGGCAAACTTGTTAGGGGCGCATATAACGCCCCTAAGACCCTGAAAACGCTGCGCTCTAATTGAATCATTACAGTAACTGACGGATCGCATGATTGATCTTCTGCAGATAATAATCTTCCGAAAGAACTTTTTTAAATTCCTTCATGTCAAAGCGTTCTGCGTAGAATGTTGTCACGAATGCAAAGCATTCATAGCCCGCGCGGTAGACCGAGAAGACCATGATATTCTTTGGATCTTCTGCGCATAACAGATAAAATCCATCTCCAAGGTCAAATGTTGTACTGCAGATAATCTGCAGATTATCTGCATTTATTTTTTTTATGTTCTTTTTTTTTAACCTCCTGTTTTGATTTTTTGAAATCTTCAATTTCTTCAAAGCCAAATGTGTTAATGCAATATGCTTTTTCCCTGTCTTCCTTAACTTCCGTTGTACCTAATGAAGAAGAAAGAATATCGGATGTAAGGGCATCCATATCCTCCGGCGTTAATTCATCTGTGAAATAATTATCTTCCATCATCTGCTCCTTCCTACATGTCTGATCTCGTGCTCCTGTGTTAGTACCATGGTCAATGCCTCGTCATATTTGTAAGCATGATCACTCAGCCGGTCTTCCGTTTTCACTTCTTCATTTACCTGCCGGATCATCGCATTCAGGTCCTCCGCATTAAATTCTTCCGTCGGCAGGACGAGAAGTTCGTGCACAGAAGTGGAAGGTCTTTCAGCATTTCCATATTCCATCGGGTGTTGCACACGGCAAGTTCCGCATTCTGGAGCAGGAAATCCCGCGAGGTCAGCTCCTCCGCGTGGATTGCCGGGGCCGGATGGGATTCGATGAATTCCACGACCCTGTCCGCCAGCTCTTCCACGCCTAGTCCCGGTTCTGTCATTCCGGCA
>JAZRYR010000021.1:0-34719 GCA_045600845.1 Lachnospiraceae bacterium | reverse complement strand
TTTCTCCTTATTTTTCATGTAAACATCATGGATTGCAATGAAATAAGACGGTTTTTGATCAAAATCCTGCGAAATTATAGAAATAAACCGTTTTTTTCATGGTTATATCATGCCAAACCGAATTTTTTTTGCTGTTTTTTTCAGAGCAAGTCTTCCAAATGGCTTATTTACCGAAAAATTCCTCAAATTCTGGATTGATGAGCCAAGAATATCTCCGCAAATTCCGGTTTGCCGGGATAATGTCTGCGAGACAAACCCAAGTTTATAGAGAAAAAGACCTTCTGATAATTTCGGATTTGCGGAGTTGAATCCGAAGGAAGAAAAAGGATAAGCAACCATTCTTTTTCTGCTTTAATTTATGAATACTGCATTGTATAATTTTCTATATATTTTACGTCAGGAGAATTAATATGACATCTTCATACATTTCACTGAGTTTTGCAGCTCTGCTACCCGTTATCGTTTCGGCTCTTTTCTGCATATTTGAGAAATATACGGCCTTTGGAAAGCTGAAATATCTGTGGCGGCAGGTAATAATCGGTATCATTTTTGGAGGCCTTGCCATTGTAGGCACGGAATGGGGCATTCCTATTTCCGGCGCCATGGTAAATGCAAGAGATGCGGCGCCTCTTTGCGCCGGACTGTTTTTCGGCGGTCCTGCCGGAATCATTGCCGGCATTATCGGCGGTGTAGAAAGATGGATTGCAGTTGCATGGGGCGTAGGCACTTTTACCCGTGTGGCATGTTCCGTATCTACGATCATCGCTGGCTTATATGCTGCGGCCCTTAGAAAATATCTCTTTGATAACAAACGTTCGGGCTGGATTTTTTCCCTTGCCATTGGCGTTGTAATGGAAGTTTTCCACCTGACCATGGTTTATGTTACAAATCTGGGAGAAGCAGTAAAAGCGGCACAGGTTGTTAAAACCTGTACCGTGCCTATGATTCTGGCGAACTCGTTAAGCGTAATGGCAGCAGCAATCGTTCTGACGATTCTCTGCCGCGAGCGTCTGATTGTAAAAAAAGCCAATAGAAGTATTTCCCAGACAATTCAGAAAGGCCTTTTGGCAGTAGTGCTTATCGCATATTTTATTACTACGGGATTTACCTATCTGGTTCAAACAAACCTTGCTAAGAATCAGACACAGGAAACTTTAACCACCGCACTAAACGATATAGATAGTCTTATCAAGTCGTCAGACTCCTCCGATGATATCCATTCCTATATCGACGTTTACACAAAAACTTTGCACATCGGCCAAAGCGGTTTTATGATCGTTGCCGATGATAACTTGAATGTAATCAGCGGTCCAGACGAGCTGCGAGGCGAAAATCTTAAAGACCTGGGGATGACTTCCTCCACTGCATTTGAGGAAAATAAAGAATATGACATAAAAAACGAAAACGGACGCTATCTTGCCATGTATAAAGATGCAACAGGATACGCCTTATTTGCGGTCATTCCTTATGACGAAGCAATGACAGACAGAGACAATTCGTTCTTCCTTAACTCATTCATGGAAGTTTTAGTGTTTGCAGTTCTCTTTGCGATAATCTACCTCCTGATAAAGAAGGTTGTCCTAAACAATTTGGACAAAGTAAATAATGCCTTAGGAAAAATAACAGCGGGGGATCTGGACACCGTTGTAGATGTAAACACGAACCAGGAGTTCGCTTCCCTGTCCACAGATATCAATTCCACGGTAGATACGTTAAAGCACTATATTGATGAGGCTGCTTCCAGAATTGATAAAGAACTGGAATTTGCAAGAAATATCCAGATTTCTGCTCTGCCACATCTTTCAAACGATTTTAAAAAAGCAAAGGCTGACGAGTTTTCTATTGCCGGATGTATGTATACCGCAAAGGAAGTCGGCGGTGATTTTTATGATATTTACATGACGGATGAGAACGTTTTGAACTTTATCATTGCAGATGTTTCCGGAAAAGGGATTCCTGCTGCTATGTTCATGATGCGTTCCTTAACGCAACTTAAAAACCTTCGGGAGGCGGGGCAGTCCATCGACCAGGTTTTCATAAATGGAAATAATAACCTTTGCGAAGGAAATGACGCCAGCATGTTCGTTACTGCCTGGATGGGAATCATGGATACGAAGACCGGTTTGATCCGATTCGCTAACGCAGGTCATAATCCACCAGTCCTTAAACATGGTGAGGAATCGTTTAAATATGTGAGCAGTAAGCCTGGCTTAGTTCTTGCAGGGGTTGAAGATGTTATCTATAAAGAACAGCAGCTTCAGTTATATACGGACGACATCCTCTTCTTATATACCGACGGAGTTACGGAAGCAACGAATGCAAACGATGAGCTTTTTGGGGAAGACCGGCTTCTCGCCGCGTTAAATGAAGGAGACAAAGAAGATATGGATAAACTGTGCGAACATGTAAGACAAAAGGTGGCAGAGTTTACAGGAGACGCTCCTCAGTTTGACGACATCACAATGGTGGCAATTAAGTACAATAGGTAAATCATGCAGGAACTTTAGGAGGAATCAGAGAATGAAAGTGGATTATATCATAAAGAATGCGAATGTCTTTACTTCCGATGTAAATCAAATAAATGTGTCTGCATTTGCTGTAAAAGACGGTAAATTTGTTTATGTCGGCGATGAAAAAGGGCTTGAAGATTACGAAGGCGAGGTTCGCGATCTTGACGGAGCATTTGTCATGCCTGGAATTATCGATGCTCATCAACACATTGCAGTCTGTACGGCAATGGAATATACGCCGGAACTTGTGATGATTGAATGCGATGGAAAAGAAGGGTGCCTGAACTTCATCCGGAATCATATCGAAGCAAATCCCGGCAAGAATATCTACAAGTTTGTACTTCCGTTTTTCTTCCTGCATGGGGAAATTCTGACCTGTAAGGATCTGGATGAAATCTGTTCCGATGTGCAGATTGTCATTATGGAAGCTGTGGGCCATAGTGGATGGGTCAATTCGAAAGTTTTGCGTGATTTTAATATGACGGATGATGTGGAAGATATTGCTCCGAATCTGAGCCGGTATGATAAAGATGAAAATGGCAAGCTGACAGGATTTTCTACGGAAGCCGCTTTTCAGCCTTTTAATTTTGGATATGTAAAGGATATTACAGAGGAACAGATTCGCGCATCTTTACAACGGTATATTGATTATTGCGTAAATATGGGCATTACTTGTGTATATGAAGCAGGAACCCCTGCAAGTATCGGGCTTCATGATCGCGTTCTTCAGATCCTCTGCGATATGGACCGCGAAGGAAAACTTCCCATCACGATTGAAAGCAGTTACATGATCATGGATCCAAGACAGATGGAGGACTGCATTGATGTCCTTAAAGAGATGGATAAAAAATATCATACGGAACATGTACGCTGTCGCATAATGAAACTCATGATGGATGGGATTGTTGCCGGACGCTCTGCTGCTATGATAGATTCTTATGATGACGGAACCTTCGGTGGCAGAATCACGGATGAAGAGACTCTTTCTGAGCTTTTGGTTCGTCTGAATGAAGAAAAAATTGATTTTCACACCCATACGGTTGGTGAGCTTGCGGCAAAAACTGCGTTGGATGCTGTAGAGCTGGCACAAAAGAAAGTTGGGGGAAAGTTGGATATACACATCACCGTGGCGCATCTTGCGGTTGTCCGCGGGGAAGATATTCTCCGAATTGCTCCACTCGGTGTAATTGCAAACTTCACACCGGCGTGGCATGGAGGCAGTGCCCTGCAGGGCGGTGTTGCTGCGATGACGGCTATGTTAGGAGAGAAACGTGGAACGGATCCTTATAAGTGTGGAACGGCGTGGCGGTCCGGTGCACTTGTAACTTTTGCAAGCGATAATACGGCCTTCTTTGATTTTAGTGGATGGAGTCCGTATCAGGGGATGGAAGTCGGCATATTACGTAAGGATATGGAATATGCAACTGTGCCAGGGGATTATTCTACTGCGGAATTCATTCCTCAAGAATGCGAATGCATGACCATCGAGCAGATGCTGCTGGGTTATACGATCAATGGGGCAAAACAGCTTCGACTGGAAAAAACGAAAGGCTCCATTGAATCCGGCAAAGATGCAGACTACATTATTCTAAAAGAAAATCTGCTTAAAATCCCTGCGGAGGGCATGAGAAATATTGTTCCGGAAGAGGTATTCTTTAAAGGTGAAAGAAGGAACTGAAAACTTTATGAAAGGAAGTAATTATCATGAAAGTTGATAAAATCATTAAAAATGCAAAGGTTTTTACCTCAGCGGCCAGAAATTTTTACGCATCCGCTTTTGCCGTAAAAGATGGGAAATTTGTCTATGTAGGAGATGAGAGTGGACTGAAGGAGTTTGAAGGAGAAGAAATCGATCTGGGCGGAAAGTTCGTAATGCCTGCAATTATTGACTCTCATGCGCATATTGCTGTGGACACCGCTTTTGATTATATGCCGGAGATTGTACCGATTATTTGTGATGGCAAACAAGAATGCTTAGATTTTATCCGTAAACATATAGAAGAACATCCAGGTAAATCCATTTATAAATTTGTTTTAGGTTTCTTCTATCTTCACGGAGAAAAACTGACCTGCTGGGACCTTGACGAAATCAGTACGGAGGTACAGATTGTTATTTTAGAAGCGGTCGGCCACAGTGGATGGGTAAATTCGAAAGTATTAAAAGATTTTCATATGACCGATGATGTAGAAGATATCTCAAAAAATCTGAGCCGTTATGACAAAGATGAAAACGGCAGACTGACTGGATTTTCCACAGAAGCCGCTTTTCAGCCTTTCAATTTTGGCCATGTTAAGGATATTACGGAGGAGCAGATCCGCGCGTCTTTACAACGATATATCGATTATTGTGTCAAAATGGGAATCAGCTGTGTATATGAAGCCGGTACACCGGAGAATATCCATCATCATGACCGGGTTTTAAAAATCCTCTGTGACATGGATAGAGAAGGAAAACTGCCGATAACGATAGAAAGCAGTTATATGATCATGGATCCCCGTCATATTGAGGACTGCATTGAGGTCCTTAAAGAGATGGATAAAAAATATCATACGGAACATGTTCGCTGCCGTATCATGAAGATTATGATGGACGGCATAGAAAGCGGACGTTCGGCGGCAGTTATTGATCCGTACGATGATGGAACCTGTGGTGGAAGAATTACCGATGAAGTGACGCTTTCAAAGCTCCTTGTTCGCCTGAATAAGGAAGGCATCGATTTCCATGCTCATACGGTCGGAGAACTTGCTGTAAAGACTGTTCTGGATGCGGTAGAACTTGCCCAGAATGAAATTGGTGGAAAACTTATGATAAATGTCACCTCCGCACATCTTGGAATCGTTCGTGATGAGGATATTTTAAGGTTTCAGCCGCTGGATGTTATTGCGAACTATACACCGGTATGGCATGGGGGGAATTCCTTCCCGGGCGGTGTTCGTGCAGCAATTGAGCTTTTAGGAGAAAAGCGTGGACGTAATCTTAATAAGAGTGGCATGATGTGGAGAAACGGTACCCTGATTACTTTCTCCAGTGACAATATTGCCTTTGGCGATTTTAGTGGATGGAGTCCATTCCAAGGCATGGAAGTTGGAATTTTACGGAAAGACCTGGATTTTGCGACGATACCGGGAGATTATTCCACTGTAGAGTTTTATCCGCCAGAGAGTGAATGTATGACGATTGAGCAGATGCTGATCGGTTATACCATTAATGGTGCAAAACAGCTCCGTCTTGAAAAGACAAAGGGTTCCATAGAAGAAGGAAAAGATGCAGATTACCTGGTTCTTAAAGAAGATCTTTTGGAAATCCCTGCGGAGGGAATGCGCAATATCGTTCCGGAAGAGGTATTCTTCCAAGGCGTAAAAGTGAATTCTTTGGAGTAAATATGAATAAAAAGGTTTGTATCATTTATACCGGTGGCACGATAGGGATGGTCTTGGGAGAACATGGATATGTTCCCTCCGCCTCAGCTCTTTTCGAGGCAATCGATTCCATGAAAGACTTAAAAAAAGCCGGAATGCCGCAGATTGATATCGTTCAGTTTGATCCCCTTCTGGATTCCAGCAATATGTCAGTTGCAGAGTGGAACAAGATCGGAGAGGCCATCGACGTGAGATACGATCAGTACGACGGTTTTGTAATTCTTCATGGAACCGATACGATGTCTTATTCGGCGTCGGCGGTTGCTTTTATGCTTGAAAATCTGGATAAGCCGGTAGTATTCACCGGGTCACAGATTCCGTTATGCGAGATCCGTTCCGATGGATATAATAACATTGTTACCTCGGTCATTATTGCGTCGGATGGCATTGCAAAAGAAGTAAGTATTTATTTTGACGGGAAGCTTATTCGCGGATGTAGGAGCACAAAAATGTCATCCACTCAGTTTGAGGCGTTTGATTCTCCAAACTGCGAAAATCTGGCTGAGGCGGGAATTAACATAGAGTATAAAAAGGACTATTGCAGCCCTCAGCGGAATGGGGAATTTCATTTTTCCCCGATGAAGGAGATCCCGGTGGGAATCATAAAAATGTTCCCGGGAATACATTTTCAGATTTTTGAATCCATCATGACAGAACAGTTGAAAGGGGTTGTATTGGAAACCTTTGGGGCAGGGAATATTCCTACCAGTTCCAGCGGCACATTGATTCCGATCATCGATAAGGCCTATAAGAATGGAACTCTTGTAATCGTTTGTTCTCAGTGTGTGCAGGGGTCTGTTTCCCTTGGTGCCTACGAGACAAGCAAAGCTCTGATTGATATCGGTGCCGTAAGCGGAAAGGATATGACAACCGAGGCTGCTATGACAAAATTGATTTATCTTTTCAGTAAAGATTTATCAATCGATGAAATATCTTTGAAAATGACGGAAAACCTTTGTGGTGAACTTACATGAATCTGCTTATTACAAGAAGGATAGAAACGGGAAAAATCTGTCCGAACTGCGGGAGCAACGTTAAAAAGACTCCGTTTTGTCCGAATTGTGGAACAAAGTTGGAATAGAAAACGATAATCCGGATTGAATGCAGGAGGATTATTGAAACAGGTGGGATATGAAAGAAGAATGTTTAATCTGTAAAGCTCCTTTGGAATATCTGACGGAAGATATGGAGATGGAGTGTGAGATCTGCCATAAAAAAGAATTAAGTAAAACACGATGCGTGAACGGACATTATGTGTGTGACGAATGCCATACGAAAGGCCTTGACTGTATTTTTGGTGTCTGTCTTGCAGAAACATCGAAAAATCCGGTGGAAATTATCAATAAAATGATGAATCTTCCTTTTTGCCATATGCATGGTCCGGAGCATCATATTATGGTTGGCGCGGCGCTCCTCACGGCATATAAGAATGCAGGAGGAGAGCTTGATCTGCCGAAGGCCCTGGGGGAGATGAAGAATCGTGGACAAAACGTTCCCGGTGGGGTGTGTGGATTCTGGGGTGCATGCGGTGCCGGAATCAGTTCCGGAATGTTCGTTTCCATCATCTCCGGTTCAACGCCGCTTGCAAAGGAGCCTTGGGGGCTTTCCAACCGGATGACTTCAAAATCCCTTGAGGCAATCGGTATCGTAGGCGGACCGCGTTGCTGCAAGAGGGACTCTTATCTTGCGATTCTTTCTGCTGTTGATTTTGTGAAAGAACATTTCGGTATTGAAATGGAAAGAACGGAAATTATCTGTACATTTTCCTCAAAGAATAACCAATGCATTGGAAAATGGTGTCCATTTTCGAATGCCGGTTGATAAGATAACTTCCGGTTTTTCTTTCGATATAAGGGCTTAAGAATAATAACATGGACTTTTGGGAGGAGATAGGATGCGATATTTTTCGCGGGATGATATTGAAAAAAAAGTATGCATGAAAGATGCGATAGAGGCTGTCAAACAAGCATTCTCGATGATGGAAAGAGGACAGATTGATACGCCCTTGCGGACGGTAATTCCCGCTCAGAAGGGGTCGTTGCTATTTATGCCGGCATACTCTGCAATGCTTGGGATGGCTGTTCTCAAAAATGTGAATGTTTTTCCGGAAAATGCTGCGATGGGCCGTTTCACTACTCCCGCGGAGATTTTGTTGATTGATGCCGAAACCGGCTATGCGTTGGCGATGATGGATGGAACCTATGTAACTCAATTGCGTACCGGGGCCGCCAGCGGTGCGGCTTTTGACGTTCTCGCCCGGAAAAAATGTCAGAAAGGTGCGTTGATCGGAACCGGTGGTCAGGCAGAGGCCCAATTGGATGCCATGCTAGCGGCCAGAAATGTGAAAGAGGTTAGTATTTATAGTCTACATCGGGATAAATGTAAAGCTTTTACAGAGAAGGCCCGTACAAAATATGTCGGACAAGATATTCATTTCCGTTGCGCAGATAGTCCCGCTGAGTGTATTGAAGATGCAGATCTCATTATTACGGCAACGACTTCCGAAACACCGGTCTTTGATGGTTCGCTGGTAAAGAAAGGGGCAACGATAAGCTGCGTTGGCACTTATGAACCAAATAAGCACGAAATTGACCCGACATTGGTCGCACGGGCAGATAAGATTATCTGCGATTCGAAAGAAGCCGTACTCAGGGAATCGGGAGATCTTCTGATTCCACTCCATCAAGGCATGATTACGGAAAATGACATTTGTGGCGGACTGGGGGAAGTTATAAACGGGACTTTATCCGGAAGAGAAAGCGAAGACGAGATTATTATTTTTGAGACTGTCGGTATCGCCGCACAGGACCTGGTTACTTCCATAATGATTTATCGGGAGATGTGCGAACAATAGCATAAAATATAGGATTTTTCATTCTCTTTGAAGCCGGAAGGACAGCTGTAGTTCCAACATCAGATTCCCGTCTTCTAAATCAATGCCGATCAGTTTTTTAATCTGATTGATTCGGCGGAATAAAGTGGTCCGGTGGATGAACAGGGCTTCTGCCGCCTGAATTATGTTCCCTTGCTTTTCTAGCTTGGTTCTTTTTTCGTGCCCGTCTCTAAAGAAGCCTCGGTTATCCAACCATGATCACCGGCGCTTCCCAGGCTCCGTATGATATTTTAGACGACTATTTCCGTGGCACTTGCGCGCCGGGTGGCGGCTATATGTTCGATTTCTCCGGCTGCTTAGAGAATGCCAAGGACAAGAAAGCAGACATCCGGGGAGACTGATGCAGCCAATATATATTCCGGGGAATAGGTCAGAAACTTTGCTCAATTTATGTCTTTCAGTTGAGAATATACAAGCTACTGCATATAATAAAGCAAATAAGAATTCATAAGTAATGAGGTATTGCTATGGGTATGAAAGCAAGGGAACTGGGTTTTCCATTTAATGAACGTTGTGGAAAATGGAATGCGATTACGGATGTTGCAGGGGTAGAAGTTGGATTCTGTACCATAATCGAAGGCGAAGCTACACCGGATACTACACCGGAAAGCGAATTTGCCCGTACAGGTGTGACTTGCATTCTGCCGAGAGGACATAGGACCAGTGCGGTCTTTGCGGGAAGAGCAGACCTGAATGGAAACGGCGAACTGACCGGGACTCACTGGGTAGATGATTCCGGTTTCCTTCATGGCCCAATTTTAATTACGAATACAAACAGCGTAGGAATTACCAGAGATACGGCTTCCAAATGGATGCTGGATAACGATTATTTTTATCCGATAAGGGATGCAGACGGACAGCCGATTCCGGGCTATGGATTTTTCTATCCGGTAGTGGGAGAGACCTACGATGGTTTTATGAATAATATTAACGGGTTCCGGGTAAAACCGGAACATGTGCTGGAAGCTTTAGATAGCGCGGCTTCCGGACCGGTTGCAGAAGGAAGTGTTGGCGGCGGCACAGGAATGCGTTGCCATGGTTTCAAAGGTGGTACCGGAACGGCTTCCCGTATCGTAAAAACCGAAGCCGGGGAATTTACCGTAGGCGTTCTGGTACAGGCGAACCATGGAAAACGGGAGGAACTGAATGTTTTCGGAATTCCTCTTGGAAAAGAAGTAGAGGGCGCAGAGGCTATTACCGGACGGCTGTCTCCAAAGGAAGGGGATGGGTCTATGATCGCGGTAATCGCTACCGATGCTCCAATCCTGCCTTGGCAGCTTGCGAAATTAGCCCGTCGTGCAGGATTAGGAATGAACCAGTTAGGATCCGGAAATGGAAGTAATTCCGGCGACATTTTTATTGCGTTTTCTACGGCCAACGATGGAGCTTTCAATGATGTTTGCACTCAGGTGACGCTTTTAGGCGATGTTCAGTTGGATCCAATATTCCACGCAGCAACCGATGCTACTGCGGAAGCGATTATGAACGCATTAGTAAATGCGGAGGACATGGTAGGCCGTAATGGAAACTCCCTTTTCGCCATTCCTCATGAAGAAATCCACCGTATCTTGGAAAAATACAAATCCTTCTTGGACGAAGCTTGGAAACCGGAAGAAAAGTGATATAGTATAACGAAGTAAACTACAGGAAACGACAGACAGCATTGCAGAAAGGAGGAATCATGTCAAAAAAAAGCAAGATCATTAAAGCCGTTGTTTTCATGATTCTTTTAATCTGCAGTTTTCTTGTGGTTCAGAAACTTTTCCGCGTAGGGGAAATTTCCAACGCCGCTATGCAGAAATCTTTTTATAAAGAAAAAGAGGAGTCTTTGGATGCCGTTTATATGGGCTCCAGCGTTGCCTATTCTTTCTGGAATCCGCTCCTTGCCTGGGAACAAACAGGGTATACGATTTTCTCTTATTCTACTTCCTTAATGCCGGTAGAAGCCTATAAAACCATTCTTCAGGATATCCGGAGTTCGCAGCCGGATGCGTTGTATATTGTTGCGCTGAATCCTTTTGAGAAACACGATCTGTCCTTTAAATCGGTCCATTTCCTTGTAGATTATTATCCGGACATTCCCAAAAAAGTCCAATATATCCACGATGTAACCAGTCAGATGTCTGGTTCTGTTTTTGATAAATTAGAGTATTATTTTCCGATCATCCGGTTCCATTCCCATCTGGAGGAAGTGGATGAAGTATTCCTTACGGAAGACTACCCGGATTATAAAGGAAGCATGAATTTTGCTTATTATTTAATGGGGAAAGAGGATTACCTTCCACTGACCGAAATTGTAAAAAAGAAAACTCCGGTCGACGAAGACCGGATTGCAATTTTACAGGAATTTCTGGATTATTGTAAGGAAGAGAATCTGAATGTACTTTTTGTAGTATCGCCGCAACCAGCCGCCCAGATAGAAGAACAGGAGCATTTAAATTGGCTGGCTTTTAAAGTGGAGGAAGCTGGCTTTCCGGTAGTTCATCTTTTGGATTCCGTAGAGGAAATGCAACTGGATATGTCCTGCGATTATTTCGACCGGGTTCATTCAAATATTCACGGTTCCATCAAGTTTACCCGTATGTTATGTGACTACTTAAAAGAAAACTATGATTTTACGGATAAGCATGGAACGGAAGCAGGAAAAAGCTGGGAGACTTCTTACCAGTCTTATCTTCCGTTAATTACGCCATACACTTTGGACTTCGAACGGAGCTTCAGCAAAAGAGATCATACTCTAAAAGCGCCGGAAATCGTCCGGGTGACTTCGTTAACCAATGGAGTCCGGATGGAATGGACTCCGGTTCCGGAGGCAGAGAACTATCATCTGTACCGGAAAACGAATGAGGGCGATTGGGAGCGTATTGCGGATTTAAGCAGCAACACCTGCTCTTACACCGATGCGGCCATGAACAAAAAACAGGACAATCATTATCTGGTGGTTGCCAGCCGTATGGAAAACGGGGAGCGGATTTATGGAAACTGCGACTATACAGGCTTTGTCGTTACACCTCCGCAAAGATAGATTTATTTTTAAACGGATTTGATAAGGAAGCGAAGGAAAACTTCTACATGACCTATACTTCATTAAAATTTATACTGTTTGCCGCTGCAACCCTCCTGCTGTATTATCTGGTTGGCAGGAAGGGTCAGAAGTATGTCCTTTTATTGGCGAACATTGCGTTCTTCGTCCTTGTTGGACCGAAATTTTTACCATTTATTCTATTTACGATTCTGGTCAGCTATTTCTGCGCCCGGGGCATTGGTTCTTTATGGGACAAGACCGAGACAGAATTGGAAAATTGTACGGAAGTATCCCGGAAAAAAGAAATCAAAGAAGCGTCAAAAAAGAAAGCACGGACCTATCTGATTCTGGCATTCATCGGGATTGTCGGAGTTCTGGTTGTCTGCAAATATTCTAATTTTGCCGCAAACAGTATAAATTCGCTCTTGTCGGCACTTTCTGTTCCGGTGATTCCGGATTTCAAAATGATTCTGCCGATCGGCATTTCCTTCTATACCTTTATGGCTGTCAGCTATCTGCTGGATGTATTTTGGAAACGTTACCCGGCAGAAAAGAATCTGTTGTTATTCGCGGTTTATCTTTCCTATTTTCCACATGTGGTGCAAGGGCCGATTGACCGCTACGATAAAATCAAACCGCAAATTGAAAGCGGAGTACAATTTTCTTACGAAAATCTGACCTATGGTGCACAGCTTGTATTGTGGGGCATGATTAAAAAACTGGTCATTGCAGACCGTTTAGGACTGTTGGTCGACACGGTTTATAACGGATGGAAGAACTATACGGGTGTTATCTTTATTCTGGCAACGGTCTTTTATTCCATTCAGATTTATGCGGATTTTTCCGGGTGTATCGATATCGTTACCGGTATTTCGGAAATGCTGGGAATCAAACTTACCCAGAACTTTAATCATCCCTATTTCTCAAAAACCATGCCGGAATTTTGGCGCCGTTGGCATATGTCTTTGATGGAGTGGTTTAAAGATTACGTTTATTTACCGCTATCCGTTTCTGCTCTGGTAAAAAAAGTAAAGAAGAAAACGAAAGCGAAAAACCGGAAAAAAGCCGGAGAATTATTTGCCACCTGTTTTCCGACTCTTATCGTCTGGTTGGCAACCGGTATCTGGCATGGAGCTTCCTGGACCTTTGTTATCTGGGGCTTGTTCCATGCCGTCTTGATCATCGGGGGAACGATGTTAGAAGGTACCTTTAAGAAAATGACCAGTGCCTTAAAAATCCAGACCGATAATTTTGGCTGGAAGCTTTTCCAGATGGCAAGAACTTTTACCTTATGCTGCATAGGAAGAGTCTTCTTCCGCGCAGATTCCTTGGCAAGTGCCTTTGGAATTTTCGCACGGACCTTTTCAAAGCTTTCCTTTAACAATCTGAATTTAAAACATCTATTTACATTTGGAATGAGTGAGATAGATTTTGTTATCGTACTTTTGGGGATACTGATTTTATGGGCGGTATCCATGCTGCAGGAGCGGATGGGCGTCCGGGAAACCATAGCAAAACAAAATATTATTTTCCGTTGGATTATTTATTTTGCTGCAATTTATATTATACTGATATTCGGTATGTATGGACCTTATTTCAATGCAGCCGATTTCATATATGCTGGATTTTAAAAGGAGACGTAAAACATGGATAAATTAAGAGAAATTTTAGAAGAAAACTGGCCGGACATTGATTTTGATGAGGAAGACCAGCTTCTGGACAGCGGCCGGATGGATTCTGTCAGCGTAGTAACGCTGATTGGTTTACTTGAGGATGAATTTGATATTTCCATCTCCATGGAATATATTCAGCCAAAGTATTTCCAGTCCATGGCTACCATCTGGGAAATGATTGAGGAATTACAATAATGAATAAAAGAATCTTCACCTTAATCCTGGGACCGGTTCTTTTTTTACTCTGTCTGTTCTTATTGCCGGAAGCGGTTTTTGCCACCCTTCCGGCCCGTGGGGCGATCGGCGTTGTTGTTTGGACTGCCTTCTGGTGGGTAACTTCTCCGGTGGACTTCGCAGTTACGGCCATGGTTCCGGTCTGCGTAAATGCATTGATTGGAATGGCACCCATGTCTTCGGTCATTGCCAACTATGCTTCCGAAACGATTGTATTGCTGTTCAGCGCTTCGGTTCTGACCGCGGTATGGGCAGAAACCGGATTAGACAGACGTATTTCTGCGAAGATTCTGTCTTTGATCGGAGAGAAAATGCGTACACAGGTTGCCTTCTGGTTTATTCTTTGTGCCCTTTTATCGGCCGTTATTCCCAACGCGGTCGTATGTGCAGCCATCGTTCCCATCGCAGTTTCCATGCTGGGATATGTAGGGGAAAAGGATATCCGGCAAAGCTCCAAAGGGTCATTGATTCTTTTAACCATCGTATATGCAATTGGAGTAGGTGGATTGTTAACTCCTTTGGGCGGAGCCATGAATCTGGTCATCACCGATTATCTGACTCAGGTAACGGGGCAGGAGTATATGTTTGTTTCCTGGATTGTCCGTTTTGCTCCGGTATTTGCAATCTTAGTGATCAGCAATATTCTTCTGCTGTTTATTTTCTGTAAAAAGACTGATACGCTCCCTGGCTCCCGTGATTTTTTCATTGAAGAGTATAAAAAAATGCCTCCAATGAAAAAAGAGGAGCTGATTTCTTTAATTTTGTTTATTGTAGCCACATTGCTTTCCTTTACAAGGAATCTTTACCAGAACCTTGTCCCTGGCTTAAAACCGGCGTATGCTTTCGCTATTTGCGCTCTCTTATCCTTTGCTTTTACGAGAAAAGACGGAAAGCGGTTGATTGAATGGAAAAATGCCCAGAATAAAGTAGTCTGGGAAATGATGTTCGTTTTCGCCGGTGGGCTTGCCCTTGGAACACTGATCAACGAAAGTGGAGCTGCGGATATGATTGGAGATGCCGTAGCAAAAGCGAATTTGACCGGTGGCTTCGGAACGGTGTTTATTATCGTTCTTCTTACTATCCTTCTTTCGGATGTTACCAGTAATACCGCTACTGCATCGGTTGTAACGCCGATTGTAATTAGTATTATCAGTGGAATTGGCGAAAATCCAATCCCATACATCTACATTACCGCCATTGGAATCAATTTGTCCTATCTTCTTCCGACCTCCATCCGGGCGATCCCGGTGGGTTATGGATTGAAGCCGAAGTATATGCTGAAAAAGGGTATTCTATTTGAAATCGTGGTGATTATTCTGATGACATTGGTTGGATATTTCTTAATGAAATATTGGCCGTTATTTAGCACAATTTAAGAGGAACTTATGATTAAATCTATTGTTGAAGCAGTTTTTCAATATGCAGAAAGGACACCGGATAAGCTTTGTCTGGTGGACGATACAAGAAAAGTAACTTACGGAGAATATGCGGATGAAATTGCCCGAATGGCAACGGTGTTTGAAACATTGGGCATCCAAAACGGCTCGACCGTTGTAATAGAAGCGAGCCAGACCATATCTTATCTGACCGCAGAATTGGCGGTTCAACTGCTGAAGGCAGTTTTTATCCCACTGGAAAAAAGCTGTGCTCCGGATAAAATTGCCTCCATGGCGACCCGGGCGAAAGCTTCTTTGATTGTTACCAATACAGACCTTTCTCTGGATGCAGATATTCCATGGAAAACGATGACGGAAATCGTAGAAGAGACGGCTATCGTTCCGAAAAAAACAAATATAGATTTTCCGGAAGCGGATATGATCAGTGAAATTCTGTTTAGCACAGGAACGACGGGAAAGGAAAAGGGAATTGTCCTGACGCATGGCAACAATATCGCTTTGGCGGAAAATGTTGCTTACAGCATAAATATTCAGGAAGATAATGTGGAAATGATTCCGTCTCCAATGAATCATTCTCATGGATTAAGAAGGTATTATGCGAACCTGTGGAAGGGGGCCAGCGTGGTACTTTTGGGGAGTATCATGGATGTCCGTCGCTTCTTTCATAACATGGAGGATTATGGCGTAAATTCTCTGGACTTGGTTCCGACGGCTCTTTCCGTTCTGCTCCGGCTTTCCAAAGACAACTTAGCGAAATATAGTGATGTGATTCGTTACATCCAGTTCGGTTCCGCTCCGTTAATGAAATCCGACAAGGACTGGATCCGGCGGCTTCTCCCAAAGTCGAACCTATACAATTTCTATGGAAGCACCGAAAGCGGATGTATCTGCTGTTATGAATTTAACCATACAAAAGATAAAGAAAACTGTATTGGAAAGCCAACCTATAATGCTATAATTCTTATTGTAGATGATGAGAAAAAGGAAATCTCTTCGGATTCTGCCCATACCGGTCTTCTGGCTTCAAAAGGCGGCATGAATATGGCAGGCTATCTGGATGATCCGGAAGAAACGGAAAAGGTTTTGAAAGACGGAATTATCTATTCCAATGATGTCGCTTATTTTGATGAAGATGGAGACATTATTCTTCTGGGAAGAGCGGGAGACGTGATTAATATCGGCGGGAAAAAAGTATCCCCGGAGGAAATAGAAGATACGGCGAAGAAAATGCCGATGATTGACGATTGTGCTTGTGTTCCGGTAAGTGATGAGATAAAAGGACATGTTCCAAAATTATATGTTAAAATTGCACCAGGCTATTCCTTTCAGACGGCAGAAATCCGGAACTGGCTTCTGGAACGCCTGGAACCATTTAAAGTTCCGGCATATCTAGAAGAAATTGATGTGATTCCGAGAACGGCTAACGGAAAGATTCTTCGCAGGAAGTTGAAATAAAAGAAATGACCATGGAGAAACGCAAAAGCGCGAGATACCTCGCCGACATCATAATTAATATCGTGATTGTGATTTCCACGGTGCTGGCAACTGTTTTATATTTCTTTGGTGGGCCGGATAATCTAGGCAGTCAGGGAGTGGATTGCTTTAAATATTTTACAACGGATTCGAACATAGTGGCAGCAGTTGCTTCCTTGCTTTATATTATGGTTATCGTTGTAAAACGATGGAATGATTGGTACGGCTTTACTTTTGGAGGCAGATTCGGATTGGCTCCCGTCGCTATCGTGGGCATGTTACTGATAACCTTAGCCATAGCCATGGTAGAGCGATGGATCCGGAATAAAAAGGTAAAATAAATAATTGAGGGAGAACTTATGGTTTTTACAGATCAACAAAAAGAAGAAATTTACCAGAATTATTATCGAAAAGTATATGGGTATATTGTATCGAAAATAAACGATGCAGATACCGCGGAGGATCTGACATCAACGGTATTTGTTAAGGTCTATGAAAAAATCGACAGCTTCGACGAAACCAAGGCGTCTCTTTCTACATGGATTTATACCATTGCCAGAAATACCTTGACCGACTATTACCGCTCTCGCAGGGTATTTGAAGAAATACCGGAGACATTTCCTGAAAATTCTTCCGTGGAAGAGGAGGTTTGCAATAAGGAAATGCTGGAACAGTTGGCAGAAGCTCTGCAGACTTTGGAGGAGAGGGAACGGGATATTATTATTCTGCGGTTTTACTCTGGGAAATCCTTGAAGGAAATTGCCGAGAAGATGGGGATTTCGTATTCCTATGTTAAAATATTGCAAAATAAAGCTTTTGATAAATTAAAAAAATTGTTAGAAAATGAATAGACCTTTTGTTTTTTCTTTCGTATAAAAATATGTGAAAAACAAAAGGGATAATAAAAAACGAGGGAGGCTTGATTATGGAAGACAAATTAAAACTGCTTTTTGATTATCAGCGGTTTGAAAAAAATCAGAGCCTGGAAAATTTGATTCAGGAAACGGAAAACTATTATGACCGAGAATTATCCGATGAAGAAATGAAGTTTGTTGCAGCAGCTGGGGAGCTCAACGCAAACGGAAGATTGAGGGATAAAATCATTAACGTCAAAAACAAAAAGTAGGGAATCCATTTAGTTTTAGTCAATGAGGGGATAAAATAAATAGATATTAGAAAGGACGGACGAATAACGAAGTACTTTCTAAAAAAGAACCACGGTGCCTATTGCATTGAGAGATGTAACAGGTACTGTGGTTCGTTATTTTTTAAACGATACAGAAGTTCGTTTGATAATGGATAATGATTTATCAATGAGAGTTTTCTGCTTCTACCAGCCGCTCGCTGTTGTAACGTTGGCGGAGCAGAGGCTTCTCAATTTTTCCGGTAGGATTTCTAGGTACTTTGTCGAAGATGATCTTTCTAGGACGTTTGTACTTTGGAAGACCCAGGCAGAATTCATTGATTTCTTCTTCCGTAGCCTCCATGTCTTCCTTGATTTCGATAATGGCAGCTGCAATCTCACCCAGTCTGGTGTCTGGCATACCGATAACAGCGACATCTTTAATTTTGTCATTTGCTCTTAAGAAGTCTTCAATCTGTACTGGGTACAGATTCTCACCGCCAGAGATGATAACGTCTTTCTTTCGGTCAACCAGGAAGATAAAGCCGTCTTCATCTACCTTTGCCATGTCACCGGTGTATAGCCAATCTCCTTTCAGAACCTCTGCAGTTGCTTCCGGATTCTTGTAGTATTCTACCATGACTCCAGGGCCTTTTACGATAAGCTCGCCAACCTGTCCGGCAGGTACTTCCATGCCATTCTCATCAACAACCTTGGTCTCCCAAAGATATCCCGCCTTACCGATAGCACCGACTTTATGAATATTTTCAACACCTAAATGGACGCAACCAGGTCCGATGGACTCGCTAAGACCATAGTTGGTATCGTAATCATGGTGCGGGAAGTATTCTTTCCATCTGCGGATCAGACTTGGTGGAACAGGCTGCGCGCCGATATGCATCAGTCTCCACTGGTCTAACAGATAATCCTCCAGTTTGATTCTTCCAGCATCCACTTCATCTAAGATGTCCTGAGCCCAAGGAACTAGGAGCCATACAATGGTACATTTCTCTTCTGTTACAGCTCGTAAGATCCATTCTGGTTTTGTGCCGCGAAGGATAACCGATTTTCCACCAACCATCAGGCTGCCGAACCAATGCATCTTAGCGCCAGTATGGTACAGTGGAGGGATACAAAGAAATACATCATCCTTTGTCTGGTTGTGGTGATTCTGTTCCGTACGGCAGGAATTCAGCAGAGCGCGATGTTTGTGAAGTATTGCTTTAGGGAATCCTGTGGTTCCGGAGGAGAAGTAGATTGCTGCAAAATCGTCTTCCTCCATTGCAATTGCAGGAGCGCTGGAAGAAGCGAAAGTCATGACCTCCAGAATGTTTTCGGTGTAGTCCGGGCCATTCTTCCCAACGAAGAACATGGATCTCACGCCAGGAACATTGTCTTTTATTGCATTCATACGATCAATAAATTCCGGACCGAATACGAGAATCTGGATGTCTGCCAGTTCTAAGCAGTATTGAATTTCATCGGAGGCATAACGGTAATTCATTGGGACAACGATGCAACCGGCTTTCAATATACCGAAGTAGATAGGAAGAAATTCCAGACAGTTGGTCATCAGGATTGCGATTTTAGTTCCGCGTTTTACGCCTCTGCCTAAGAACATGTTGGCGATGCGGTTTGCCTTGCGGTCAAAATCTTTCCAGGACATTTCTCTGCGGTATGGTGCATCTACATTTGCACTTTCAATCAGACTGGCTTCACGCCATGTGACGGCGTTGTCTCTGTCATCGGTAGGAGAAAGTTCTACCAGAGCGATATCCTCTCCAAACATTCTTGCATTTCTCTCGAGAAAATCTGTAATTATCATAAAATACCTCCAAAAAATTATCCCCGCGTCTTTTCAACACGGGGAATTCATTCTTACTTATCGTTAGAGCAGTTTGTTAACTTTTTGCTTGACCGGCTGAAAATACGTACTAAAAATCTATGCAAAATATACGCCATAATAATAGGCGTAGGTATATGCGTCAGAATAATAGCCGTATTCTTTTGTAAGCTGGTGATTGCTGTTTGTCATCTCTTCGCTCCATAAAAATATTAAGTGGATTGTACCATTATTTTCTTATTTGTCAAGACGAATCTGCCCCATATTGATAAAGCACTGCCAATATGGTAAAAATAAATTATAGAGTTGTGTCCATTCAGAAAAAAATGGAATTATATGTTTGCATAAGGAAAGGCGTAATATTGGAAACGGGAACCATTACCAGCAATAAAGTGATTTTGAGAAGAGTATTTTTTAATGCTTTTTTTGTTATGTGTTTTTTGGAGATAATGAACTCTGCCGCCTCTCTTATTGATTCTTATTTTATGGGGAATTATATCGGAACAGTAGGCATGGCGGCAATGGGGTACGCAAGACCTTTTTTTAGTTTTGTTGACATTATCTGTGGTCCTTTGGGCTTAGGCATGCAGCTCGTGTGTTCCCACTATATTGGGAAATGAGATATATCAATACGCTGGATACCAATAATCTGATCATCACGATGTAATTCTTACGGAACGGAATAATGGATAGAACGAAAAAAATAAAAAAAATGATAGAGGTTCTTGTGCCTTGGTATGAAGCCAATGGCAGGAGCCTGCCTTGGAGAGAAGATACAGAACCTTACCATATATGGATCAGCGAAATCATGCTTCAGCAAACCCGGATTGAAGCGGTGATTCCATACTATTGGCGTTTTTTGAATGATATTCCAAATGTAAAATCTTTGGCGGAAGCAGAATCGGATCATCTGCAGAAACTTTGGGAAGGATTAGGCTACTATTCTCGAGTGAGGAATTTGCAGAAGGCAGCACAGCAGATTATGGATTTGTATGATGGAAAGTTTCCGGATACCTATGAAGGCATTCGAGGACTTTGTGGAATCGGGGACTATACAGCAGGAGCCATTGGATCCATATGCTTTGGTCTTCCAACTCCGGCTGTAGATGGAAATGTGCTTCGGGTAATATCCCGAATTACAGAGGATGGCCGACCAATGAATACTGAGAAAATTAAAAAAGAAGTGCGAAAGGAATTGGAAGCAGTTTATCCAAGGGAGAGTGCGGGAGCGTGTACCCAGGGCATCATGGAATTAGGAGAGACCCTGTGTCTGCCAAACGGAACTCCCGATTGCGGAAACTGTCCGTGCAAAAATTTCTGTGGCAGCAGCAATGGAAACTGGGTGTATTATCCGACGAAAGAAGTAAAAAAAGCCCGGAAGAAAGAAAACTGGACGTTTTTTTTATTGCGCTGCGGTGATGATACGGCGATTCGAAAACGGCCGGAAAACGGTCTGTTAGCCGGACAATGGGAGTTTCCGAATATAGAAGGATATCTTGCGGAAGAGGAAGTCCTTCAGCAGGTAAAAGACTGGGGATGTCAGCCGAAGGAATGTAAAGAAGAAGGCGGGCAGAAACATGTCTTTAGCCATATCGAGTGGGACATGAAATGCTATTCCGTAACATGTAAGAAAGAATCAAAAGATTTTGTATGGGTAAATTCGGAACAGTTGGAGAAAGAAATTTCCCTTCCGACGGCTTTCCGGAAAATTTTGAAATAACTAAAAAATACCCGCTGAAGTTTTTCTCTTCAGCGGGTTCTTTTGATTTTCGGCTTTTAAGAATCAAATCAGTCTTTTTTTGGAAGCTGGATTGGGTATTTCTCGATAGGAACGTCCTCTGTGCTCAAGGTCATCTCGCCGTCAACATTCTTAAGGATGATCCATTTCAGCCAGTTCTCGTTATCCATTTCCGGGTAGTCTTCACGAAGGAACCAACCACGGGATTCTTTTCTGGCTCTGGATGCGAAGAAGTGCATTTCAGCGGAAAGCACCATAGCTTCTGCTTCGTGGCAAGCTAACAAGTCATGAAGGTCAACTGCCTTAAGGTCAGCTGCCAGTTCTTTTGCCTGTTTTACCAGTTTCTCAGCTTCGTCCATACGGTCTGCTTTCATGTATACAGAATACTCGGATGGGCACATAGCCTGCTGGATCAGTTCGATGACTTCTTTTGCATTATGTCCTTCTTCTTTGTAAAGAGGAGCATAGGTCTTTTCGATGCAAGCATCCGTTTCTGCTTCTGTGATTTCAGCTGGAGCAACAGTTACAGCGGCAGCTGCTGCACGTCCGCAAAGAACGCCTGCAAATACTGCGTTCAGGATTCCTGAACCACGATTTCTTGCTGGAGGAGCCGGAACAGCGCCAGGAGCACAGGAACCACAGTAGCTGGCATCACCGATAGCGTAAAGACCTTTAACTGAAGTTGCCATGTCATGGTCAACTTTGATACAGGACTGCTCGCCGATTAACAGTGGAACTACTTCCAGGTCATTGTCGAACTGGTTGGTGAATTCCTGTCTGCATTCACGGAATCTCTGTCCGTATGGACGTCTCCAATCCTGGTTAACCGCTTTAACATCTCTCTTGTCTGGGCCGTAATCCAGATGGATAGGGCCTGTGCCGTTCATCATGTTTACATACCACTCACGGATTGCAAGGCTGCAGATATCGGTCTGACGATGATCTGTGAAGTTCTTTGTAACATGCTCATTCTTAGCGTTGTACATGAAGTTCTCACCGAATACAACTTCGCCATGGCTACCAACACGGATTAACTGGGAGAAGTTACCAAATTCTGGGTTACGCATTTCAACGCCAGCTCTGTAAGCTGCAGCGATACCATCGCCACGGCCGGAAGACCACATAGCGCCAACACGGTAGTTCTGGCTACCGGTTGCAATAACAACCTGCTTTGCAGAGATTGTATAGAAGGTGTTGTCTTCTTCCAGAATGCTGTATGCGAAAGCACCACAGATGGTATTATCTTTTACTACGAAATCGGTAACCGTAACCTTATCAATGATACGAACGCCGAGTTTTTCAGCAACTCTTCTCATCTTAAGGCAAAGGTCTAAGTCAACGCTGATCATGCAGGTGAATGGACCGGTAGGCATCAGGAAGTAGTTGCCTTCTTCATTTCTAGGCATTACGATTCCCCATGCATCCATCTTCTGAAGAAGTTCATGGTTCATCTCTACATATTTCAGCATTAATTCCTGGTCTCCTAAATATCCGCCGATTTCATTTACGTGGAATTTGAGGAAATCCATAGGAGTGATTTTGTCTAACTGGAAGTACTGGAGAACGCCGCCGCCTTTGTTGGCTTTTCCACCGTAACCAGTAAACTGTTTTTCAACGATTAATACGTCAAGGTCCGGGTTGTTTTCTTTTGCTTCAACAGCTGCTACCAGACCACCAATACCGCCGCCTGCAATCAGAAGATCACAGCTAAGATTTTTCTTATTTAAATCCATATCTATTCCCTCCTTATTCATAACGCTCAAAATGCTGGTGCAGACGTTCGCTGGATGGATCTGGAAGAACCTTGATGGCATCTTTCTTGCAAACGCTCTGGCAGTAGAAGCAGTGCTCGCAATCTTCTACATACTTGAAAATAGGCTTTTTTGCTTCGTAGTTCCAACGAATAACGTCAACGAAGCAAGCTTTGTAACAGAGCTGACATCCGACACATTTGTCCGGGTCAAACTCTATTTTGTGATTTGTGTAAATCATAAATAAAACCCTCCAATTCTTTTTTTGTATTTTAGCCGTACATTATTAGATAGCATAATCTTACCACGAATCAAAAAATTCTACTATGAAAAAATCAAGGGAAGAATTTGGCTATTTTTACCTTACTTTAGAAAATCTTGCCCTTTTCGGTTTTGATTTGAGAATAATTATGGTATTATTCTTTTGAAAAACAGAGAACAAGGTGGGAGACAGATGTCGGATAATAGAAACCGGATTACGAACCGGAATGAAAATCGAAATCAAACTGCAAAACAACGCAATGCAAGAAAAAGGGCAATACGAAATCTGATTCTTACGATTATTATTCTTGTGATTTTAATAGTATCAGTTATTGTCCTTATGATAAGTTGTGGAAAGAAAAAAGAAAAACCAGTGGACATTGTTGTGCCGACGGAAATTACCGAAACGGAAACCGAACCACAGACCCAGGAGACCATCCTTAATGAGAAGCCGGTATCTCTTTACGTTATGGATTATGGATCAATGACTTGCAATAAAGTATCCAGTATCAGCAAGGAATGGAGCGAATATGAAGATCTGGAAGCATTTGGGGCTTTTGCCACCCAGGAAGACTCTTTTGAATTTTCTACAGAAACCGAAGCCCATAATGAGATCTGGAACAGGATATCTACGGAGAAAGAGTATAAGATCGGCTATGAACTGAGTTTTGATGTAAATGGAGAGCATAAGATTTTTACGATTTTGAAACCTGGTGACATCGAAAATAATCCGGACCTATACAATGGCGACTATCCGGAGGACGAAGACTATAGTGGAATTACCGGTTATATGGGAGCCTGGGTTTACGATGACATGCACCAGGATGGTGGGTTTTATATTCACATCACACAGGAAGAAGTAACGGAAGAAACCCTTTTGACCTCCATTAAGCTTCGGCCGACTCCACAGAGCGACCAGATAGAGAATCTGGTATTGAAGGGATTTTCATATTCATCAGAAAAAGAATTTGATTCCAATGGCCATTATATCGGAAGCTATGGAGCAATCGTAGCCATTAACAAGGAATAAGTCATATAGATTCTGAAAAGGAAATAAGGAGAAATTCTGAAGAATTGACTGTATTAGCAGTCAATTCTTCTTGGTTCTATGGTAAAGAATCCAGTCTTATTATCATAACCACGGCTGGAAGCTGGCTGGTAATAATGATGATTTACCGATTTACGTGAAATACTGGTTCTGTTTTTCGCATCCGATATAATAAATGCCGCTCTCTGATAAGCTGCCTGTTCCATGGCACTGGATTTTTCTTTAGCATTTTGTTCAATCGTGGCTATCGATTGTTTTGCGACAATCTCAATATGCGCCGCTTTCTCAAACGCCTTATTTTCAATGTCATTTGCCTTTAACCGAGCATCTTGCTCGATGGCTGCAGCATTCAACTGAGCTTCCTGAACAATCAATTCTGCCCGCTCTACGGCATTTTTAACCATCTTTTCTGCGCTTTCATTCGCATCCTTTAAAAGGGTATCCGCTCTTCCGGTAGCACACTTTACCAAGGTGTCTGCCTTAAGCGTAGCCTCTTTTTCAATGGTCTCCGCTTTCGTTTCCGCCTCCGTGATGATTTTATTTGCACGGTCATTACAATCTGAAAAATTGTCGATATACTGAGCAACAGCAGCATCTGCGGCTTCAAAAACATCATTCAACTTCAGAGCGGCTTCTGCTATAGAACCTGCATTGTTAATTTCAATATGTTTTTCTTTTAATTTTTCTACAAGCTCCAGATTTTGTGCACTTAGTTCTGCAATTTCTTTGGATGCATCCAAAAGCATTCCCAACAAATCGGCACGACGGAGCTTTTTTAGTTCTTTGTCGGTCATATATTTACCCCATTATTATTTTCCAGCACAGTATAACACATTCCTCACAGGTTTTGTAAAAAAATGTGTGAAAAATACAAAATATTGTATTTTTTTGGCTAGAAGTTACCATATATAGATGGAATATAAGAACCTTGCAGTATCATCAACATAGACCAGATAAGAATTGCTATCTGCAGAAGAGTATCGACTCCGAGGAGGAAAACATGGTTGCGGATTGTGGTATAGAATTTTTTCAGAAGCCTCTGAATAAAGCCACAGAAGAGGATTCCCGCGAGGATTGCGGCAATCATCATCACGATGAACATTGTATAAAAAAAATAGAAAAATAAAATAAATTGAATTCGTTATCGTATAAGATTATACTTAAATTGAAAATTGTTTTGAAATAATACAAAATAATTTCTAATGGGTAAAAATCAAGGTGGCTTGTTTTGAAGAAAACAGATTCCTTAGTAAAGAAAATAACCATAGTAATTATTGTAGCGGCTGTCGTGTACGCTTTTTCCGAAGCGTTAATCAGTACGCTGTTAAATCATATTATTGATGAGTTCCATCTTACCGGTACAGGTGAGAGAATCATGAGCAGCCTGATGAATGCAGGTTTAATTGAAAGATAGAAAGAATAAATCGGTTAATTGAAAAATAAGAAAATAGAAGAATTAATAAAAGATATAACGACGCCGGGAGAATTACGGGCGTCGTTTTGCTTTTTTACATATAATTTACAATATCATGTGTAGAATTATTGCATTTATGTAATAAAATAATGTCAGATTTTTTAGGAGAAAAAGCGATGATATATTGCGTAGAAGATGACAACAGTATTCGTGAACTGATGACATATACCTTACATTCCGTTGGCTATGAAAGCACGGGCTTTTCCTGCGGAGAAGAATTCTGGAAAGGAATGAGAGAAGAATTACCTCAGCTTATTCTTTTGGATATTATGTTGCCGGGAGAAGACGGTATTTCCATCTTAAAAAAGTTAAAATCCTCTCCAATTACAGAAAAGATACCGGTAGTTATGGCGACGGCAAAGGGGAGCGAGTACGATAAAGTAATCGGACTGGATACCGGTGCCGATGATTATTTAGTAAAACCTTTCGGAATGATGGAAATGGTTTCCAGAATCAAGGCAGTTTTAAGACGGTCTGCACCGACGGAAGTGAAAACCATGCTGACACTGGGAAATATAACTGTCGATAAAAGCAAACATCAGGTAAAAGTTGACGGTAAAGAAATCATCTTAACATTGAAAGAATATGATCTTTTGGTTTTGTTAATGGAAAATCTGGGACAGGTTTTCTCCAGAGACCAGTTGCTGTCCAATGTATGGCAGTCGGATGCAGCCGTTGAAACGAGAACCGTAGATGTTCATATTGGAACCTTACGGACAAAGCTCGGAAAAAGCGGAAATCGGATAAAAACGATCCGCGGTGTGGGCTACAGAATGGAGGAATCGGATGAGGAATAGAATCTTCCGCTCTATTTGTCTGATTACGTTTATCGTTCTGGCTATCACCTTGGTTTTTGTTCTGGGCGGCTCTTACCAGTATTATTCCGGAGTTCAGGAAAAACAGTTGAAAAATGAGCTGGAAATGATTGCGGATGGAACGGAAAACGCTGGCTTGGATTATTTTAATGACGATTTGATTATTGCAGACATAAGAGTTACCTGGATTTCAAAAGACGGAACAGTTATTTTTGATAATGCATCCAAGGCGGAAGCTATGGAAAACCATCTGGAACGTCCGGAAATAAAAGATGCTATGGAAACAGGCTACGGAGAAAGCTCCCGTAATTCATCCACTTTGTTTCAAAGGCAGGTTTATTATGCAAAGCTTTTGCAGGATGGAAGCGTTGTCCGCGTATCGGAAAACCAGATGACGGTAATTTCTCTGCTTTTAGGACTGATTCAACCGATTGGTCTGGCCATAGTAATCATTTTAATTATGGCTTTCGTGATTGCTTCCAATGTTTCTAAAAAAATTGTGGAACCGATTAATAATGTAAATCTGGACAATCCTCAGGAAACGAAAACTTATTCGGAATTACAGCCTCTTTTGACCAGACTGTCTATTCAGCAGCTTCAGCTGAAAAAAGATAAGGAAGAGTTGAAAAAGACGGAACAGATCCGACAGGAGTTCACTTCCAATGTTTCACATGAGCTGAAGACTCCGTTACATGCCATTTCCGGGTATGCAGAGCTGATTAAAAGTGGACTGGCTGCAGAAGAAGATATAAAACCTTTCGCATCCAAAATATATGATGAAAGTATCCGGTTGAATCAGGTCGTAGAAGACGTCATCGACCTGTCCCGGCTGGATGCGGGTGCATTGAATCTCTCCGGGGAAGAGACCGACCTCTATTGGGTGGCGGAAAATGCCATCCAGAGCCTGGAAAGCTTTAGCCAGGAAAAAGGCGTAAAGATCACTCTTTCCGGTGAACATGCAGTTTTTCATGGCGTAACCAATCTTTTGTATTCCATCGTATATAATCTTTGTGACAATGCCATTAAATACAACCGTGAAGGCGGAGAAGTAAATGTGAATGTAAGGGATGATGAAAACGAAGTCATTCTTTCCGTAACGGATACAGGAATAGGTATTCCGCAGGAGCATTTAGACCGAATTTTCGAACGCTTTTACCGCGTAGATAAAAGCCATTCGAAAGAAGTGGGTGGTACCGGACTGGGTCTTTCTATCGTGAAACATGCCGTATCGATTCAAAAGGGGGAGATTAAAGTCAGCAGTGATGTAGGAGAGGGAACAACCTTTACCGTAACTCTCCCAAAAGTTTAAAATTTTACATAGATTTTACGTTTTGCAACAAAGGAATCTTACAAAAATGTCCTATGATTAATCTGAGGTAGAAGGGTTAATTGAAAGGACATTTTTAACATATATGGGTATTACAAATATTATTGCATTAATCGGCGGTGTTGCCTTGTTCCTCTTTGGAATGAATTTGATGGGCGACGGACTAAAGAAAGTCGCGGGAAGCCGCCTGGAAGTTATTTTATATAAATTGACCAGTAATCCGTTAAAAGGAATTCTGTTGGGAACCGGCGTAACGGCGGTAATCCAAAGTTCCTCAGCTACTTCCGTTATGGTTGTCGGATTTGTAAATTCCGGCATGATGAAAGTGAAGCAGGCCATCGGCATTATCATGGGGGCCATCATCGGAACCAGTATTACGGGCTGGGTCATCTGCCTGTCTTCCTTGAATGGAAGCGGAATCTTTGAAATTCTTTCTACCGATACCTTAACTGCACTTCTGGCAGTTGCAGGAATTATTCTGCTGATGTTTACCGATAAAGAAACCAATCATCATATTGCATTTATTTTCTTGGGTTTTGCAGTCCTGATGTTCGGCATCAGTGCCATGACCGGCGCCGTATATCCCCTTCGGGAAAGCGAAACCTTTATTAACCTTCTTACCAACTTTTCCAATCCGTTTATTGGAGTTCTGATCGGTATCGTTTTTACCAGTATTATCCAAAGCGCTTCCGCTGCTGTTGGTATTCTGCAGGCTCTTGCGGTTACCGGGGCTATTAGTTTTGAATTGGCTCTTCCAATTATCATGGGTATCGCAATCGGAGCTTCCGTACCGGTTCTTCTTACTGCCCTTGGAGCAAACGCTAACGGTAAAAGAACGGCCTTTATTTATCTCATGGTAGATACCTTTGGTGCCATTCTTTTCAGCATTTTCTTCTATGGAATCCATGCTTTTGTTCATTTTAGTTTCATGAATACCACCATGACCATGATTAGCATTGCGATTCTGAATACGGTTTTCCGTGTAATTATTGTACTTATGCTGTCTCCGTTCATCGGCCTTTTGGAAACATTCGTAAACAAGTTGGTCAAAGAAAAGAAGAAAGACCAGAAAGAATTACGGGATGTTGATCGTTTGGAAGACCGGTTCTTAGAGCACCCGGCATTGGCGATTGAGCAGACCAGAATTTCTATGAATACGATGGCAAATATTTCAAAAAACACTTTGCAGACAGCCCTCCACCTGTTTAATAATTACTCCGGAGGAACTTTCAACAAGGTACGGGAATTAGAGGAAATCGTAGATACTTACGAAGACAAGCTGGGAAATTATATTGTAAAAATAATGAAAAATGAGCTGAATGAAGAGCAGAATGAAGCGGTCAGTCTTTTCCTTCATTCCATCAACGACTATGAAAGAATCAGCGACCATGCGAAAAACTTTGCAGAATCTTCCAAAGAAATGTTTGACCGGAAGGTAGTTTTCTCAAAAGATGCCATGACGGAAATGAATAACTTGTTGGCAGTTGTTGAAGAAACCATCCGTATGACGGTTCAGGCTTTTTCGGAAGATGATCTGGAAGCTGCTTACCGGATTGCACCGTTAGAGGAGATTACGGACAATATGTGCGATCAGTATAAACTGAATCATATTGACCGTATTAAGAAAAAAATATGTGAATATGAGCATGGTTTTATTTTCAACGATATGCTGACGGATCTGGAAAGAATCAGCGACCATTGCTCCAATATCGGCATTGCGGTGCGTATGAAGCATAATGAAATCAGTGAACAGCATGGTATGGTTTCCCGTATGGAAATTGAAACCGAACATAACTATAAAGAAATCTATAATGAGTATATGGAGAAATACCATCTGAAATAATAAAAACAACAGTTCTGAAAATCTTGTGGCTTGACTTACTTTTGCACGCTATGTGACAATAAAAAGGGTAAGGAAGTGACAAGGGGACGGTTCTTTTATCACTTAAAAAAAACGTGGCAAAAGAACCGTCCCCTTTTTGCTAATGCGAGGAGGACGAAAGTTGAAAATTGTTGCATGTATTAAACAGGTACCGGAACTTCTCAGGTAGAGATTGACGAGACCACCGGATCTTTAAAACGTGATGGAAGATTGCATTCAGGCGGAGCATCCGTCGGTGGTATTGATGGGAGCTACCTCTTTGGGCCGCTCCCTGGCCCCGATGTGTGCGTCCTGTTTCCATACCGGACTTACGGCGGATTGCACCATGCTGGATATTAAAGACAATACCGATCTGGTTCAGGTAAGACCGGCTTTCGGAGGGAATATCATGGCCCAAATTATTACAACCAATACCAGACCTCAGTTCGCTACCGTAAGATATAAAGTAATGGAGCGGGCGGAGAAGTGTGAGCCTCATGGCGAAATCTTTGTTCGCGAAGTCCGTCCGGAAATGCTTCAATCTGGAATTGAAGTCATTCGTACGGAAACCATTGTAAGAAATAAAAGTATCGAAGAAGAGGACATTTTGGTTGTTGCAGGGCGAGGCATAAAACGTCAGGAAGATCTGCAGATCCTTCGTGATCTGGCAGATGCTTTCGGTGGACGTTTATGTACTACCAGACCTTTGGTAGAAAAAGGATGGGGAGACCCAACGGAACAGATCGGACTTTCCGGACGGACAGTGAAGCCGAAGCTGATCATTACCTGTGGCGTATCTGGAGCAATCCAGTTCCGTGCAGGAATGGACGGAAGTGAATGCATTGTAGCAATCAATACCGACCAGAACGCGCCAATCTTTCATATAGCAAATTACTGCATCAAGCAGGATCTGTACGAATTTGTGCCAAAGCTTACAGCCGCTGTGCGCAAGGCAAAAGAAGAGGAGGCTGCAAGATGAACGCTTACCATAAACTGACAAAAGAAGACGTGGAATTTTTAAAGAGCGTAACTGCTCCGGAAAGAGTATACTTTGAAGAAGAAATAGAATATAATTATCACCATGATGAAATGCCGGACTTTGGAACCTTCCCTCCGGAAGTTGTTGTGTTGGCTCTTTCTACGGAAGAAGTTTCAAAGGTCATGAAATATGCCTGAAATAATAATATTCCGGTAACCCCGAGAGGCGCCGGCACCGGATTAGCTGGTGGCTGTGTTCCTCTCTACGGAGGCATTCTTCTTTCTCTGGAAAAAATGAATAGGATCTTAGAGTGGGATCTGGATAACATGACCGTAGTTGTAGAGCCGGGAGTTCTGGTTATGGAACTGGCCAGTGCAGCTATCGAACAAGGCGTATTTTATCCACCGGAGCCAGGGGAGAAGACAGCATCTATTGGCGGAAATGTGATGACCAATGCCGGTGGCATGAAGGCCGTTGGCTATGGTGTTACCAGAAGTTATGTGGTAGATATGGAAGCTGTATTGCCGGACGGCAGCATTATGCAGTTTGGTAGCAACGTCGTAAAAAATACCTCTGGATATGACATTAAAGATTTAATTATTGGTTCGGAAGGAACCTTATGTATTGCCACAAAACTCCGCATGCGTGTTATTACGCAGCCAAAATATTCCAATACGTTGCTGGTTCCATACGGCTCTTTGGAGGAATGTTTAGGAACCGTTCCGAAATTTATCCGTTCGGACCTGAATCCGGCGGCCATTGAATATATGCCCCATTCCTTGATAGAGGAAGCTGCGAAATATCTGAACAAGATCATGCCTCACAGAACCGCCAATTCCTATCGGTCATGCTCGGGTGGAAGCTTTAGAAAACCATATGGGCGACAGAATGATTACATTGTATCGGGCCATTAAGAATGCTTTTGATGAAAAAAATATTCTGAATCCGGGAAAAATCATCCGGATGAAATAAGGAGAATTATGGAAATTAAATTTGCCGAAAGAGAAGACGTAGGCGACATTCTGGACTTTATAAAGCAGTTGGCAGAGTATGAGGATATGGCGGAAGAAGTTGTTGCGACACCGGATCTGTTGGAGCATTGGATTTTCGATGAGAAAAAAGCGGAAGTTATTTTCGCCGTAGAAGGCAACGAAAAAGTTGGTTTCGCTTTGTTCTTTCACAATTTCTCAACTTTCCTGGGACGGGCAGGCGTTTATTTGGAAGATTTATTTGTGAAGCCGGAACATCGGGGCAAAGGCTACGGAAAAGCTCTTTTGAAAGAGCTGGCGGCCATTGCAGTAGAACGTGGCTGCGGCAGATTAGAATGGTGGTGCTTAGACTGGAACCAGCCGAGCATCGACTTTTATAAATCCATGAAAGCGGTGGCGATGGACGAATGGACCGTGTACCGCATTACTGGTGAGACCTTAGACGAGATGGGAAAACGATAGGTTTTTGTTGTTATCACGGAGAAAAGATTATGGAACGAGGACCAAGAAGTAACCAGAAACTGAAAATTATGTATCTGATGAAAATCCTGACAGAGCAGACGGATGAAACACACGATATAACTTTGGCGGAAATTGTGGAACAGCTTCAGGCTTATGGGGTAACGGCAGAACGCAAGAGTCTGTACAGCGATATCGAAAATCTGCGTTTGTTTGGCATGGATATTGTAGGATCTCAATATGACCGAACTTTCCATTATCAAGTTGTAAATCGTCAGTTTGAATTGGCGGAACTGAAACTGCTGGTAGATTCTGTACAGTCAGCAAAATTTATTACGGAAAAGAAATCCAGAGAATTGATTAAAAAAATTGAAGGATATGCCAGCAAATATGAGGCAGAAAAGCTAGACCGTCAGGTAAATGTAGCAGGACGTGTAAAGAACATGAATGAACGCATCTACTATAGTATTGATGCGGTACATGAAGCAATCAGCGGGAACCAACAGATTTCCTTCCAGTATTTTACGTGGACCGTTGATAAGAAAATGGAATTAAAACATAATGGAGCAATCTATCATGTTAGTCCGTGGGCTCTTTGCTGGGATGATGAGAAATATTATCTGATTGGTTATGATAATGATGAAAAAATAATAAAACATTTCCGTGTGGATAAAATGACCAATACCAATGTGGTAAATGAAAAACGTTTGGGAAAGAGTGAATTCTCCAAAATCAAAATGACCGAGTATACCAATAAGCTTTTCGGCATGTTTGAAGGAGAAACGGAAAACGTACGATTACGGTGCGAGAATGAAGTAGCAAATATTATTATTGACCGCTTTGGAACCAATATTCCTTTAGTAAAAGTCGATTCAGATCATTTTGAGGTAGTCGTAAATGTTTCGGTAAGTAAATTGTTCCTGGGATGGATTATGGCGTTGCCAGGAGTAAAAATCATTTCTCCAGAGTCTACGGTAGAAGCAATGAAAGAAGAAATCCTGAGACTGCAGGAATTATATTTTTAAGGGTGGATTTGTTTTCTCAACGTTGAAAAAGTCAGAATAAAAATTGCAAGTCCCTTTTTTTGACAGATATTTTTTTTATTATGAAACCAGATAAGGCAAGGCCTTTTCTGGTTTCTATTTTTTGATTAGGAGAGTTTTATGAAGCGATTATTATTTTGGTTACAGAAGAAAAAAAGAATTCAGAAAAGAGCCTGTAGCCAATGCTGCCTGAGATGCAGATTCTACAAAGACTGCGTGAAGGATGGAGATTTTTAAGCGGTTGTTGTTTTTGTTGTTTTTGTTGTTGATGGATTGGTAGCCATAACGATTAGTAATTCGTATTTATAGGAGTGGATGTTATGAAAAAAATAGCTGCAATTATTTTAACGTTATTTTTTATCTTTTTAATAGCATCGAGTGGGAGTATATTTTGAAAAATGTCCGGTAGTTTCTGCCGGGCATTTTGTCGTATTCAGAATAACATGTAATCAACGGGGTCTCTTTTTTCCTTTAAACATGTAGACAAAATCTTTCTCTTTTATATAATTTATCAAGAGGAGATAGAATTATGATTACTTTAATTGCAGGCGCTTCCCACACCGGAAAAACGGTGCTGGCACAGAAAATACTTGAAAAATATGATTTCCCATATATGTCCATCGATCACTTGAAAATGGGTTTGATTCGTAGCGGCAATACGGACCTGACTCCGGAAAGCACGGCAGAAGAGCTGATGGAGTATCTTTGGCCAATTGTCCGGGAAATCATAAAAACCGCCATTGAAAATGGACAGAATCTGACAATCGAAGGTTGTTATATTCCTTATGACTGGAAGGAAGACTTTGAAGAAGAGTATCTGGAAAATATAGAATGTATGCGGCTGGTTATGAGCGAGGAATACATTAAAAATCACTTTGAAGACATCGTTGCTTATGCTGATGCCATTGAAAAGAGGCTGGATGATTCCGGCTGTACTATGGAAAGTGTATTGGAAGATAATCTCCATGAACTGGAAATGTGCCGGGAACATATTGTGGAATACATTCTGATTGACTCAGAATATAAAATAGAGATATAGATAAAAAGGCAGGTTGGGTTAACGAAAGCACGATGAGGATGCTTTGGAGATGTGGAATTTGCAAGAAAGCTGTTCTCTACAAATTGGAATTTGTATGGATGTTATTACCCTGTAAAATCAGAAATTAGCAAAATTCTATCCCTCCAAACAGGAATTAGTGAAAAAATTTCCTCCAAATAAATATTATTTTTAAAAATTGACAAGATTTTTTCGTTTTGGCATGAATCGTCGACGGATTTTTCCTTATTTTTCATGTAAACATCATGGATTGCAATGAAATAAGACGGTTTTTGATCAAAATCCTGCGAAATTATAGAAATAAACCGTTTTTTTCATGGTTATAT
>JAZRYR010000020.1:0-22132 GCA_045600845.1 Lachnospiraceae bacterium | reverse complement strand
CCGTGACGGCAGACGCAGGCTTACACCTATGGGTGAGATGCCGGTTCTTTCCGGAATGCTTTACTGCGCAGACTGCGGAGCAAAGCTTTATCAGGTCAGAGCAAGAAGCTGGGCACATGAGCAGGAGCATTTCGTCTGCGCTACTTACCGCAAAATCAAGGGCGGCTGTACTTCGCATCAGATTCACAATGTGCAGGTCGAAGAGATTCTTTTAAGGCACCTTCGGGAAATAACATCCTATGCCTGTGAACATGAAGATGAGTTTGTACAGCTTGTTACAAAGCAGAATGAGAAAGAACTTGACCGGAGGCTTCGTGACAGCCATAAGGAACTGGAACAGGCAAAATCCCGGATTGCAAAGCTTGATACCATTGTTCAAAGGCTTTACGAGGACAACATTGACGGAAAGATTTCTGATGAGCGATTCAGCCGGATGTCCGTCACATACGAGGAAGAACAGAAACAGCTTGAAAGTCACTCCGAAGAACTGCAGACATTCATTGACGCATCTAAAGAGCAACGGTTAAATGTGGATTCATTTCTCAAGCTGGTACATAAGTATACGGATATCACGGAGCTTACTGCAGAGATCATCAGAACCTTTGTGGAAAGAATCGAAGTATTCCAGCCGGAGAAAGTTCCCGGAACAAGAACGAAAAAGCAGACGATTGCTATCATCTGGAATTTTATCGGGGCAGTCGATATCCCCGAAGAAGCAAGAAAAACGGCATAGCCTACACTGCTGTAAGTTATGCCGTATTCTTACGAGATTAAAAATCCCTTAGTGAGTCCACCTTTAGGTGGCCCTTTTTTATTCCATTGTTCAGATAAAAAAAACAATTTATAGGCTCAACGAGACAAAATATGACACTTATGTACCAGTCCTTCTTTCCCACTGAGCAAATATCACACTTGTGTACCAGTTCTTCCTAACCTATCGACTAAATATCACGCTTGTGTACCAGCCGCCCTTCTCCTTCGAGCAAATATCACACTTGTGTACCAACCTTTCTACTTGTATCGACCAATTTTCTCACTTATGTACCAATTTCTATCCATTAATTGGTACATAACCGTAATATTTTGTTTCCCCTAATTATTGATTGGTACATAAGCGTTATTTTTTGTTCTAAAAAGTTCTTTGTATACCGATTCCCTTTTCATACGATACTTTTTAAGGGTTGCCCTTTCACTTTTTCCATTCAGCTGTTTCTTTATTGACATAAACAGTTCATCCAAACGGTCCAAAGACAATAAATCTTTAGATACTATCGGAAAAACTTTATAATCTGATATTGTTAACGACCTATATTTCATTTTATCGTATGCAAACTGTTCAATATTACCATGAGCCAGGTCACTATCATATTCCAATACTATTTTTTCCTTTGGCCAAACCAAATCACAATTACTACTTTCCCTATTTAGGAGTTTTTTTCCAGCATTAGAATGATAAATATCATAATTGAGCTTTGGAAGTTTCATTCCATACCCTCCTTGATATTTTGGTAAACAACTAATTGTAGCCAACTTGCTTTCAATAGGTGAACGAGAATTATCCTGAACAAATTTGGCCGCCTGTAAAGCCTTTTTATGATATTTCATATTATTTGTATTGGAAATATACTCTGTTAACAGTTTACTAGTAAGTACAGGTTCTCTTTGGCGTTGCCCAAAAGAAGAGTCTTGGTCTTTAACATACATAGCGCAAAGGTTAATCCCTATCTCTACCAACTGGCAAAAAGAATAGTCTTTTGCAGCACATAAAAAGCAATATTCTGGACTCGCTATCAAAACTTCATACTGTGACAGATTCGGATACAGCCGTGTGTCCATCTTGATAAAACTATCGGTTGAGAAATTCCTGGGCCGGACGTATTTTTTGTAGTTTGCTCCATTTCTTCGATTTTGATTCAATGGAACCATAAAAGATATCGGCTGAGTCATGTTCATATTCAATGATATTTCTTTTGCTATTTTATTTAAATCGGGCACCGCAAAATATTCCGGAAGCCCCCGAAGATTCCTGTTCTGATAGGAATATTTTTCGATATTTTCCCAATTCGTTCCATCCAACCATAATTCGAGAGCAGTTGGATACGTTATCACAATAATTTCTTTCATTTTTCCACTTCCGTAAAAGCAATTATTCAATTGTTGATAAAGGATATAAGCGCGTGAAATACGCCTTGTTAAAGAAATTTCCCCCAAAAAGAGAAATAAATACGGATATAAGGATGGTATCACAAAAGAACAATAAATCAAGACGTATACGATAAATTCCGCAAATTATCAGGAGGTATACAGAAAAAAACCATTATAAAAAATGTATACCATAAGTTTTCCGTCATCTTCTTAATAAACTCTTACAAAAAAAGCGCATGTTTCTAACAATTTGTCAGCCTCACGCGCTTGCTTATTTTATATACAATTTCTTACGCTTAATTATTTATTCTGCCTTTTTCCAAAGCATCTTATTATTCTCAAAAATATATTCTACTCTCCCGGCGTCGCTGAGCCAGCTTAAGTAAGATTTCACCGTACTTCCAATCAGCATACGCTGCTGAAGGTTCATCTGCATTTCATAATCCGTAAAAAGTTGTGCCAGCAAGTCTTCAAAAATAACCGGCTCTGCACATAACTCAACGATTTTTTCTCCCACTTCCATAGTTTTGTCAATATTGTACTGAGCTAAAGGTTTTATGTCTTCGGTCATTGCTGCGTGAGTAGGAACAAAGACTGTTGCCTCTAATCCCTTTACCATCTCCAGGGTTTCCAGATAAGCTTTTACATCATACAGGTATCCTATTTTATATTTATCGAGGGTCTCTGCACTGCTTAAGCAATCAGCCAGGTAAACTACATCGTCTGAGGTGCGGAATCCAACCATATCAAAACTATGTCCCGGAAGAGGAATCAATTGAAATCCTTCCGGAAGGACAGCTTCTGTTAAAGGTTCCACATTACTTTCCTTTGCCATCAGGAACTTGTTATGCAGTCCTTTCATGGCAAAGCCTCCATAAAGAGTGGTAGATTCCAGAACCGGAAATTCGGTATATGCTTTTTCAATACCCAGTGCATAAATCTTGCATTGAGTCTGGTTCTGTAAATACTGGTTGCCACCAATATGGTCCGCATGAGAGTGGGTATTAAAAATGGCTATGGCTTTCCAATTTTCTTTTTCCAGAACCTGACGCACTTTTTTCCCTGCGTCCTTGTCGCTTCCAGCATCGATCAGCACAACCTGATTTTCCTCCGTTTTCACAATTCCGATTTTTGCAGGACAATCCACATAATAGCTGCTGCCCTTCGCCTGAATTAATTCGTACATAAAAATTCCCTCTGGATTTGATAATAATTCTATTGTTTCATTTTTCTGGAACGATATTTTTATTTATGCTTGGTATTTTTCCCTTTCAATAAAAATAGGAACTATTCCGTACAAACACAATACACTTTAATAAAAAAACAGCCGCTGCCCGAAAGCAGCGGCTTTAGGTCTTCTAATTAAAGACGAACTGCGTCAAATTTGGACTCGCCAAATGAGTTTGTAGATGTTCCAGAAAGCTTATCGCCATCGATAACGCCTTTAAGAGTGTTCTTCATTGCGCCAAATGGAGACTGAATTTCTACTTCATAGCTGAATTCGTTTCCGTTGATAACACCGTTCTGAAGAGCTGCTGCTTCGCCGTTTTCTGTAGCTGTGCCTTCAAGTTTACCTTCTACTTCTTTGACTTCAAGAATGTTTTTCATATCGCCAAAAGGTGTATGAACTGCTACTTCCCATTTTCCATCAATTGCTGCCATTTTATTTACCTCCTCGAGTAATTTTATTAATGATACTATTATGCCTAATTTTTGACTCTTATGCAATGTTTTTTTATTAAACTACATAAATCACTCTTCCTATATCCGTTCGTAATATCATCGATTACTTGTCCTGATGCATTCGTCGCGTAATCAAAAATGCTCTTTCCATACGATTTGCAGAGTCTTTTTCACTTTCTATACTCTGCTTTTCGGAACCTGTGTTATAATCCATTGTATAAAAAAACAGCTTTCGCTGTAATAATAATCAAGAGGCGACGAAATGAACAAATTATCCAGTGTTTTCCGTGAAAATTCAAAATTTAAAGTATTCCTACTGTCCGTCCTGATTACGGGCCTGGGCTATGGAATCTATAAAGGCCTGATTGATAACTATCTGGCAGAAATTGTTGTCATGGGCGAATTTGACCGGGGAATTGCGGAATTTTTCCGAGAGCTTCCGGGCTTTCTTTTAATTCTGATTCTGGCTGCTTTATATCATTTTTCCGCAGAAAAACTTTATAAATTAGGTGCCATTATCATGCTCATCGGTATGGGTCTTCTTTCCATCGTTTCTCCTACCAAAGTTCTGGTTACTCTGGCAACCTGCATCTATTCTTTAGGTGAACATATCCAGTTAGGTATGAAAAGCACATTAGCCCTAAGCTACGCGAAGGAGGGAAAAAGCGGCGAGGCCCTAGGCTTCCAAAGTTCCTCCCAGCAGATTGGCACTTTAGTAGGATATGTCATCGTGATTATATCATTCCTGATTCTGTCAAAGACTCAGCCTTTCCGCTCGTTCTTCTTAGTTGCTGCAGTGATTACCGGAATTGCCATGCTGATTTCCTTCGGTTTGGTAGGAGACTCCAAAACGGAAGAAACCAACCGTCATTTCTATTTCCGAAAAAAATATACGAAATACTACATGCTGGAAGTATTCTATGGCGCCCGTAAGCAGGTTTTCTTAACGTTCGGGCCTTATGTACTGATTCTCTTCTATGGAGCCAGTGCTACCACCATCAGCCTTCTGTTTGCCATTTCCGCTATTGCCTGCTTCATCATGTCTCCTGTTGTAGGAAAGATTATTGATAAGGTTGGATACAAGATTGTTATGGTTATGGATACCGTCATCTTAGTTGTGGTCTGCTTCTTTTACGGATTTGCCCATCACATTTTCCCAATGAACGTAGCCTTTATTATATGCTGCGTGAACTATATTTTGGACTCCGTAATTTCCCTGGCGTCCATGGCATCCAGCGTTTACGTAAACGATATTTCCGATAATATGACGGAAGTAAAAGCCACCCTTTCTACTGGTATTTCCGTTAACCATATGATCACCCTTCTGATTGCTTTATTTGGTGGATGGATCTGGCAGACCGTCGGCATCGAGACGCTGTTTATCATTTCTGCGATTTTAGGATTATGTAACAGTGCTTACGCCGCATCCATTAAACTTCCAAAAAAAGACAACACTAAAAAGTAAATCAGCTCTGTCTGGAAAAAATATATTATTTCCCCGCTAGATACCGCATGAAATAATAAACGCCGAAAAAGTATTTATCCTTTTCGGCGATTTTTTGTAGTTAACAAAACTGAGGTTTACCTCTATAAACTGGGAGTTGTTGAGATGGTATCAACTCGAAAAATCAGAAATTAGCAAAATTCTATCCCTTCAAACAGGAATTAGTGAAAAAATTTCCTCCAAATAAATATTATTTTTAAAAATTGACAAGATTTTTTCGTTTTGGCATGAATCGTCGACGGATTTCTCCTTATTTTTCATGTAAACACCATGGATTGCAATGAAACAAGACGGTTTTTGATCAAAATCCTGCGAAATTATAGAAATAAACCGTTTTTTTCATGGTTATATCATGCCAAACCGAATTTTTTTTGCTGTTTTTTCAGAGCAAGTCTTCCAAATGGCTTATTTACCGAAAAATTCCTCAAATTCTGGATTGATGAGGCAAGAATATCTCCGCAAATTCAAATTTTTCCCTACAAAAATGAACTCGATATAATTGTGAACACCGACATTCATAAATGTGTTCACTTTCTTTGCCATGGTAGAGCTACTGCAGTTTTTCAACATGTGCCATTAGCACATTGCCTGTCAAAACAACTTTATTGATGTAATCCCTGAGCTCACCACTTATAAGGCTCCCGAACCTCTGCCACATAGTCTTGTCATCGCTGATGCTCTCAAAGATAGTTGCCTCAATGACATTCAGGATCTCATCATTGTCATCCTAACAGACAAGACGCCACACATGCTCAACAAAACTGCTGAGCCTTTCAAAGTACTTTGTGTCACCGTTCTGAAAGGCTTTGTTTATTTCAATGTTAACAGTCTGCATTGCAAATATATGCGGGAGTATTTCAGAAAATTCAGAAATATGCTCCTCACACAGGTTTTGTTTTTCAGGAAACCATTTTGAATATTCTGTTAGAAATTCTTTTCCGGTCAATTTTTATCTCCTCAAAATCAGCACTTCTCAAGTTCTGTCCCTATAAGATCTATGGATACATCCCATCCCGGATTATCCAATGTTTCAATTTTTATACCGTATACTTTTTTTACTTCAAATGTCGGCATTATCCAATCCTATATATCTGGTAGATAATCATTAACAATTTTATAATCAATTCCTGCCTTGCGGGCCTGCTGCGCTTGTAAACGGCGTGGCACATGATACATTCTGCCATCCTTAATAAAATATGCCCCCGTCTGATGGAATTGAAAGGAGACGCCTTTATTGATACACTGCCGGCGCACATCCAGCACCCAATCATAATTGAGAGGCCGTACATTGACGCCCGATTCACCGGAACATGTCACCTCGCAGATACTGCCATTCAGATATTTTTCCAGGTCAACTGGACCAATCATGGGACCGATTATTATGGTTTTATATTTTATCGGGAGCTCCGCAAAAATAGGCAGTCGGTAATCTGCTCTGTCCTGATTTTCGCAGGTACAACCCACGATTACATTGTCATAACCATCTCCCCAATCTTCTGGAATACATTCAAGAAAACGTTCAATGCGCTTTGTGAAAAAATAGAACATGCAGTCGGAACGGCTTTTTATCATCTTCCAGCACTCCATTCTCCATTCATCCGCATCTTTCAGCAGAAAATCGGAAGTAAAGCAAGTCATAATCATAGAACCTGCCTCAACCTTAAAGCCTCCGTCACGCTTCTTTTTTACCGGCAGATCGTAATTCTTTGTTTTACGGCACTGTTCCGATGAAATCGCACTGCCGTATGCTTCATCCTGCCTATAAACATAGCAGTAACGGCATCCTTCAGAATACTTTGTGCACCCATGCCAAGGGTTCCATGTTGCATATTTTTGTTCGCTCATTTTTTTACAAAGAAAAATTGGTAGGTATTACTCATTTTTTATCTTACATTTTCCCATCCTTGAACATAGTCAGCATTTCATTGGTCAGGGAGAAATTGTCTGGCTGAAGAATGATATCTTTCCTGTCTTTCCATTCTGCAGAATGCAGTTCGTTATGGTCCACATGAATGATATCATCGCCATCTAAGTCACAGTAAAAGCCGACTAACAAATCTTTTACAATGCCCCACGGTTGGGATTTGTAATAACGGATGTTCTTTACATGAACTCCTGTCTCTTCAAAAACTTCCCGGGCTACGGTCTGCTCTAAAGTTTCCCCGATTTCTGCAAAGCCTGCAATCAGAGCATAGAACTTTCCTTCCCGATACTTCGTTACCAGAAGTTTGTCTCCGTTGGTTACGCCTACAATAACCGCCGGCATCAGACGTGGATAAATATTCTTGCCACAGTTCTGGCACTTCATGGCCCGTTCATAATCACTGTGAACCGTAGGCGTTGCGCAGCTTCCACAGAACTTACTTTCCATATACCACTGGTGCAGATGGGTTCCCGTAAATAGAACCATTCCGTCCACGTTGGAACAGCCTCTCCGGGCCTCCATAAGGTCTAAATATCCAAAACCTTCGATTTCTATGACTTCTCCACTCAGGTTTAAAAAATATTCGGTCTCATCCACAGCAAAGGCATAAACTAAAGATGCTCCTTCTGGAAGAAGGCTCTTGGTTGGATAAACCAAACCGTTTTCTTCTTTTTTTGCCAAAATCTTTTTTCCGTCAAAGCATAAAACCAGCGTAGTTTCGTCGGCCTTGGCCTCTGGTCGGTACTCATTGTGAAATACATGAGGTTCTATATCCTGTATCATCTTTCTCCCTACTTTCTATATTCAAGATGGTGGTTTCTCCGCCGATCTTATATCATTCGTTTATAAAACATATTGAAACGTCTGAAACCAAGGAAGTCCGTACTCTACAAGCCCTTCATCAATCGTTCCCGTATATTGAAATCCATGTCGCTGGTAAAGCCGGATGGCCGGCTCATTTCGTTCTACCACATCCAGCCTTACAGCCTTCATTCCATCCTTCTTTGCTTCTTCGATAATAAAATCCATCATGTGGTCACTGACTTTGTTTCCAAAATAATCACATCTCACCGCAAAGGTATATACCACATAAATCTCATCATAAGAGAAATCGTTTCCCCAATCTGCGGTTTCATACCCAGGTTCCGGGCGATGTTTCAGCATAAAGGTTCCGACAACCATTTCTTCCGGGTCTTCGACTGCCACATACAAAGCGCCCATGTTCAGACCTTCTTCTGCATCTGATCTTACCGGGTATTCCGAATTCCAACCCGGATAGTTTTCATGACTTTCCAAAAATGCCACCACATTCTTATATAAACTTTCTATTCCGTCTAAATCTTTTTCTGTCGCTTTCCGTATAATCATGACCTTCTCCCGGTTTTTGAAATTCAAGTCCTTTTTTTTGAAACGTTAGGGACTGTTAAACTTTTGTGCTATAATATAACGTAAATAAACTGACAGGTCAAAATAAAAGATGTCCGGTCAGATTTTCAGGCAGGAAAAAAATGGTAAAAGCAGAACTTCACGCCCATGTGTTCATGGACGGAATTGATTATAAAAAAAGTGTAGAACGCCACAAAACAACCGTAGATCAGGAAGCGGTAAAAAGAGTTTTTCAGGCGTATAAAGACCACGGAATCTCTTTAGTCCGGGAAGGCGGCGACCATTATGGTGCCAGTATTTATGCGAAAACCATTGCTACAGATTACGGCATCACCTACTTAAGTCCGGTTTTCGCACTTTACAAAGAAGGCAACTACGGAAAGGTGGCCGGACTTTCTTACGCAGACTTTAAGGAATTTCGGGAACGAATCGCGAAAGCGAAAGACCTGGGAGCCGATTTCATTAAAATCATGGTTTCCGGCATTTTGGATTTTGATAAATTCGGCGTAGTTTCCGAAACAGACTACACTACCGACTTTGTAAAAGAACTGGTTCATATCGCCCATGAAGAAGGTTTTGCAGTCATGGCCCATGCCAGCGGAACTGATCGGGTCCGTCAAGCAGCAGAAGCCGGCGTGGATTCCATCGAACATGGCTATTACATGGATAGCGAAACTATGGATATCCTAAAAGATAAAAACATTCTTTGGGTTCCGACAGCAGTTACCAGTGTGAATCTGCAGGGAACCGGCCGATTTAATGAAGAGGAAGTTGAAAAAATCGCAGATTGTCATCTTTCAGCTATCGCTGAGGCTTACGAAAAGGGCGTTTTTATCGGCTGTGGGAGTGATGCGGGCGCATATGCAGTTCTTCACGGAAAAGGCTCTGTAGACGAATATGAGCTGTTACAGGGCATCATGGGAGACACTGTGGATACAAAACTGGCAGAAGCCGAAGAATTCGTGCAGCAGAAGTTCCGAAATAATTGAATTTATATTTGCAAAAAGGACGCAGATATATGGAATAAACAATAACGAGGCTACTTAGCGAAGAGTGCGCACAACGCCCGAGCGAGTGTGTCTGAGCCGTAGGCGAGTTCGCGAGCGAGGGAAATACGGTGTGTGTGCTCTGAGGTTAGTAGCCATCGTTCTGTTTATGGAATATATCTGCGTCCTTGTGTAAAGAGAAAATCTATTATTTACATCTCAGCGCCTAAATCAAAGGCTTTCTTCAGATAATCTCCAAAAGTCTCGTCATGACGTTTCTTCTTTGCATCCGGATCAAAGTTGGTCCAGTCATATTTGCTGTAGTCATCTACCTGTAAGGTATCTCCACAAGTCAGAACCTTTGTAGGTCCTACGATAGCGGATAAGGTTCTTTGATAGCCTTCTAAAAGATCTGTATAGCCTCTCTCTCCGTACATTTCTTCCGGGCAGTTACTGGTCATAATCAAAACCGTTGGAATAAAGTGCTCATTGCAATTGGATTTTTCTTTGTTATAGGTCAGATACTGGAAAATCAAACGTTCATAAAGAGCGCGGAAACCAGCCGTCAGGTTTCCAATATAATTGGGAGACCCAATAATCAGTCCATCTGCATTTCTTATTTTTTCCAAAACTTCAAACAGTCCATCATGACATGCGCATTTTCCAAAAGAAGCTTCCAGCTTACATCCAAAGCAGGAAATGCATCCGGTAAATTTATCCAGCTTGTAGAGGTCGATGTACTCCACTTTGGCTCCTTTGCTTTCTGCTCCTTTTCCTACTTCCTTTACCAACTGAGCGGTGTTCCAGTTGGTACGCGGACCTGCGTTAATTGCGATTATTTTTTTCATAAATTTCCATCCTTTCTTTATATTCCCCGGGAGCAAAACTCTGATGTCGAATTATTGATTTAATTATATTTTTTTCACACGCCTTATGAATATTTCATAAACATTTTTATTTCACTGTACAATTGTAAACGAATCAAAGAAATTTCGAATTTCCTCCAGGCTGGCTTTTAAGGTTCCCTGGGCAAATCCATTTCGTCCGCCGCCCCTACCATTTAAAGTTCCGTTCATTTCTTTCACAAAACCAGAAATGTCGTTGCCTTTACTAATCAACGCATACCGGAAAGAATTTTCTTCTTCTCCTGCAGGTGTCAGAGCTGCTGTAATTCCGCCACAGCAATCGGAAATCATATCTGCCAGTCGTCTTCCCTGGTCCGCATTCATCCAATCACTGATAATCAGAATGTTTTCTTTTCCCTGCATGGAATCTGCCCACATACGGAACAGCCGATCTTCAATAGCAGTGTTTTCTGCTTTCAGCTGAATATAATCCGCCAACTGCTTTTCCACCATCTGTGGCGTCTTGTCCTCCTTTGTGCTTAAAAGAACGGCTACGTCTTTATTTGCCCGATAATTCATAGAAAGGAAATCCAATGCTCTTTTTCCGCAGAATAATTCCAGACGGGTTCCCTCATGGAAGTTATGAGCGGAAGTGATTTTTACCAAGCCAACTTCTCCGCTGCGGGAAACATGAGTGCCACAGCATGCACAGATGTCCGCTCCAGGGAAACTGGTGATTCGAACGGCGCCGGACAATTCCTTTTTACTGCGATAATCAATCTCTTTTAGTTCTTCTGCCGTCGGCCAGAGTTCTACAAATTCATGATTTTCCCAAATGTATTTATTTGCTGCCGCCTCAATTTCCATAGCCTGTTCATAAGAAATACGCACGTTGTAATCGATGGTGACTACATCATCGCCCATATGAAAGCCTACATTATCACATTGAAATGTCTTGCAGATCATACCGCTGACAATATGCTCTCCAGAATGTTGCTGCATGTGATCAAAGCGACGATCCCAGTCAATAACGCCATGAATTTTCATTCCGGTTTCCAGAGGTTCGGATACCGTATGCCAAATGGTTTCTTCCTGCTCATGAACGTCCACCACATCAATTTTTCTTCCGTCTTCCTGTAAAAGGAATCCATAGTCCGCATCCTGTCCACCACCTTCCGGATAAAACGCCGTCTGGTCAAAAGCTGCCAGAAACTTTCCGTTTTTTTCGGAAACTCCGGTAACTACTGCATCAAATTCCTTTAGGTATACGTCTTTATAAAATAATTTTTCCGTCATATTTTCTCCCTGAAATATATAAATAGTATCTTTTTTGATTCAATAAAAGTTGATTATTCTCATAGAAACTACGCTACCATAATATACTATTATCAAAACATCCAATTTATTCCCTTCGCCAGCCGCTCACCGGAATCGGCGAAATGTCCTCCGTTATTCCATTCCAAAATCACGTCTTGGACATTCGGGTCTGTCTTTAAGATTTCCTCCTGAGCTCTGGTCCGGTCTCCTACAAGAGCCATGGTCTTATTTCGGGTCTTCTCTTCCTTCGTTCCCAGACTCAGATAGATTTTGCAGGCGCTTTTAACGTTATGACTTGCTACATATTTGTCCCAATGATCAAACCAAAGGGAGCCGGAGCCACTGATGATGGCATCAAAAGCTGACGATTCATAAGCTGCCCATAAAGCAAATAGTCCGGCAAGAGAATAACCCATAAGAATCAACGGTCGGTCTCCGAACTGCTCTTTCAGATATGGAATAAAGCTGTTCTCCAACCATTCCAAAGTTTCTTCTCCACCGCCGCCAAAGGTTCCGTCTCCGTATGCAGCAGGCGCTTCCCAAGGACTTAAATCCCGATTCCAGTCTTCCACCTGAAAAGCCGCCAGAATGAACTCTTTCTTCGGACAGATTCGCTTTATGCTTTCTATCATATGTTCGATTTCATCCCCCTGATGTGGAAACATGCCCCACAAAATTATCGGGCCGGATTCCCCTCGCTGAACAATATGGCAGATCTGATTATCGATGGTAATGGAAAATTGTTCTTGTTTCATAACGCCTTTATTATATCTTGTGGAGTCAAACTAGTAAATTACTAAAACTTCCCACACCGAAAAGGTGTATTGAATTTTCAAGGTGCGGAACCCATTTTAGGTATGGGAAATTTTAGTAAATTATAAAAAAGAGCAGCCCATGATGAACTGCTCTTACTTTATTGTTCGAATATTTCCTGCTTCTTATAAACCATATGTCTCCAGGTTTTTCTTTACTAAGAATTCGCTCTTCTCAGTAAATGGACCGCTCTCGGAATACATTTCATCTTTGAAGTACATTACGCACTGGTCATCTTTTGTTAAAGGTCTCCACTCAGGCATTGGTGTGCCGTCAGCGTCTAAGCCGTTTGGATCACCGGTCTTAGCAAAGTTAGCCCAGCAGTTGCACATCTTACGTGAAAGATCGTAGTGATGTCCATCGAAAGGTCTCCAGCATTTCTGCAGAGATTCAAACTCGAACCAAAGGTCAGATGAATGGAATGCGCCTGCATCGTCGCCAGGGATGGTTGGTCCAAATACATAGTAGTAGGCTTTTCTTCCATGTTTTGCATACATTCTGCCAGCCTGCTTTGCTGCCAGTTCGAAACCGCAAACTGCGAGAGCTCTTCTTAATGCTTCAGGATCATCGCTTCCAGCCTCTCTCTTGCAGATTTCCATATATTCATCAGCGTCATCGCCGAAGTTTTCTTTCACCCAGGCTTCCATGTCTTCGCCAGGTTTTGTCATGAATTCAGCATCGGTGTTTCCATACATGAAGTCGATGTCGATAATGTCGTCATCAATAATGCTCATGTCAGTCTGTTTAAAGATATATTTTCCATCACGAACTGCAGCCATGGTCAGACCACTCTCTAAAAATTTCTCTTCGATGTATTTAGGGTCTAACTTACGGGCTTCATCGATAGATTTGCATCCTAAAATGTCTTCGATAAAGTGACGGCCTCTCTCTTCAGCAACGTCATACTCTGTAGCCATTGGAATCCATGTTTTTGGTTTTGAGATTCCTAAGCCACCAGCTGACTGTGCGATTGCTCTCTGGAACAGTCCCTGGTTTGCAGGATTTGTGATGTGGAAGTAAGTGCTTCCGCCGCCTGCTGACTGACCAAAGATAGTAATTCTTTCAGGGTCGCCACCGAAGTTGGCGATGTTTCTCTTAACCCACTCAATAGCAAATCTCTGATCCAGTAAACCAAAGTTTGTAGGGGCGTCTGGGTTTTCTTTGGTAAGATCCGGATGGCATAAGAATCCGAATACATTCAGACGATAAGCGATAGAAACTAAGATAACGCCACGTCTGCAGAAGCTTTCTCCGTCGAATTCCATTTCATAAGCATAGCCTTCTCTCATACCGCCGCCGAAAATCCAGATCATAACTGGAAGCTTTTCGTCTGCAGATTTTGCAGGAGTATAAATATTTAATGCAAGGCTGCCGTCTTCGCTCATAGGAACTTCTGGATCAACATGCCATTCTTTTGAGTAAAATGCGTCTGGATTTTCTCCAGGAACTTTCTGCATTGTGATAGGTGCGAATTCGTTGCAAACACGGATTCCTTCCCATGGTTCTGGAGCTACCGGTGGTTTCCACATTCTCTCGCCGATTGCAGAAGCTGCAAAAGGAATTCCTTTAAAGATTGTATTACGTGCATCTGCGCCAGGAGTTCCCTGAACCATGCCGTACTCAGTTTTTGCTACTCTTAACATAATTTCCTCCCATTCGTCTGTAAGTTCTTTCCGAAGCTAATCCGCTCCTTGAAAAACTTTTCTTTTCTCAGCTGTTTGCTAAAATATTATCTAATTCTGCTTCCAATACTTTTGTATGTGGTCCTTCATCTACTTCAATCTGATCATAGAAGTGGATCGTTGCAGGTTTTTCTTCGGTATAAGCATCCCATGTCGGCATTGCGGTTCCGTCTGCATCCAGTCCGTTTGGATCGCCGTTCTTGAAGAAGTTGCACCAGTAGTTGCACATCTGACGAGCTAAATCGTAATGCTTTCCGGTGAAAGGCCTCCAGCATTTTGCCAGGCTCTCAAAGAAGAACCAAAGGTCGGAGGAGTGGAAAGCGCCTTCGTTATCACCAGGCATTTCCGGACCGAATTCGTAAGCCCATCTCTTGGATGTGGTCTTGCCGGATTTCTCATCACCTCTTAAGAAGCTTCTGCTGCCCAGTTCTGGTCCCATCCGGTTCAGCATCTTCTTGATTGCGTCCACATCATCTAACTTCTCAACTTCTGCTGCGATAACTTGAGCATATTCCGGATTGAAATATTTGTTGATTTCTGCAAGAATTTCTTCCTTGGTTGCACCCTTTGGTCCGTCAACAGACTCACCGTTGGTCCAGCCTACGATCATTGGAACATCCAGACGGTCGCCATGACGTAAACCTAATTTATTATCACCAAACTGGAATTTATCATCCCATACCGTTGCAAACATGCCGCCCTTAAATTCTGCGGTCTTATCTCTTACATAGAAAGCATCTAAAGCTCTCGCTTCTTCCAGTGTCTTAACGCCTAAGAAATCAAAGAAAGCCTTACCAACTTCTTCTGCCTGAGCTAAAGTCTTTGTGAAAGACCCTGCAATTCCGAAGCCCGTTCCTACGATACCACTCATGATGATTGCTTTATGGAAAAGACCTTCGTTTGCTTTGCAGTAAAGCTGTGCAGAAACGCTCATGCCGCCGGCACTCTGTCCACCGATGGAAACGTTGGTTGGGTCACCACCGAAAGCTGCGATATTTCTCTGAACCCATTTCAGGGAATACTGCTGGTCTAAGAAACCGAAGTTCGCGGGAGCATCTGGATTTTCTGCAGTGATTTCCGGATGTGCTAAGAAGCCGAAGGAATTCAGTCTGTAGTTAACAGATACTACAACGATTCCTCTTCTTGCGATTCTTTCTCCGTCGAATTCCATCTCTGGAGGATAGCCTTCCTGAAGTCCGCCACCAAAGAACCATACGAATACAGGGAACTTCTCATCGCCGGTTTTTGCCGGAGTCCATACGTTTAAATACAGGCAGTCTTCGCTCATCACGATTTCTGGATCTACATGCCATTCTTTTGTATATACATTATCTGCCAAGCCAGGAGTTTTCTGCATAGCGATAGGTCCAAACTCCTTACAAGGCATAACGCCTTCCCAAGCTTCTGCCGGCTGTGGAGCTTTCCAACGAAGTTCTCCCACAGGGGCCTTTGCATAAGGAATACCCTTATAAGACGTGATTCTCGGATCGGATGCTGGAATACCTTCTACCCAGCCAGTTTCTGTTTTTGTTTTACGTAAATAAACTGACATATTACCCTCCTATAAATACATATTTATTTGGTCATATGATACCTTGAAAAGGATGAAATATCAATTTCCTATTCCAGTTCTGTATCGTCTTTCTCTTGCTCTTCGATTAAAAATTTCACTTATGTACCACCCTTCTCTTGCGCTCCGACTAATAATTACACTTATGTACCATCCTACTCTTAATCTCCGACTAATAATTACACTTATGTACAAGACGAACTGACTAATTTCTTGTTTTTAGACAAAATAATAAAGTTGTGTACCATTTATTTTTCTAATGGTGGTACACAACTGCGTTTTTTTGGTAGGCTCTATTCTGAAGGTGGTACACAACCGCGATATTTTGGAGCACTCTCTTCTGAGCATGGTACATAACCGTGTTTTTTTGGAGTTTATATTATTTCGTTAAATCTGCATAAGTTACGGGAATGACTTTTCCCAAGTCGTCGGGCTCAATTTCTACCTGATAACCGATTTTTCCGGCACTGAACAGAATGGTTTCCTGCAGAATTGCTGTCTCATCTAAAAAAGTCGGAAACAGTTTCTTCATGCCGATTGGGGAGCAGCCACCATGAACGTATCCCGTTAATGGAAGCAATTCTTTTTTGGTAATCATTGCGATGTTCTTTTCGCCACAGGCGTTGGCGGCTTTCTTTAAATCCAATTCTTCTGCCACCGGAATAATAAAAACATAATGCTCTTTACTTTTTCCAACGGTAACTAAGGTTTTGAATACTCTTTCTTCCTCTGCTCCTAAAAGCTTTGCCATCTCCACTCCAGACAAAGCCTCTTTTAAATCAAAGGCATAATGTTTGTACTCTATTTTGTTTTGTTCCAACACTCTCATGACGTTGGTTTTCTCTTCACTGGATTTCATTTTCTATTCCATAACGGCAGAGATTTTTGACTGCCATCCCTTTCATGTTATAATACTATACCATAGATGGAATCATCTGTGATAAAATGAGAAAAAGCAGCCTGACAAAAACAGTACAAAACAAAGGGGTATAGTATTTGCAGACGGAAAATTTTGGAGAGAACACTATGATCAGAAAAGCAGAATTAAAAGATCTTGAAGGAATCAATTTCCTTTTATACCAGGTTCATAAAGTACATGCAGACGGAAGACCGGACTATTTTATTCCCGGAACAAAAAAATATACCGACGAAGGACTGACAAAACTGATTCAGGATGGAATCGAGGGATGCGAAAGCCGAAAAGCTGCCGGCTTTTCCGAAACCGCTGAGAATCCAATTTATGTTTATGTAGATGAAAACGGAATGATTGCAGGTCACGCCTTCTGTATGTTCGAGATTAACGAAGGCAACCACTCTGTTTATCCTAGGAAGAACCTGTATATCGATGATATCTGCGTAGACAGCGACCACCACCGTCAGGGCATCGGAGAGGCCCTCTATGAGTATGTTGTACAAATTGCGAAAGAAAATGACTGCGACAGCATTACCTTAAATGTCTGGGAGCTGAATCCGGGTGCAAAAGCTTTTTATGAGAAATGCGGACTGAAACCTCTGAAAACTGTTATGGAACAAGTTTTATAATGGCAGGAAGACATTCTCTGCCATGTTCAGAAAGGAGTAAAATATATGGATAATAATAACAACACAGTATACTACGAAGCAAAAAAGCCTTTATTTTCCAAGAAGAAAGTCGGCATTATTATTGCCGCACTCGTGATTATTGCAATTATCATCGGCTCGGTTACCATCGTTAAACCAGGTCACACCGGAGTCGTTGTAACCTTAGGTAAAGTATCGAACAATGTTCTTACGGAAGGCCTTCATTTAAAAGCACCTTTTATTCAGAATGTAATCCAGATTGATAACCGTATCGTTAAGCTGGAAGTTGAAACCGAAGCATTCTCCAAGGACCTTCAGACGGTATCTACCGTTCTGGCGATCAACTACCGTGTAGAAAGTGATATGTCCTACAGCGTATATAAAAACATTGGATCCAATTATGAAGCAGTTCTGGTGGTTCCTGCAGTAAATGAAGCCCTGAAAGCGATTACTTCAAAGTATACGGCAGAGGAAAGCGTTACCAACCGTGTGATGATTGCCGATGGTCTGCTTGGCGAATTGAATAAGAAATTAAACAACAGTGGCCTTGATGTAACCGATGTTAATATCATTAATTTTGACTTTTCTGATGTATTCATTGAAGCAATCGAAGAAAAACAGGTTGCACAGCAGCGTCTTCTGAAGGCAGAAACGGATAAGCAGACGGCGATCACCAATGCAGAAGCAGATGCAGAAACTCTCCGCATCCGCGCGGAAGCTGAGGCAGAAGCAAACCGCATCATTAATGAGTCTCTGACAAACCAGATTATCGAATACAACAAAGTAGAAAAATGGGACGGTGTATTACCAGTAGCAACCGGCACGAATAATATCATTGACTTAGGTGCCCCTACTACAGATTGATTTTCTGAGTGATTCATTTCTAAAAACTGCGGCCCAAAGGACCGCAGTTTTTTATGTTAAGAAATCGTTTCGATTAAAACATTTTCCAGCTTATACCATAAATCGGCCGATCATCTGCCTCATCAAATATGGATGCAAGCACGGAATGCTTCATTAACAGCATCACCGATCTGTGCCGGTCGTTTTGCATCGCCGATGACGAAGATTTCTGTCTCCGGTGCGCAATGACGCATGCTCTCTGCTTCTTCGGTCAGAGACTTCATACCTAAAGCCAGAAGAACGGTGTCTGCTGGGTAGGTTACGGTTTCGCCGGTCAGCAGATTCTCAGCAATAACTTCTTTCTCGGTAATAGCAGTCAGTTTTGTGCTGTAGTGAATCTGGTAATTTTTCTCTTTGCAGATGTTCAGCATTTCTCCTGCGGAAGAGCCGGCGCTCTTTCTCAACTGCATCATGCCATTTTCTGCTGCGCCCATTTCCAGTAATTCAACCTGTTTGCCCATGTCACCGAATTCAATCATAGCTTCCATACCTACGGAGCCGCCACCGATAATAACGACTTTATCGCCTACAGGGATCTTTCCTTCTTCAGCGTCTGGAGCCCAAGCTACATGTGGAAGGTCGATGCCAGGAATACTCTTTGGAATAATTGGTTCCGAACCGATGGCAATAATAATGGCATCATACTGTTCCGCATCCAGCATTTCCTTGGTAGCCTTTGTATTCATTAAAATCTTAGCACCGTATTTATCAGCATATTTTCCAGCCTGAACCTGAAGATATTTCAGGTAATCTGCTGTATCGTTCTTGAACGGAGGGATTGCAGCCTTAATTACCTGTCCGCCTAACCGATCGGTAGCTTCGTATAAGGTTACATCATGTCCTCTCTCGCAAAGAGTCATCAAAGCCTGGATTCCGCCAGGACCGCCGCCCACAACAGCGACTTTCTTCTTTTCCGCAGCTTTTGGAACAACACCATCACGAAGAACGCTGGTCATACCGGACATCGGGTTAACTGCACAGAAGATTGGCTTTGGAATCATCAGATGCTTCATACAGGTAGAGCATCTTAGGCATGGTCTATGATCTTCTGGATGGTCATGAGCATAAACGTTTGGCATGTCTGGGTCTGCCATCAGAGGACGGCACATTGCTACGAAATCAGCCCAACCATTTGCGATGATTTCTTCTGCCATATCGATGCTGGTAATAGAACCAACAGTCGTAACCAGAAGGTCCGGATAAGCTTTCTTAACAGCTGCTGCGTAATGTACGTTGAAGCCTCTTTCCATAAAGAAGTTCTGACACCAGTTACGCATATAAGCGCCGCCGAAATCGCTGTGAAGACCTGCGGATACATGGATAATATCGATATGGTCTTTCAGCATTCCAATAAGCTCTAAAGTTTCATCAAAGTGCATTCCTTCTTCTGCGATTTCATCTGCAGAAATACGGAATTCAATTACAAAGTCTTCGCCACATTTTTTACGAATGTTGTCACATACTTCGATAGCGAAGCGGGCTCTGTTCTCTAAAGAACCGCCGTACTCATCGGTACGATGATTGTACAGAGGGCTGGTGAACTGGCTGATCAGGTTGCCATGTCCCCCATGTACTAAAACGATATCCATGCCTGCTCTCTTCATTCTTGCAGCGGCATCGCCGTATTTATTAATGGTCTCCTGAATTTTTTCTTTCGTCATTGCAATGGACGGAATCGGATCACGGCCTAAACGTTTTGCACGAATCAACTCGGTACCGGAAATCAGTTCGGAAGAACTATATGGAGCATGACCTACCGTTTCAAAAGCGGTATTCTCGCCGTTGTGGTTGATTTCCAGAGAAGCGTGGCAATCAAATTCCTTGCACATGTCGGCAAAGCGCGCCAGTTCACGGATACCATCGTCGGAGCTTAAATCCAGCTGATAAGCTTCGTCCTTACATTCCGTAATGTCGATGGAAGAGTTACCTACATACAGAGTACAAACGCCGCCTCGAGCGAACATACGGAACCAGTCAATGAACTCATACGTTATCTTGCCGTCTGGGCTTGCCAGATTCGGAGATGGTGGCGCCAGAGTGATTCTGTTTTTAAAATCGATTCCACGAATTTTAATTGGTGAAAAAACATGTGAATATTTAGAACCCATAATTACCTCCTGATGAAAAAATAGACGGTCAATAAAACCGTCAGATATATCTAATACTTTCATTCAATAATAAACGATAACACTTCAAGAAACAAATATCAAATAAGTTATTTTATTTCCTGGTCAAGTTGATTAAACAATTCACAATCGAAAAATTGAGCAAGACTAATACCTAATCCATCACACAACTTTTATGGTTACAATGCCTGGATTTTTACTTTCTCCTAGTAAAATTGACTTGATGGTTGATTGAGGGACTGCTGAAACATATGCCAGATGATTTGGAGTCCAATTTTTCTCTTTCAGAAGTTCTCTAATACGTTTCGCTACAACTTCCTGAGTGGACATAATTACCTCGATTTTTGTACTTTTTTATAGTTTATACAAAAACAATCGCATATATTAGTGGTATATCACTAATGATAAAAATATAATATTTTGACTATAATCAATTCATTAATACATAAGATTAATAAGATAAATATTTTTCAAAGAATAATTCCCCTAAATATACAAAGGAGAAAAAGTGAAAAATTTAATAGTTTTGATACTTTGTGGCTGTATGTTACTGGATGTGCTGACCGCCTGTGGTAGTGATGAAAAGCCGAAATTTTCGTCTGGAACTGAGACCCCAGACGTTAGTATCGTGGACGCTGGAGAAGGCGAACCTGTAATTCCACAATTACCTGACCCTGTAACAAGTGGTAGAGTGTCTGCAATTTGTCCGGACGGATTTACCTATGTAGGCTATTAAAGAAGAAAATTCTCTATATTTCACTAATGGGAAAGAAAAATTTACTATCGTTTTTTCGACAGACGGCCCAGATGAGCATTATAATATGTTTTTCATCGCCCTTCCACCGAAAGATGAATATGACATCATAGATAATCAGGGACGAGAATGGCATTTTGAACATCGGTTAAATTATACGGACGCTAATACTCCATTTGATGATGGTTATATTTCCCTCGATTCGGAAACCCCGGATATTGATAAAATTACGTCATTCGTAAATGGATGCGATTGGAAATAAAACCATGTTTGTATAAAAGAAAAATCTCGGAGCACTCCGAGGTTTTTCTTTTTTTCATTAGAATCTTTATTCACTCCATACAATGCAATACAACAATTTCACAAATGATAAGCGGATTTCCTGGCCGTACGTATTAAAATTCATTGGAATTATTTTAATTTACTGGGGACATTTACTTCCCGTAAATAGTATATACATGGGTATATTTGCCCATCATGTTCCGTTATTCTTTTTTGCTTCCGGTCTTTTTGCAACGCTTAATCCAGAAAAGATATCCTTAGGAAATTATATTTGAAAAAAAAAATCTTTAATTATTCTTTCGTTAGAGTTTTTGTCTAGCAAAAGGGGGTACTTCATTTCAGCGGTTTTTTCTTTCATCTCGGCAAACTTGGGTTTGTCTCGCAGACATTATCCCGGCAAACCGGAATTTGCGGAGATATTCTTGGCTCATCAATCCAGAATTTGAGGAATTTTTCGGTAAATAAGCCATTTGGAAGACTTGCTCTGAAAAAAACAGCAATAAAAATTCGGTTTGGTATGATATAACCATGAAAAAAACGGTTTATTTCTATAATTTCGCAGGATTTTGATCAAAAACCGTCTTATTTCATTGCAATCCATGATGTTTACATGAAAAATAAGGAAAAATCCGTCGACGATTCATGCCAAAAC
>JAZRYR010000019.1:0-56270 GCA_045600845.1 Lachnospiraceae bacterium | reverse complement strand
AACAATCACAAGATATTGAAATAATAAGTATTTATTATTTCAATTAAAAATTTTTAAGTTTCCCGATGTCATAAATATTTATGCAGTCATAAAGCATCTCAACTTGGATTAGTCAAGATACTGATGTTACAAGCTGGGGTTTGTTGGGCACAATTTTTGCCAAAATTAAAGAAATCTTACCACCGAAAACATCAATTTATTGAGATGACATCGCTTATCCTCGAAAGACTTCATTACATTTAGATAGTTTTTTAATCTATGAATCGTAAACGTATAGAAAATTGCTTTTTTTACCCTCATTTTCTCCTGCTATTTATACGTTTACAGCTCAAATGAATGAAAACGTATAAGAAATCTATCATAGAAGCCCACATTTTTATACGTTTTCGCACTCAGAAGTGAAAAACTATCTAATTTTACCCTTTTGTGTAGAAAAGAGAAGGCAAAAATGAAATATCGGAGGGCATTTTTATTAGATTTTCATTTATGTTATTTGTATTCATGAAGGCTTGACTCATTTTTAAGCAACTTAAAGGAGCTGCCACCAAAGTGACAGCTCCTTTTTATCCTATTGGTTAACAACCAGTTTTTTGATTTTACAATCAAGCCTTTTCAATCTTAACTGCACAAACCTTGTACTCTGGAATATGAGCAATATCATCATAAACAGCGTTGGTAAGCTTGTTAGCATTTCCATCTGGGAAGTGGAAGGTCATGAAGGATTCACCTTCTGATACTTTGTAGCTTACTCTTGCAGTTGTTACTAACTCACCACGACGGCTGGAAACTTTAACTTTCTCGCCATTCTTAACACCGATTTTCTCAGCATCTTTGGTGTTCATTTCGATGTAAGATTCGTTAACGATCTGGTTGATTCCTTTACTCTTTCCAGTCATAGCACGAGTATTGTAATGATACAGCATACGTCCTGTGATAAGGATTGTTGGGTACTCATCATCTGGAAGTTCCTGAGACTCTTTATACTTAGCTGGATAGAAGTAACCAAGTCCGCGGCTGAATTTGCCAACGTGCATGATTTCTGTTCCTGGATGATCTTTTCCTGTGCATGGCCACTGGAGGCTCTCACCAGCATCCAGTCTTTCATGAGAAATACCAGCGAAGCTTGGTGTTAAGGAAGCAATTTCATCCATAATTTCAGCAGATGTTAACTGAGGCTGTGGATATCCCATTCTGTTCATGACATCGATAAAGATATCTGTGTCAAGACGAGCATTTGTTCCAAGGTCAACAGCTTTACGTACTCTCTGTACACGACGCTCTGTATTTGTGAAGGTACCTTCTTTTTCAGCGTAGCTTACGCCAGGAAGGATAACATCTGCATACTGAGCAGTTTCTGTCATGAACAGATCCTGTACTACTAAGAAGTCTAAGCTTGTTAAAGATTTAATAACATGAGCTGTATCCGGATCCGTTACGATAGGATCCTCACCAAAGATGTAGAGACCTTTGATCTTGCCTTCGATAGCTGCTGGAAGAACTTCGGTAGCTTTTAAGCCAGGAGTATGATTCAGTTCAACGCCCCAAGCTTTTTCGAATTTAGCCATAGCTGCTTCATCAACGATGTTCTGATATCCTGGGAATTTCTCAGGCAGTGCACCCATATCGCAAGCGCCCTGCACGTTGTTCTGGCCACGAAGAGGGTTAACGCCACAACCTTTTCTACCAAGTTTGCCAACCATCATAGCCATGTTAGACATACTCATAACGCCTTCTGTACCTGTGCTGTGCTCTGTAACACCTAAGCAGTAGATGATTGGAGCTTTCTCAGCTTTTGCATATAATCTTGCAGCAGCCTTAAGATCTTCAGCGTCAATATGGCAGATTTCAGCAACCTTTTCTGGTGTGTAATCTTTAACGATTTCTGCTAATTCTTCGAAACCTTCTGTTCTTGTCTTAATGAATTCCTCATCTACAAGACCTTCGTTGATGAAGATGTTCATCATACCGTTTGCAAACGCTACGTTTGTACCAGGTTTAATCTTCAGATGGATTTCAGCATCTTTTGTAAGAGTGATATCACGAGGATCAACTACGATAAGTTTTGCACCACGACGTGCAGCACGACGGATTCTGGCACCAACTACTGGATGAGCTTCTGTAGGGTTAGAACCAACTACCATGATTACGTCAGGTTCTTCTGTGATATCTTTAATTGTGTTGGTCATAGCGCCAGAACCTAAAGTAATAGCAAGACCATGAACTGTAGCACTATGGCAAACACGTGCACAGTTATCTACGTTGTTAGAACCGAATGCGCAACGAACGAGTTTCTGAAGCATGTAGCAATCTTCGTTTGGAGCTCTGGAGCAAGCAAAACCTGCTAAGGACTCGCTGCCGTATTTCTTCTTAATCTCTGTGAATTTAGCAGCGATTAAGTCTAAAGCTTCATCCCATGTTGCCTTTTCGAATTTACCATTTCTCTTGATCAGAGGATCGGTAAGTCTGCCCTCGTCATGAACGAATTCGAAGGAACCGAAACGTCCTTTAACGCAGAGCTGTCCATTATTGGAAGGACCATCAGCGCCTTCAACTGCAACGATCTTGCCATTCTTTACTACTAAGTAGTACTGGCAGCCGGTTGCGCAGTGTGGACATGTTGTAAGAACTTTCTTTGTTTCCCACTCACGGAATTTCTTGCCGGCTTTAAGTGAAAGAGCGCCTGTTGGACAAGCCTGAACACAGTTACCGCAGCTTACGCAGTTAGATTCAGAAATCTTTAATCCCATTACAGGAGAAACGGTTGTTTCAAATCCTCTTTCTGTTGCAGCGATGGTACCGTTGCACTGGATTTCCTGGCAAGTACGTACGCAACGACGGCAAAGAATACATTTGGATGGGTCATAAATGAAGAATGGTGAAGAATCGTCAGCAGGAATCTGGCACATTTCGCCTTCGAATTCGCCGCGCTCTACTTCATATTCCATAGCATACTGCTGAAGTTTACATTTTCCGTTTGCAGCACAGCTCATGCAGTCGCCGCCATGATTGGAGAGCATCATCTTGAGGATGAATTTTCTTGATTCAATAACAGCTGGTGTATCTGTATGAACAATCATGCCTTCTGTTGCTGGAGCAGCGCAAGCAGTCATAAGACCTTTAGCGCCTTCTACTTCAACAAGACACATTCTACATGATCCGTCTGGAGTAAGCTCTTTCATGTAGCAAAGTGTAGGGATTTCAATACCTGCAGCCTGAGCAGCCTGTAGTATAGTTGTGCCATCTTCTACCTGAACGGAAATTCCATCAATAGTTAAATTAATCATATTCGGCACCTCCTATCGTTTTGTTACTGCGCCAAACGCACAATTAGTAACGCATGTTCCGCAGCCAATACATTTACTATTATCAATAACATGTGGCTCTTTAACATTGCCGGAAATAGCATTAACTGGGCAGTTACGAGCACATTTTGTACATCCTTTACATAATTCAGGATCAATCCAGAACTCAAGGAGAGCTTTGCAAACGCCTGCTGGGCATTTCTTATCCTGAACATGAGCAAGGTACTCATCTTTGAAGCAGTTGAATGTAGATACAACTGGGTTTGGAGCGGTCTGTCCAAGAGCACACAGAGAGTTGTTCTTAATGCTGTTGCATAAGTATTCCATGTTCTCTAAGTCTTCCATTGTAGCTTCGCCAGCTGTGATCTTTTCAAGGATTTCATATAATCTCTTTGTACCGATACGGCAAGCTGTACATTTACCACAAGATTCATCAACTGTGAAGTTCAGGAAGAATTTTGCGATATCAACCATACAGTTGTCTTCATCCATAACGATAAGTCCGCCGGAACCCATCATGGAACCGATAGCAATAAGGTTATCATAATCGATTGGAACATCTAAGTTGTCAGCTGCGATACATCCGCCGGATGGACCACCGGTCTGAGCTGCTTTGAATTTCTTTCCATCAGGAACGCCGCCACCGATTTCTTCAACGATTTCGCGAAGGGTTGTTCCCATTTCTACTTCTACAAGACCTGTATTGTTGATCTTTCCACCAAGAGCAAATACTTTCGTTCCTTTTGATTTTTCAGTTCCCATTGAGTTGAACCATGCAGCTCCGTTCATGATAATCTGAGGAATGTTTGCCCATGTTTCTACGTTATTAAGAATTGTAGGCTGTCCGAATAAACCTTTTACTGCTGGGAAAGGAGGACGAGGTCTTGGTTCACCACGTTTTCCTTCGATAGATGTCATAAGAGCTGTTTCTTCGCCGCATACGAATGCACCGGAGCCAAGTCTTAATTCAATATCAAAGTCGAATCCTGTACCGAAAATGTTCTTTCCTAACAGACCATATTCTCTAGCCTGTCCAATAGCAATATTCAGACGCTCAACAGCGATTGGGTACTCAGCACGTACGTAGATGTAGCCCTGGTTAGAACCGATTGCATAACCAGCAATAGCCATAGCTTCAAGAACTACATGTGGGTCGCCTTCAAGAACGGAACGGTCCATGAATGCACCTGGGTCACCTTCATCAGCGTTGCAGCATACATATTTCTGAACTTCACCACGTCTGTCACATGCGAATTTCCATTTCATACCTGTAGGGAATCCAGCACCGCCACGTCCACGAAGACCGGAATCGATCATAACCTGGATAACTTCGTCTGGTGTCATTTCTGTCAGACATTTGTGAAGAGCCTGATATGCGTCAAGAGCGATTGCTTCGTCAATATCTTCTGGAGCAATAACGCCACAGTTTCTAAGAGCGATTCTCTTCTGTTTTTTGTAGAATGGAGTCTCATTTAAAGGTAAGATTGTTCCATCTTCAAGAACGGAATCTTTGTAAAGAAGCTCTTTTACAGGCTCTCCGCCTTCTACGAGATGCTGAGCACATACGGTTACAACATGCTCTGGAGTCATCTGTGAATAAAAAGTTCCTTCTGGATAAACGATCATGATCGGGCCTAATGCACAAAGACCGAAGCATCCGGTCTTAACAACTAATACGTCCTTCAGACCTTTCTTTTCCAGTTCGGATTCTAAAGTATCGATAATTGCTTTAGATCCGGAAGACGTACATCCTGTACCACCACAGATAAGAACCTGTTTACGGTAAGCTGTGTTAGCAGCAAGTTTTTCGCCTTCTTCTTTGACAATTTTACGAACCATTACAAGCTCGCGCTTTTTCTCTTTAATCTCATTTAATTGTTCTATAGTCATGGCGCCCTCCTAATTGTTCATGTAGCGGTCGATAATTCCAGCTACCATCTTAGGCTCTGCCTTGCCATAAACGTCATCATTTACTGTCATGACTGGAGCAAGTCCGCAAGCACCTAAACATCTTGTTACGTCTACTGAGAATTTTGCATCAGCAGTGCACTCACCACTCTTGATTCCCAGTTTATTCTCAACAGCTTCTAAAACCTTGTCGGAACCTTTAACGTAGCATGCTGTTCCTAAACAAACAGATACACGATACTGTCCCTTTGGATTTAAGGAGAATTGAGAATAGAAAGTTACAACACCATAAACCTCTGCTACGGAAAGATGAAGCCCTGAAGCGATCATTTCCTGAACCTCAATTGGAAGATATCCGTAGATACCCTGAGCTGCCTGTAATACAGGCATGAGAGCTCCGGCCTGACCCTTGTGAGCTGCAATTACTTCCTGCAAAGCTTTTTCTTGTTCTAAAGTTCCCTGGAACTTTACAGTTGTTTTAGCTTTTGCCATTTCTTTGTCCTCACTTAATGATTTTTTTTACTACAAAGTTACAAATGCACAATCAGCTGATTGTACAGATAATCATACACAATGATTATACCTTAAGGCACAGGGTTTTAATAGGGTAAATATATACGAATAATATAATTATTTTTCAGTTTTTTTATAAGAAAATTTTAGAGATTATCCGCCATGTCAGAAGCGGATTTTATGATATTTTTCGGGAATCCATAAGCATCCAGCAATTTGATTGCATTTCGGCTTGTGGCTCTGCCCTCTTTCAGCTTATAGTCAAAAAGAACCTGATCATTTTCTACGGTTTCTGAGAAGTGATAATTCAACATTTCATCTGCTAAAATATCCGTTAATTCAATATCATGAGTGGCTGCAAAACACAGGGTATTTCTTCCACATAAGTCTTTCAGAATCTGGCTGGAAGCAGCAATTCTTTCCTTGGTATTGGTTCCTCTTAAAACCTCATCCACAAAAAGCATTACCGGGGTATTTTCGCTGATCTGGTCAAACATTCTCTTCAGAGATTTGATTTCTACAACGAAATAACTTTCCTCACCTAAAATATTATCCGTTAAAGCCATGGAAGACATGACTTTATAGAAAGAAGTCTTAAAAGATTTTGCATAACAGGTATAGATACTCTGGGCAAAAATCTGATTAATTGCCATCATTTTCAGAAATGTAGATTTGCCAGAAGCATTGCTGCCGGTTAAAAGGATGGATTTTTCCACCCGGATACTATTGGAAACCGGTTTCCTAACCAGAGGATGTCTCATATCCTGGGCATCTATCATTTTCTCCGGTGCGACAAAATACGGGGTGCAGAAATAAGGCAGTTTTTTTCTGTAGTGTGAAATACAAAGAGCAGTTTCTATTCCGCCGAGAAGATCGTATAGCTTTTGGATTTCCTCTGTTTTTTCCGTGCAGATTTTATGCATTGAATTAAATTTCATTAAATCCACATGAAAGATCATTCTTACATAATCCATGAGTACATCCACCAAAGAGCCGGAAACGCTGTTGGTAATCAGCCAGCTTCCTTTTCTTACCGGAGCAAAAGTCTTGACCAGTTGTTTCAATGTCGTTATATCCTTAGAAAAAGGGGAATCTTCTTTCCCCAGACCGGATTTTACCAGCCCATCGGCTGCTGTCACCATAGACACCAAATATTTGACACAGTTAAAATATGCTTCGATAGAAGCTTTGAAACGAAAATAAAGGATAATATTTACAGCAATCATAACAACAATTGCAATAATTCCGATTGCCGGCTGAACAAAAATGGAAGCTATGCTTAGAAGCAATAAGAAAACCAAAAGTATATGGGAGCCATTTTTCTTTACCGGAAGTTCATTTAATTTGAAAATATAATCAAGGAACGATACCTTCTTCGTCTTTCCCAGATTCTTGAAAATTTTTGCTGTTTTGGAAGATAAATCCGTTTTGTCACTGAAATAATCCGCCTTTTGACTGCGCTTCCTAAGCACACTCTCATCAAATTCCAAATGAGAAAGGGTTCTTTTTAAAACCTCTGAACCAACAGAAGAATTACATACATCCATGCCTTTCAGCACTTCATCCATATTCAGATCATTCCATGTGATTTCGTCTATTTTAAAAGTCATTATTCTGAAATAAGATCACGGATCATCAAGTGATCTACTGCTTCCCGAACAGATTTATTTTCAAAAAGCACTTTATTTACCTGCGTAACAATCGGCATTTCAATGCCATACTTTTCTGCCAGTTGCATCGCCGCTTCCGCCGATACAATACCTTCTACAACCATGTCAACTTCTTTAATTGCTTCTTCCATGGTTTTCCCCTGCCCGATAAGGATACCCGCACGACGGTTTCTGCTATGCATGGAAGCACAGGTAACAATCAGATCTCCCATTCCGGAAAGACCGTAAAGAGTTTCTGCTTTTGCTCCCATTTTAATAGCCAATCGTGAAATTTCTTTGATTCCACGTGTAATCAGAGCTGCTTTCACATTATCTCCGTAACCAATTCCATCGGCCATACCTGCCGCAAGAGCGATTACATTTTTTAAGGAACCGCCAACTTCTATTCCCAACACATCTTCACTGGTATAAACACGAAATACCGGACTGGCGAAAACCTGCTGGAGATACTTGGCAATCTTCTGATTTTCGCTGGCAATGGTTACAAGGGTCGGCATCTTTCTGGCAACTTCTTCTGCATGGCTCGGTCCGGATAAAACACATACTTCCGCTTCCGGAAGTTCCTCGAAAATAACCTGGGTCATAGTAAATAAAGAATCGGACTCGATTCCTTTCGCCAAGTTTACAATAATCTGGCCAGCAGGAATAAGTCCGGTTAATCTCTTTGCAGTATTTCTGACAAATTTTGAGGCAACCGCCATTACAATTACATCGGCATCGGTTACTGCACATTTCAGGTCCGTTGACAGCTGAACAGAGTCCGGAATGACAACATCCTTTAGGTACTTCGGATTTTTATGAGTCTCTTTTAATAATTCAATTTCTTCCGGAATCGCACTCCAGACTGTAACATTATGTCCATTATCATTCAGGAGAATACTGATTCCAAGAGCCCAGCTTCCTGCACCTAATACGGTAATTTTTGCCATTTTTATTTCCTCAAATATCTATCGTTATATTATTTATTTTTTTGTTTTTCTCTTTTTTCCTTTTTACCTAATCTCCTTTGTTTTCTCTTATCCATAGTATTTGGATCAGACTTCTTGGAAGATTTGTTCTTTTTCTTAGATACATTCTTCGAAGGTTCTGCAGAAGGAATATCTTCTACCGACTCTTCCATTTCTTCTTCGGTTACATCCGCTGCAAACTCTCCGGCTTCCTCGGCAGTTTCCTCGCCCGCAGCTTCGTTCGTTTCTTCGGCAGTTTCTTCTGCATCCTCGGATACTTCTGCGGATATTTCTTCCGGTTCTTCCGTTGTTTCTTCCACAGCTTCTGCTTCCGGAACTTCAGCAGAGGCTTCTTCCTGTGCAGGTTCTGCAGTTTCTTCTATAGTTTCGGCAGATGTGTCCTCTGAATTGTCGTCATAATACTTATCGAAGTCGGTATAGTCCTCTTCTTTCTGCTCTTCTCTTAAACGCTTACGGAACAAGAATTTATTTTCTTCATCATAAGCCAAACGAAGCAGATTGGACCGATGGGCAATCATTGCCAGGATAAATAAAAGAGAAATTGTTACTTCACAATCAAAAATCCACTCTTCCGGAACATAGGTCCATTTCATCAGCATGAAAAACATGAAGGCTACCGAGGAGCAAAATACCATCAGTAACGATGCCACAGAAACATATCTGGAAACCAGGAATACTACTAAAAATACAAAAATAGCGACTGCCAGAAGTTTCAGATCCTGAAGGCATACGATCGTAGCAAAGGTACATGCGATTCCTTTACCACCTTTAAATTTTAAATAGCAAGGGAAATCGTGTCCCAGTACAACTCCGACTCCGGTATATAAAACCACTGCATGAAAATCAATAATGAGGGATGTCATATAGAATTTCTGATAGATATACATAGCCAGGAAAATAGCCAGACCGGTTTTCACAATATCACCGAGGAAAGTCAAAATACCATATCCGGCACCCAGAACACGCCATGCATTCGTTGTTCCCAGGTTTCCACTTCCATGGTATCTCAAATCTTTATGTTTTGCTTTGCTGATAAAAAAAGCAGTCTGTATCAAGCCGAAGATATATCCTCCGCCTAAGCAACATAAAAGGAAAATTCTTTCCGGTGTGAAAAACATTACTAAATCCCCCGATTAGTGATTTTTTCTTACTCTTTCTCTTTGCGTTCACGCACAAAGAATTTAAGAGGAGTTCCCTCGAAGCCAAAGGCTTCTCGGATTTTATTTTCAAGATAACGCAAATAAGAAAAATGCATTAACTCCCTATCATTTACAAATATTACAAAAGTTGGTGGTTTAACGGAAACCTGTGTAACGTAAAATATTTTCAGGCGTTTTCCTTTGTCAGAAGGCGGCTGGTTCAAAGCCGTTGCTTCTGTAATAATTTCATTGATTACACCGGTCTGAATACGTCTGGTGCTATTTTCTACAACTACGTCGATCAGATCAAACAGTTTTTCCAGACGTTGCCCGGTCTTCGCGGAAATAAACAGTAGTCTTGCATATGGCATGTACGCCAGGCCCTGACGGATTTTCTCTGTATACCGGTAAATCGTCTTGTCATCTTTTTCAATGGCATCCCATTTATTCACAGCGATGATAACGCCTTTTCCTCTTTCATGGGCAATTCCCGCTATCTTTGCATCCTGCTCCGTAAAGCCATCCTCTGCAGAAATAACCATAATGACAACATCCGCTTTTTCCACTGCCGCTACGGCACGGACAATCGAATACCGTTCCAGTTCTTCCTTAATCTTGGATTTTCTCCTTAATCCCGCGGTATCAATAAAAACGTATTCTTTATCGCCTCGGGTAACAACGGTATCCACCGCATCTCTGGTAGTTCCAGGAATATCCGAAACCAACACCCGGTTTTCACCAATCAATGCATTGACCAGAGAAGATTTCCCAACATTTGGTTTTCCAATAACAGCAATCCGTGGCCGGTCATCATCTTCCTCTTCCATCGCGGCCCGGTCAAAGTATTTGGTTACCTCATCCAGCATGTCGCCAAACCCTAATTTCCCTGCAGCCGAAATAGGAACCGGATCCCCCAAGCCCAGGTTATAGAACTCATAAACATCCGCTTCTAATTTCGCGAAATTATCTACTTTATTTACCACAAGAACAATCGGCTTACCACTCCGACGAAGCATATCGGCTACTTTGTCATCAGCATCCACAAGGCCCTGACGGACATCTGTCAGGAAAATAATGACATCTGCAGAATCAATTGCCAGCTGTGCCTGTGCCCGCATCTGGGAAAGAATGATATCGCTGCTGTCTGGCTCAATACCACCTGTATCGATTAATGTAAAGTCCATATCCAACCAGGACACATCTGCATAAATACGATCTCTCGTAACACCAGGTGTATCCTTTACGATTGCTATATTACTGCCGGCTAAGGCATTGAACAAGGTAGACTTACCTACATTCGGTCTCCCAACAATAGCCACTATCGGCTTGCTCATAGACTTGTCTCCTAAAATCTGTATTTTCTATTCCAAGAAGTGCACGGAGCAGGTCCGATCCATCTCTTGGAACTACAGTTACTTTTACCTGTAATTTTTCTTCCAGTTCTTTTACCGTTACATCATCAAGAAAACATTCTTCCCCGGCCCGGAACATGTTAATCGGGAGAAGAAGTTCCTCTCCTAATTCTTTTCCTTGTAACTGACGAATAACGTCACATCCACAGATCAACCCGGAAACCGTGATATTCTCGCCAAAGAAATGATTTTCAATTTCGTAACAATGATATTCAAATTTCGTTTTTTGCAGAACATATTGTTCTTTCATTTCCTGGACGAAAGACTCCATATACGGATAAGCAAGTTTTCCGGTAGCGATAGATATCTTTCTATCCGGCAGGTTGTTTTTATTTAAACAAGACAAAGCTTCGTGAAATTCTACTTCCAAAAGCCTTAACATGCCCACTCCATTTTCTAACTGGGGATAGCCGTCATAACGCTCATCTTCAGGCAGTTCCCGCCCTGCAAGAAGATAAAATTCATCACTTGCATGGACAAAATGTTTGGAGTATTCATTATATATTTTTTCCTGAAATTTTTCTACCAGATTTATGACATTTTCCGCATCTTTTTTATGAAAAGGCTCTAAATGATACAATCCTTCCCGGTATTTGGTCAATCCTACAGGCACAATGGATACCGATTCCATATTTGCGACATATTTAGAAAGATCATTCAGAGTTTTTTCCAGTTCTTCTCCATCATTAATGCCTTTGCAGAGGACAATCTGCCCATTCATTAATATTCCGGCATCATGAAAACGATCAAGAAAACGCAACGTTTCCCCGGCAAAGCGGTTATTCAGCATTTTGCACCGGAGTTCCTTATTCGTGGTATGAATGGAAATATTTATCGGCTCCATACGGAAACGGATAATCCGGTCAATGTCCTCTTCTTTCATGTTCGTCAACGTTATGTAGTTTCCCTGAAGAAAGGAAAGACGGGAATCGTCATCCTTGAAATATAAAGTGTCCCGCATCCCCTTCGGCATCTGATCAATAAAACAGAAAATGCATTTATTGGTGCAGGATTTATAATCGTCCATAAGGCTGGATTCAAATACCAGTCCTAAATCGTCACCATAGTCTTTTTCGATTTCGAATTCTTCTATATCACCATTCGCTTTTTCAATTTCAATGGTTACATATTCATCCGTCGCATAAAACTGGTAATCAAAAATATCCCTGACAGCTTCACCGTTAACTGTCAGGAGATAATCGCCTTTTTCAATAGATAATTCGTGGGCGATGGAACCTGGCTCAATGCCCACAATTATATGTTTTTTATTCATTTGATGCTTTCAAAAGTCGTCCGTGTAATTATTCGTTCCAGTTATGATAAACTTCCTGAACATCATCATCATCATCCAGAAGTTCTAAAATCTTGTTAAGATTTTTGATATCTTCCTCGTTGGTAAGATCTACATAATTCTGAGGAATCATTTCCACCTGAGCTTCCATCATGGGAATATTCTCTGCTTCCAGAGCTTCACGTACTGCACTGAAATCTTCCGGAGAGGTTAATACCGTATAGGATTCTTCATCTTCTGAAAAATCTTCTGCACCGGCATCCAGTGCCAGCATCATTAACTCATCTGCATCCATTTCAACTTCTTCTTTGTCGATGATAATCTGGCCTTTTTTATCAAACATATAAGAAACGCAACCCGGAGTACCAACATTACCATTCCCTTTGGAGAAAGCATGTTTTACATTAGCCGCTGTACGATTCTTATTATCCGTTAAGGTATCAACAATGATCGCAATCCCGGAAGGACCATACCCTTCATAGGTGATAACTTCGTAATTTACAGAGTTTGCATCACCAGCTGCTTTTTTGATACCACGGTCGATTGTATCGTTTGGCATGTTGTTTGCCTTAGCCTTTGCGATAACATCACGAAGCTTTGAGTTATTCGCAGGGTCCGGTCCACCCTCTTTAACTGCAATGGCAATTTCCTTACCGATAATGGTAAACATTTTACCTTTTGCTGCGTCGTTTTTTTCTTTTTTGTGTTTAATGTTCGCAAACTTTGAATGTCCTGACATAAATTACCTCTTCCTTTATTCTTCTTTTATTTCCTGTCCCGGTTTTAATTCAAGCTGAACAAGAGAAATTGTTTTATCTTCAACAGTTAATATCTTGTAGGATACGCCATTTTCAGTTATTTCCGTTCCCTCGTCATTTTCAGGAATCCGGTCAATCTTTGAGATGAGATAACCATTTAATGTTTCAAAATCGTCATCCTCGTACTCGATTCCGATTTCTTCGGTTATTTCCTCCAGAGGAGTAAGTCCTTTTACAATATAAACATTTTCTTCGGTTTTGTTAATATTGATTTCTACTTCGTCATGCTCATCAAAGATGTTTCCTACAATTTCCTCAAGAATATCTTCCATGCATATGATTCCCGAAGTCTGTCCATACTCATCCACAACAATTTCCATATGGATTTTGTTGGATTGCATATTTTTAAATATGCTGTTGATTTTACTGGTTTCCGGAGTATAGTAAACTTTCTGCAATAACCCTGGAATATCCTTTATCAATTTCGACTGGTTTTCTTCATGCAGATAAAATTTCATAGCATCTTTGATATGAAGGATACCTATAATATTGTCGATATTATCCACAAAAACCGGAAACCGGGAGAAGGTTTCTTCCAAAATCATATTCAGCGCCTCGAAAAGCGTTACCTCACCATCAAGTGCACAAATGTTTTTTCGGTGAGTCATAATCTCCGAGCAGCTGGTCTCATCCAGGTCAAAGATATTCGTGATCATCTCAGCTTCACTCTCCAAGATTTCTCCCTGTTCCTGACCTTCGTTCAGCATAGAAACAATTTCATTTTCTATTTCGTTTTCATCTTTTTTCTTAAAAATTTTGCCAAAGAATCCCGCTCGAGGGTGGTCGTCCATAATATAATCCTTTCTTAAATCAATAATTTTATTTTTTCTATTCTAACAGTATTCTTTAATATACACAACCTTACCTTTTGATAAATATCTTCTGGTAACTCTTCTGGTGATTCCACAGGCAAATTCATAATTAATCGTTCCCGCTAATTCAGCAAGTTCTTCCATCGGAACTTCTTTGTCTTTTTCCTTTCCCACCAGTATTACTTCGTCATGAACTTTTACATCCGGTACCTTGGACACATCAATCATGATCTGGTCCATACAAACGCCGCCAACAATCTTGCAGATTTGTCCGCGGACCAGGACCTTTCCTTTATTCCTCAGATTCCGTAAATAACCATCCGCATAGCCTACAGAAACCGTTGCTAGCTGCATTTTATGTTTTGCCGTAAAAGTTGCACCGTAACCAACGGTATCGCCCTTCTCGAGGGTCTTTAAGGTCGTAATATGGCTCTTTAACGTCATGGCCGGCTGTAATTTCATCTGTTTTACATATTTCGAAGGATACAGACCATAAATGAGAATTCCCATACGAACCATATTGTAATTCGCATTTTTCATTCTTATGATCGCCGCACTATTGGAACAATGCTTGATTGGAATATGGATTCCCATAGCTTCAATAGCATCGGTGTAGTCTTTAAAAAGTTTTTCCTGATCATTCGAAGAAGCCAGGCTCTTTTCATCGGCACTATGGAAATGAGTAAAAACTCCTTCAATCTCTATATTTTTTAATTTACTGATTTTTTTGATTACCTCCAGGTTTTCCGGAGTCGGTTTGAATCCAATACGATTCATGCCAGTATTAATTTTTAAATGAATTTTTGCTGTTTTTCCAACTTTTACTGCACTTTTGGAAACCTTTTTCGCCATATCCAGATCATAAACGGTCAAACAGATGTCGTTTTGAATCGCTTCTTCATTGAAACTATAATGGATATAGCCAAGAATCAGAATCGGCATCTTTATTCCATTATTCACCAGTTCCATCGCCTCTTCAAAAGAAGCTACCGCATAAAAATCAACTAAATCCGCGATGCTTTTAGCAATAGGAACCGCACCATGTCCATATCCGTCCGCTTTTAAAATGGCACAGGTCTTTACACCATCGTCTAAGGTTTTCTGTGCGGACTGAATATTATTTCTTATAGCATCCAGATTAATATCTGCACTGCAACGATAAAATTTTTCCATCTTCTACTTTTCCTTTGGTTTATTAATAAATTCGTCGATCATTGAGGCAGTTTCTTTCAATTGTTCGGAAACATCAATTGTTGCTGAAGTATCTTTTCGGATCAGCCCACAGTCCGCAAAGCCAGAATTGTTCCCTCCATTTATGACTTGATAGACAGCCCCTTTTGGATCGTTTGCTTTCGCTTTTTCAAACTTCTCTAAAGAGAAAATGGTATCTCTGGAACCGTGAATGGATAAAAGCTTCAAATCGCTCCCGGAGAGATCTTGCTTCCGTGAAAATCCTCCAAGATATATCAGTCCCTTAAGAGCACCTGGATGACCTTTCGCATATTCCGCAGCAACTTCACAAGCCTGAGAATGAGCGACAATATACCAATTCTTTATTTCGGGATATTTGCGGATGACAAATTCCGCTCCTTCTATATTCAGAATCGGCAGATTCCCAAAAGTTGTCGGCAGACAACAGGAATACCCTTTCGATGCCAATTTCTTCATCAGCGGATAATAACATTCCGCATTAATTCTTTCTCCGCCGTAAAAAATCAGCCCCGTATTTTTATTTGATGCAGATCCCGGAAGAATAGAAATCATATTATCCGTTTTTGAAACTGTCACGGGGGCTTCTAGTACGAAATAGTCCGGACTGTGGACCGGCTTATAATCATTATCCACGTATACCTTAAATCCGGTCAATACAAGAAGAACCAGAACAACGATTCCGATAAGAAGAATTTTTGGATCTATTCTTTTAAATTTGATTGACTGATTTTTTTTCATACATAGTTATTCTATCATTTTTATATAAAAAATACATAGGCAAATGAAGAAAATAACTATATTTTCAAATGACAAGCGGCTGCAATAATCTTTTTTTCATAATTTCCTCCTTCAATGTGTACTATAAAAACAAAGGAGGTAAGAACAAAAAAGGCACTTCCTCCCTGAAGTGCCCAGCTAATAAACATTGGTAATACACAACAATCCAAGAGAAAAAAAGCATTTTGAATGATATTACAAAAACATTCAATTATTTTTTTATCCAAGATTCCTTATTCTTCAAAGTTTTTCAGGATCCGGATTAGATGGGCAATCGGAAGACCAACAACGGTAAAATAATCTCCTTTAATTCCTTTCACCAGAAAGGCGCCCTTCCCTTGAACTCCGTAAGCGCCAGCTTTATCCAAAGGATCTTTTGTGGCAATATATGCCTGGATTTCCTCATCGCTGACATTGTAAAATTCTACTTCTGTTTCCTCGTGAAATGTTTCTGTTTTTCCTGTTTTCGTATCAATAACACTTACTCCGGTATATACCACATGAGTATTTCCAGCCATTTCATGCAACATTTGAAAGGCATCCTCTTTATCTTTCGGTTTCCCTAATACTTCTCCCTTAAAATACACGATCGTATCGGATCCGATTACCAGATGCTCTTCCGATTCCGGTAATTTGTCGGCAACATCTTTTGCCTTCAGATAGGACAGCTTCTCCACCATATCTGCAGGTCCGTCATATTCTATATTCTCATCACAATCACTTACGATTACGTCAAAGTTTAAATCTACCAGCTGCATGATTTCCCGTCTTCTTGGAGACGCGGAAGCAAGAATTATTTTGTTCATTTCATTACCTCTGTCTGTGGTTTTTTGCCTCGTCAGGTGCTATTATATTATTGATGATAAGAATACGTCAATTCTGCTTTGAAGAGGATTGTATGGAATATAACGAGTACGGGAATTTTGATGCGGTTCGGGAAGCAATGATAAAAGATGCCCACAAAATACGAATCGCTAATAAGATTGTAAAAGTATCTGGTGAACGTAAAACTCTTCCCCTGGAAGGAAGAGAGCTTGAGATAGTTTATTATCCAGCTTTGGATGAAAACGGAAATCCAGTCCTGGAAAAACGTCCTTTAGTTGTCGGCTTGCATGGTGGCGGTTTTATTTTTGGTGGTGCAGCTTTAGATGATGCGATGTGGGTAGAGGTTTCCAAAGCCCTTTGCGTGAATATTGCCTCCATTGACTACCGCTTGTGTCCGGATTATAAATGGAACGATTCGATAAAAGACTGTCTGGACAGCACCCTTTATCTCATGGAACATGCCGATGACTATGGCTTTGATTGCAAACACATTTCTCTTATGGGTCAAAGCGCCGGCGCCAGTATCGCTACAGCTTCTTCTTTAGCCATAAATCTCGTAAAAAATGACATCCATCTGGACAAAAGATTTGACTCTTCTCTATTGGAAAATAATAATTTAAAAAACATTAGTTTTGACAATGTAATACTGATTTATCCAATGCTGGACCAGATTACAGAACCGGAGGATAAAGGGCCGGGAAGCTATGGTGGAACGGTCTGCTATGTTTCCAATGACCTGCATTGTAACGATGAAAACATATATAATCCTCTGGTTTCGCCAATTGTTGCTACCAAAGACATGTTGAAAGGTCATCCGGCAACAATTATTGTATATAGTGAAAACGATAATTTAAGGCACGAAGCCGTAAAATATGGTAGAATGTTAAAGAGTGCGGGCGTTTTTGCCAAGGACTACTTAGCAGAAGGAATGCCTCACGAGTTTTTTGAATGTGGATTTAAGATCCCATCCAAATTGGAACTGCAATTTTTAGGAGAAAATGGCTCGGAACTTGCAAAAAGTGGGAAATTAAATGAAGGAGCCATTAAAGCCCTTTCTTTCATAAAAGACAATTTTAATTATTAAGGAGATACTTTCATGATCAGTGCGAACAATGTAACCTTGCGTATAGGAAAAAAAGCCTTATTTGAAGATGTAAACATCAAATTCGTTGAGGGTCAGTGCTATGGCCTTATTGGTGCCAACGGAGCCGGAAAATCTACCTTCCTTAAAATTTTAACCGGTCAGTTAGAACCATCCAAAGGTGATGTTACGATTACTCCTGGACAGCGTCTTTCTTTCCTGGAGCAGGATCACTTCAAATATGATGAACAGCCGGTTCTGGATACCGTTATTCAGGGAAATGCCCGTTTGTATGAAATCATGAAAGAAAAAGATGCTCTTTATGCAAAAGAAGATTTCACGGAAGAAGACGGTATTAAAGCCAGCGAGTTGGAAATCGAATTTGCTGATATGGATGGATGGGAGGCAGAAAGTGATGCCGCGACTCTCTTAAACGGCCTTGGTGTTGATACAGAGCTTCATTATGAATTGATGAAAAATCTTCCTGGACCTTTAAAAGTAAAAGTTCTGTTAGCAAGAGCTTTGTTTGGTAATCCGGATATTCTTCTCCTTGACGAGCCTACCAACCATTTAGACTTAGATGCAATTGCATGGCTGGAAGAGTTCCTGATTAACTTTGAAAATACCGTTATTGTCGTATCTCACGACCGTTATTTCTTGAATAAAGTCTGCACTCAGATTGCCGATATCGACTATGCGAAGATCCAGCTTTATGCCGGTAACTATGATTTCTGGGTGGAGTCCTCTGCCCTGATTATTAAGCAGATGAAAGAAGCAAACAAAAAGAAAGAAGAAAAAATCAAGGAATTACAGGAATTCATCCAGAAATTCTCTGCTAACGCTTCCAAAGCAAAACAGGCTACCAGCCGTAAAAGAGCTCTGGAAAAAATCGAGCTGGATGAAATTCGTCCGAGCAGCCGTAAATATCCTTTTATCGACTTCCGGCCTAACCGTACCATCGGTAATGAAGTCCTTCAGGTGGAAAATTTATGCAAAACCATTGATGGCGTAAAAGTATTAGATAATGTTACTTTCACGTTAGGTCATGATGATAAAGTTGCTTTCGTTGGTTCTAATGAACTGGCAAAAGATACTCTCTTTAAAATTCTCATGGATGAGATGGCCCCGGATTCCGGTACCTTCAAATGGGGCGTAACCACTACACAGGCTTATTTCCCTCGTGATTATTCCAAAGAATTTGAATCTGACCTTACCATAGCGGATTGGCTTACCGGTTTTTCAGAGATTAAAGATGCTACCTACGTACGTGGTTTCTTAGGCCGTATGCTCTTCCAGGGAGAAGATGGAATCAAAGTCCTCCGCGTTCTTTCCGGAGGGGAAAAAGTACGTTGTATGTTATCCAAGATGATGATTTCCGGTTCCAATGTATTAATTCTCAATGAGCCTACCGACCATCTGGATATGGAATCCATTACCGCACTTAACAATGGATTGATCAAATTCCCTGGTGTTATTCTCTTCTCCTGCAGAGACCATCAGTTCGTACAAACCACTGCAAACCGAATCATGGAAATTGTGGACGGAAAGCTGATTGATAAAATTACAACCTATGATGAATATCTGGCTGCAGATGTTACCGCAAGGAAACGTGCCGTATATGTTGCTCAGGACGATGAAGAACCGGAGAATTCGGAAGAATAAAAATGGGAAAGAGGTATTAAAATGGAAAACCGCGTTGATTTACATATACATACTACTGCATCGGACGGAACCTGTTCCCCAATAGAAGTTGTTGATCAGGCAATCGAATTAGGTCTTAGTACTATAGCAATCACAGACCATGATTCCATTAACGGAGCCATGGAAGCGACCCGCTATGCCGAAGGGAAAAATATCCAGGTAATTACTGGCGTAGAATTAACGGCGATGTCCGATATTGAACAGGATGTCGGCATGAAATGGCCAAAAGGAGAAGATATGAGAGGAGACGGATCCGAAGGACGTTTGTACGTAAATGGACGTTCCGACCTGTCGGAGACACATATCCTCGGATACAATCTGGACTGGGAGCCGGACTTAATTGAAACGCTGACCTGGCTCAGTACGTTAAGAAATAACCGAATTGATAAGATGGCAGAAAAACTGGCAGAGGATTATCCGGAAGTATCCATTCCGGAAATATATTCCATTTTCCCAGGTGCGACTCTCACTCGTTCCAATCTGGCAGTATATCTGGTGAAATTAAAAATAGCTTCTTCCATTGCCGATGCTTTTGATCATTTTTTGAACGAAGACAGCAAATACTATGTTCATAAATTGAAACTTACCGATGAAGGCGCCATTTCCGTAATTAAGTTTTTTGGTGGAATCCCAGTTCTTGCTCATCCGACCCTTTGCAAGAACCCGGCCCGCATTCCTTTGACAGATGCCGAATATGAAAGACTTTTTGATAATATAACGGAAATGGGAATTATGGGAATTGAAGCCATTTATCCAAAAAACAGGGAGAAAGACCAAGAGCGCTTTACCGCTATGGCAAAAGAGCGGGGTCTGTTCATTACCGGTGGATCGGATTTCCACGGAGCTGCCAAACCAGAAGTCTTTTTAGGAAGAGGAATCGACAATAATCTTTTCGTTCCGGAAGAAGTTCTGGATAATTTTATCAGTGAATATTAGTCCGCAGAGCAGTCCCGCAAGGACCTGGACCTGATTTATTAACCTGAGAAAGGAGAAAAAATGGAAAATCTTCCAAAACACGCAATCATTTACCAGCCAGCTGAAAACCAATCCATCAAAGGTTGCATACAGATTGTTCACGGAATGGCGGAACACCAATTACGCTATGCTCCGCTCGCCGAATTTCTTTCCAATAACGGTTATGTGGTAGTAACCAGTGATTTAAGAGGTCATGGCAATAATGTTGCATCGGCAGAAAAACTAGGATACTTCGGAGAGAAAGCGGTAGCCGGTCTATTATCCGATACCGATGCCATTTTTCATTATCTGTCCGAAAAATATCCAGAAAGCAAAAAAATCCTTTTAGCTCATAGTATGGGAACACTGATTGCAACAACCTATTTTAAACAACAGGAAAAGGAACTGGATGCCCTGATTCTTTCTGGAATGCCTGGTAATAACAGTGCAAAAGGGATTGCAAAAACAATGATTAAAACCATTGCCAAATTTAAAGGATGGGAATATCGTAGTCCGTTCATCAACAATTTATGCAACGGTCCGTTCTCAAAAGCATTTGCTTCCGAAGGTTCTGAATTTGCCTGGCTTTCTGTGGACAAGGAAAATGTTAAAAAATATGAAGCAGATCCTCAATGCGGTTATGTTTTTACTTTAAATGGTTTTTATACGCTTATGGAACTGATGTGCAATGCTTATGACTCCCCGTGGAATCTGACCAATGCCGCTACTCCGGTCCGCTTGATTTCCGGCGGCGATGACCCATGTCGAATCAATGATGAAACCTTCCGGAAGTCTGTTCAGATGTTTAAAAACGCTGGATATAAAAATGTAACCTACAAATTATATAAAGGCCAACGACATGAGATTTTCAATGACACGGAGCATGAAACTGTTTTCACTGAGCTTTTAGAACATTTAAATTCCATTTGTTAATGACGGCTCAATCATTTTTATACAGAATATAAATTAAGACCTTATTCCTATGAATAAGGTCTATTATATTCCTTGGATTAAATGAATGCGATGATTCGTGCCTGAGGATTCTTTTTGTCCCGAAAAACATTCATTTCCGGATAGAATAGGATGGATACGCGGAATTCCTCGCCCTCTTCTTCCATGCCCTTAAATAAACGTTCTGCTTCTTTTCTTATTTCGTTCTCATTTCCGAATTTGATTGCTTCCAGTATAGTTCCTTCTTCATCCTCCAACGAAGCTTTCAATACATTACTTCCCTTGCCTAAAACAGACGCAAAACGGATTTTTACATTTTTTTGTGCAAATAACGGTCTTTCATTCTTTAAGCCAAAAGGTTCCAACAGGGATAACTCATTAATAAAGTCTTCTGAAACATATTTAAACGGGAGCTGCATATCAATCCATATTTTTTCTGCAAGTTCTTCTTCCGATAAGAAGCAGTCTTCATTCAATGCCCTTTCCAGATTTTCCGGAGTTATTCCTTCGTTTAAAGAGAATCCAGCTGCTTTTTTATGGCCGCCAAATTTCAGGAAGAATTCCGGATGTTTTCCCAGCTCCTCAATCATGTCATAGGACTCTACTGATCTTCCGGATCCTTTTATTCCTTCTTCGGAATTCGTAAGAACTAATGCCGGCCGGGAATAAATATCCTTTAGCCTTCCGGCAATAATACCAGCAATACTTTCATGTGCTTCCGGTAAATAAATAACCAGGATTCTCGGTAACTTCAGCCCCTTTTTTATATAATTCTCATTAATAATGTCAATTGCATACTTTGCCTGACTGATTGTCAAAAGCTTTCTCTCATCATTTAGTTTCGAAAGAAAATCTGCTCTTTCCTTTGCTCTTTCTGTGTTTTCTTCTTCAAACAAATCATAAGCAATTCCGGCATTTCTTAATCTTCCGGCAGAATTAATACAAGGTCCCAGAATAAAACCAACTGCCTGTGGATTAATGTCTTTTGGCTTAATACTTCTTGCATCCATCAACGCCAGAAGACCTATATTTTCTGTAACCTGCATTTTTTTGATACCTTCTTTGGCAATAATCCTGTTTTCTCCGGTAAGCGGTACAATATCTGCAATGGTCGCCATTCCTGCAAACTGGATTAAATCATACAGTATCCCTTTGTACCCTTTCTTTTTCGTCTTTTCTGCCAAGGCCGATACCAGTTTATAAGCAACTCCGGCGCCGCAAAGGTCTTTATAAGGGTATTCGCAGCCGTCCTGTTTCGGGTCAATTACTACATCGGCATTTACTAATGGATACGGAACTTCATGATGATCCGTAACAATAATGTCAATTCCATACTCATTTGCCAGATTTACTGCATCATAAGAAGATACTCCATTGTCACAGGTAATGATCAGACAGATTTCATCATCTTTTGCTTCCACGATCATATTAGAATTAAGACCATATCCCTCTAACATCCGGTCCGGAAGGCGGACATCCACATCCCCACCAAGAAAGGAAATGAAAGACTTTAATATATAACTGGAACAGATTCCATCTACATCGTAATCACCGATAATACGGATTTTGGTTTTCTCCGATATTGCTTTTAAGATCATCGGTATTGCTTCTTCTACCCCTTTCATTAAAAACGGGTCATAGAGATCATCCATACCACCATTTAAAAATAAGTCAATTTCATCATCCGAAATAAGGTCCCGGTTTCTTATAATACGGGCTGTTATTGGAGAAATATGATACTTTTGCGCTATAGCTAAAAAGTCTGCCTTTTTACAATACAAGTAATACCTGCTCATGAATAACCCCTAAAATGAATTAAAAGCAAAACTGAAATACCATATAGGCTGCATAAAGTGCAAGGAGAAGGATTCCCTGAACTCTGGATAATTTTCCACGAATCAAAGCCGGAATCGTTACGATTGCCATTACTAAAAACATCAGTGGAAGATCAATAATAAAGGATGCATTTAAACCGGCAATTGTTTTTGCCGTTGGAACGGAGAATGGATTAATGGTAATCGATGCTCCGCAAACAAGCACCAGATTAAACAGGTTTGCTCCCACGATATTCCCAAGGGATAATGCTCCATGTCCCTTGATCAGAGAAGTCACTGCAGTAACTAGTTCCGGAAGAGATGTTCCCAATGCAACAAAAGTTAAAGCAATTACCGTCTGTGGAACTCCTAATTCTGTAGCAATGAAAGTTCCGTTATCTACTAAAAGTCTGGCGCCAACTGCAATCAAAGCTGCCCCGAGAACCAGGAACAATAATTCTCTCCATAAGGGCCACTGTTTTCTTTCTTCCTCTTCTTCCGTTTTTACCGGATTTTTAAATCCTTGTCTTATGGTCACAATCATATATATGACAAACATACAAAGGAGAATAATTCCTACCCAGAGGTCAAATCTTCCCGTCGTATAAGACACAACCATATAGAAAATTGCCGCTGCAAAGAAAAATATCGTTGGCGTCAATAGAGATTTTTTATCCACCGAAGAAGGACGGATAGCTACCGACAGTGCCAGAATTAAAGCGGTATTACAGATAATGGATCCGATGGCATTCCCATAAGCCATATCACCAAAACCCTGAGCTGCGCTGGTTGCCGAAACCATTACTTCCGGGAGGGTTGTTCCAATGGAAACTACCGTCGCACCAACGATAATTTCCGGTATTTTAAAACGGTAAGCGAGACCGGTTGCCCCATCGACAAACCAGTCTCCACCAAATATCAGACATGCAAGTCCGACGATAAATAATACAATTGCTAAAAACATTATTTCCTACGCCTTTTAACGTTAACGCGTTATATAATATCGCACTTTACTGTTTGCGTTTTTTATTTTTCTTTCTGTTCGGATTCGCAGTGATTTTCTTAGGAAGTTCTTCCACGATTACACCAGCATTTTCTGCAGATTCAACAACGATTCCCGCGCCATTCTCAGAAGCACCCGTTATCGCACTCTTCGCAGCCTTAGCAGCTCTTGCTTCGTCCAGACGCTCACTCTTCTTCGTCATAATAAAGTACAGACATCCGGAAATAAAGATGGACGAGAATGCACCAGCTACAATACCTACTGCGAGAGGCATAGCGAAAGCTCTCATGGATTCCACACCTAAAATGTAAAGGAATAATACCATTACAAAGGTTGTTGCAGAAGTATAAATACTTCTGATAAGAGTCTGCTGAATACTTGTATTAACAACGTTCTTTAAGTCAAAGTTGATGTCATTATTTCGCAGGTTCTCACGAATTCTATCGAAAATAACGATGGTTGCGTTAATGGAATAACCTACAATGGTAAGGATACAAGCGATGAAAGAGTTTCCGACGGATAACCGGAAAATCGCAAAGAAGGTTATAACGATAAACACATCATGAAGCAATGCAATAACGGAAGAAATCGCAAATTTAAACTTACGGAAACGGATCCAGATGTAAAGAAGCATACAAGCAGCCGCGATTGCCAGAGAAATGAAGGCATCTCTCTGAAGTTCTGAACTTACCGTAGAACTGATATAAGTAGTTTCAAAACTGTCATCCGCTGCGCCATATTTATTTACCAGCATATCCTGAAGTTCCTGACGAACATCTGCTTCAATATCCGGAGTCTTGATTACGTACTGGGTAGTACCTGTAACCTTCTGTCCTTCAATATCGTTTGAATCAATAATCTTAGCGATTTCGCCCTTAATTTCATTGTTGAATTCATCAATCGTGTAGTCTTTCTGGAAATCGACCTGTGTAGATACACCACCTACAAATTCGATATTATAATTCAAGGCGTTCTTTCCGCTTGCTCCATTAATAACCATAGCGGCAGCGCCTGCTACGATAAGAACAGCGGCAATAACAAACCAGATAGCTTTCTTTCCGACATAATCGAAAACTTTCTTTTTCTTTCCATTTACACGGGCATAGAACTTGGAATCTTTCATTCCCATTCCATATAAACATTCAACAAAAAGTCTGGAAACAAGGAGTGAGGTAATAACACTGAGGACAATACCAATAGCCAGCGTCATACCAAATCCCTGAACAGATCCGGAACCGAAAATTAAAAGAACAATTGCAACGATAAGCGTTGTAATATTACCATCCAGGATGGCGGAAGTGGAACGTTTGAAACCATACTTGATAGCTTCAGAAGCACTTCTTCCAGCTTCCAATTCCTCTTTGATTCTTGCATTAATGATAACATTTCCGTCAACAGCCATACCAATGGAAAGGATAATACCTGCAATACCGGAAATAGTTAAAGTAAGATTAAATGCATTCAGCAGCAATAATGTTGCAGCCGTGTAGAAAATCAAAGAAATCGCAGCAGCAACACCTGGGACCTTGTAGAAAATGATAAGGAAAATCATGATCAGCAAGATACCGATTGCACCTGCAATCAATGAGGTCGAAACTGCATTATCACCTAATTTTGCACTGACAACCTTAGAAGAAATTTCTTCCAGGCTTAAGTTCAGGGAACCGATTCGGATGGTAGAAGCAAGACGGTCAGCTGCTTCGTAAGAGCCCATTCCTTCAATTACACAGCTTCCCCCGGTAATTGCAGATTCAACTCTTGGGTAACTTACGATTTCATTATCATAAACAATATAAATAACATCTCCTACATGAGTAGATGTAGCTTCTGCAAATTTCTCTGCTCCGCTTTCTGCTAATGTCAGCTTTACTACAAAATCAGAGCTTCCCGTGGTCTGGTCCTGCTGTGTACCTGCCTGAGCATCGGTAACATCTGCACCGGTAACCCAAATGGTAGGCTGAGTTAAATCAACATTTCCCTCTTCGTCCGTCTGATCAAAAGTGATGAACTGTAAAGAACCAGGTCTTCCTAATTCTTCAATAACCGTCTGTGTGTCATAAACACCCGGGATTTCAACCGTAATACGGTCAGAGCCCTCCTGATATACGGTAGCGTCTGTACTGTACTCCTGAACTCTTAACTGTAATTTGTAGATGGTGTCATCCATATCGGTCTGGGTGAATTCTTCATCCTGAACTTCATAGGTAATGCTTACACCGCCACGAAGGTCCAAACCTAACGTAATGTTTTCTGCAGATCCAACTTTACCTTTACCAAATCCGAAAATGGATGTGAAACAGCAAAGCAAAATTACTACAATTGAAATGATAAAAAATATAATGCTTTTTTTCTTGCTCATTGTAACCTCTTTCTGCATAAAGCAGTTTATTTATTATTTAATGGGAACAGCCTGGATCAATTAAAAATCTTTATGATCTGAGTTCAATTCCTTTTTCTTTTAATTTTCCAATAATCTTTTCGATGATCGGATTTACATCTTTATCTTCCAAAGTACGGTCGCTGGCACGGAATACTAAACTATAGGCCAGGCTCTTCATACCATTTCCGATTCTATCGCCTTCATATATATCGAAAAGTTCAAAGTTTTCAATCAGTTTTCCACCACATTTTGAAATAATCAGCTCAATGTCTCCGGCAGGAATATCCTTTGCCATAATCATGGATAAATCTCTGGTTACTGCAGGGTATTTCGGAATGCCTTTATACTTCTTATCGAAGCTTGCATAGTCGTAAAGAGCCTGAATATCAACCTGTGCAATATAAGCTTTTGTTCCGATTCCATAAGATTTTGCAATCTGTGGATGGACTTCACCTAAGAAAGCAATCTGCTCACGACCTCCCTTAATAAGGACTTTTGCCTGACGACCTGGATGAAGGAAGGAAATCGTTCCATCACAAACATAATCTCTAGGCATCTTTATTCCCAGTTTACTGAATACTTCTTCTAAAGTTCCCTTCAGATCAAAGAAATCACCATTTCCATAGAATCCAAAGCTTAGGGTCATTCTTTCGTCCGGAAGCTCGGTGAGCGGTAATTCTTTCGGAAGATAAATATTTGCCAGTTCAAATAAAGAAACATCTTTATTTCTACGATTGTAGTTTGTAGCCAGGCTGTTCAACATTCCATTGATCAGGGAAGTTCTCATAATACTGTAATCTTCGCCTAAAGGATTGGAAATCGTAACCGTCTGTCTTTCGATAGCATCTTTTGCAAAACGAAGCTTATCCAGTACCTTCGGACTTTCAAAGGAATAGGTCATGGACTCGGAATAACCATAAGCCAGCATCGTTTCTCTTACTCTGTTCTGTACTACAAAATTATAAGAAAGCTTTCCATTTGCGTTTTCAGAATCCGGAAGTGATGTCGGAATATTGTCATATCCATAAAATCTTGCCACTTCTTCCGCGATATCTGCCCCTCTTAAAAGATCCTGACGGAAAGTCGGAATGGTCAACATTCCGGTATTCTCATCATATTCAATTTCAAGAGTTGGGAAATAAGAAAGCATCGTTTCTTTGCTTAAATCTGTCCCCAGATAAGCGTTAATTCTTTCCGGCTCAAAATCAATCTGTTTTGGGAGAACTTTTTCCGGATAAATATCAATCATTCCTCCAATAACATCGCCGGCATCTAATTCTTCAATCAACTGGCAGGCACGGATTAAAGCTGCTTCTGCATTATTCGGGTCCAACCCCTTCTCATATTTTCCGGAAGCATCGGTACGCATACCTAATCTTTTCGCAGAAAGTCGGTTATTGGTACCATCAAAGCAAGCGCTTTCAAATACCAGCGTCTGAACATCATCGGTAATCTTGGATTCTTCTCCACCCATAATACCTGCAATGGCAATCGGACCTTCTGCGTCATTGATCATCAGGATATCTTTATCCAGCTGTCTTTCCTGTCCATCTAAAGTAACAAACTTATCACCGTCATTTGCTCTCTTAACGATAATCTTCTGGCCACGAATCTTGTCGTAGTCAAATGCATGCATCGGCTGTCCAAATTCCTCCATAACATAATTCGTAATATCGACCACGTTATTGATCGGGCGGATTCCGTTGCTGGAAAGTCTTCTCTGTAACCATTTTGGTGACGGAGCTAGACGGATATTCTTAACCATCATGCAAGCATATCTCTTACATAATTCCTCATCTGCTATTTCAACCGATAAATAATTATTAATATCATCAACGGTCTTTTCAATTTTTGGTTCAACGTTATGGAATGGAAGCCGGAAAGTAGCAGCAGCTTCTCTGGCAATACCTAAAACGCTGTAACAATCAACGCGGTTTGAAGTAATTTCAAACTCATAGTTCGCATCATGAAGACCTAAGTATTCAATAGCGTCAGCACCGATTTCTGCATCCTTCGGGAGAATATAGATTCCGTTTTCCGCTGCATCCGGATACATTTCACGGGAAGAACCTAATTCTTCAATGGCGCACATCATGCCGTAAGAATCTATGCCTCTTAATTTGCCTTCTTTTATCTTAATTCCGCCTTCGGTCATTTTTCCATCATGACCGCCGGCAACTTTACCACCAACTTTTACAACAGGAACTTTTGCTCCCTCAAAAACGTTGGAAGCCCCGGTTACAATCTGAATCGTTTCATCGCCAACATTTACCTGGCAGACAACTAATTTGTCAGCATCCGGATGCTGTTCGATTTTTAAAATCTGACCGATAACAATATTTTCAAGGTCTTTATCAAATACCGTGAAACCTTCTACTTTTGTTCCGGAGAGAGTCATAGCATCACGAAATGCCTGATAATCTACATCCAGGTCTGGTACATATGCTTTAATCCATGATAATGATGCGTTCATTTTTTCTCTCCTTTCTTAGAACTGTTTCAGGAAACGATAATCGTTTTCATATAATAATCTCATGTCATCAATTTCACATTTCAGTAAGGTGAGGCGCTCCAGGCCCATACCAAAAGCGAAACCGGAATATTCATTTGGATCAATGCCGATCATCTCAAGTACATGTGGATGAACCATGCCGCAGCCTAAGATTTCAATCCAGCCTTCGCCTTTACAGAATCGGCATCCTTTCCCACCGCATTTAAAACAAGATACGTCTACTTCTGCGCTTGGTTCGGTAAATGGGAAATGATGCGGGCGGAATTTTGTCTTGGTGTCCGGTCCGAAAAATCTTTTTGCAAATTCGTCTAAAGTACCTTTAAGATCTGCAAAAGTGATTTCTTTATCTACAACAAGACCTTCTATCTGATGGAAGCACGGAGAATGAGTTGCATCGACTTCATCCGCACGGAATACTCTTCCCGGAGCAATCATACGGATTGGAAGGATGCCTTTTTCCATTTCATGAATCTGGACAGAAGAAGTCTGGGTTCTTAACAGGATTTCGCTGTTAATGTAGAAAGTATCCTGTTCATCCTTTGCCGGATGATTTGCGGGAATGTTTAATGCTTCAAAATTGTAGTGGTCATATTCAACTTCCGGACCAGATACAACTTCATATCCCATACCAATGAAAATATCCTCTACTTCATGCAGAATAAGATTATTTGGATGCTCATGTCCCAAATCCTTTTTCTTGCCAGGAAGAGTAACATCAATTACTTCTGCTTTAAACTTCTTCTCAAGCAATGCAGCTTCCAGTGAGGCACGCATTTCTTCAAAACAGTTTTCGATTTCATTCCTGGTATCATTTACCATCTGGCCGATCATCGGTCTTTCGGCAGCATCTACGTCCTTCATTCCTTTAAGGACTTCTGTCATCTGGCCTTTTTTACCAAGATACGCAACCTTTAATTCATTCAGGTTTTCCATGGAAGTGGCATTTTTAATTCGATCCATCGCTTCCTGTTTGATTTTTGCTAATTTTTCTTTCATTGTCTTGTTCCTTTTGCAAAATTATATATATAAACATACATAGTACTTTATACCACAATCGTATTGATTTTACCACGAAAATTTACTATAATTTCTGCCATGTTTACAAATTTTTTTCTGTTGATGAAGAGTTTTTTTCAAAAGATCGGTAGAGACAAGGTTTACAACTATTCCGCCTCCTCTGCTTTCTTTATCATACTCTCTATTTTTCCTTTTTTGATTTTGATTCTTTCCATCGTACAGTACACTCCACTTACGGAAGAATTTCTATTAGAACGTTTTGAATTTTTCCTTCCGCCTGCTTTGTTCCCACTGTTCCAGCAGATTATTGAAGAAATCTACTCGAATACCTGGGCTACAACCTTAATTCTTGTTTCTGCAGTTGCCGTCCTCTGGTCAGCATCAAAAGGTATCATGGCGATGATCCGCGGAATCAATGTATGTTTCAACATTAAAGACAAGCGGAACTGGTTTCGTGTCCGTCTGCAGTCCTGTCTATATACTTTTGTTTTTTTCATAGCTTTTGTCCTGACCATGATTCTTTTGGTCTTCGGCAAAACCATTTATGAAGCATTGATTGCCCAAAGCGGCGAACTGGAAAAATTCTTCAGTATTATTTTATTTATTGTCCGCAAGCGTTTTGTTATCTCGCTGGCTATTCTGACACTCATTTTCATGCTGATCTACACTTTCTTCCCTGCGAAAAACAACCGTTTTCTCCAGATGTTCCCGGGTGCCGTAATCGCTGCCGGTGCGTGGATCGGCCTATCTGAGCTTCTGTCCTTATATGTAAAATTCTTCCCGAATTTTTCCTATACGTATGGTTCTCTGACGACCTTTGTCCTTCTTATGCTTTATCTGTATTTCGGACTTTATATCATTTTCGTCTGTGCGGAAATCAACCATTTCTTCAAATCCTGGATAGAATCAATTGCGATTAAGAGGAAGCGTAAAAAATCCATGAAATATGAAAATACCATTGAGCGGAAACAGGTAAGATATGAAACGAAGAAAATGAAAAAGGAAGAAAAAGAAGAACTGAAACGAATTTTAGAAGAAGAAAAATTAATGAAAAAAAACAACGGCCGCTAATAATAGCGGTCGTCTTTATATTCTGAAAAAACAAAACACCCAAAACTGTACTTTATTTTGATTCCTAGCACTCGCTAGGTGGGTTCTACCGCACTTTAGTTTCTGAAGTCCACTCAAAGGAGGCTGGTCATCTGCTAAAAAATATTGGAATCCCGTTTCAATCACTGTAGGTTCAAAATATAAGTACCGTCTTGGGTAATTTAATTTTAGCACACTATGCAAGATTATCAATTACTTTTTGGATGGCTGCTAAGGCATCATCCGGTAATTTGTCATACCCATCTTTGAAGGTGTTTCTGGACTGTACGAATTCCAGACGGTCATTCATTCTAGCCTTCAGGGCAGCTACATATTTCTCATCTTTCAGGTCCGGAACATAGCCTTCCTGCTCATAGATTTCAATGTCTTCAAAAGGTCCCCACTGCTTGAATTCCGCTTTCTTCTCTACAATATCTTCCAGTACACCTAAAGTAATTTCCTTAGTAACATCCTTGCCGAAGAAGTCGCCGGTGTTGATAATATAGCAATCTACATTCTTCTCTTCTACCAGCTTTTTGAATTTCACATAGTCATTTGCCAGCGGATAGGTACGGAACGGATTTGCATAAGGTTCTACTACTAATGCGTCCGGGTCAACACCAGGAGCCAGTCTCTCTGCGGAAGAACGTTTGGTAGCTAAAGTTGCACCCATAACTGCTGCTAAGGAAGCTCCTTTTAATTTAACAACCGGCGGAATGGTTGGGTCTTTCATAATCCAGAAAATTGCATTAACCGGCTCGTCAATACGGTCGACACGGTTTGGAGACCACAATCTGGATTTAATTGCTCTGCCGTTTCCGTTTCTTACATCCTCCGTTACTAATACAACTTTTCCGTCCTCGTCCAAGGTTGCAGAACAATTCTGGGCAGTAATTAAGTATTTATTGTCTTCGCTGTCTACCGGATAGTCCGCAGTTTTATCAAAATAGGTTGGCTCCAAGGCAATGGAGGAACAAGTATCCGAGTTAATAACAAAGGCATCATCATGTAATACCGTTACGTAATACTTTCCACCATGTTTTGCATGAGTTAATGTGGATTTTCCGGAACCGGAAAGTCCAAAAACAGATGCAACGTAAGTGCTTCCGTCATTTAAGGTGTACTTCTTCTGGCCGCCATGGCAGGAAGCATAACCGTTACGATTTGCAATTGCCCAGGCAATGGTCAATGTACCTTTTTTATGCTCGCCGAAATATCTCATGCCCAAAAGTGCTGCACAGTTATGGTCGGTATCAAAGTAGGTCAGGCCTAACGGATGTTCTTCGTGCTCCCACTGTGGATCGGAGAAAATATAAATGTCGGACTCACCGTTGATTGGTTGAGACTCTGCATACATTTTCTTATATTCATCCGATAAGTACTGGAAGTTGATCAGCCAGTTATAAAGAATGTTCTCTTCGCCTTCCGGAATCAGGAGATGTGCCTTAACCATAAATTCCGGATCGAGGCCAATATAGGCAGTAGCGTGATACATGGTAGAATAACGGGTGTCATAAACAGCATCCATCAGTTTCTTATCCAGATCATCGGTATTAACACCTGGCTCGCCGATAATTCTTCTGGCTGCCGCACATCTACCGGTAACGGATCCATCATTAAAAAGAAGGACTTTCGCATCCGAAGGAAGCCCAAAAGTCTCACCTTTGTAAACAGGCATATCCGTAACGACAGTACCCGGAGAATTCTTTGCCATTTCATAGGCCTGCTCCAGGCTGGTAACTTCTACTACATTGTTTCCATAAAAAGCAGCCTCTATAATGGAACGAGTTTTGGAAAAACCCTGTTTGCCAGGGCCAATTTCGCTTCTTGCGTACATTTGCTTTGTTGACATTTCTTTAATTCCTCTCTGTTTTATTCTCCGGTTTGTTCATCCAGTGTCAGATAGTATCCCGGAAGAAAATTATTTACAAAGAAATTCACTTCCGGCATTTCTAAATTATCAATAATCTTTTGGGTAGACTCTTTTGCCTTCACAAAGTCCTTGTTCCCGGACTGTTCTTCTTCGATACATTTAATCAAGGCAGACAATTTATCAGCAGCCTTCACATATTTCATCAAGGTCCTATCTTCCGGATTTTCTGCATCCATAATAGCTTCGTAAGTTTTCTGCATTTCTGCCGGAAGCTGGTCAATCATTTTCTTCTTGGCGCTCTCCTCTACCTTGTCATATGCCTTTTTGATTTCCGGGTCAAAATACTTTACCGGAGTCGGCAGATCTCCCGTAATGATCTCCGGCGTGTCATGGAAAGCTGCCAGCAAAACAACTCTTCCTTCGTCTAAAGCAGCACCATAATAAGTATTGGCAATTACTACCAACGCATGAGCAATAAATACCACATCCAGGGTGTGATCGGATAAAGATTCTTTTTTCGAATTCCGCATCAGTCCCCAACGATTTACATATTTCATCCGGGACAAAATTGCGAAAAAGTTACTGTTGTCTTTCATATCTGTCAAATTCAAAAGTTCTTACTGAGCTTTGTAACCGATCTTATCCGCCAGTTCCTTTGTAAGGACTACGATTGCGTCACGATGCATTCTCATAAAAGTGCAAGGGCAAGTTGGGTCGATTTTATCTTCCATCAGAAGCTTAGTTGCAGCTTCTTCTTTACTGCCGGAGATAATCATTAATAGAGCCTGGGCACGCATAATGTTTCCCATTCCCATGGTTACGGCGTGGGTAGGAACATCTGCCTTGCTTGCAAAGAATCTCTTGTTTGCTTCAATGGTAGAGTCATCTAAAGTCTCCTCATGAGCTCCGTCATAAAGAGTTGCCCCCGGCTCGTTAAATCCTAAATGTCCGTCCGGACCAACACCCAATACCTGGATACGGATATCGGTTTTATCCAGAATCTCGTTGAATTCCTTCAGGTTTGCTTCAACATCGCCAACACCTTTTGCAACATAAGTATTGGCCTTATCAATATTGATATGATCGAATAAATTATCGTTCATGAAATAACGGTAACTCTGATCGTGGGTTCCTTCCAGACCAACGTATTCGTCCAGATTTACAGAATGAATCTTTGAAAAATCCAGACCTTCTTCCTTACATCTTCTGGCCAGCTCCTGATACATTCCTACTGGGGAAGAACCGGTAGCCAGACCTAAGGTGCACTCTGGCTCTTCGCGAACGATTTTTTCTATAATGTCAGCAGCTTTTTTGCTGGCGTCTTCATAATTTTCAGCTACGATAACTTTCATTGTTTACTCCTTAAAAATATATTTAATCTAAAATCATCTGTTTTCAGTTTTTTGGTATGATTTCTCCATTATCCTTCCAGATAGATTTTTCCGGTACACAGCCTCTTACACAGGAGGTCGGATAAACGTTAGAATCCCTGCCGATAACCGTTCCGGGATTCAGAACAGAATTACATCCCACTTCCACCCGGTCACCTAACATAGCGCCAATTTTCTTGCGTCCCGTTACAATTTTCTCTTCGCCGTTTTTAATCACTACATTCAGCTTGTCACTCTTTACGTTGGAAGTAATGGAACCTGCGCCCATATGGGCTTTATAGCCTAGAATGGAATCGCCAACGTAATTAAAATGCGGCACCTGGACATTATCAAATAAAATAACATTCTTTAATTCTGTAGAGTTTCCGATAACACAGTTATCTCCTACTAAAGCAGAGCCACGGATAAAAGCGGATGGACGGATTTCCGTGCCATGACCGATAATGGCTGGCCCTTTAATATAATTCGTTACTCTGTTGTAAAAAACAGCATCCTTTGCAATCCATACGTTTTCTGAAGGATGATCATATTCATCTTCCGGAAGCGCTTTTCCCAATTCCATAATAAAATCAGAAATACCTGCTAATGCTTCCCAGGGATATTTAAATCGTGACAGATAAGGCTCTGCCTTTGTATGACTTAAATCATACAGATCTTTTATTTCTATACTCATTGGATTCCCCTATTTTTTTACCTGAATTAAATGACCGGACTGAGCCATGGCGCCGATAATCATGTCTACATTTTCTTCTGCTTCTTCATCCGTTCCGGCTTCTGCCATAACTCTTAACACCGGCTCTGTTCCACTGGTACGAAGAAGAACTCTTCCCGTATCGCCTAATCTTTCCGTACATTCTCCTACAGCTGCCAGAACTTTTGGATCGTCCAAGGTAGCTTCCTTATCGTCAACGACGACATTCTTCAGCACCTGTGGATACATTTGACAGTTCTGAGCCAAAATCGACAATGGAAGTTGAGTTTTTATCATGACATTCATCAACATAATCGCTGTAAGGATTCCATCACCGGTATGGGCATATTGCCGGAATATAATATGTCCGGATTGCTCTCCGCCGATAATATAGCCTTCTTTTTTCATGCACTCATATACATACCGATCGCCTACATCCGTTTTTTCATATCCTATTCCAACTTTTTCAAGCGCCTTAAACAAGCCGAAATTCGACATTTTTGTTACAACTACTTTGTTTCCCGGCAACTGATTATGTTCCTTTAAGTATTTCGCACAGATATAAATAATCTTATCACCGTTAACTACGTTTCCTTTTTCATCTACCGCAAGACACCGATCAGCATCCCCATCGAAGGCAAAACCCACATCCAGCATATTGTCCACAACATATTTTTGAAGACCTTCGATATGGGTGGATCCGCAATCCAGATTAACATTCATTCCTGTCGGTTGATTATTGATTACATGAGTTTTAGCGCCCAACGCATCAAATACGGCCCTGCCGATCATCCATGCGGAACCATTTGCACAATCCAGACCTACTTTGCAATTTTCAAAAGATTTCATGGCTTTTTCGGAGATATAGCCAATATAGCGGTTTCTTCCAAAGTAGAAATCTTCCGTTTTTCCAATCTTGTCTTCTTCTGCATATGGAATATAGTCTTCTTTGCTATCAATATAATCTTCAATAGCATTCTGAACTTCATCCTCCATCTTTTCGCCTTCACCATTTAAAAGCTTGATGCCGTTGTCATAGTATGGATTGTGGCTTGCGGAAACCATAATGCCACAATCAAAGCCTTCATCATTCGTGATAAAGCTTACGCTAGGAGTTGTCGTTACATGTAAAAGATAAGCATCGGAGCCGCTGGCAGTAATACCCGCTGCTAAAGCATTTTCGAAAGTATAGGAAGACCTTCTGGTATCCTTTCCGATTACAATTTTTGCCCGCTGTCCATCCGTATGTTTTTTGCCATAATACCATCCAAGATATCTGCCGATCTTGTAGGCATGTTCACTTTTAAGATCTTTTCCGGCTTTTCCACGAAAGCCGTCTGTTCCAAAATATTTGCCCATAGAACATCTCCTGATAATAAGTTTGAAAATAAAAAGTGACCTCCCCCACTTTTCATTTTTACGGTCATATTTTACAACCAGTAATATTGGTATGTAAAGAAAAAACGAAATAAAAAATACTCCCTTTCCAGCTATTGGAAAAGGAGTATGAAAAGGTTTTCTGATGCTAAAATACATTAACCAGCCATGGGATTCCATAAGTGATGAAACTCATGATAGCCGCCGCTAAAATGATACCAATTCCGATTGCCGGCGCAGACTTTTTGATAGGAATCCTCAAAAGGGATGCAAGTAAAGCTCCCGTCCAGCCTCCGGTTCCCGGTAATGGAATACCTACAAACAGTACCAATCCCCAAAAGCCCCATTTGTCAATCTGTGCTCTTTTTTTCAGCGTTTTTGTTTCCAGCCAGTTCACAAAACGGCCGGTGGTTTTAAACCGTTTTAACAATTTAAATATTTTTTCAATCAGTAGCAAAATGAACGGTATTGGAATAATATTTCCTACCATACAGATCAAAATTGCTTTCCAATAGGGAACCTGAAGAAGAGCTGCTGCAATCAGGCCGCCTCTCAGCTCCAGAATTGGAAAAAGGGAAATAATAAATATAACCAGTTCATGATTCCAGGACGCAAATGTCACCGCAATCCAATCAATAATTTTGTTCATAAGTCCACTCTAATTATATGTTCAAAAAGCCTTTTACTGCATCTTCCATCTTATCAATGTCACAAACATGGTTGTGAACGATTTCCGCATCCATAATTTCCTGAATGGCCTTTGGAATAGCGACATTCGAGATTTTGTTTAATTCCTCAATCAGTTCAAAATCATCTTTGCGGTCATACTTCTCATCAATCGCCGTCATTACGCTTCTGGCAAATTTATATGGACTGGCGGTAGATACGATCACCGTCGGCGTAGAATCTCCGGTTTCTTTCAGATATTTTCTATATACGCAATTTGCTACGCCAGTATGAGTATCTGTTACATAATCCCAGTCCTCATAGGTCTTTTTAATGTACCCTGCATTTTCTTTTTCATCGGCATATCCCCCATGGAAATCTGACAGAAGACCTTTTTCTTCCTCTGTAATCGTATATTCCCCCTTTTGGGACAGCTGATTCATAAATTCTATATTATCTGCTTCTTTATTTCCGGTGATATGATAAATCAATCTCTCTAAGTTACTGGAAATCAAAATATCCATGGAAGGAGAGCTAGTCAGAATAAATTCTCTGTTTCGATTGTAATTTCCGGTTTTGAAGAAGTCGAATAATTCTTTATTATCGTTGGAAGCACAAATTAATTTATTAACCGGCAAGCCCATTAATTTTGCATAATATCCGGCAAGGATATTTCCAAAATTACCAGTTGGAACAACAAAATTCATCTTTTCTCCAGCCTTGAGCGTACCATCTTTCACTAACCGGGAATAAGCCCAGACATAATAAGCTACCTGAGGAACCAGACGGCCGATATTAATGGAGTTGGCAGATGAGAACTGGTAATTTGCCTGATCCAACAATCCTTTCAGAGCAGTATCATTAAACATCTTCTTTACGCCGGTCTGGGCATCATCAAAATTACCATTTACGCCAACAACAAAGGTATTATCCCCCTTCTGGGTTACCATCTGAAGTTCCTGAATCTTGCTTACACCGCCTTTTGGATAGAAAACGATGATTTTCGTTCCCGGTACGTTAGCAAATCCTGCAAGAGCCGCTTTTCCGGTATCCCCAGAAGTTGCGGTCAGGATTACAATCTCATTCTCCAGATTATTTTTCTTTGCCGCCTTTGTTAATAAATATGGCAGGATGGATAAAGCCATATCTTTGAAAGCAATGGTGGAACCATGGAATAATTCCATGAAATGAACATTCCCCACTTTTTTTACAGGAGCAATTTCTTCATCATCAAATTTTGAATCATAGGCATGATCAATACAGTCTTTTAATTCTTCCTCCGTATAATCGGTTAAAAATCTGCGGATTACTGCATAGGCAATCTCCCGGTAATTCATATCCGCCAGTTTTTCCAGTTCAATATCCAGTTTGGGAATCTGATTTGGAACATACAGTCCCCCATCATCTGCCAGACCTTTTAAGACTGCCTGGGAACTGGTAATTAAACTGCCATCGCCTCTCGTGCTCTTGTATAATACTTCCATTTGTTTCCTCGCTTTATGTTAATTAAAATTAAAATCGTCAAAAAAACGTTTTGCTTCCTTGCCCGGAAGGAATTTTATAAATAAATCTGCAGATTCTTTATGCAAGCAATCCTTTATCAAAGCCGCGGAATAATTGATAACCTTATCCGTCAAAACAGATTTTGTCAAAGCAGGCATCGTTTCGTCGACAGCGGAAGCCAGGCAGATGCCCGCCTGCGCCTTCCCGGAAGAAACTGCCTCGATGACTTCCTTATCATTATTGCAATACAGCAGTAAATCATAACGGTCCACAGGTTCCCGGTACTGAAAATAAGAATTGACCAGTTCTTTTGATTTTTGACCCTCTATGCTTTGCGGTCCGCAAATGGCAATTTTCGATAAGCTTTCCGGGATCATTAAAGGAGGCCGTTCTTCTCCGTCCCATTCAGCCTCCCAATATTCCTCGAGAAGAAGATTCTCGACAGACAGAAAGCCTTCGATTTCTACATACTCCCCATTTTCCTCGTCATATTCCGGCACCCGGAAAATATCCGAAAGGGAATTCATGTTCATTTTTGATACAAGTACAAGACGGTTTCCCGCGACCACCGGACATTTTTCTTTATCAATCTTTTCCTTACCGGCCAATTCATCCAGAAGCGCAGAAGAATCCGTAAGAATTACATCACAGATTTTTCCGGAAAACACATCATTTTTTATGTCTTCCGCAGATTCAAAAACATACACCAGTTCATAGTTTTTTTCGTTAAGGACATTGAATTTTTCTCCGACCAAAGGTAATACGGTTTGGAGGGCAGAATCAGCATAAATAAAAATCGGTTTTTCTTCTTTTCGAGCCCCACAGGCACTGAAAATAAGACCTGCCATTCCTATTGCAAGACAAAGAAAAAGGGTGATGATTTTTCGTATTCTCCGATTCTTGTTCAAATTTTTTCTCTTAAAAAGCCGTTACGGATTACATGTTCTCTTTTATTGCCAAAATGAATTCTTCGGTATTCAGCACCGTTGGATTTGGACAGGTGGTAATTGCAGCTAAATCTTTTGTCATTTTCCCGGATTCAATGGTTTTTACGGTAGCATCAATGAGCTTTTCGCCAAATTTAACCAGAGCATCATTTCCGTCAATCTGTCCTCGTTTCTTTAAGGCGCCGGCCCATGCAAATATGGTTGCTACCGAATTCGTAGAAGTTTTTTCACCTTCCCGGTATCGGTAATAATGCCGCTGAACGGTACCATGGGCAGCTTCATATTCGAAGCAGCCATCCGGCGATACCAGAACCGAGGTCATCATCGCTAGAGCACCAAAAGCAGAAGCTACCATGTCGCTCATAACATCGCCATCATAGTTTTTGCAGGCCCAGATAAAGCCGCCTTCGCTATGCATTACCCGGGATACTGCATCGTCAATTAAGGTATAGAAATATTTTATTCCCAGCTCATCAAATTTTGCTTTATATTCCTTTTCAAAAATTGAATCAAAAGTTTCTTTAAACAGCTGGTCATACACCTTGGAAATTGTATCTTTTGCGGAGAACCATAAGTCCTGTTTCATATCCACCGCATAATTAAAACAGGATTTTGCAAATTTCGTAATGGATTCTTCCGTATTGTATTGACACTGGACAACCCCGCCGCCTTCAAATGTGAAGACTTCTTTCTTCTCTTCCTTCCCGGATTTGCTGGTGAAAATAACTTCTACCGTTCCTTCCTCTCCAATTCTGGATTCGGTCGCACTGTAAAGATCCCCATAGGCATGTCGGGCAATGGTAATCGGTTTTACCCAGTTGGAAACACAAGGTTTTACGCAGCTTACCGTAATCGGAGTGCGGAAAACGGTTCCGTCAAGAATTGCACGTAAAGTTCCGTTTGGGCTCTTATACATTCTTTTCAATTTATATTCTTCCATACGGAAAGCATTCGGCGTAATGGTTGCACACTTTACGCCAACACGGTATTTCTTGATTGCGTTAGCAGCATCCACAGTAACCTGATCATCGGTTTTGTCCCGGTTTTCCAGACCTAGGTCGTAATATTCTGTATTTAAATCCACATAAGGCAGAATCAGCTCTTTTTTTACAAGTCCCCATATAATCCGAGTCATTTCATCGCCGTCAAGTTCCACGATAGTGTTCGTCATTTTAATCTTATTTTCATTCATAACTTCTGACATTTCCCTGCCTCTTTTATCGATTATTTTTAATGGAACGGCTCCAATAAATTTACGTTATATGATACCACTTTAGTGTATAAAAGGCTAATGCTTTATAAAAACACGGATACATTCTGTATATCCGTGTTTTTTACGATTTCGTAGTGAACCTATAAGCCGGGTTCTGTTAAAAATGGTCATCTATCTTGTTTTATTGTCACCAATAAACTCTACGCGACCTACCTGAAAGCTCAGCGGGCCACCTGTTAACGCTCTCTGCTTGGTCTTGCTTCGGGTGGAGTTTACATGTGCCCTTCCTGTTACCAGCAAGGCGGTAGTCTCTTACACTGCCATTTCACCCTTACCTGCAAAAGCAGGCGGTATATTTCTGTTGCACTGGTCCTGGAATCACTTCCGCCAGACGTTATCTGGCACCCTGCCCTACGAAGCCCGGACTTTCCTCACCTGCATATAGCAGGCGCGACCATTCAGCTCACTACGGTATTATCTTATCATTTTTATGTTTATTTGCAATTATTGTTTACTTTCAGTTTTACGATATTATAATACTTTTTCTTGTCCAGAATTGTATTGTCATAAACAATTTCCATACCAAACTCTTTCGCAAACTGATGCAATAGCTGAATATCCCTATGAGGAGCCAAAATTAATTCTTTGGAAGAAAGGACAACATCAATGCCTCTCCGCAGGATTTTATCCATGAGAATTCCTCCCATTCCTGCAATGATGATAGAATCCGTCTCCCCTGAAGAAATCGCATCCAGTCCATCGGATAATCGGCAGTCGATTTTTTCCTCCAGACCGGCTCTGGATACATTAAAAACAGCTTTATCCAGAGACCCTTTACTGATATCTACTGCAATGGCACTGGGACATAAATTGGATTGCAGCAAATATATAGGCACATACCCATGGTCTGTGCCTATATCGCTTACCCGGTACCCCGGTGTAACTAAATTTGCTATTAATTCCAGTCTTTTCGAAATACTCATTAGTCAAGGAAATCCTTTAATTTACGGCTTCTGCTTGGATGACGGAGCTTTCTTAATGCTTTCGCTTCAATCTGGCGGATTCTTTCACGGGTAACGTTAAATTCCTTTCCAACTTCTTCCAGCGTTCTTGCTCTTCCGTCTTCTAAGCCGAATCTTAATTTCAAAACTTCCTGCTCACGTTCTGTTAAGGTAAATAATACTTCATTCAGCTGTTCCTTCAACAGAACAAATGCTGCTGCATCTGCAGGAGCTGTAATATTTTCATCTTTGATGAAGTCTCCTAAATGAGAATCCTCCTCTTCACCGATCGGGGTTTCCAGAGAAACCGGATCCTGGGAAATCTTTAAGATTTCTCTGACTCTGGCTACCGGGATATCCATCTTCTCGGCAATTTCTTCGTTGGTCGGTTCACGGCCTAACTCCTGAAGGAGCTGTCTGGAAACTCTTAACAGTTTATTGATGGTTTCAACCATATGAACCGGAATACGAATGGTACGGGCCTGGTCTGCAATAGCTCTGGTAATTGCCTGACGAATCCACCATGTAGCATACGTAGAGAATTTATAACCCTTCTTATAGTCAAATTTCTCAACCGCTTTCATCAGACCCAGATTGCCTTCCTGAATCAGATCCAGTAACTGCATTCCACGGCCAACATATCTTTTCGCAATACTTACAACCAGTCTCAGGTTTGCTTCCGCAAGCTTCTGTTTCGCTGCAGTATCGCCTTTTTCCATCTTTTTCGCCAAATCTACTTCTTCATCAGAATTCAAAAGTGGGACTTTGCCGATTTCTTTTAAGTACATACGGACATGGTCTTCAATGTTTACATTGTTTTCCAGGTCGCTCATATCTAAATCAGCTTCCGTTACTTCTTCATCCAGAACGTCAATTTCAATGTCATCGTCCATATCCAGAATCAGATCGTCATCATTGATATCCGTTCTTAAAACATCAATTTCCTTGCTTTCCAGATATTCAACAATACGTTCGAGAGCAGCCTTGCTAAGATCAATATCCGGGAAGAATTTTGAGATTTCAGAATACTCAATGAAATTTTTCTTTTTTTCGGCAGCCTTCACTAATTTTGTAAGGCATTCTTCGTAATTGTTGCCGGATTTTGAAAAAGTCTCTTCTTCTTTTTCTTCTGGTTCCGCATCAATTACATCGATCAATTCTTCGGACTGATCAACGAGTTTTTCTTCTTCTGTATATTCTTTTGTCTTTTCCTCAGATTTTTTTTCCGCTGTTTTTTTCGTAGCAGGTTTCTTTACCGGAGCTTCTTTTTCCGGTTCTGCGGATGCAGCTTCTACCTTTTCAGCTTTGGCTTTCTTCGCTGTCTTTTTTACCGGAGCGGCTTCTTCTACTATGTTCTTTTCTGCTTTTGCTTTCTTGCCAGTCTTCTTTACCGGCTCTGCGCCTTCCACTGCTGCCGGTTCTACTTTTGCTTTCTTTGCCGTCTTTTTTGCCGGAGCTGTTGCTTCTGCTTCCACCTTTTCTGCTTTCGCTTTTCTAGTAGGCTTCTTTGCCGGTTCTTCCTTTTCAATTGCTACCGGTTCTACTTTGGCCTTCTTTGTTGTTTTTTTAGCAGGAGCTTCTTTTTCTGATTCTGCTTTTTTTGTTGTCTTTTTCGTCGGCTCTGCTTTTACTACTTCCTTTTTCGCTGATGCCTTTTTTTCTGGTTCTGTTTTTGCTGCTGCTTTCTTAGGAGCTTTTTTCACTGCTTCTTCAACCTTTTTTGTGGTTGTCTTTTTAGCTGCTACTTTTTTCTCTTCTTTTACTTCTTTTTTCGCTGCCATTAATTCTTCCTCCCGAAAACATTATATTTTTGCAGTCTTTCCTGCTCTCTCTTGAGAGCAATAATCCGGGACAAATCGGTCTCCGAACTCAATTGATATTCTATACTGTTCCTTTTGATACGGATGACACAGTCATTCACGGTCCTCTTCAGGTCGCTTTCTTCCATATGATCGAAAAGCCCATAATTAAATATTTCTGCAACCAGTTCCTGTGACTCCGGATCTTCCAAGGCATTAATAATATTACCTGGCTGAAGCCTGCCTTCTCTTAACTGCTCAAAAAGGATTCTGCTGATGATGTCGTACGGCGAAAGGAGAAAATCGCTTTCACTGATAATTTCGCTCACATTGTCATAAAATGACGGTTCCTTAGCCATGTACGCCAGAAGCATTTTCATGCATTTACTCAGTGCATCTGACTTTTCTGCAGTTTTCTTCGGCATTTGTTCTCGTGAAACAATAGGTTTTATATTATCATTGCCCAGAGTAAGTCTTCTCGTTTTTTCTCTGAGCATAGAATAATCAATGTAAAATTCCTTTGAAACAGCCTGGATATAATTATCCTGTTCCATACTGTCCGTAAAATAACTTAATTTTTCTGCCACTTTGTTGTAGAACCTGGTTTTCTCATCCGGATCATTCAGATTATACGACTCGGCCAGACAATAAATTTCAAATATCAAACTATTTTGTGCGTTTTTCAGACATTCCCGATAATAGTCCGCACCCTTAGCTTTTATCAATTCATCCGGGTCTTTGTAAGGCTTCATGTTCACAACCTTAACGGAAAGTCCCGCGGCTCTTAATTTTGGAATGGCCCGTAACGCAGCATCTTTCCCGGCAGTATCTGAATCATAGGAAATAACCACATTGCTGGTATAACGTTTCAGTATAGCTGCATGGCCATCGGTCAAGGCGGTGCCCAGCGATGCTACTGCGTTGGTAAATCCAGCCTGATGAAGAGATACCACATCCATATAACCTTCACACAGGATCAATTCTCCGCCTTTATTTTTCTTCGCCTCATGAAGACCATATAACGTATTTCTTTTATTAAAGCAGATGGATTCCGGAGAATTCAGATATTTCGGTTCCCCGGTGCCCATTACTCGTCCACCAAAAGCAATGACTTTATTTCTTGTGTCCATGATCGGAAACATGACACGATTCCAGAAATAATCCTGGGCGTCTGTTTCCTTGATTCGGAACAATCCGGATTCCCTTAATACTTCATCGTCAAATCCCTTGGTTTTCAGGTATTTGTATAAATCATCACGATATTTATCCGAATAGCCTAAACCAAAACTGGTAATGGTTTCATCCGATAACCCTCGGTTTTTCAAATAAGCATAAGCCGTTTTGCCTCGCTCACTTTTCAGAAGATGATAGAAATACTTCGCTGCTTCTTTATTTACTTCCAGAACTGCTTCTCTTTTTTTTGCCTTAATCGATTCTTCTCGGGAAAAATCCGGCTGAGGCAGGGAAATACCAGCCCGTTCTGCTAAAGTTTTTAAGGCATCAATATAGGAGCAGTTTTCGTACTGCATAACAAAGGTCAGTACATTTCCGCCTTTATGACAACCGAAGCAATAATACATCTGACGATCGCCATTATCCGTTACTGAGAAGGAACCTGTTTTCTCGTTATGAAAAGGACATAATCCAAAATAAGTGGAACCTTTTTTTGTAAGATTTACATACGTTCCAATTACTTCTACGATGTTATTCGATTCAATGACCTGATCAATAACTTCTTGTGGATAAAACATTACTTCTCCCAGAATCCCGGAATGAATAAGGAACGGAACGTATTTACGGAATAAAAATCGGTCATTCCGGAAATATAATCGCAAACCGCCCTCTCCGGTTCCACTTGCTTTTCTTTCATCAGCTTCTTAATATCATCCGGTAATTTTTCCTGATTTTCCATGTAATAGTCGAATAACGTCTTTATCATGGAAATCGCTTTGGTTTCTTCGGATTTGCAGGTTGGATTAAAATACAGATTATCAAACATAAACTGCCTTAAAGCGACCATCGCCTCAAAAGCCTCATCAGACATCAAAATGTCCCCTGCATCTTTTGAAGATTCAATTATATTTTTGATTAAAAAGTCCAATCGTTCCTTTCTGGAAGAACCCAGAACTTTAGAGATTTCTTTTGGAATATCTTCTTCGCATAAGATTCCTGCCCGCATGGCATCATCCATGTCATGATTGATATAGGCAATTTTATCGGCAAGCCGTACAATTCTGCCTTCCAGGGTGGCCGCTTTTCCGCTCATCCCATGATTCAGGATCCCATCCCGGACTTCCCAGGACAGATTCAAACCCTTCCCATCATTCTCCAGAAAATCCACAACCCGCAGGCTCTGCTCATTATGCTTGAAATGATATTTTGCATTCAGTGCTCTTTCGCCGGCATGACCAAAAGGGGTATGTCCCAGATCATGTCCTAAGGCAATAGCTTCTGTTAAGTCTTCATTCAGCCAAAGGCAAGTAGCCACGGTACGCGCAATCTGGGAAACCTCCAAGGTATGGGTTAACCGGGTTCGGTAATGATCTCCGGCAGGGGCTAAAAAAACCTGTGTTTTATGTTTCAACCGACGGAAAGACTTGCAATGAATAATACGGTCCCGGTCCCTTTGAAAACAGGTCCGGATATCACATTGCGGTTCATCCACTGCGCGTCCTTTCGACTCCCCGCTTTTTGCTGCATATTTACTCATTTTATTGAATTCAAATTGTTCTTTTTCTTCTCGGATGATCATATTACTGCTCGATTGCTTCATTACTTAATACCGCATCGGTCATAGACCTCATAACGATATAAAGATTGTTCAACTCCTTATCACCATTCAATGCCTTCTCCAGAGCTGCATCCGTATCTTTCAATTTTGAACGCATCGGTTCCATATAAGAAGCCAGCGTAACAAAACGAATAATTTCCGGATTCGAATACATATCTGCAACGATCTTTACAGAACCATCTTCTTCGGAATAGGTAACATAAAAGCAATCAATCGATGGTGCCGGTGTTTTTATATTATTAAACTTCACGTTATTGCATACAAATACGGCATATTCGTTTTCCTGAATGCCTTCGGTATAATAAATGTCCATATCTGAATACTGTTCTACAATCGTAGAAACCGCTGCAGATACACTGGCATTTTCCGGATGATCAAACATCTTCTCCATTTCCGTCGTGTTTCCTTCACTAAGAGAAGAATAGTACTCGGTAAAGAACTGGTTTATCGGTTCAATTTCACAGGAAACGATTTTCTGCGTTCTTAACTGATCCATGTAGTTTTTACTGCTTTTCTTTTCTTTTCCTGTCAGGAAGATAATGCCGAAAACAATTGCTGCCACAATAACTGCAATGGCAACCAGAATAGCGATTGCTTTCCCGCCCAGTCCAAATAATTTATTCTTAGACGCGGTCTTCTTTTTTTCTGTTTCTTTTATTGATTCGGAAGAAGCGTTTTCCTCCTCTGGAGCCGTATCTTCCGTTTTCTCCAACAGAATCTCAGAAGAATCCACTTCTTCTGAAATCGTTACTTCTTCCGTTGCATTCTGTTCCTCAACACTAACCGGATTTACCGTTTTTGGTACTTCCCTTTTTTCCGTTCTTCGTCTAGAAGGCATTCTTCTTTCGGAAGAATCCAAAACAACCGGATCTATAGTTCTTCTTTCAACTCTTCGAGCCGTTCTTCGGCCCGGCATAGAGAGGACTGCCTCTTCCGGTTCTTCCGTTTTCGCAACCACATTCAGATTTGTTTCTGGTTTTTCTTCTATTCTTCTTTCTATTTTTCTGCCGGTTCTGCGGCTTGGCATCGCCTGTGCAAATCTATTTTCTTCTATTTTCACTTACAATCCTCCAAATTAGTACATTACAGTTTATCAAAGAGCATTGCAAAAATCAAATAAAATAAGGGTGTTTCAAGGATTCTTAACAAAAAAAACACAAGTTACAGCTTTCTAAATCAGATATCAACCATAAAAGTTCAATACCCCCAAAAAACCGCAAAAAAACCCTCGAAGTGAGAGCTTTTTTGCGGTGAGCAAAGTGGTGAGCAAAAGAATGTTTCTTTTTTATATGCTACTTTTCTTCGTAAATTTAATACATATGTAAGCTCTTATTTCGGCAATTCCAACGCCTATTCCAGTCAGGGACATCCCTTCTATATAAGCAATACTTGAATCGGAAGTTTCCAGTTTAATAGGAGGTAGTTCACATTTTTCTGGGTAACATGAAACTCCTACCATTAGTTTACTCCCCAACTCTAAACTCTGAATTCCTGTAATTTGAATTAAAGGCTCGATTGAGGTCAACAAAGTAACTATTTTTTTCTCATCCTCTGATAAATCAACCAATAAAGTTAAAGAAAGCCATCTGGCGGATTGCCAGATGGCTTTTTTATTGCTACTTCATTTATAGTTTAGCAAATTTCTCTATGTATAATGTTAAATGTTTTAATACCATACTGCTTTTATGATTGTCATATTTTTTTGTAAAACTTCTAATGCTCTTTTGCAAAAACCGTCAGTATCGTCACCTTTTTTTATTATCTCTTCTAGTCTTTTTACAGCAGCATCTACACCGTATTTCAATACGTCCGAAACTACAAGGTCTCTTATCCCATGGATTACATTTGCCTGATTAAGTCTAGCCGTTAAAAACTTGGAGATAAAGCGTCTCCTTTCTATTAGTTCTTCGCGAGACATTCCACCAGTTACCTGCTCTAGCTCTCCATCCAAAAGTTCCTGAAATTTTTTGTCATCAATATTATTTTCCATAATTTTTTCCTTTCTTTGATAATGTTATTTGTCTTCTTCCCAGTGATTACGAATTTTTCTACGATATAATGTTCCACATTCCGAACAAATACAAATTTTTTTATTCGGCTCTCTAACTAATGGTATTAAAAGAGCATTATCTTTATAACATAAACCAAACTCTAGCATATTGCGCTGTTTTCGATCAATTACGAGACCCCATTCCCCACCATTAATTTGTTCTAACTCCTCATCGTTTAATTCTATTCCGTTTAATTTTTCTTTATCCATTGTTATCCTCCTTTTACCAATTTTACCAAGTAATTATACGGTATTTTTATAAAAAGGTACAACACAATTTCACGTAGCTTTTTTTACATATATTCTTGCGAACGCTCTGGCAGATAAGGCAGTGTATTGCGTAGCTGATCTCCACTATCATAAACCATCCGAATCTTTAAGTATTTTGTCCATCATTTCCTATGTACCCCTCGAATACTAGCTTACGATACAGCATCATATTTTCATCTTTTACTTGCATTTTTTCATCTTTTTGTTATATTCCCGACTTTGACAGTTTTGGAAATACAAGAGGCTCAGAACACCGGTATTTATGCGTGGTTCCGAGCCTTTGCTACATATAATGAAATATAGTATTTTATTTTCTACCCTTACTTTTTTTCTGAATAGTTCTCATACGGCTTTTTGTTATAAACTGGAAGTCAGTTTCAAAACCACATACCTTGTGCAAGGCATCCGTAAGTTTGTCTCTGGTATATAAAGGAATATATCCTTGTTCCTGAATATCCGCGAAATTCATACTCTTGAGTTTCTCAAGGATCTTTTCACTGGTATATTCACCATCTAATCCTTTTTCAAGATAGCGGTAGATGACCAATGAAAGAAAACAGATTAAAAAATGTGCTTTTAGATGTGTCCACTATCCGGAAACCACATTTTATATCTGTACAAAAATGCGGAAACCCAAAATTAAAATGTCCTTGACATTGGGTACACATTATTCCGCTACAACCTGCGTCCATAAAACCTGTTTTTTTCAGTCGGTACCGAATAACCGGTCTCCGGCATCTCCCAGACCCGGAACGATATATCCTCTTTCATTTAATCCTTCGTCCAGAGCTGCTAAAGTAATATCCACATCCGGATGATCCTTTTCAATTCTTGCAACACCTTCCGGAACACCTACCAGACACACCAGAATAATCTTCTTCGCTCCACGTTTTTTTATGTTTGTAATTGCCGCAGAAGCACTACCACCAGTAGCCAACATTGGATCGGTAACAATAACCAGGGAATTTTCCATTCCTTTTGGAAATCTTGCATAATACTCATGAGGTTCCAAAGTTACTTCATCTCTGTACATTCCGATATGACCAATTTTGGCAGTAGGAATAATATCCCGGAAGCCATCTACCAACCCGATTCCGGCTCTTAAAATTGGAACAAGAACAATCTTTTCTGCCATCTCATATCCAATGGTCTCACAGATCGGAGTCTTTATTTTTTTTTCTTTGATCAGGACATCTCTGGTTACTTCATATGCCATTAATTTTGCAATTTCATCCAGATTCTGTTTAAAAATATAAGTAGAAGTATCTTCTTCTCTCATAATGCTAAGCTTATGTTTAATCAGTGAATGATTCAATACTGTTAACATTTTACCCTCCCAAGCCCAATACTGAATTGTTAAGAAAAGTTTAGCACCATGTCTATTTTATTGCAACAGTAAAGAACGACTGCCCGAAAAGCAGCCGTTCTTTCTTGTCGTATTCATGTTCTCAATTTTTATTTTATTAGGGGGGGAATTTTATTCGCATTGAATTTACGATACTATTTTTCTTTCATCACCTCTACTTTCTGTAAAGTTTCTTTGTAATCCATTTCGATCTGATCCAGGAGCATATCCCGGACAAATGAGGAAATGGTCTTGCCATTTCTATTGGCACACTGCTTTACTAACTCACCATCGGTTTCCGACAGTCTTAATGAAATAACCAATTTGTCACCTCCTGTGTTTTTGTAGTACAGAAAGTAACACACGCTATATTGAAAATGGGAACATCTGTCATCAATGGCGAAAAAAATGTAATGAACGGCCAATATAGAATAAACTTGCCTTTTCCCCTGCATATCACATATAATATGTGTTCGGTTAATTAACGAAAAAAACACAATTATTATATATCCTATTTTATCAATTGTTTAATTAAGAAGAGGTTCTACAATGTCTGATAGAAATACCAATAATAACAGAAGCCGAAATATGAACAGTAGTAATAGAAATAATGACCTTAATGTTTTAGGTAGTTCGAAATTAAGGAGTGAACGTTCCGCTCATCGTTCCAGCGCAAGACCCGTCAGGAATAACGTAAACGTTCCTTTATCGACCCGGCAGAAAAAATACAGCGATCTGCACCAGGGACTGGCGGATAATTATAATTATTATTCGGATGCTAAAACGACCCATTCCCGTAAAGTTGAAAAATCGGATCTTGACGAATTCTTGTATGAAGACGATTATTATGATGAGCTGAAATATAAAGAAACTTCTTACGATGAGTATGATTCTTCCGATTATGATGATATCTTAGAGGATTTTGAAGACTTTGTAGAAGACTCCGAATCCACCCGGAAAAAAAACAAAAAAGATTCTGTTAAAAAAGCGGAGAAAAAGCCAGAAAAAAAAGCACCAAAAAAAGAAGTAAAAAAAGAAACTAAGAAAGAAAAAGTTGTTCCGTCAAAACCTTCTAAAAAGAAACAGAAGACGGACATTTTTGCTATCATTCTCCTGGCACTTCAGGCAATCCTGTCTATTGCCTTTGTTGTAGTTCTGGCAAAATTGAATGTACTTCCGACGGGATGGTTTATTGCAGTCATTGCACTTTTGATTGTATTACTTGCTGTCATTTTCCTGACACAGTTCAAAGGAGGCAAAAAGCTTTCGATCATCGGTAAGATCCTCAGCATTCTTCTTTGTATTATTCTGGCAGTCGGAAACTATTATGTAATCATTACAAACAAGGCAATTGAAACCGTTACCGATGAAACGGTTTATAATTATACATATCTGGATGTTGCCGTACTGCAGGATGATCCGGCAAAAGATATCAAGGATGCCAAAGACTATACTTTTGGAATTCAGGCAACTTACCAGCCGTTGAATCTTAATGAGGCGATTACCGAAATAGAAAAAGAGACGGGCTCATCCATCAAGACAATGGATTATGATACGGTATTATCGCAGGTGGATGCACTCTACACCAAAGAAGTACCGGCGATCATCTATAATCGGAACTTCAAGGGAACGATTATTGAAAAACATGAAAAATTTGAAGAAGAAATAAAAATAATCAAAACTGTTACCATAAAGGAAGAGCGGAACATTAAATCCAATAGTGATGTCGATGTAACGACACAGCCTTTCCTTTTCTATATCAGCGGCAGCGATGAATATGGTGAGCTGACCATTGAAGGTCGAAGCGATGTTAACATGCTGGTAGCGGTTAATCCAAACAGCCGTCAGGTTCTTATGGTTACAACCCCACGTGATTATTATGTCGAGCTTCCTGGAGTATCCAATGGAACAAGAGATAAGCTTACCCACGCCGGTGTATATGGAACCCAGTGTCAGTTAGATACCATGGAAGAATTATATGGTTATCCGATTGACTATTACTGCAGAGTAAACTTCTCTTCTCTTATCGATATTGTAGATGCCATTGGCGGTATCGATGTGTATAATGAGCAGGAATTTGAATTTGATAATAGCGACGGTTTTATCATCCCACAGGGAGATGTCCATATGGATGGCTATACGGCACTCTGCTTCTGCCGTGAAAGAAATAGTTTTGCCGATGGTGACTTTGCCCGTGCAAGACATCAGCAGACAGTTATTGAAGCAATCATTAATAAGCTTCTTTCTACTACCGGATTTACTGCATATTCCCAGCTGATCAAAACTTTGGAAAAATGCTGTGTAACCAACATGCCAAAAGACAGTATTTCGGCTTTGGTAAAGAAACAGCTGGCAGAAGGTGGCGGATGGACAATTTCGAAAGCATCTGCAGAAGGTTCTGGTTATGAACAGACCACCTACTCTATGGGAGATATGCCATTATCCGTTATTATTCCATTTGCCCAGTCCATTCGTAATGTTGAAACTATGCTGGGACAACTTTATAACGGAGAAGAAGTTACAGTCCTTCAAATGGGTGAAAACGATGACTATTCGCTGGTAGTTGAACCAGGCCCAGTCCCGGAACAGCCGGAAAGAGATGAAGACGGAAACATCATTTCTAAAGAAAATCTAACGGATGTCAATGGGGAAGTCTTTGGATACCGTATAAAACATATTGATCCGGATACCGACAATGTCGTAAAAGAAGAACTGGTGGATTTAAATGGCAACCCGCTTTCTGAAGCAGAAGTGGAAGAACGTATGCATGGCGGTCAGGAAGATCCAACAGAAGAAGAACCGACAGAAGAAGAGCCAACGGAAGAAGAACCGACAGAAGAAGAGCCAACGGAAGAAGATTCGGACGAAGACGATGAATAAAAATTTTCTCGGAAGGTTTTCTGTAAAAAGGAAAAGGCTCTTTGGAATAATTTTTAACTGCTTTTAACAAAAAAGGCATGCTTGAAAGTTCTCAAGCATGCCTTTTCTTTATCTTTCGGTTAATTCTATTTATTCATTACCTCGGCTACCGCTACTGCTACCGCTACGGTGGCTCCGACCATCGGATTATTTCCCATACCGATCAGGCCCATCATTTCAACATGAGCCGGTACGGAAGAAGAACCTGCGAACTGAGCGTCGCTGTGCATTCTTCCCATGGTATCGGTCATACCGTAGGAAGCCGGTCCTGCTGCCATATTGTCCGGATGAAGGGTTCTTCCAGTTCCACCACCGGAGGCTACAGAGAAATACTTCTTGCCCATCTCAATGCATTCCTTTTTGTAAGTTCCTGCCACCGGGTGCTGGAAACGAGTCGGATTTGTGGAATTACCGGTAATGGAAACATCTACGCCTTCTTTATGCATAATGGCTACGCCTTCCACTACGTCGTTAGCTCCATAGCAATTTACCTGTCCACGTACGCCGTTGGAATAAGAAGTTCTTGATATTTCTTTTAAGGTTCCGGTCTTATAATCCATTTCCGTCTGAACATAGGTAAAACCATTAATACGGGAAATAATCTTAGCTGCATCTTTTCCTAATCCATTTAAGATAATGCGGAGCGGTTTGGTTCTGACGCGATTTGCCTTCTCTGCAATACCGATGGCACCTTCTGCTGCTGCAAAGCTTTCATGTCCGGCTAAGAATGCAAAGCATTCCGTTTCTTCCTCTAAAAGCATTTTCCCTAAATTACCATGACCTAAGCCTACTTTACGCTGATCCGCTACACTTCCCGGAATACAGAAGGCCTGAAGACCTTCACCTAAGGTTGCCGCAATATCTGCAGCCCTCTTTTGTCCCTTTTTAATTGCTAAAGCAGCGCCTACGGTATAAGCCCAGCAGGCGTTTTCGAAGCAGATTGGCTGAATTGCCTTTACCTGGTCATAGATATTCAAGCCTTTTTCTTTTGTAATCTGCTCTGCCTCTTCCAGAGAAGAGATTCCGTACTGTGCTAATACTTTGTTAATCTGATTGATACGTCTTTCGTAAGATTCAAATAATGCCATAATCTCTCCTCCTTCCTATTCCATTCTTGGGTCGATTAATTTTGCCGCATCATCTACACGGCCATACTGACCTTTCGCCTTTTCCCAGGCGGTATTTGGGTCATCGCCCTTCTTAATAAAGTCTGTCATCTTACCAAGGTTGACAAACTGATAACCGATAATTTCATCATGATCGTCTAACGCAATTTTGGTTACATAGCCTTCGGTCATTTCCAGATATCTAGGGCCCTTTGCCTTGGTACCATACATGGTTCCTACCTGGCTTCTTAAACCTTTTCCTAAATCCTCAAGGCCTGCTCCGATTGGAAGTCCACCTTCCGAGAATGCCGTCTGGCTTCTTCCATAAACAATCTGAAGGAACAATTCTCTCATAGCCGTATTAATTGCGTCACATACTAAGTCCGTATTTAAAGCTTCTAAAATCGTCTTCCCCGGAAGGATTTCTGCTGCCATCGCTGCAGAATGAGTCATTCCGGAGCATCCTAAAGTCTCAACCAGAGCCTCTTCGATAATTCCGTTTTTTACATTTAAAGTCAGTTTGCAGGTTCCCTGCTGTGGAGCACACCAGCCAACTCCATGGGTAAGTCCGCTGATATCCGTAACTTCCTTTGCTTTTGTCCATTCTCCCTCCTGAGGAATCGGAGCCGGACCATGATTTGCGCCACTGGCTACAGGGCACATCAGTTCTACTTCTTTTGAGTAAATCATTATTTATCCTCCTGAACAAACGCTATATCAGCATTGTTATTTTCTATTTCGTGCCAGTACTGCCAAAACCGCCTTCTCCACGGGCAGTTTCGTTCAATTCCTCTACCACATTCCATTCTGCAGTAATAAATGGGGCAATTACTAATTGGGCAACTCTTTCTCCATGCTCAACAACTCTGGCCTCTTTGGAATGATTAAACAGAGAAACCATGATTTCTCCACGGTAGTCTGCATCTACTACACCTACTTTATTAGAAGGAGCTAATCCCTTCTTCGTAGCCAGACCGCTTCTGGCATATATCAAACCAGCATAACCAACCGGTATTTCCATAGCGATTCCCGTATGGATCAGCACGGCTTCTCCCGGTTCAATGGTTACTGCCTCATCCAAACATGCATAAAGGTCTGCTCCGGCAGAAAATTCACTTCCGTAAGTAGGAAGAATTGCTCTTTCCTCCAGCTTTTTGATGTTCATTTTTGTGCTCATGTTTTTTCTCCATAAATAAAAATACTTGCGTTCGATATTATACCATCAAACGCAAGTATACTCAAACGGTATCCATCACATATTGTTGATATCCACCAGGCCGGTGTTATCCGTAGTAAAACGGCTTGCCATGACATCGGCCAAAGCGTTTGCCGTATCCAAAGAGGTAATACAAGGAATCCCCAGCTGCATTGCCTTTCGATGAAGGACGGTGTAATCGCCTACGGTAGCGTCCTTCACAGCTCCGGTGTAGATAATGTAATTCAATTTGCCCTGAGCCATCAGATCCGTGATGTCGCTGCTTTCTGTAGCATTGGCAACAGTTACAACCGGAATTCCCATCTTACGGATAGTTGCCGCCGTTCCACTGGTTGCATAAATGGAAATCTGCAGATCATAAAAACGTCCTGCCAGGAATGCAATCTCACCATAGTCATTTTCATCCACACTGATCAAGGCTCCGATCTTGTCCGTACTGTGGATGGAAGGTACAGCGAAGCCTGCAGCCGTAAGACCTTTAAATAACGCTTCTGCTCTGGTTCTGCCGATTCCTAATACTTCTCCGGTGGATTTCATTTCCGGTCCTAAGATGGAGTTGGCATCATTCAGCTTCTCAAAGGAGAATACAGGGACTTTTACTGCAAAGTATGCAGGAGGTTTCACTAAACCGGTTTCATAGCCTAAATCCGCCAGTTTTGCGCCTAACATGACCTTGGAAGCGATGTCTACCATCGGAACATCGGTGACTTTGCTGATATATGGAACGGTACGGGAAGCTCTTGGGTTTACTTCAATGACATAAAGCTCTCCCTCGTAAATCAGATACTGGATATTTACCAGTCCCTTGGTTCCTAAAGCTAATGCTAATTTTTCCGATACATTGCAGATTTTCTCCTGAGATTCCTTATTCAGGTTATATGGAGGATATACAGCAATGGAGTCGCCACTATGAACGCCTGCACGCTCGATGTGTTCCATAATTCCCGGAATCAGTACATCTTT
>JAZRYR010000018.1:0-21593 GCA_045600845.1 Lachnospiraceae bacterium | reverse complement strand
CTTCACTTGTCCGGCCGGATTTCATCGCAAGGAAAAATCGCTCCGAACATCCGCTCCTGTCTGCTACGAATTCTGAACAAGCCGTCCCGCTATATTTCCAGAATGGCTCTTTCCGAAACATCCAGTGAGGATTCCATATCTTGTCTGTTCTCAAGCCTCCGTCAATATTACGCAGGAAACTCTGACCTTCTCTCCCAAATTCATAAGCTGAAAAAAGATCTGTATTTTCTTTCGAAATGTAGTCCCTATGCGGCTATTACTTATATTCTGAAGGCGGTTGGATATGAAAACTATCTGAAAGAATATGCAAGGACCCATCAGATTTCCTTGGAAGAACTGGAGGATGAACTGGAGGAGCTTAGGGAAAGCTGCAAAGATCTTACTACATTAGAAGAATGGTTAGCTGTAATGAACGAGTCAGAAGAGGCCGAATCTCAAAATAACCATCGGTTTAAAACAATTTCCAAAGAATCTAATAATATGAACCGGAAAGAAGAGGCAGATGCGGTGCAGATTATGACCATGCACGGCGCCAAAGGCCTAGAATTTAACATTGTATATCTTCCAGATTTAAATCAGGACGTTATTCCCGGAAAAAAGGCGGATACCAAGGAGGCCATTGCAGAAGAACGTCGAATCCTTTATGTAGCTATGACTAGAGCACGAAAATCTCTGCGTTTGGGTTATACTGAAATCATTCGCAATAAAAAAGCAGCCCCCTCCGAATTCCTGGACTGCTTTTTCCACTGATTTTTAATTATTAATTACGCATTTGCTGCTTCCAGCATTTCGATTCCCACTTTAATTCTGCGGAGAGATTCCTCTTTTCCAAGAATTTCCATAATCTCGAAAGCTCCGCCGGGAGTACTCTGTTTTCCGGAAACTGCTGTTCTTAATGGCCATAAAACAAGACCATTTTTTACTTCTTTCTTTGCAATATAGTCCGAAATCAGATCATGCAGAGCGTCTACGGAATAATCTTCCTGAGCCTTTAGAAGAGGTAAGGTTTCCTTCAGTACTTCTAAGGAGTTCCCCGAATTTGTTTTCATCTTTTTGTGGGTGTACATTGCTACATCATATTCCGGAAGCTGATTTAAGAAATCAATTTTTTCCGGAATATCCGGGAAGATTTCGATTCTGGTTTTTACCAGATCCATAATCTTATCCAGAGCTGCTTCTTCGAATTTCACACCATCTGCATTGACGCTAACGCCCTCTTCTTCTTTTGCAAAAATCTGTTTTACATAAGGGGCAGCATATTTCTTATATTCGTCAAAGGCCAGATTCTTAATATATTCACCGTTCATCCAACGCAGTTTTACCATATCGAAAACAGCAGGACTCTTATTGACTCTCTTATAGTCAAAAGCTTCGATTAACTGTTGCAGGTTGAATAACTCTTCGTTTCCTTCCGGACTCCAGCCTAAAAGAGCAATAAAGTTTACAATCGCTTCTGGTAAGAAGCCTTGCTCTACCAGATCTTCGAAAGAAGAATGACCGCTTCTCTTGGAAAGCTTATGATGCTCTTCGTCTGTGATTAAAGGCAGATGAACAAATACTGGAGGTTCCCAGCCAAAAGCATCATACAGACGAATATATTTTGGTGTAGAAGAAAGGTACTCATTTCCTCTTACAACATGAGTGATTCCCATCAGATGGTCGTCTACAACATTTGCAAAATTATAGGTAGGATATCCATCCGATTTAATCAGAATCATGTCATCCAGTTCGGAATTCTCTACAGTAATTGCTCCGTAAATATCGTCAACAAAAGTCGTAGTTCCTTCGTTTGGAATATTCTGGCGGATTACATAAGGCATTCCGGAAGCCAGATTCGCTTCCACTTCTTCTTTGGAAAGGTAGAGGCAATGTTTATCATAAACAACGATTTCTTTTCCGGCTACTTCCTGTTTTAAAGATTCCAGACGTTCTTTTGTACAGAAGCAGTAATATGCTTCGCCTTTTTCTACCAGCTGTTTCGCATATTCCATATAGATGCCGGCTTCCACACGTTCCGACTGAACATATGGTCCACAATCCCCCGGTTTGTCTGGCCCTTCATCGTAATCCAGTCCGGTTTCCTCCATGGTATGGTAAATAATTTCCAGAGCACCTTCAAAAAAACGTTCCTGGTCGGTATCTTCAATTCTTAAGATAAATTCACCATCTTCATGGCGTGCAATCAGGTACTCATAAAGGGCTGTTCTTAAATTACCTACATGCATTCTGCCGGTCGGGCTAGGAGCATATCTTGTTCGGATTTTCATCGTTGTCACCTCGTATAATATTGTTTAAAACTACTGTCTAATTCCACCTGCAGTCTGCCCCATCCGGACCGACACAGATTGTTATTTATTTTGCTGTAATATACTCTTTTGCTGTCAGAAGTTCTGCTAAGAGGATGGCTCCGCCTGCTGCGCCACGGACAGTATTATGAGAAAGTCCTACAAACTTGTAATCAAATAAAGTATCGTCACGAAGTCTGCTTAAGGAAACGCCCATTCCATTTTCATAATCTACGTCCAGCTTCGGCTGTGGACGGTTTTCTTCTTCAAAGTACTGAATGAAATTCTTCGGAGCACTTGGAAGTTCCAGTTCCTGAGGAACACCCTTGTAAGCTCTCCATCTTTCAATCATTTCTTCTTTGGAAGGTTTCTTGTCAAATTTTACAAATACTGCTGCCGTATGTCCATTCAATACAGGAACTCGGATGCACTGTGCTGTGATAATCGGACCTTCTGCAGGAACGATCTCACCTTTTTCTCTATCCACCTTGCCCCATACACGGAGAGGCTCTTTTTCGCTCTTTTCTTCTTCGCCACCGATAAATGGAATCACGTTTTCAATCATTTCCGGCCAATCCTTGAAAGTTTTTCCAGCACCAGAGATTGCCTGATAAGTACATACCGCAACTTCCTTTGGTCCGAAATCTTTCAGAGCGTTTAATGCAGGAGTATAGCTCTGGATGGAGCAGTTCGGTTTTACGGCTACGAAGCCTTTCTTTGTTCCCAGACGTTTTCTCTGGAACTCAATAACCTCGATGTGTTCCGGGTTAATTTCCGGAATAATCATAGGAACATCCGGAGTCCATCTATGTGCAGAGTTGTTGGAAACTACAGGAGTTTCGGTCTTTGCATAAGCATCCTCAAAAGCACGGATAGCTTCTTTGTCCATATCTACCGCACTGAAGCAGAAGTCTACTTCCTTTGCATTTTCTTCAATGTCATTTAAATTCTTAACGATCATGGTTTTAAGACGTTCCGGCATTGGTGTGTCTAATTTCCATTTTGCGCCAACAGCTTCTTCGTATGTTTTTCCAGCACTTCTTTCACTTGCTGCCAGTAACACTACTTCGAACCATGGGTGGTTCTCAAGAAGAGTGACAAATCTCTGGCCAACCATTCCTGTTGCACCTAAAACGCCAACTCGTAACTTCTTATCCATATCGTTTCCTTCTTTCCGGCTTTCGCCAATATTTTTAAGTAACATCATAGACTGATGGGCATGCTATTTCAATCGGTATTTTCCCGTAAATACAAGGATTTTTCTGCTTTTTTTCAGCATTTTCCCTAACCTTCCTGCAATCAGGTACGGATTTTGGTTCCCTTCGTATCACGCTTGGATAATTTGATTTTCATCAATTCTACCTGCTTGTTGTGATATTCAATGGTCGCCTTATCCCCAAATCCTACAATATATACCTTATCGATTTCATCATCTTCATTCAGTTTAATCGCTCTTACACCAACTGCGCCTTTATGTTTCTCTGGTACTTCATTCAGCTTAAACCGTAAGAAAACGCCGTCTTTGGTCTGAAGTACTACCATCTTATTCGTGGAGAATACCGGTTCCTTGGATTTTTCTTCCGTCTTTGGCTCTTCCTTCTCTTCTTCATAGAGAAGCTCTTCCGAGATACTTCCATCATCATAATCAATAAACTGGAAGGTTAACTGGTCGCCATCCGGATCGATATATTCACTAATTCCATCATCGGAGCCACCGGAAATAAAAATGCTTGGTTCTTCATCAAAATCTGGCTCTCCGGCATCGTAGACTATCTTGTCGGAAGCATCAAACAAATCGATGCTTACAACTTCATCACCATCGGTCAGCTTTGTGGCAGCTGCGGATAATCTGCTCATTTCAAATTCGGTCGCATCTACAAATTTCATCATGCCCTTCTTGGTAGTGAACAGCATCATATTCATTTTCAGTTCGCCCAACGGGCAAATCTGCACGATATCTTCCTTGGAACTGGAATAGTTACAAATATTATCAATCGGCAGACCTTTATCTTTCGGTTTCTTTAATGGTACTTTGGAAACTTTTACCTGATGAACCATTCCCAGATTTGTAAAGATGCAGATGCGGTCGGTATTCATGCAGCGGATTGCATATTTATTGTCTGCGTCAATAACCGCAACATTTTTCTCATAAGCAGCCACATCGATAATTTTGGAATATCCGAAGCGGTCCATGAGAAATACAACTTCCTGCTCTTTAATCTTTTCTTCTTCGAATACCGCAGCTTCTCCATCAAGGATCTCCGTCTTTCGGTCATAGCCATACTCTTTTTTGATTTTCTCTAAGTCTTTAATGATAACTTTGCGCATAGCGCTCTTATCATCTAAAATCTTTTCATATTCTTCGATTTCTTTTAAAAGTTTTTCATACTCGTCTTTTAACTGAAGAATTTCCAAGCCGATCAGTTTCGATAACCTTAAGTCCAGGATAGCCTGAGCCTGTTTTTCCGTAAAAGCAAGCTTGGAAGCTTCTTTTCTGGAAGATTCCGACTTGAATTTTACATTTTGAACATCACCATGAATCAGACAGTTTTTCGCCAGGGATACATTCTCAGAACCACGGATGATTTCAATAATGAGGTCGATAATATCGCAGGCTTTAATCAGGCCTTCTTTGATTTCCTTCTGCTCTTTGTCTTTTGCAAGAAGGGTGTTGAATTTTCTGGTGTTGATTTCATACTGGAAATCCACACAGTGGCGGATAATATCCTTTAAACCTAAAACTTCTGGCTTTCCATCCACGATGGCCAGCATATTCACACCAAAAGTATCTTCCAGTTTCGTTTTTTTGTAGAGCAAGTTCTCGATTTTTATCGGGTCTGCTCCCTTTTTCAGTTCCAGAACGATACGGGTACCTTCTTTGGAAGATTCATTGGATACATCTACAATATCGGTCGTTTTTTTTGATTCCACTAAATCACAGACATCTAAAATAAACTTGCCGATGTTTGCGCCAATCATCGTATAAGGAATTTCAGTAATAACTAATTTGTCTTTATCGGATTTTCTCTTGGCCGGTTCTAAAACAACCTTGCCACGAAGTTTGATTTTACCTACACCGGTTTCATAAATATTCTTTAACTCGGATTTATTAATTACCAAACCTCCCGTAGGGAAATCCGGACCCGGCATATATTCCATAAGTTCTTCGGTGGTGATGGAATTTTTTTTCATATAAGCAATCATGGCATCCACAACTTCATTCAGGTTGTGCGTCGGAATACTGGTGGTCATACCTACCGCAATACCTTCGGAACCATTAATCAGAATATTCGGAACTCGTACCGGAAGAACCGCCGGCTCTTTTTCTGTTTCATCAAAATTCGGCACAAAATCAACCACGTCTTTATCCAGATCTGCCAGATAAACATCCTGGGTGAATTTCTGCAGTCGGGCTTCTGTATATCGCATCGCAGCGGCGCCATCGCCTTCGATAGAGCCAAAGTTTCCATGGCCATCAACCAAAGGCATTCCCTTCTTAAAATCCTGCTCCATTACAACTAAGGTTTCGTAAATGGAAGAGTCACCATGAGGATGATATTTACCCATGGCATCACCAACGATACGAGCCGATTTTCTGTGTGGCCGATCTGCTTTCAGACCTAATTGAGACATGGCGTAAAGAACCCTTCTTTGTACCGGTTTCAAGCCATCCCTTACATCCGGTACGGCTCTGGCACAGATAACGCTCATGGCATAATCGATATAGGATTTCTGCATCACGTCTGAATATTCGCTATTAAGTATTTTTTCCGGCATTTTGATATCTCTCCTGTATCAATACTTCAAGTTTTTATACATCCAACTCCGCCAGATTGGCATTATCATGGATGAACTGTTTTCTAGGACCTACATCGCTTCCCATAAGCATTTCGGTAACTTCAGAAGCCAGTCTGGCATCATCGATTTCAACTTTCTTCAGCACCCGGTTTTCCGGATCCAATGTAGTTTCCCATAACTGGTCTGCGTCCATTTCCCCCAGACCTTTATATCTTTGGAGGACAAAGTCCCCTTTATGTTTCGCCCGGTATTTCTCCAAAGCCAGATCGTCATAAAGATATTCTTCTTCTCCTCTCTTTGGAATTGCCTTATAAAGAGGCGGCGTTGCAAGATAAACATGGCCAGCCTGGATCAGTTCCGGCATGAAACGATAGAAGAACGTCAGAAGCAGCGTCGCAATATGGGCTCCGTCTACGTCCGCATCGGTCATGATGATAATCTTGTTATATCTTAATTTGCTGATATCAAAATCATTTCCATAACCTTCCGAAAAGCCACAGCCAAAGGCCTGGATCATGGTCTTGATTTCCGCATTAGCCAGTACTTTATCGATGGAAGCTTTTTCTACATTCAGAATCTTTCCACGGATCGGGAGAATTGCCTGAGTCTTACGGTTCCGGGCCGTTTTGGCACTGCCGCCGGCCGAATCACCTTCGACAATAAAGACCTCACATTCTTCTGGATTCCTGCTCTCACAGTTGGCCAGTTTTCCATTGCCTTCCATAACAAACTTAGACTTGGAAAGCATGTTGGTCTTTGTCTTTTCTTCCGCCTTACGGATTTTTGCGCTTTTTTCTGCACAGGCGATGGTTGCCTTCAGATTTTCCAGATTCTTGTCATAATAACGTTCCAGTTCTGTTCCGGTAACATCGCTGGTAACCTTTTGTGCATCCGGATTATCCAGCTTCGTCTTTGTCTGTCCTTCAAATCTCGGGTCCGGATGTTTTACTGCTATGATAGCCGTCATCCCATTCCGGGCATCAGTCCCGGTAAAGTTTTCATCCTTTTCCTTCAGGATTCCCAGTTCCCGGGCGTAATTGTTGATCAAGGTGGTAAAACGGGCTTTAAACCCAGTAATATGGGTTCCACCCTCCTGGGTATAAATATTATTACAGAAGCCTAAAATGTTCTCCTGAAAGTCATTAGTAAACTGAAGGGCTGCCTCAACCTCGATGCCCTCTTCCTTGCCCTTAAAATATACTACAGGTGTAACGGCTTCTTTTCCGGTATTTAACTCCTCTACATAAGCCACAATTCCTTTCGGCTCCGAGAAGATTACTTCCTCAGTTTCATTGAACCGATCATTCTTGAAAACAAGGGACAGTTCCGGGTTCAAATAAGCCGTTTCGTGAAGTCTGGATTTAATGGCATCTGCCTTAAAATAGGTTTTTTCAAAAATTTCCGGATCCGGAAGGAAGGTAACCGTCGTACCGGAATCACTCTTTCTGCAGGTTCCCTTTTCTGTTAATTCGCAGATCTTTTTTCCTCTTTCAAAGCGCTGGTAATAAACCTTGCCTTCTCTTTTAATGCTGACTTCCAGCCAGGTGCTTAAAGCGTTAACTACCGAAGCGCCAACACCATGGAGACCGCCGGAGATCTTATAGTTTCCATCACCGAACTTACCGCCGGCATGAAGCATGGTAAATACGACTTCTGCTGCCGGGAGACCGGTCTTCTGGTTAATTCCTACGGGGATGCCCCGGCCGTTATCGGTAACCGTAACAGAGCCATCCGCATTTAAAGTAACCGTAATCTCGCTGCAGTATCCGGCCAGATGCTCATCCACGGAGTTATCGACGATTTCATAAATCAGATGATTCAGACCCTTCGTGGAAACACTTCCGATATACATTCCCGGACGACGTCTTACGGCTTCCAGACCTTCTAATATTGTTATGGAGTCCGCATTATATGAATTTGTACTTGTTTTATTTGCCATGAAATACCCTCTTATTTGATTCTCTCAGGAAGTCCGACTTTCTTCTGAACCTTTCTTAAGGTCTTGTTTGCAAAATAGCTGGCTTTTTCCGTATTTTCCTTGATGATTCCATCGACATATGCCTTGTCTTTTTCTAACTGGGCATAACGTTCTCTTACCGGAACTAACGCATCGGCAACGGTTTCTCCGACGGCCAATTTAAATTCCCCATAGCCTTTTCCGTCGAATTCTTTTTCTACATCTGCCGAAGCTTTTCCGGTAGCTGCACAATAAATATCGATCAGATTCATAATACCTGGCTTATCTTCAGAATACAGAATCTGGGAATCGGAATCTGTAATTGCTCTCTTGAATTTACGGATAACCGTGTCTTTATCATCCAGTACATAAACTACGCTGTTCTGGTTTTCATCCGATTTACTCATCTTCTTGGTCGGATCTGCCAGGCTCATGATTCTGGCTCCTGCTTTTCCGATGTAAGCTTCCGGAATCGTGAATACATCCCCATAAATTCCGTTGAATCGTTCTGCAATGTCCCTGGTCAGTTCCAGATGCTGTTTCTGGTCAATACCTACCGGAACAACGTCCGCCTGATAAAGAAGAATGTCACAAGCCATCAGTACCGGATAAGTTAACAGGCCTGCGTTAATGTTATCTGCATGTTTTGCACTTTTATCTTTAAACTGGGTCATACGGTTCAGTTCTCCGATATAGGTGAAGCAGTTCATGATCCAAGCTAATTCTGCATGAGCCGGAACGCTGGACTGATAATAGATACAGTTCTTTTCTGGATCTAAGCCAGCAGCAATATACATCATAAGTACGTTTCTGGCACTTCTTCTTAATTCTGCCGGGTCTCTACGGATCGTCAGGGCGTGAAGGTCCGCTACTGCATAAAAGCACTCGAATTCATCACTTAAATTTACCCAGTTTTTTAATGCTCCAAAGTAATTGCCGATATGTAAAACACCGGTAGCCTGCATTGCACTGTAAAGTACTTTTTTATCGTTAATCATTTTGTTTCTCCCTTTCTATGATCAGTAATTCTCTATTTTAATTTGTTAATTATTCTCTGAAATCTTTTCTTTTTACATATTTCCGGAAGTAGTAGATCACATCAAAATGGGTCTGTTCCTCCGATTCTGCTGCCAATACCCATTCTGCCTTCTTATCCAGATTTGGAAAATAATCCGTGGCCTGATAAGCATAATCGATGAACGTTACCAACGCCTCATCACAATAATCCAACATCTGTTTATAAATCTCTTCCCCGCCGGCAATAAATATGTCTGCATCATATCGACTGGCTTCTGCTAAAGCTTCCTCCACCGAATGAGCTACCGTTACATCTTTGTTTTTATATGCCGGGTTTCTGGTCAGAATAATATTTACCCGGTTTGGAAGAGGTTTTCCCTGAGGCAGACTTTCCAGCGTTTTCCTTCCCATAATGACAACCTGGTTGGTCGTCGTCTGCCGGAAAAACCTCTGATCATCCGGAATATTGGTCAGTAGTTTGCCATTCTTTCCTATCGCCCAGTTTTTGTCTACTGCTACTATCGCTTGAATCATGTAATTCTCTCTTTCTGGCATGAACCGAAAGCAACTCCAACTTCCGTCAAATGCCGATTCTGCATAGTGAAAATTAAGCTAAGCCCACAGATAGTTAATGATACCAAAAGATGCCCTTAAAATCAATGTAAACACACCACATATTGTGCGGTTTACAGAAGAATTTCTCAATTTATTGTGGTTTACCCGCTGTTTACATTGACTTGCCTTTGATAAATCCACTTTTCTTTTTTCTGTTGTTTCCTACTAAGTCGAAGTCCTGGAGAATAACAATCAAAAAATAAAGGATGTGAGTTTTCTCACATCCCTCCACAGTAAAAATCCGTTACAACAAATCAATTATCTGCCAAATCCAGAACCAACATTGGAGCTTACGCCGAATCTTTCCTGATTGTAAGCAGCTATTTCTTCACAGGCATCTGTATAAACACCCTTGAAAGTGCTCATAGGGCCTCCCTGCGTGATGCAAGGAATAAATCCATTCGGGGTTTCATATTCGTCAAGGACTTTCTTAACCCATGCTTTTGTATTCTCACGAGAGTTCTCTGGATTATCAACCCATGCAGAGTCGATACCAGACATAATAGCAATCTGTCCCTTATATTCCTCTACCAGAGCCGGAATGTTGTTCGTGCTCATGGCACCCTGCCAGATATCAATTCCGATTTCAATCATATCCGGAACTAAGGTTGCACAGTAAGAATCTGCGTGGTGAACAATCAGCTCTACGCCATGGTCATGATAGTAGCCGTAAATCTCTTTATAAGGTTCTACGAAGAAATCCTCGAACATCGCAGGAGAGATGAAGGTTGACAGCTGGCTGCCCCAGTCATCATGATGGAATACTGCTTCCGGATGAAGATGGGAACATGTTTCTTCTGCCATTTCCAGTTCATAATCTTTCAGAACATTGATGATTTCATGAAGTTCGTCTGGGTTCTCGTAGAAAGCCATAAGGAATCTCTGGATTTCCATTAAATGATGGCACTGTTCAAATAATCCAGGAGCTACCATGGAGCACAAGAACTGATTCTCTTTATCGATGTTTTCTGCAATCTTTAAAGGGAATTCCCACTCTGCATCGGAAAAACCGGAAGCCTTAGGAACTTTTACATAATCCTGCCAATGCTCAATATCTTTAATAACAATTTTTTCCGGAGTATGTACCGGGAATGGGCCTGGGGTTCCTTCCGGCCACTGCGTATAAACGCCCCATGCATTCTGAACTGCCGGTCCTCCATAAACAGGTCTGGCGCCTGCACCGCCCTGAGGACTGAAAGTCATTCCCAAATATTCAAACTGGTTAACAAAACGATCCGGATGTCCGTCTTTTTTTAATGTTTCTCTGACATTTTCTTTTACTGTTAACATTTTTCTTTCCCCCTTTATCATAACCTTCTTACCAATACAATTTAATTTCTTACTTTTGTTTTTTCATCTGTCTTATGGCCTGTTTTCTGGCTTTCTTTCTGGCTCTCATTTCTTTTTTACGCTGTTTTTCTCTGATTTTATATTCTTTCGCCTGCTGATTCAGTTCTTCGTCCGTCATATTATTGGCATCCAGCCATTCCTTATGGGCTCTGTTCTGGGCTCTTCGGAGGATAAATCCAAAAATGCAGGTACCAATAACAACAACAGCGGCAAAAATACCACCACCAATAAAGATTATTTTATCCTCTATTACCGGAACCGTATAGGTTCCTCTTTCTTCTGCAAATGTGAATACCGTGGTGCCCAATGTCGTCAAGAATGTGATAACAGAAGCAATGATCAATTTAAATTTTATTGAACATAATTTCATTTCAAAACCTCCCAATAACAGCAAAGTTTCCAGTTCTCTCCGCTGACCACTTTGCCGGCTGCAAATAATCTTTTGTATTATACATCATCTGCAATTATCTTGCCATATAGTTTTTCAGAATGCTTCTCTGTGTTTCAGTTTCCTTCACAAAAGCCCGCCGGCTTATTGAAAACCGCCGGGCTTTATGCAGTTCGTCCTGAATACAAAGACGCATTTAAAACTTATGGCTTTATTTTCTCCGGCAAATTTTTATCTTTCTACCGATAACAGCTGCCGTAAGTAATGCTGCTCCTGCTATAGTAAGAATAATCCAGAGCATCTTATTGTTTTCGTCCCCTGTATTCGGATTCGTTGGTTTATTTTGGTTCTTTTCCCATTTTGCATAAATGACCGTATCCGCATTTACCGTAGCATCAAAGTCAAACGGTATCTTGAACTCGCAATCGCCGTACCAGCCTTTGAAAGTGTATCCGGAATCCTGCGGGTCAGCAGGTCTTGATACCAGGGATCCCACACTTACCGTCTGGGCAGGAATCTCCCCTCCGTGGCCGTTCATATTGAAGCTGATTGTTACGGTATCTATTACCGGCTCCGTAAGAACCTTTTTTATATGAACTTCTTTTTTCCCTTCCAATTTATCTGCTATCTCTATTTCGGAATTGAAAGGTGAACCGGTTATTTCCTGATTGTTTTCTGTCTTTACTTCAAGTGAATATCTTCCAAATGGAAAGATTCTGATAAAGCCGTCCTTGCCTGCACAGATTGCGCCTGCGACCGAGCTTTTGCTTACCGCGTCAACCGTTCCGCCTGTGATCGAAATCCATCCCGTATAAGAGTATCCACTACTTCCGATTCCTGCCGCATAGCCGTTTCCTGAAGCATTTACTGTGCCATCGTTTATTGAAACTTCTCCTTCGCCATACATTCCTCCGCCAATACCCGCTCCGTAATAATTGCAGGTTCCGATAACTGTACCGCGGTTTATCGTGACAACACCCTTTCCCATGTTGTATCCTCCGCCGATACCTGCGCCGTAATTGCTTTCAGCTTCGACTCTGCCTCCATTTATAATAACAGTTCCTGTACCGCCTTTATTTTTCGATTTTCCGCCGCCTCCGCCGATACCTGCGCCGTATGTGCCTTTGGAAATGATATTACCGCCGTTTATTATTATTTCACCGCTGCTTTCGTCTGCATTTCCTCCGATTGGGGAATTATAATAGTCATTTTGTGATGCTGTATAAACAGCACCTGCATTATCTCCCGTACCCTGTCCGTAAACAGTAAGAGAGCTGCTACTTCCGACATGAATACCATTCTTTGCCTCGAGAGTACTTCCGTCTTTCAGGATAAGATGGATATCTCCATTTGTTTCAATACGTGAATCAATACTCACTTTACCATCAACAACATACCAGCCTGCAGGAAGCGTTGTCATATATGGGGTCAGTTTGTCGTAAACTGTAACTGAATGTGCCTTTCTGCTTTCGTCAAGATATGAAACCGATTCGTTTTCCTTAAACACCGCTTTTATACGGACATCCTTATCCGGCATTACAAATGTATTTTCACCTGAAATAGAAACATCCGAGGTTTCCCATTTCTCAAGATGATTTCCTGGTTCCCTTTTTACGACAAGTTGTATGATTTCTCCAAAGGAGGCCTTCTTCGCGCTGCACTCTACTACGCCGTTTCCCTCGTATGTGATGCTGATATTAAAAGGAATATATTTGACTGTAACATTTTCGGCTACCGTTCCGGCTTCGTCTTCGATCTCCACTCTTTTCCCTGTGTCTTCCCTGTAGCAGTTATAGCCTGCAGGGAAGATATCTTTTACTCTGCCATTGTCGACTTTAATCGAGCAGGAACCACCCGACCGGAATGTACCGCCTGTGACCTCCGCATGGGATTCGCTGTCAAGGAAAAGTCCGCATTTGTCACCGCTGAACGTTCCATACTTAATTGCTATATTATGGCACGCTTTGGCAGATACTGCGGCTTCTGTTCCCGATAAATCTCCTCCGGAAATGTTTACGTCCCAGCAGCCTTTGGCAGACAGTGCATAAGCAGCTCCCGATATATTACCGTTCATAATAACCACTTCTGAACTTTTATCTGCGTCTATGATCGTTTCGTTACCGGACTTATAAGTGTATTTCGCACTGATATTTCCTGATTTGATGCAAAGAGTGGCAGCCGTACCGCTCACACGGAACATTTTCTCCATTTCCAGACCATAGTAACTCACATCATTGTCTATTATCAGAGTTCCGTTCTCTACTGAAAAGTATTTATTTACAAGCTCTATTACAGCAGGTTCAACTCCTTTGGCACCGGTTACGATTACAGTGTTACGGTTTCTAAGCGGTTCCGGTGTTTCGGTGATCATAGCATTTTTTAAAACGTTTATCGTTACATCGTGATTCTGCCATACCGCATAATTCCACGCATTAAGGAAGGTATCAAAAAACAGGCCATCGGCCTTTGCGGCCAGCTTTGCGGAGCAGACATCACATAAAAGGTCACCGTCCGCATCCGTATGATTTTCCGTATATTTTCTGCAGCTGCATACAACATCATGCTGATAGCCGTTATCAAGAGGCACATAACTGTAATTATGAGGTTCTTTTGCTGAAACATATTCACACTCGGTGCACACATCCCAGTGATAATTCTCGTCATATTTATGCGAAAGAGTATGGGTATGGAATTTCTGGTAAAGATAAACATGTGCTCCATTCTCAGCAACATCCCCGGGAGCCGTAACAGTTGTGTGTGTCCCCTCTTCATCGGTGTATTCGTTGACAGACATGACATAATCATACCGGTAAAACATATTCGGATAATAAGTAACAATCAGTTCTGACAGAACGGGGTCGCCTTTATCAGCGCCATCGGTCGTATAATACAAATATAAAGTACCTCCTCTGCTCACGTCCTGATTCAGGTTTCCGTCGGATTTACTAAACTGATGAGAGTTGGAAATAGGTTTATAATTTTTCCCTCCGTATCTGAAGATATTCGGGTGACCGCTGTCTTTTAAAAGAATAACTCCCGTAACCAGGTTGGAATTGAAATTATTCTCAAATTTTTCGCTCAAATAAATATATTTCCCGCCTTCACCATCATTCAGGTCAATGCCTCCCTTAATCAGCTTTTGGTCGCTTCTGCAGGTATACAAGAGGGAAAATCCGGCGGCTTCCATCGCATCGTTCATATCGGACCATTCGAATGGATGATAGTCATAAGCACCTACCCCAAAATCCGAAACGAATTTACCCTTATCTACAGTCAACGGGATTTCAAACACAGCACTTTTCCTCACATCCGATTCCGACATGATAAAACTGTAGTTTCCGTCTTTATCGTCGGTTATTTCCGTTTCAGGGTCAGTTTCCAACCCTGTGAAATCAAATCCTTCGTCGGGCGAAACCGTAAATTCGACCGTATCGCCGGACTTGTATTCGGTTTGCGTAAGATTTATTGTTCCGCCGGTACATTCTTCTGCCGTCACGGAATAAAACTGATCCGTATCTTCATCCCCCGTCAGTTCTTCCGCAAAGCCGGAAACAGGAAGGAGTGAAACACACATCAAAATAGTGACTATCATACAAAGGATTCTTTTCTTCATCATTTGTTCCTCCAAAGCCGATTGTTGTTCTTGTTCTGCTTTTGATCTTTCTATTTGTTTCATGAATAGTAATGCAAAATTATATTCATTATGAATAATTATTATATCACAAACTACCCGGAAATACTTCAATAATCAAATCAAAAACTGTACGGTTTTTCAGGATGAATTTCTGTGTTATAATAGCCAAAATTGGAGGTGGAATTATGGACAAATGTGAAGAATTTCTGGATTTATACAAACAGTTAGAATCATTAGCGGTCAACCAATTGGATGCCAAAAGTGACGGAACCGCAGTCAGCCAGTTACAGCGTCGTCCGGAATTTATTGATATCCGCTCGGAATTGGATTACATCCGTGATGTCCGGAACTTATTGACTCACAGGCCTCGCATTGATGATGAATATGCCGTAGAGCCGACGGACGCTATGATCGACCTTCTAAAAAAAACTATTCGAAGAATTGAAAAGCCTCTGACAGCCAGTGATATTTATGTTCCTTTAGGGGAAGTTTTATTTGCCGAAATGGAAACAAAAGTCTTCTCAGTAATGTCTGCCATGTTTAAAAAAGCCTTTACCCATGTTCCGATTCTGGAGGATTCCAAAGTTGTAGGTGTGTTCAGTGATAATACTCTCATGAACTATATTTTATTTGGAAATCTTCTCATTACCAACGAAACCAGATTCAGCGAAATCGGGGAATATCTCCCTTTGGGTGTCCACCCGGCGGAAACCTACCGTTTTGTCTCCAGAAATGAAACCGTTTCCAATATCAGCGATATTTTTGACGAAGCATTAAAAAATTCCGACCGCGTCGGCATGGTATTTGTTACAGAGCATGGAAAATCAGAGGAAAAACTGCTGGGAATCATCACCGCCTGGGACGTTGCTGCCGTATTATAGAAAACCTGCTCAATTCACTTTTCATAAAAACCAATGAGATACCGTAACATAATTATGGGTAATTTTATTGACCGTCCAAACCGATTTATTGCCCATGTAAAACTAAAAGAGGAAGATGTCCGAAAACTGGAAAATCAGTTAAAGAGCGACGGTATTCGATGCATCGTTCCTCATGGCATCGTTGCTGTCCATGTAAAAAACACTGGACGTTGCAAAGAACTCCTTATTTCCGGTGCGGAGGTATGTCTGCAATTTTTCCCGGAATCTTTCTGGAAGTAAAGGGTGTTACTTTAGAAGAAAATGGTGTGGTCAGCTTTCCGGACGCCCCTACTCTTCGCGGCGTTAAACATCTTCAGGAACTGGAAACAGCAATAAAAGATGGCTATAAAACCGCAGTACGCGTAAGAATATAATTCACCATTCAAAATAGACCCATGTAAAATAAGAAGCACCCATGCTGAATTATCGGCACGGATGCTCCATTTTTATTTTTTTATGCTTTATTTTCGAATAAAATATCCGATTTTTTGACTCATGAGAAGTCTGCTAAATTCAGGCAGACAATATTGTTTACGGAAGCACTTCCGTCAAGGCCAGCATAAACAAATACTACGTAAATATTATTTACAGGTTCTGCTGTTACCGTAGTTCCATGGCAAAGGATTGCATAATTTACGCCTGCTACAACCTGGGTTCCTAACAGAGCCATTGGCTGATAATTAACCCCGGTCATGCCTTCCATGGCTTTATCAAAAGCACCCTGTGCATCTGCCGGCATATTTACTACGCCGATCGTATCCGTTACCTGCCATCCACCGGCAAGACCAGCCTCTGTTTTGCTGGAATCCATTTCGGAAATTGCGCCCAGATTAAAATCACTTACTTTTGTTATTTCAGCATTGCCTTCCAGGTCTTCATAAATAACAACAACTTTTAATTCTGTTATCGGTTCCGCGGTTACCATCGTACCTTTACATAAAACCATATGGTTTGTTCCGGCTACTACCTGGCTTCCCAGATATGCAACCGGTTCAAATCCCATTCCTGCATATCCTTCTAAAGCTTTATTAAATACTGCCTCAAAACCCTCTGGTAAAAATCCTTTGGTTTCATCATTGTTGATGGTCCATCCACCGGCAACCATGCCCGGATCAATTACGCCGCTCTCGATTGGTTCTACAACGGATGAACTTCCCTGAATAGGCGGTTCCGGCTGTCCGCCGCCACAAGCGGTAAGACATCCAACCACTGCTAATGCTGCTGCTAAAAGTATTGCAAATTTTTTCATATTTTCCTCCGGTTATTCTTTTATTTACAACATACATTTGTAACTGCAAATGTATTCTTCTGTATGCCCAAAGTTACAACAACTTTATGATGAATCTGTGTTTTTTTATTTGAAACATATCTTCTTATCTTATACGCGGACTCTGCTCTTTTTCCATTTTCCCGACAGAATAAAAATCAAAGCTGCCAGACCACTGGCCGCTGGCGCGCAAACATAGGCAATGGCGATTCCATTGAATCCCAGAGTCGTGAAAGCATCAAAAATCCAAACCAGAGAAACCCGGACAACAATTGCAGAAAGAATTGCGCAGAAGAATGTATAAACTGTATGGCCGGATCCCTGAATAACACCAAACATGCAGAACATGAGGCTTTCAAATATACCACTGGTCAGCAAAATCTGGAAATATCTGGTTCCTACGGCAAGAACATTTGCGTCAGTAGTAAATACGGAAAGCATCGCCTCCGGGAAGAGCTGAGCTGCGGCCCAGAAAATACCGGACATGCAGAATGCAATGACCATACCGATAATCAGGCCTTTCTTGATTCGGTCAATATTACCACGAGGAATATTCTGGGCCGTCAAGGTCATCATTGCCATCTGAATCGCCTGTGCCGGAAGTACTTCAAAACTCCAGATTTTAGAAGTAGCTCCGGAAGCTGCACTGGCAAAAACGCCGTATTGATTAACAAATCCACTGATGAACAAATAGGAACAAACGGTAAGGCCAAACTGCAGGGCCTGTGGAAATCCGATCTTGAAAGCGACTTTTAATAAGGACCAGTCGATACGGAAAGATTTTAACTTGAAATCAAATAATCCGCTCTTCTTTACATAGATGATCATAATAATCATACTTCCGCACTGGGAAATAATAGTTGCAATGGCTGCACCCGCAACGCCCATATGGAAAGGTCCGACAAACAGGAAGTCTAAAATTACATTCAGAACTGCAGTAACAACAACCGCCACCATGCTCGGCGTGGTTTTTCCAACTGCTCTTAATATGCCGGCTAAAATGTTATATAAATAAACAAAAATCGTACCGGATACATAAATAAGCAGGTAAGTTACTGCATCGTCGAAAGACTCTGCCGGAGTCTTCATTGCAGTCAGGATCATTTTGCCAAAAATCAGAATGATGATTGTAAAAATAATTGCCAAAGCTCCATAACCGGTCAGCATACTTCCTGCAACGTCTTTTATTTTTTCCTGTTTTTTTGCGCCAAAAAGCTGGCCCATAAATACGGTACCGCCGTTGGCCAGACCGTTGGCAATCGCCAAAACAACATTAATGATAAGTCCACCCATCGTAACAGAGGACATACCGGCTGAGCCAATGTAATGACCTACAATCGCCATATCCGCCAAGTTATATAAAGCCTGGACCAGACTGGCAATCGCCAGAGGAATTGCAAATAAAACTAATTTTTTACCTACGCTTCCCTGCGTTAAATCTCCTCTTGCAGCTTTTTTCTGCATTTTTTCTGTAGCGTCCATTTTCTTCCTCTTTTCGAAAAAACAATTAAATGATATCTAAAGCCTGGCTTAAGTCTTCTATAATGTCATCTGCGTTTTCCAGTCCTACGGAGAACCGGATTAAGTCTGGAGCTACGCCAGCTTCTTTCAGCTGTTCTTCGGTCATCTGTCTGTGGGTATGGCTTGCCGGATGTAACAGGCAGGTATGAGAATCGGCAACATGGGTCTCAATGGTTGCCAGCTTCAGAGCATCCATGAATTTCTCCGCATCTGCACGACTTCCTTTTACACCAAAGCAAAGAACTCCACAAGTTCCATTCGGCATATATTTCTGAGCCATTGCGTACTCGTCATCATCTTCCAGACCCGGATATTTTACCCAGGCAACTTTTTCATGATTCTTTAAATATTTTGCAACTTTATATGCGTTGCCACAATGCTGTTTCATTCTTACGTATAAAGATTCCAGACCTAAATTCAGATAAAAAGCATTCTGTGGAGACTGAACCGGTCCCAAGTCTCTCATGAGCTGGGAAACTGCCTTCTGGATATATGCATCTTTTCCAAATTTTTCCGCATAAATGATTCCATGATAGGACTCATCCGGAGTCGTTAATCCAGGGAATTTTTCTGCATGTGCCAGCCAGTCGAAATTTCCGCTGTCAACCACTACACCACCGATGGTGCCTGCATGGCCATCCATATATTTCGTTGTAGAATGTACAACAATATCTGCACCATACTCAAAAGGTCTGCAGTTAATTGGGGTTGCAAAGGTATTATCAACGATGAAAGGTACTCCATGGTCATGAGCTAATTTCGCAAATTTCGCAAAATCCAGCACATTTACGGTCGGGTTTGTCAAGGTCTCACCGAAAAGACATTTTGTATTCGGTTTAAAATATTTTGCCAGTTCTTCGTACGGAAGCGTCTGGTCAACAAAGGTGCATTCAATTCCCATTTTCTTCATGGTAGTTCCAAACAGGTTGAAGGTTCCTCCGTAAATACTGCTGCTTGCAATAAAATGATCTCCCGCCTCACAGATATTGAATACAGCAAAGAAATTTGCTGCCTGTCCGCTGGCAGTTAAAATTGCCCCTACTCCGCCTTCCAGGTCACAGATTTTCTTAGCCACATTATCGCAAGTAGGATTGGAAAGCCTGGAATAAAAATATCCATCTTCTTCCAGATCAAAAAGTTTTCCCATGTAGTCACTGTTGTCATATTTGAAAGTCGTACTCTGGACGATCGGCATCTGTCTCGGTTCTCCATTATTTGCGAAATATCCGGACTGTATACAAGTGGTTTCAATTCTTTTACTCATTTTGTTTCCTCTCTATTCGTAGACTTTAATGTACTAGTATAATAAGGAAGTATACACCCATTTACCCTATATTTACCATAACTTTTCTTAGTGGTGTTGACAAATCGTCAAAACGATGCTATTTTGATTTTATCGAAACATCGTGCTTTGCGTTTTGCAAATCAGTCAAATCTTCTAAGAATTTGAAAGAAGTATCGTTCCGCTTCGCGGAACAGGCATCAGGACTCCGCCCGCTTCGCGGACACCTCATGCCTGAAAGGAGAGAAAATGGATACCGAGAAATATAAGATTTTGCTTAAAACTATTGAAACCGGAAGTTTAAGTGATGCAGCCGATGCTCTTGGATATACTCCATCTGGTGTCAGCCGTGCAATTTCTTCTCTGGAAGAAGAATCGGACATTATTCTGTTAAACCGCACCCATTCCGGTGTGACCCCAACAAAAGAATGTGAAGAGCTCCTCCCTGCTATTATTAAAATCGTCCGTCAGGAAGAAGAATTCAATCAGATGGCTTCTCAGCTGAAAGGACTGGAAAAAGGAGAAATCGTTATCGGTACCGCCTACAACAATTTCTATCCTCAGCTGTCCAAACTGATTTATGACTTTACCAGAAAATATCCGGATATTAATGTTAGTATTATCGAGGGTACTTCCAGTCAGTTAGTAAAAATGGTTGAAAACAACGCAGCAGACTTCTGCGTAGTCAGCAAAAGAAAAGGCCAATATCATTGGGTTCATATCTTAGAGGATGAACTAGTTGCCTGGGTTTCTAAAAATTCTCCATATGCACAGAAAGAAAGTTTTAATATCAAAGATTTTGAAAAAGAACCTTTTATCGATGTATATACCGGCCAGGAAACCGATAACTCCCTCTTCTTTGAAGAAAAGAAAATCAAACCAAATGTAAAATACAGAACTCATGATCCGTATTCCGCATACGCAATGGTAGAAGCGGGTTTAGGTGTAACTTTAATGAATAAAATCTGGGCGCAATCTGTTGGAGATAATGTTGTAATGCTTCCGTTAAACCAGCCTCAGCTAATCAACATCGGCATTGCCATGCAGTCGGAAGGAAACGCTTCTCCTGCAGCAAAGAGATTTATCCAGTTTACATCCGAACATAAATTCTTAGTATAAATACATAAACATAAAAGAAAAGCAGCTGCTTTGCGGCAGCCCGATAAGGAACTATTTCGTGATGTGGATTTTGTACGACAAAATCCGATGCTCGATAAAGATATGAACAAACCGGAATTTGGCTCTCTGATAAGTACGATTTTCGATTCAAGAATAATTTTGTACCACCAAGAATGAAAAATGGCATTTTAGGTGGTACACTTTTTCGACTCCGGAATAATTTTGTACTACCTAAATTAAAAATTAGAATTTGCGGAGATATTCTTGGCTCATCAATCCAGAATTTGAGGAATTTTTCGGTAAATAAGCCATTTGGAAGACTTGCTCTGAAAAAAACAACAAAAAAAATTCGGTTTGGCATGATATAACCATGAAAAAAACGGTTTATTTCTATAATTTCGCAGGATTTTGATCAAAAACCGTCTTATTTCATTGCAATC